>CAMYIZ010000077.1 GCA_947258585.1 uncultured Haliea sp. | reverse complement strand
CGCTCGACCTCCAGATCGGATATGCCTAGAATGTTTCCTGCGTGGGACATCGGTATTCTCTCCATTAAACGATCTTCGCAAAATCAGTTTAATGAATACCGGTGTCCCCCGTTAATGATGAAGAGCCCAAACGGATTGGTGGCGGGTTCAACCCGCCCCACATCCTCGTCAAAGAAGCCTAGATCATAACCGATAAAACTGGCAAGCTGGATCCTGTCCCCAGCTTTCAGCATATCCAGCGTCTCCCCCGGGACCCAATAAACCTTGGTCCCAGGGCCGCATCAGGCAAGGTTGATGCGATTAGCAATCAATCCGCAGTGAAGTAATTGGCCAGGCTTATCAGCTTCAGGTCAAGCTCATTTATGAGCCATTTCCCTTGCACTTTCTCGACGTAAAGCGTGTAGCTGCCAGTAGCCACCGAGACATTGGTGACCGTGCCGCTCGCCGGGTTGTCGGGGTTCGGGGTGAAGACCGTTCGTGTGGCACTCAGGTAGGCAGTGAGTGTTCCTGTTTTGCCTTTTGTTTCTACCTTGAAGTTGGTCAGCATGTGCTGGCCACGGGAAATGGAAAGTCCGGTCAATGGGTCTCGCGGCACGGCAGGGTCGACTATATTTCGAGCCCAGGCATCCGGGCCGGCGATGCTTACCAGGGGAGGGTTGCTGAAGTCCGCACCCGCAGGCCAGAGATTGAAGATGGCGTCCTCGGTGAAACAGTCCTGGTAGATTTCCAGTCCGTCAAGGAATGCATCCGGGTTCCCCGGTTCACCAAAGGTGTCGGTGCCTTCGCCGTAGCAGAGCATGAGATTGATGATCTCGTTTTTCACCTGCAGGTTTTCCGTCGCCATGGCGACCATCGAGAAGTTGCCGAGTAGAAATCCCAGCGCGATTGAGAGCCAGGTCGGCCACAGGGATCGTGATGTTGACGTTTTGCTAGCGCTGATAGTCATTCTGCCATTCCTTTTTATTCTGCGGTGTAGTGTCCAGACGTGATGTAGTTTCGGTACGAAGAACCCCGCCTGTCGAAACAGGCAGGGCTTGGTGCAGCGCCACGCATCTCTGCGTGGCTTGAAGGACCTCAGTTGTCAGGGTAGCCAGGATAAGGGTTGGGCGTGGGGGGGCAGGCATTGTCCGGATTTGGCTCGAACACGGGCCCCCAAAACTCAACTTTTATCCCGTCGGGGTCGTAATAGAACACGATGCCGATACCGCCTGCGACGGAACCACCGCCGAATGGGCCGATCAGCTGGTCCTCGAACCCGAGCCGGGTCATTTCACGGATGGTGGCATTGAGGTCGTCGACGTAGAACGCGATCCGGTCGATGCCGAGGTGATTGACCTTCCCATCATAGGGCGGAGCGAAGTTGAAGGGCGTCTTCCACTGCCGCAGCTGGAGTGTGCCCTCATTGTCACCGAGCGGAGCCGGGTCGCCGGGAAGGCTTACGTCCACGCCCTCGAACTCGATCGGATGGTCAAAGCCATGGGCCTCGGCGAAGGAGCCGCCGCCATACTGCGAGCCGTCCGCTTCGACGGTGAAACCCAGCAGTCGATAGAACTCCCGCGAGCGTTCAAGATCAGCCA
This sequence comes from uncultured Haliea sp., assembly GCA_947258585.1. Taxonomy (GTDB): domain Bacteria; phylum Pseudomonadota; class Gammaproteobacteria; order Pseudomonadales; family Halieaceae; genus Haliea. The sequence continues at coordinate 31,251 of CAMYIZ010000077.1, read as the reverse complement.
CGTTCATGTTGGTATTCACCAACCGCACCAGATCAGGCCCCGCAGTTTTGTCGCCACTCTCTTCGATCAGCTTCAGGTAAGTGCCATCCTGGTCCTTCAGGAACGCGAACCGTTCGCCGTTGGGTGCCGTAGCTGGCGCAGAGACAAATTCAACACCCCGACCCCTGAGGTAGTCGTAGTCGCCGTCGAGGTCCGTTGTTGCGTAGGTCGCGTAGGCCATCCCGATGTGGTTCAGCTTGGCGTAGGGTGGGTCGTCCCGGAAGGAGTCGCCCCGGAACTGTACAGTGTCGATCCATGGCGGCCCGCCGGTGAGGCTGGTCAGCGCGACGAAGATGAGGTAGTCCTTCTCAAACCCGAGCGACTGTGCAAAGCCTTCGCAGGAGGGTGGCCCTGCAGGAAAAATTTCCCCGTTGAGTCCAAGCGTGCTGTAGAAAGCGCGCTGCCTTTCCATGCTGCTGGTGTTGATGCCAAAGTACATTTTGGCCCGGACATTGATACTGGACTCAGTGAACTGGGTCACGCGAACGCCGAGCGTTCCGCCGGGCTTGCCGGCAACACTCACCTCGATGGTGTTTTCCGGATACAGATACAGTGGCACCACGAGTTCCCCATCGCCGCGGAAGTCTTTCGGTCCGGCGACGACCTGGCCGTTGACCTTGATCCGCGCGTTGACGATGCCATCGTCCTGCAGCACCAGTTCGGCAGGACCCTCGATGGCACGGAATTCAGCCGAGTCGATAGTCGGTGCTCCCCGGTCCCGATCATAGGCTTTTGGCCCAAAGCGAGTCAGGTTGGCTTCGCCCGCGGAGGCTGTGGGTACGAGCGCAAACATGCCCAGAAACAAGGCTGATCCCGCTACCTTGAGACCCCCGGTTAAACTGGAACGGATACTGGTTTTTCGTTTCATAGATAACTCTCCTGCGAGAAATAGATTATTTTTTTTAGTGGTGCGCGGAACCCGGGTGGGACTCGGGCTCCGAAAGCTGTATTCATTGCGCCTCCTTATTCTTCTTGTCCTTGATCTTCGACGGGTTGCGTCCACGAGGGCCGGAGCGGGGTGCTTAATCTGCGTCGAATGGACGAACTCCGCGCATGAGCAGTGCCCCTCATTGAGTGTAGCTACTTGTTTGAGACATGCAAGTTTATCCGGGATGCGATCTTGCAAGACGGGTTGGGGATTGCCGGGCCGGCGCTGAGCTGGCTTGCCTGGCGCTGGCGGAGGCTTGCTGGTCATGCATGCTGGCACGAAGAGCGCTGCAGGGAGGGGTTTGAGAACCGGTGCGGCCGGCAACACCGCTTCGGGGTTGGGAGTGGCCAATGGGCCGATGCGCATTTACCCCCGCACGGCGGCCATGCGGGAAATGGGTGACGCTTTCCAGCTGGAGGGGAACCCCCCCTCCGCTGCTACGCTGTTGTCACTTCGACGCCTGACCCATCACTCGCCGTCCAGCACCCGTCCGAGGGTCACATCCCCCATGATGGTGGTGCGATTGATCACCCGTTTTACGCCGGGCGGGGTACCGGTCGCACAGTGCATGATGCGCCAGTTGTCCCAGAGAACCATGTCGCCCTCCTGCCACTGGTGGAAGTAGTGGAACTCGGGCTTGCGGGTGTGGGCCACCAGGCGCTCCAGCAACTCGATGGACTCGTCGTTGGAGAGCCCGAATTTTTGCGGTGTGATCACCCGGTCCAGGAACTGCTCGACAATCTCCAGGATCTTGCGCCCGCTGACCGGGTGGGTGACGACTGCGGGATAGACGGCATCGGCGAAGTCGGGGAAGCCGATATCCGAAGGCTTCTTGGGCAGGTACTCGCCGGGTTGGTAGCCCTCGAGATTCACATAGCGCATGTGCTTGCGCTGCATGCTGAAGCTGTAGGCGACTTCCAGTTTCTCCAGCAGGGCCCGGGTGTCCTCGTCCAGGGTGTCCCAGGCCATGGCGAGGTCGCCGAACCCGGTGAGACCTTCAGCGGAGGGCACTTGCACTGCGGTGAGCACGGCGCCGTGGTTGGGCCGGGCGGTATAGTGCAGGTCCATGTGCCAGTCCAGGCGGCCGACGATGGTCTCGCCGTTGTAGCGGGCGAGCATGTGCTGGTCCTTTTCAGTGCCGTTTTCCAGCACGAACAGTTCCGGGTATTTGTCGGAGGTCTTGACCTTCAGCGGGTGCAGTTCCAGCGGCCCGAAGATGCGGCTGAATTCAATCTGGTTCTCGGGGGTAATGGCCTGGCCGCGAAACAGCAGCAGTCCGTACTCGTACCAGAGATCGCGCAACTCCTGCCGTAGCGTGTCGCTGAAGGGCCGGGTGATATCGAAGCCGCTCACTTCGGCGCCAATGTTCTGCAGGGGTTTGACGGTCAGCGTCATGGGGGTTCCTCAATACGTAGAAGGGTCGGGAAGCGGCGGCCAGCGGCTATTCGAGGACGCGCGGGTCGCGGCGGATTTCCCGCCTGGCCATCGCTTCCCACAGGAACGGAAAACCGTTGCCGTCGGTCATTTTGCCGGTGGCCGCGGCCGTTTGCGCATCCAGCGGTTTGCCGTTGCCGAGTGCTTCCACGCGCCAGGCCAGGCGGCAGCGCCATTCCAGGGTGATGGCACGCAGGTGGGCCTGGCGCACGTCCTTGCCGACCAGGAATACGCCGTGATTGGCGAGCAGGGCCCATTTGTGTTCGCCCAGGGCCTCGACGGCAGCGCGGCCCTCTTTTTCATCGTTTACGGTGCCGTGGTACTCGTCGAACACGACCGGGTCACTGTCCACCAGTGCCGAGGTCTGGTCGTAGATGGGCGGTACCCGCTTGCAGGCGGCCCAGACCGAGCCCCACTCCGGGTGATTGTGGATCACCACCCGCACGTCCTCCCGCAGGCTGTGCATGTCGCGGTGCACGTTGATGGCCGGGGTGACGTTCCAGCGGCCGTCGAGAATCCTGCCCTCCTCGTCAATGGTGAGAATGTCCGAGGCGCAGACTTCGTCCCAGGCCAGTTCCCAGGGGTTGACCAGCATGGTGCCGTCGTCCTGGCGCAGGGTGATGTGGCCGGCAATGTGATCGTTGTAGCCCTCCCGGAAGAGCACCCGGCAAAGCAGGGCCAGCTCCTGGTGTGGGTTCAGGGCCGGCAGGGTGGGATAGCGGCCGGGATTGGGTACCAGCGGGGCCAGTACCTTCCAGTTGAGGCTGGGGTCATCCTGGTAATTCATAGTCGGTATCCTTTTGTTATGGGTGATCGGGTGCTGCGTCTGCGGGACCGGTGTGCAGGGCGTGAGCCAGCAGCATCTGTTGCAGTTCGGCGCGAAAGGCCGCGCTGCCCAGCCATTCCGGGTGCTCGTCCACCGCCCGGGCGCTTGACTCGGTCAGGGTGGTGGCAATCAGGAAGGCGCGGAAAGTGGCGGTTGCCGCTGGCATTTCGGGCCGGTGGTGCAGCAGCGTTTCCTGCAGCCACTCTTGCAGCGAACTGGTGGGGGCGTAGCGGCGGACGCTGGCCTGGATCAGGGTGTCAAAGCCGATTTCGCGGTGATAGCCGCGGTAGATCTCGCCGTGACGCTGCAGCAGGCGCCGGTGCCGTTCGCAGGTAACCACCACCAGCTCCCGCAGGGTGTTCTCCAGCGACTGCCAGCGCAGGGTACCGAGGTAGCGGGTTTCGCTGGCAAGCTGGTCGGCTTCCTCTGGCGCGTCCTCGAGCAGGACATCGAGAAGTACCGCTTCCTTGTTGGGGTAATACTGGTAGAAGGAGCCAATGGTGACGCCCGCCACATCGGCGATCCGCTGTGCGGTGAGGGATTCAGCGCTGTTGTCGCCCAGGATGCGCCGACAGGCCTCGCGAATGGAGGCCACGAGCAGCCGCGAGCGAGCCTGTTTGGGCTCGCGCCGGGTTGCCTGCAACCTGTTGTCGGCGTCTGTCATGGCCTACACCCTAACGCAGCAGGGCTCCTGCACAACTCGCGTTCAGGAATCGCTTGGCCGTTTATAATGCCCTGTTTTCAAAAGAAAAACCCGAAAAAGCTGATGGTACTCGGATTTTTCCTAGAAGACCCCGCGCAAGCCGAAGGTCACCAGGTTGGCGCTGGTACCGGAAAGTCCTGCGGTACTGTTGTACTGGACGAAGGCAAACAGGTTGTTGGCAAATTGTGCGGACAGCCCCAGCGTCAGCTCGAAGAAGTTTTCGTCCGGGTCATCGGTGGGCGAGCGAAACTGTATGGTGCTGCCCGGTACGGCGAAGGCGTAGCTGTAGTCAAGCGTTTGCGCTTCATTGTCAAACTCGTGCCGCCACTCGGCCCCGGCATAGGGCAGCAGGACACCGAAGTCGGTGCTGCTGGCGTGGCGTAGCATCACGCCGAAAATGGATTGCACGGATTGGGTGTCCTGGCTGCCATAGCGCAGGGCAAGGCCACCGCTGCCGCCGGTTTCCCTCTCCTGGTAGCCATCGATGTCGATGTCCAGGTAGTCAAAGCCGGCATACACATCTACCGTGGTTGCGCCGCTGCCGAACACATAGCCGGCGGTGGCCTGGGCGCCCAGCTGGGAGCTGTCGGTGCTGGCGTCGAAGCTGCGGTCGACAACCAGGCCCGTCGCCGTACCCGTCGCACCCGGTGCGGCGGTAATCTGGGCCTTGCGCAGCATGTCAAAATCGTTCTGGCCGTAGCTCAGGATGCCGTTGACATAGCTGTTTTCGGTGCCATAGACAAAAAATCCGGACAGGCTGTAGCCATCGCTCTCAATCTTGCCTCCCGCTGAGCTGGTCGCGAAGCTGCTGCCGCTGGTGCGGTCCAGGTCGACGTCATAGCTGTTGTAACCCAGCGCCAGTCCGGCCGCGAGGCCGTTGTCGAAGGCGTAGTCGGCACCCAGGGTGACGCCCCAGGAATCGAAGTCGTAGCCGCCTTCGTTGTCGGTTTCGTCGCGGTCGCCCCAGCCGACGGCGCCGTTGCTGAACCAGGCCCAGCCGGTGTCCGCGTCGCGCTCGTCACCGGCGCCGGTACCACCGGCCAGAGCGGGTGCGCTGCCGGCCAGTGCTTCGCTGAGATCCTGCCCCTGGAAATTGACTGCCACCGGAGAAATACTGGAGCGGGCGCCACGGCGAATGGCGTCCATACGCGCACCCAGATTCGCGAACTGGCGGTTGCTGCTTTCCGTCGCCAGGCGGGACTGGCTGGATGCTTCCTCGCCGGAGAACTGGCGAATGGCGTTGTAGGTTTCACCGGCGCTGGAAAAGTTGTAATTGTTGGCGGTGGCGCCCAGCACCGTGCCGGACATCTCCCGACAGCGATTGAACAGATCGGCTCGCTCCCCAGTCTGCGGGCCACTGGCGCCCAGCTCCAGGCAAGTGGCCCTGATCGCGTCGCCGGCATTGACGACAAATTGCGGCGCCCCCTGGTCTGCCAGTGCCTGGCCCACATCGGTCGCAGGGCCCTGCTGGGCGTGGCTGGTGGCGGCGCAGACGGCACTGCCAAACACAAATCCGTAGGTGGTTATTCTTTTCATTGTTCGCCCTTCCCCGTGAATGCAACAGTTGCTGCGACGAATGGCGTTAATGGCAATGCTAGAGTGCCGTAAAGCCAGCCACTGACGAGCACTGTTTGCTTTTAGTTGATTTGTTTAAAGGAGTCTACTCCTGTTTGGGAGCAGCGCAAGTCGCTCAGGGGTATTCCCTGCTCCCGGGAGCGACCTTTCGCTGCCGGTGAGTCTGGGCTAGTATGAAAGACTGCCTGTGTTGTCGGGCGCTACAGGCGGGCCCATGCTACGAGACAGATGCCCGTGAACAAGACGTACGAGGTGACAGTCCAGGGCGATCTGCCCGGTGACGCCACCGAGCTTGATCCATTGCAGTCCCACGCACCTGCCCCCGGGATGGTGTTGCGGGATCGTTTTGTGCTCCAGCGCATGCTCGGCGCCGGCGGCATGAGCAAGGTTTTCCTGGCCATTGACCGTGAACTGGAGGATTCGAATCCCTATGTCGCGATCAAGGTGCTCGGCGACAGCTTCAAGGAACACCCCCAGGCGCTGACCTCACTGCGCCGCGAAGTCAATAACTCCCGCCAGCTCAACCATCCGAATATTGTCGGCGTCTATCACTTCGATCGCCATGACGACATTGTCTTCATGGTCATGGAATACATGCGTGGAGAACCGCTGGACGAGTTTCTCCGCAAGCACCGGGAGGGCCTGCCCTGGGACCAGGCCTGGCACATTATCCGCGGTTGCGGCGAAGCGCTGGCGTACATGCACGATCACGGGGTGGTGCACTCGGACTTCAAGCCCGGAAACGTCTTTCTGACCGAGGACAACGAGGTCAAGGTGCTGGATCTCGGCATTGCACGCACCCTGGACGAGGCGTTGGCGACCAGCAATACCACCCGTTTCGAGGGCGATGCGCTGCTTGCACTCACACCACAATACGCCAGCTGTGAAATGTTCGAGGGCCAGTCCCCGGACAGGCGTGATGACATCTACGCCCTGGGCTGCGTGGCCTACCTGCTGCTCACCGGGCGCCACCCCTTCGATGGCGCACGCGCAATTGATGCCCGCAGCAACGAGCTGGTCGCAGAGCGACCTCCGGGTCTGCGCCAGGCGCAGTGGCAGGCGCTGCTGAAGAGTCTTGCCCATCGGCGTCGCGAACGCACGCGGCATGCCCAGGAGTTTCTCGCCAGCTTTGGCCCGCAGACCCGTTCCCGCAACGCGGGGCCGTGGATCGCGGTGACCGCCCTGCTGCTGGTTTCCGGTGTCGCGGTAGGAAGCTGGCAGGTGTATCGCGCTTCGCCGGAGCAACGTTTCGTGGATGAGATGCTGGTGCAATACCGGGACACCGGTGATCCCTCGGTCGGCAAGGAACAGGTGGCTCTGTGGCTTGAGCAGGGAGCGCAGAATATTGCGATGGCCAACGCGGCGTTTGCCGGCGATGAGTTCGACCGCGGCGGCTACTTCCTGCACGGCAGCACCAGTTCGGCGAAATGGGTGTATGACCTGGTCTTGCGCCAGGCGCCCGACGAAGCCAGCAAGCGCGCCGCCGCCGGCGGCATGTTGCAGTTGGCGGCCGCCTATGAACAGCCGGCACAGAGGCTGGCGGAGATGGAGCGCCCGCGCGAGGCGCTGGACTTTGCCTGTCGCGGTGTTGCCATCAATGCCCACAACCCGGTGTTGGGCGGGCTGCTGCCCGCCCTGGCCGAAAAGGTGCCCAACCCGGGCGTCATCGCCGGCTGTAAAGACTTGCCCGAGGGTACGCTGCGCTGATTCTCCAGCCCCGGGCCCGACCATTGCGCTTCAGTACCAGGAGGGAACGAGCTTTATGAAAACCATCCAGAGTTGTTTATTGGCAGGCCTGATTACGGTGGCTGTCAGCGGTAATGCCCAGGCCCCCGAAGGCGATCTCGCCAGCCGTGCGGCGGAGCTGAAGGAATTCGATATTGTCCCCTGCCTGCTGCCGCCGCGGGTGCGACGCCTGGGGGGCATCGTCTACCCCGAGCGGCGCCAGTTGACCCATGTGACCGCGAAAGTGTGTGAACTCCGGGGCGGTGAGTATACGGCCTATGACCGGGCGACGCCGGAAGCCTCGGTGGCGTTTTTCCTGCCTCTCGCGGAGGAGGGGGACCCCTCGGCGCAAACCCGCCTGGGCGAGGTCTACCAGTATCTGTTCGCAGAGCCCCGCTATAACGATGCGATGGCCTGGTACCAGCGGGCTGCCGAACAAAACGATGTGACGGCCCTGCGCCGACTCGCCCACCTGCACGAAAATGGTCTCGGCGTGGCGCGCGACCCGCTGCTGGCAACCAACCTGTGGCGCCAGGCCACCGGGATGGGGGATGACCTGGTGCTGGCCTCGGACGCGGAGGCCGCCAGGACTGCAGCAGAGCAGCGCGTGGAGCAGTTGACCGGGCAGTTGCGCACCCGCAATGCCGAGGCCGATGCCCTGCGGCTGGAACTGGCGGACGCCCAGGCCGGTCTTGCCGAGCGGCGCAATGCGCTGCTCGGTGCCTCCGGGGAGGTGGCCGCCCTGCGTCAGCAACTGGCCCGGGCCCGCGAGCAGCAAGCGCCGGAGGACAGTGGCCGGGTGGCGGCACTGGAGCGCGACCTGCGGGAAAAGCAGCAGCTGCTTGAGGATCAGCAGTTCCAGCTGGAAAGTCTGGAAGCCACTCTTGATGCCAGGCAGGCAAGCCTGGTTGCCAGTGTGCGCCAGGTAGAGCTGGAAAACCGGCGCCTGCAGGGCGAGCTTGAGCGGGTGTCGGCGATGTCGGAGCTGGAGCTGGCGGAAGCCCGCAACGCGCTGTCCTCGCGTGACCAGGAGCTGGTCGAGCTGCAACGCCAGCGCGCCGGTCTGGCCGCGGAAGCGGAAGCCGGACAGCAGGCGCTCGCCGCCATGGATGCCCAGCTTGTGGCGCTGCGGGATGCGGCCGACAGTAGTGCCAGTGCCCGGGAGGAGGCCCGCCTGCTGGCTGCGGAGCGGCAGCGCCAGGCCGAGGCGCTCGCCGCCAGCCGCGAGCAGATTGCGACATTGCAGGGTGCCCTGGCGGGCAAACAGTCGGAGGCCGAGGCCCTGCGGGACGAGCTGGCCACAGCGCTCGATGAGCGCCAGAGGGCGGAGGCGAAGCTGGCCCAGACCGAGTCGGCCCTGGTCCAGTTGCGCCAGCAGGAGACTGCCGCCAACGTGGAGAGAGCAAAGCTGCAGAACGCCGTGGCCCTGGCCCGCAGTGAGCGCGACCAGCTCGCGGCAGCGGTGGCTGCCGCCGATAGCGGGGCGTCGAGCCGCAGCACGGAGTTGGCGCAACTGCGCCGGCAACTGGACGAGCGCGACACGTTGCTCGCCCGCCAGGAGTCCAGGTTGGCTGAGGTGGACGCGGAAGCCAGGCGTTACCAGCGCGAAGTCGCCCAGCTGCGGGAGCAATGGAACCTGCAGGTCGCGACCCGCAGCGTGCTGGAACCCCTGCCGGATACCTCCCGTATCCGTATCCCGGGAGATATCAAGCTGGGCAAGTTTTACGCCCTGGTCATCGGCAACAACAACTACCAGCATCTGCGCCAGCTCAGTTTCGCCCACAACGACGCCAGCGCCGTACACGAGGTGCTGACCCAGCGCTACCGGTTTCAGTCAGAGCTGCTACTGGACGCCACCCGCGGCGACATCTTCCGCCGGGTGGATGCACTCAAGGAGACCCTCAAGCCCGAGGACTCCCTGTTGATCTACTACGCCGGCCACGGCTCCGAAGATGGCACTGACAGCTACTGGATGGGGGTTGACGCGACCTCGGCCTCGCCCGGTGCCCAGGAAATGTACGGCGTCTCCAGCAGTGCCCTGGCGCGCTGGCTGGCGATGCTGCCCGCCAACCATGTGCTGGTGATCGCCGATTCCTGTTACTCGGGGCGCGGCATCGTCACCTCCGGCGGTATCAAGCTGCGGCAGGACGAAATCGAACAGAACCTGAAGTTTTACCTGCAGAACCGGGCTCGCACGGTACTGACCTCGGGCGGGGTCGTGCCGGTGCCGGACGGCGGTGCGGGCAACCACTCGGTGTTTACCAAGGCGCTGGTGGGTTTGCTCAACCAGAATACGGGGGTGCTGTTCGACAACGATCTCTATGCCCATATCAAGGAGCGCGTGCGGCATGGCACGGAGTCCAATATGGCTGTTCCGGAGCCGATTTTCGGCCGGATCGAGATCAATAACGGCCACGGCTCGGGGCAGTTCGCCTTCCTGCACCCGAACATCGTGGGGCGGCGCTAGGGCTGGTCCCGGGCCCGCCTGGGATGGCGGGCCCTGTGCCCGGGGCGCTTGACCTCAGCCGGGCATGCTGTTGCCGGCCCACACCACTTTCTCGTACTCGCCCGAGAAATCCTTGATCAGCGCCGAGCGCACGATGAACTGACTGGCGGTAATCAGCCAGCGGCCGTCGATCCGCTGCATCTCGTCGAAGTAGTGGCCGCCGAGTTGCACGCTGGTCTGGTCCCGCGTGTTGATGCTGTGAAAACGCAGCCCCACCCTTGCCGTTGCCGAGTCCGGCCCGGTGAGGTCGACGATCATGTTCTCTGCGTGATGCATGTCGACGATGTGGTCGTGGCAGCCGAGCTCGACAAAGACGGCGACAAAATCCTCCCGGTTGCCGAATTGCCCGATGTGGCCAAAGTTGATGGCAATTGTGCCGGGGGCGAAGCAGTCGCGCACCACCTCCGGCTGCTTGTCGTCGCAGGCATTGAGGTAGCGGAACTTCAGGGTCCGAATGGCCTCCTTGTCCTGCAGGGCGCGGATCTGCGCTGCGAGTTCCTGATCCTGTGCTTGCATGGGCGGTTTCCTTGTCAGCAGTTTCTAATTCGCCGGTATAGCGCCCCGGGTCAAACCGGCAGCATGACTTTGGCCGGGGCGCCGGCGACTTCGCGCACCAGTCGCGGGACCAGATAGCCCGGCAGCGTTGCGCTGATCTCCCGGTGCAGTGCCTGGGCTCGTTCGGCGCTGACCTCGAAGTGCGCGGCACCCGCCACCCGGTCCAGGAGATGCAGGTAGTACGGCAGGACGCCGGCTTCAAACAGGCGCTCGCTGAGGCCCACGAGTGCGGCTACATTGTCGTTGATGCCCGCCAGCAGCACGGACTGGTTCAACAGGGTCATGCCGTGCTCGCGGATCATGCGGAAGGCGGTGCTCACCTCGCCGTCTACCTCATTGCCGTGGTTGCAGTGCACCACGATCACGGTCTGGAGCTGCGGGCTGGACAGCGCGTCCAGCAGTTCCGGCGTGACCCTTTGCGGGATCACGACGGGCAGGCGGGTGTGCACGCGCAGCCGCCTGACATGGGGAATCATGGCCAGCTGCGCTACCAGCTCTGCCAGTTGGGCATCGCCGGCAACGAGCGGGTCACCGCCACTGAGGATAACTTCACTGATGCTGGGATCGCGCCTGATGTAGTCCAGCGCCGACGACCATTCATCGCGGCTGTTCTGGTTGTCCGCGTAGGGAAAGTGGCGGCGGAAGCAGTAGCGGCAGTGGATCGCGCAGCTGCCGGTCACCAGCAGCAGCAGCCGCCCGCGATACTTGTGGATGATGCCGCGATGGGGGTTGGCCGCGCCGGTTTCCCCGGTGGGGTCCGGGCCGAAACCGGGCGTTGCCTGCAGCTCCAGGTCCCCGGCCAGCACCTGCAGCAGGAGGGGGTCCCGCGGGTCGCCCGGTACCATGCGGGCGACGAAAGATCGCGGTACCCGAAGCGGGAACGCCTTCGCCGCCTCGTCGCTCCAGCCAAGTTGTTCGGGGCCCAGCTGCAGGGCCTCGCACAAGGCTGCCGGGGAGGTTACCAGGTCGCGCATGGCCGCGCGCCAGTCCCGCTCCGGGTCGGCCGGCGCGGTGGCAATGCTAACTTGCTGACGGTTCCTGCTGCCGATGGCGTTCATGGCTGGCGGCAAAGCCCCGGCGGTTGTCGGCGCAGCGTGCAGCGGTTAGTGGGACAGTGCTCGAACATCAGTGGCGGGTTCCAGTCTTGGCGGCTCCGGCTGGCCTGCAGCTGTAATGCCGGTGCGCAGGGGCTCAGCCCAGGCGATCGCGAAGGCTGTAGAATAGCATGCCGGCCACCAGTCCGGGCCAGCGCAACAGGGTGCCGCCGGGGAACTGGTGGGAAGGTACCCGCGCCATGACATCGAAGCGCTCGGCGCTGCCGCTGATGACCTCTGCCAGCAGCTTGCCCGCGAGGGTGGCGGTGGGCACGCCGTGACCGGAATAGCCGTGGGCATAGAATACCCGGGACGACAGGCGGCCAAAGTCGGGCATCCGGTTCATGGTGATGGCCAGCGTGCCGCCCCAGCCATAGTCGATGCGGGTGTCCGCCAGTTCGGGATAGATGCGCAGCATGTACTTGCGGACGAAACCCTTGATGTCGGCGGGAAAGCGTCGGGTATAGGACTCGCCGCCGCCAAACAGCAGGCGGTTGTCCGCCGACAGCTTCCAGTAGTTGACCACGAACAGGGTGTCGGTCATCGAGGTATCGTCGCGGATCAGCTGCCGTGCCAGCGCCTCTGGCAACGGCTCCGTCGCCAGCATGTAGTTGTTGATCGGCATGATCCGGCCGGCGGTGCGCGGTTCCAGCTTTTCCAGGTAGCCATTGCAGGCTACCACCAGGTAATCGCAGGTCACGGCGCCGTTAGCGGTGTCCACGGTAACCTTGTCCCCCTCCCGGTAGCCAGTCACCCGACTGCCTTCGTGCAGCTGCGCCCCCAGGTCCCGTGCGGCGCGAGCGAGTCCAAGGGCGTAGTTCAGCGGGTGCAGATGCCGCGCGCCGGGATCGAGCGAGGCGCCGTGGAAGCCCTGGCCGGAAGTCATGGTCGCCAGCTCCGCGCGGTCGACATAGCGGATCGGGTCGTAGCCATAGACGCTGTTCAGGTGCTCGACGTCCTCCCTCAGCTCGCGGGCATCGCCGGCTTTCGACGCGACATGCAGATTGCCCTGCTTCAGCTCACAGTCGATCCGGTGGCTGGCAATCAAGTTACAGACAGTGTCCACGGCCTCCAGGCCGAGTTGCCAGAGCGCTTTCGCATGCTCCAGCCCCACCCACTTTTCCAGCTGCTGCTGGCCGGCGCGCTGGCCGGTGCCGACGTGGCCGCCGTTGCGCCCGGACGCGCCCCAGCCGACCCTGTTCGCCTCCAGCAGGACAACGCTGTAGCCCCGCTGGCGCAGGTGAATGGCGGTGGAGAGCCCGGTGTAGCCGCCTCCCACAATGCAGACGTCAGCCGTGCTGCTGCCCGCCAGCGCCGGGAACTCCAGCTGCTGGTTGGCGGTGGCTGCGTACCAGGATTCGACGTGAGCTTGATTTTCCATCCGGGCATTATACGGATGCGCTTGCCATCTGCTGCATAACACGTTAGGGGTAGCCCCCTTGCGGCTTTAATTACACTGCTGCGATACTGGCTGCTTCCCGCGTCGTGGATCCCGTATGAAAACCGATACCCAAGCCATTCAAGAGTGGCTCAAGCAGCACAAGATTTCCGAAGTGGAATGCCTGGTACCCGATATGACGGGCAATGCCCGGGGCAAGTTCATCCCTGCCCACCAGTTCCTCAGCATGGGGGATCCGAAACTGCCGGAAAGTATCATGATCCAGACGGTGACCGGGGAATACTCGGACGAGCACTGGGATTTTGTCGAGCCAACCGACGCCGACATGATCCTGAAGCCCGATCTGGCTACCTTGCGCGTGGTACCCTGGGCCCGCGAGCCCACCGCCCAGATCATCCACGACTGCTACAAGATGAACGGGGAGCGGCACCCGCTCTCCACCCGCAACGTCCTGCGGCACATCCTGGATCTCTACGCCGCCGAGGGTTTGCAGCCGGTGGTGGCGCCGGAAGTGGAGTTCTACCTGGTGGCCAAGAACACCGACCCGGACTATGAGTTGATGCCGCCCAAGGGCCGCTCGGGCCGCCGGGAATCGGCGCGGCTGTCCTACAGCATCGATGCGGTTGCCGAGTTCGAGGACTTCGTGGAGGACATGTACGACTACGCGGATGAGCAGAAGCTGCAGGTCGATACCCTGATTCACGAGAACGGCGCCGCCCAGATGGAGATTAATTTCCTCCACGGCGATGCCATGAGCCTGGCCGACCAGGTTTTCGTGTTCAAGCGCACGGTGCGGGAGACCGCCCACAAGCACGGTATGTACGCGACCTTCATGGCCAAGCCCATGCAGCGCGAGCCCGGCAGCGCCATGCACATCCACCAGAGCGTGGTCCGGGTGGATACCGGCGAGAACATTTTCGCCGACAAGGACGGCAAGCACACGCCGGCCTTCCTGTCCTACATCGCCGGCCTGCAGCGCTATACCCCGGAGCTGATCAGCCTGTACGCGCCCAATGTGAATTCCTATCGCCGCCTGGCCCCGGAAATCTCCGCCCCCATCAACCTCAACTGGGGCATGGACAACCGCACGACCGCGTTCCGGGTGCCGTGGGGGCCGCCAGAGGCTACCCGGGTGGAAAACCGCTTCCCCGGCGCCGACGCCAACCCCTACCTGGCCATTGCGGCCACCCTGGCCAGCGGCTATCTGGGCATGAAGCAGGGCCTGACGCCCACCCAGCCCCACCAGGGGACGGCCAATGAAGATGATGTCGAGGTCGCGCGCACGCTGGAGGAAGGGCTGCGCAACCTGCACAACACGCCCGAGCTGCAGGACATGATCGGCGACCTGTTCCTGCGCGCCTATGCGGCGGTGAAGCTGGACGAGTTCGAGGAGTTCAACCGCGTCATCAGTTCCTGGGAGCGCGAGCACCTGCTGCTGCAGGTCTAGGGGGCCGGGGCATGGCGGCGAACGGCAATATCTTTGGCAGTGACCGGCGCTACCAGCTGTTCACGGCGGTCAAGTACCTTACCTTTGTCCTGCTGGGCATCAACGTCTACCTGTTCCTGCAGGAAGAGCTGCTGACGCTGTCCCATATGGGCGCCGGGGCCATTCCCTGGAGTCATCTGGTGCAGGTGTTCTCCGCCACCATCGATACCGCCGCCTGGGTTGTGCTGTTGCTGCTGTTCGAGCTGGAGACCTCGGTCCTCGACGACCGCCGGATACACGGGCCCGTGCGCTGGGCGCTGCACGGGATCAGGGGCCTGTGCGGCATCGCCATCGTCTACGCCTTCACCGGCTACTACGCGGAGCTGGCGCCGCTCTACGACGTCATGCCCTTTGCCGGAAACGCCTGCGCGCTGGCGGACCAGTCGTGGTCACTGCTGGTCAACCTGGACGACTTCGTGCCCCTGGATGGGGCCAGTTGTGCGTCTTTGGGGGGGGAGGTTTACCAGCTGCAGGGGTTCAACGTGCTCGCCGGTGCCGCCAATCTCGAAGCGGCCCGCCGCCTTGCCTGGGTCGATGTGGTCAACAGCGGCGTCTGGATCCTGGTGGTCGTCGTGCTGGAAATTGAGGTGCGGCTGCAGTTGCGGGGCAAGCTCTCGGCATCGGTGCTCAAACTCAACAAATACCTGAAGGTGGTGCTCTACGGCCTGCTGTTCATTGCCGCGGCCTACTGGGGCGTGGCCGGTGACTTCCTCGACTTCTGGGACGCGTCCCTGTGGTTGTTTGCCTTTATTTTCATTGAGTTGAACGTCTTCGAGTGGCAGTACGAATCGCGCCGGGGCACCGCGGCCGCCTGAGGCCGGACCTTGTCGCCGCGGCGCCGGCGGCAGCCTGATGGATCTAGAATTTCTCGTCCAGCCCGATGTGCTCTACGCGGGGGTAGGGTTGCCAGCGGAATACCTGCTGGTGGTCGCAGATCATGCAGCGGTGATCAATCGCGCCGGTTTTGGGGTCCATGTCGCCGCAGGCGCTCATCATGCCCTTGCCACAGGCATCGCAGACATAATTGACTTCGATGGGTCTGACTTCTCGCTTCAGCTCCGGCATATCCGGTACTCCTGGTTTCTGGGCCGCCTATGCTAGCGCGACTGCCTCGGCAGAAGAAGAGGGTGCAGACACAGGCGCGGTAATAACCCCTCGCAGCCAGCGGCCGCCGTCAGCATCCTTCAGTATGTCGCCCACGCCCCCGGGGTGCTGGATGCGGAGAGAGCAGTCGACGCAGGCATAGTCCCCGGGCGCCGGCAGGGTCATCGACGACAGGGCGGCACATACCCGGTCGGCCCGAAAATCGAAGTTTGCTACCAACTCCTGTTCGCCGCCAGTGCGGGGACAGAGTGCGCTGTCCAGTGCCAGCACCCGCAGTGCCGCTGCCGGGTCGCTGCCGTGCTGCCGGCAGTGCCGTTCCAGTAACTCCGCCAGAATGCGGTACAGCCGCTCCCGGTCCGCCAGCGCGGCCAGGTAGATGGCATTGCGGTTTTCGTAGAGGGACATGCGGTCGTTCGCATCCAGGGTCGCCAGTGTCGCCCGCAGTGATGCCACCACCGCCCGCAGACACTCCCGCAGCAGGGGTGACACCGGAACCTCGCCCTGCAGCGCCAGCAGGCGCGTGGTCAGGGGCATGATATGGCCGTGGACCAGCAGGATATGGGCGCTGATCAGGAAGTAGCCCTCTTCGCCCTCGTCCCGGGAAAAGCTGTGGCAGCCGACCACGTATTCACCCTTGGCCTTGCCGTAGCCCGCCACCGGTATGGCTTCGATCCGGTATTCCTCCCGGCGGGCGTAGAACTCGGTGCCGGGCAGCAGGGTGTAGCCGAAAATGTTGATGTTCGGGAAGGTGGCCAGCAGGCTGTCCAGATTGCGTTCGAAGTCCACCAGGTTGTCTCCGGGCAGGCCCCAGATCAGTTCCGCGGCGATAGGCACGCCCTGCTCCGACATCTGCCGGGCGATGGGCTGGTACTCATTGGCGCTCATGTTCTGCCGGTTGCTCAGGCGCAGTGCCTCCGGGGTCAGGGTCTGCAGTGCCAGCTGGTAGTGCGGCAGCAGCTGGTTGCGGTGCAGCAGGAGCGCGATTTCCTGTACCTGGCGGCTGTGTTTCTTGGACCAGGACGTGGCGAAGCTGCGCGGCAGGCCGCTGCGCTGCTTGAGTTCCACAATCATCTGCGCCTTGGCCAGGTCCTGCTTCAGGGCGCCAAAATTGGAGTCAGCGAGCCAGATATTGGCGATCCCGGCGGCGGTGATCTTTTCCCAATCGTCGCGGATCCGCGCCAGGGACCACTGGTACATCTTGCTGCCAATGGCGCCGGTGCCCCACTCGCAGAAAGCGCACTTGAAGGGGCAGCCGCGGCTGGTCTCGTAGGCAATGGCGTCATAGCGGGGGGAGCCGTCCGGGTGGGTCAGTTCCAGCACATCCAGCGGTGAGGGAAACCGGTCCAGTTCCCGGCAGCGCTCCCGTGCCCGGGTGCGCACCAGGCGCCCGTCGTCGAGATAGGCGAGCCCGTCTATGCGATGCCAGGCGCCCCGGTCCTCGCTGTCGAGGAATTCCTGCAGGGTCACTTCGGCCTCGCCCAGGAAAATGACATCCAGCGCCTCGGCGCCGAGATAGTCCTCCGCCTGTTGTACATGGGGCCCGCCGGCGACCAGGGTCAGCGCCGGCGCCAGCGCCCGCAGCTGGCGAGCGAGGGCCAGGAACTCGGCGGCATTCCAGGTGTATACGCTGAAACCGAGTACTGGCTCGACGCCGGCGGCGATGGCCTCCGCCACCTGCGCCGGGCCGGATACGCGCCACGCCGCCAGCCAGGATGCGATGTCCTCCGCTTGCTGGAAATGCACCAGCTCAATGCGGGTGGACGCTGCCCCCGCGCCGTAGCGGCGGTAGAAAGAGGCCAGTCCCGCCGTCGTCGTCGGTGGGGCGTTGAATTGCTCCGAGTCCATGCTCAGTAGCCAGACAGGTCGCTGCAAGTGGAGTGCTCCAGGCGCTTGGGATTCAGGGCAATGTAGCGAATCGAGGCATGTTTGCCTACCGGTCATTAGCGGATAAGCTGTGCAGAACTGCCCGGGGAGTACTGGTCTTGGATACGGAATTGCTGCGCACTTTCCTCGAGGTGCGCAATACCCGCCATTTTGGTCGCGCCGCAGAGAACCTGTTCATCACCCAGGCGGCGGTCAGTGCGCGCATCAAGCAGCTGGAGGAGGCGCTGGGCGTGGCCCTGTTCATCCGTCACCGCAACAATATCCAGCTGAGCAGTGAGGGTGAGCGCCTGGTGTCTCACGCGGAGACCGTGTTGCTGGCGCTGGCCCGCGCCCGCGAGGAGGTGCGGCTGGAGGACGCCCGCAGCAGCCAGGTCTACCTCGGGGTGCGGATTGGTATCTGGAGCAATCCTCTGCAGCAGCGCCTGCACGCCCTGCACCGGGAGGCACCGGACGTGGCCCTGCGGATTGAAAGCCGCGAGTCCGGCGAGCTGATACGCAAGCTGCTGGATCGCACCCTGGACCTGGCCATCGCCTATGAGCCGCCCGGGGTGCCGGAGCTGGAGAGTGTGCCCATCGGCCGCCTGACCCTGCGGCTGTACAGCTCCCGGCCGGCTGACACGCTGGAGGAGGCCCTGGCAGGCAATTACGTGTTCCTGGACTGGGGCGGCGGCTTCGCCCGCTTCCACACCAAGCGCTTCGGCGAACAGCGGCCACCGCGCCTGCACACCAACCTCAACGATCTTGCCAGCGACTTCCTGACCGAATTCGGCGGCGCCTGTTTCCTGCCGGCGAGCCTGCTCGATTCTCTTGCGGGGAGGGGCCTGACGCCGGTCGCCACGGCGCCCAGCTTCAGTCGGCCGCTGAATCTTGTCTACCACAGCAGCTCAGCCAAACGGGCCCAGATTGACCGGGTGGCACGGTATTTTCAGGGAGTTGAGGTCTAGCAGAGGTAGAGAAGGAGGGTCGCTCTCGCGAGCGACCTGCTCCGGTGCCGGCAGGAAGACGGGTGCACAGGGGCACCCGCCAGCGGGGACTAGAAGTCCTCGAGTTCCAGGTCGTAGTAGCCCAGCTCTTCGCGCAAGCGGCGCTGCTCTATGCGCTGTTCCGCGCGGCGACGTTTTTCGGCGAGGCGCTGTTTCTCGGTGGAAACCGTCACAACCTCGTCAAAATCGTCGTCCGCCATATCGAGCAGTGCGGGCTCGAATATATCGTCGAGACCATCACTGCTGGCGGGTTCTTGTGTGCGTTCAGTCATAAATCACCTCCTGACGATTTATAGCCTTGAATTTCGGCGCAATATCACTCAGTGATTTCAGCGAGTAAATCAAAATTTTATTGGATTTGTGACAAAAATATTTTGTCGAATGAGCTGCTGGGCAATAGTTGTTTATGGAAAGGCGGCCCGTGCCCGGTCCTGGGTTCCCTGCACTCGCGGCTACGTCCCTGTAGTCTGTCGTCCCTGACGAGGTTGCCAGCGGGCCGCCTGCACTAAAGAGAGCAAGAGCCGTGCCACCGGCTATTGAAGGGAGAAGCCCGCCCTGACGGCCTCAGGGGCCCTGTGAGCTGTCCGTCCCCGCGCCTGCGTACGCGTCCGGCCATGTCCAGTGGGCATCAGCTGGCGCCGCGCGCCCGCGCCAGGATCTCGAGAGCGATCTCCTGTGGGTCGCGCCCACCGGTTGCGATGATGATGTCGGCGTGGCGCTCGTACAGCGGTGTGCGTTCGCGATAGATATCGGCAAAAGTGTGGCTGGCGTCGCTGGCAATGCCGCGCGGCGGCGCGGCCGCGACGCGCGCCTCCAGCGCCGCCAGTGGCACATCCAGGTAGATGACCGGGCCCGCCTGGCGCAGGCGCTGCATGATCCGGTCGCTGTAGACCACGCTGCCACCGGTGGCGATGATACTGTTCTCCAGCGGCACCGAGAGCAGGACCTCTTCTTCCAGTCCGCGCAACGCGACATGGCCGCGGCTGTCGATGATTTCCTGCAGGGTGGCGCCCGCCCTGAGCTGGATTTCCAGGTCGGTGTCGTTGAAGGCGAGTCCCGCGAGTTTTGCCAGCAACACGCCCACGGTGCTTTTGCCTGCACCGGGCATGCCGATCAGGCTGATGGTCCGCACCTGCGCCGGGTCTTTTATCACGGTGGTTGTTCCTGTCATTTGTGGAGGGCGCATTATCAACACATCCATGCCTGCAGCAAAGCCCCTTGCCTTGCGCAGGGGGTGCCCTCTGGGTAGAGTGCCCGCTTGCCATTTCATCAGCCACCGCCGAGACCCAGACCATGACCCTGCTGCACACTCCCCTCGATGCCCTGCACCGCGAACTGGGTGCCCGCATGGTGCCTTTTGCCGGCTACGACATGCCGGTGCAGTACCCCGCGGGCATAATCAAGGAGCATCTGCACACCCGGCAGGCCGCGGGGCTGTTCGATGTGTCCCATATGGGCCAGCTGGTGCTGTCCGGCCCGGGATCCGCAGCGCTGCTGGAGTCCCTGGTCCCCGCGGATGTCGCGGGCCTGGCAGACAATCGCCAGACCTATGCGCTACTGACCAACGATGCCGGCGGCGTCCTGGACGACCTGATCATCACCCGCTGGGGGCCGGACACTTTCTTCCTGGTGGTCAATGCCGGTTGCAAGGAACAGGATATCGCCCACCTGCGCGCACATCTGCAGGGCCAGACCCTGGAGGTGTTGGCGGATCACGCCCTGCTGGCCTTGCAGGGGCCCGGTGCCCGCGAGGTCATGGCCCGTCTCTGTGCCGACACCGCGGCACTCACCTTCATGCACGGCATGCGGGCCAGCGTTGACGGAGTGGAACTGTATGTCACCTGTTCCGGCTACACCGGCGAGGACGGTTTCGAGCTGTCCCTGCCCGCGGCCAGCGCCGAGCGAATCGCCCGCCTGCTGCTGGCGCAGCCGGAGGTCGAGCCCATTGGCCTGGGCGCCCGCGATTCCCTGCGCCTGGAAGCGGGCCTGTGCCTGTATGGGCACGAGCTGAGCGCCGCTATCGATCCTGTGCAGGCCGGGCTGGTCTGGTCCATTGGCAAGGCGCGTCGCCCCGGCGGTGAACGACCCGGCGGCTTTCCCGGTGCCGACAGGATTTTCCGGCTTATCGAGGACAAACCTCCGCTGCGCCGGGTCGGTCTCGTGGTCGACGGCAAGCGTCCGGTGCGGGAGGGTCAGACGGTGCTCGACCGGAACGGTAAACAGGTCGGTGAAATCTGCTCGGCGTGTTTTGGCGCCAGTGTCGGGGTGCCGATTGCCATCGCCTATGTGTCCCGGGAGGACGCCGAACCGGGGACGCAGCTGGTGGTGGATGTGCGCGGCAAGCCGGTAGCGGTCACGGTGGCGAAGATGCCCTTCGTGCCCCAGCGCTATTTCCGCGGCTGAGTACGTTCCCCGGTCAGTGGGCCCAGGCCCGCAGGGCGCGGAACTGCTGTGACAGGTAATCCATCTGGTCTGCCAGCACCCGCTCCTTGGCCAGGAAATGCCACTCCCAGGTATTGGGGCGGAAAGGCACCGCCAGTAGCGGCATGCCGGCTTCCTCGGGCGTGCGGTTGTCCTTGGCCCAATTGCAGCGACGGCAGGCGGCGACCACGTTTTCCCAGCGATCGCGTCCGCCGCGGGAGGTGGGCAGCACATGGTCCCGGGTCAGGTCCGCGCGCGCATATTGTTGACCGCAGTAGAGGCAGCGGTAGTCATCCCGGCGGAACAGGGTGCGGTTGCACAGGGGCAGGCTGAAATCGCTGCGGACACGGCCCTGCAGGGCAATGATGGGCTGCATGTCGATGCGCGAGCGCTGGCCGGTGAGGCGCTGCACTCCGCCCATGATTGGCGGCAACGGATCCCCGACGCCGTAGATGACGTCTCCGCGAGCGTAGGCGGTCACGGCTTCATGGGCCGTGATCCAACCGCGTGGTTGACCCGCTACGTCCAGTTTCAGGATGTGCTGCATGGGTGGCCACTCCATGGTTTGCTTAACGCTACTGTAAAAGCGTGGCTTTCACAATCCTGCAAACTGTGTACTCTGGCAGGCTGACCCGTTGCTGGATGATTGTCAGCCAACATAGCGGAGACCAGGTGGGGATGTTACAGGGGACGTGGTGGGGCGCAGTTGTTGTATTGGTAGTGGCGACCTTGCTGCCGCTGTCGCGCATCCCCGCCTGGTGGGTTCGCGGTCTGGATTTTCCCCGCCTGCAGCTGGCCGTGCTGGCAGCCATCCTGCTGCTCGCCGGTCTGCTGCTGGGTTGGCGATACGGCTTTGCGCTGCCATTGATTACTGGCCTTGCCCTGTGCCTCGGCGCTATTTTCTTTCATGCCTGGTGGATTCTCCCCTATACCCGCCTGTGGCCGCTGGAAGTGCTCGCCGCGGATGGCATCAAACCCTGCCTGCGTCTGTTGACCGCGAACGTGCTGACGCCAAATCGGCAGGCCCAGCGCTTTCTTGAACTGGTGCATGCAAACGCCCCCGACATTGTGATCACCCTGGAGTCCGATGCCTGGTGGCAGGGGCAGCTGGACACGCTGGAGCGCGACTACCCGTTCAGTGTCAAGGTGCCCCAGGACAACCTCTACGGCATGCATCTCTACTCCCGCCTGCCGCTGGCGGAGACGGAGGTCGCCTACCTGGTGGAGCAGGAGGTGCCGTCAATTCACACCAGCGTGGAGTTGTCGGACTCGGTACGCCTGCGCCTGCATGTCCTGCACCCGGCGCCACCGAGCCCGACCGAGAACGACGAATCCACGGAGCGCGATGCGGAACTGGTGGTCGTGGCCCAGTCGGTTGCGAAGGAGACGGGCCCGGTCGTCGTCACCGGCGACCTCAACGATGTCGCCTGGTCCACGACTACGCGGTTGTTTCGCAAGATCAGCGGCCTGCTTGATCCGCGGGTGGGGCGCGGGATGTTCAACACCTTTCACGCCGGCTATCCCCTGCTCCGCTGGCCCCTGGATCATCTATTCCACAGCGACCACTTCACGGTCAGCGAGTTGCGCCGATTGCCCGCCTTCGGCTCGGATCACTTCGCCCTGGTGGTGGAGTTGTGCTACCAGCCCGGACGGGCGGATGCCCAGGAGGGTCTGGAGGTCGATGATGAGGACCGGGCCCTGGCTCGGGAGAAGGCCGCGGCGGAGTCCGTCACGGCCGCGGATGTGCCGGCCCCGGGTAGCTAGCAACCGGTGTTACCGGCCGCGCAAGGTACCGCGAACGGCGCACGCCTACTGCGCTGTCCAGCTGGCTTCCACCAGGGTGACGCCCTTGTCGAGGATACGGCCCTGGAAGCGCTGGCCGGCGAGGACCTCGCCCACCCCTGCCGGGGTCCCGGTCATCACGATGTCGCCATCCTCCAGCGTCATGAAATCTGCCAGACTGTCGAGAATCGTCTGCGGTGGATACAGCATCAGGGGTACACCGCCCTGCTGGCGCAACTCGCCGTCTATGCGCAGTTCCAGGGATAGCTGCTCGACAGGCACCGCCAGCGGTACGAAATCGCCGAGCAGGGCGGCGCCGTCGAAGGCCTTGGCGCGTTCCCAGGGCAGGCCCTGTTCTTTCAGCCTGGACTGCAGCCCGCGCTTGGTCAGGTCGAGACCGAAGCCGACGGCGGCCAGCTTGCCGCCCTCGACCAGGAAGGCGATCTCACCCTCATAGTGCAGGGGTTCACCGCGGGCGGCGTACAGGGTGTCTCCCAGGGCCGAGTTCGGTTTCAGGAAGACCACCATGTCCTCGGGCACTGCGTTGCCCAGTTCTTGAATATGAGCCACATAGTTGCGACCGATGCAGACGATCTTGGAGGGCGCGATGGCGCGTCCCTGGCAGTGAATTGTGCGCACAAAAGGCTCCCCGATACGGTATGGCGTGAAGGCTGTGGCATCATAGCGCGGTCGCCGGTGCCGGAAACAGTGGCTGCAGGCAGCTTGTTTACGCAAGGAGTGAGGATGGAGCTTGTCGCTGAGTGGGGTCCCCTGGTGCTGGCGATGCTGGCCACGGGCATTGTTGCCGGTCTCATGGCCGGATTGCTGGGAGTGGGTGGCGGGATTGTTATTGTGCCAGTGCTGGATGTCGCCCTTGGCACCCAGGGCGTGGATCCTGCCATTCGCATGCACATTGCGGTGGCGACCTCGCTGGCGACGATCATCCTCACTTCGGTGTCATCGACCCGCGTGCATCACCAGCGCGGCTTTGTAGACTTCAAGCTGGCGCGCAACTGGGGCGGCTATATCCTGGCGGGCTCCGTACTTGGCGCATGGCTGGCTTCGCAGCTGCACAGCAATGTGCTGGCGCTGATCTTCGGCGCGGTGGCAGTGCTGCTGGGGCTGCGCATGCTGCTGTTGGGCGGCCGCAACCCGGAGCCGGTGGAGGAAGCGCCCAGGGGCGCGGGGATCCGGCTGATTCCACTGGGGATAGGCGGCCTTTCCAGCATGATGGGGATTGGCGGGGGCACTTTCAGCGTGCCCGTGCTGAGCCTGCTCGGACACAGCATCCACCGGGCGGTGGGCACCTCGGCCCTGTTCGGCCTGCTGATCAGCGTGCCCGGCGCCATCGCCTTCGTGGCCACGGGCTGGGGGGATCCGCGCCTGCCGCCCGGCAGCCTCGGCTTCGTCAACCTGCTGGGCCTGGCCTGCATTGCGCCGGCGACCATCCTGTCGGCACCTTACGGCGCACGCCTGGCCCACCGGTTGAGTGCTCGGCAGCTGAACCTGGCCTTCGGCATTTTCCTGCTGGTGGTGTCAGGCCGGATGCTGCTGCGGGCACTCTGAGCCGGATTGGGCTTGACCGGCTCAGCGCAGCAGCAACAGGGTGATGTCGCTGTGGCTGAGCATCCGCGTGGTGTTGCTGCCGACAAAGAACTGGCGAATGCGGGAATGCCCCCAGGCGCCCATGACCATCAGGTCGATGCCCTGTTCGCGGTGGTACTGGCCCAGCGCACTCTGGACCTCGCCCTCCAGTGTGGCGGTGGTGACATCGAAGCCGGCCTCCGCGAGGGTGTCGCGGGCCTGCCCGATCTGCCGGGTCTGTTCGGCGGTCACCGGACCCACGGTCACCAGATGGCAGGGCAGCCCGGCCAGCAGCGGGCTGTTGGCCACCAGCTCCAGCGCCTTGGACGCGGTGGCACTGCCGTCGTAGGCGATCATGAACTGCCGGGGCGCCACGAATTCCCGCATGACCACCATGATCGGCCGGTGCACGCTGCGCACCACGCTTTCCAGATGGGAGCCGATGGTGTGCGCGGCGATGTCGTGATCCTCGCCCAGGCGGCCCATGACCAGCAGGCGGGTATCCTCCTCCAGGTCGCGCAGGGCGTCCACCAGGTCTCCGTGGCGCTGCTTGCGCGCCACGTCCCGGGCGCCGGCATTAACAGCGACCGCTTCCGCGTCCTCCAGCAAATGCCTGCCGTGTTCCAGGGCGAGCTTTTCCCGGCGCTCATCCAGCGCCGTCAGCTCTTCCAGCAGGTGTTCGCGGCTGCCCAGACCGATCGCCCCGGACAGGTCCTGCGCCGGCGGCGCCGAGGGCCGTTCCAGCACATGCAGCAGCAGCAGGCGGGTGTCCAGGCGGCCACTGGCCCAGGCGGCGGCGATGGTCACGCAGCGGGCGCTGGCGGAGCCGTCGATACAGGCGACTATGTTATTCATGGTGGTACTCCCGATTCCTAGTGCCCGGACATCAAGGTTGCGATGGCTTCCGGCTTGTCGTGGACGCCGAAGCGGTCGACGATCGTGGCGCTGGCCTCGTTCATGCCGACCAGGTTGACCTCGGCGCCTTCGCGGCGGAACTTGATGACCACCTTGTCCAGGGCCGACACCGAGGTGATGTCCCAGAAGTGCGCGGCGGTCACATCGATAGTGACACGCTCCAGGGCCTCTTTGAAGTCGAAGGCCGCGATGAAGCCGTCGGCGGTGGCGAAGAATACCTGGCCAATGACAGTGTAGACCCGGTGGCCGTCGCCTTCATCCTCCGCTTTCACCAGCATGAAGCGGCTGATCTTGTTGGCAAAGAACAGGGCCGCCAGCAGCACCCCGACCAGTACCCCCAGGGCCAGGTTGTGCGTGCCGACTACCACAACGACGGTGGCCAGCATGACGATGCTGGAGGACAGGGGATGTTGTTTCAGATTGCGGATGGAATCCCAGGAGAACGTCCCGATGGACACCATGATCATCACCGCCACCAGCGCCGCCATCGGGATCCGGGTCAGCCAGTCTCCGAGGAATACCACCATCAACAGCAGGAAGGCGCCGGCGGCAAAGCAGGACAGGCGGCCGCGGCCGCCGGATTTCACGTTGATCACCGATTGACCGATCATGGCGCAGCCGGCCATGCCCCCGAGCAGGCCGGCGCCGATATTGGCGATCCCCTGGCCCTTGCACTCACGGTTCTTGTCGCTCTCGGTATCGGTGAGATCATCGACGATGGTCGCGGTCATCATCGACTCCAGCAGGCCGACAACGGCCAGCGCGGCGGCATAGGGGAAAATGATGGTCAGGGTCGCCAGGTTCAGCGGGACGTCCGGCCACAGGAATACGGGCAGGGTGTCGGGCAGTTCGCCCATGTCGCCAACGGTGCGGATATCCAGCTGCAACAGGATTGCCACGGCGGTCAGGGACAGGATGCAGACCAGGGGTGACGGTATCAGCTTGCCCACCCGCGGCAGCAGGGGGAACAGGTAGATGATGCCCAGGCCGGCCGCGGTCATGGCATAGACGTGCCAG
The DNA here is from genome assembly GCA_947258585.1 of uncultured Haliea sp. Classification (GTDB taxonomy): domain Bacteria; phylum Pseudomonadota; class Gammaproteobacteria; order Pseudomonadales; family Halieaceae; genus Haliea. Next base: position 5,291 of record CAMYIZ010000077.1, on the reverse strand, counting down.
GTGACGCCGGTCAGCTCGGGTATCTGGGCCAGGAAGATCAGTATCGCCAGGGCATTCACGAAGCCGGTCACCACGGAGCGGGATACAAAGCGCATCAGCGAGCCCAGCCTCAGGAAGCCCGCCAGGATCTGCAGCATGCCGGTGAGGACCGTCGCAGCGAGGAGGTACTCGAGCCCGTGCTCCCTGACCAGGGTGATCATCAGCAGCGCCATGGCCCCGGTGGCGGCAGAGATCATGCCGGGCCGTCCGCCGGTGAAGGCGATGACGACCGCGATACAAAAGGAAGCGTAGAGGCCGACCTTGGGGTCGACGCCGGCGATAATGGAAAAGGCGATGGCCTCGGGGATCAGGGCCAGGGCGACAACCAGGCCGGCGAGCAGGTCACCGCGGATATTGCCGAACCATTCCTGTTTGAGGGTACCGAGCATGGCGAAGTCTTCGGGTAGGTGAGCGGGATGCCGGCGCAGCAGGATGGCGCAGGGCAGGTTGTGCCCCGGCGGTGGCTGCTGGCGATATCGGGAAGGCGGCGATTATCCGGGAACGGGACGGGCAAGGCCAGTGCGGTGTGAACTTGTACCGGTATCGCCCGGTTGCCGGCCTGTTCCCGCCGTTACTCCCGCTGCCGGGTGCCCGACTGCTCTTGTACCGCGGCGGTCAGTGCCCGCAGCTGATGTTGCACTTCGTCCAGCTGCTGGACGATCCGGTCGCGTTCGTCATGGGCCTGTTGGGCCTCGCGGGCGTTCTGCTCCGCGGTCATCACCCCCAGGATCGCGCCCACCATCATATTGAGGAATATGAAAGCGGTGAGGAAGATAAAGGTCAGGTAGTAGATCCAGCTCAGCGGATAGGATTCCATGGTGGCGTACATGACATCGGTCCAGTCCTCGAAGGTCGCAACCCGGAACAGGGTCAGCATGGCGATCGCCACATCTCCCCACAGCTCCTCGTCGGTATCGGCGAAGAACATGGAGCCGATTGCGGCGTAGATATAGAAGATGATGAACATCAGCAGGGCGATGTAGCCCATGCGCGGAATCGCCTTCAGCAGCGAGTTGATGAGGAAGCGCAGCTCGGGCACCACCGAGACCAGACGCAGCACCCGGAACACCCGCAGCAGGCGTCCCAGCAACACGGCCTCGGAGTTGTCCAGCGGAATCAGGCTGCCGATCACCACGATGGTGTCGAAAATATTCCAGCCATCGAGGAAGAAGCGCCGCTTGTGCGGGCAGGCGGCAAAGCGGAACAGGATTTCCAGCAGGAAGAAGACCGTGATCGCAGTATCCATGACCCCGAGGCTGCGCTCTACCCAGGGGCTCAGCTCGTAGGTCTTGGCACCGATGGTCAGGGCCGAGAGGATGATGATGGCGATGACGGCCCCCTGAAACAGGCGGCTGGACTCTATCCGGCGCAGCGCGCTGGAGCCGGAGGACGACAGGGTTGCGGGAGGCATTGAGATATCTGCTTGGTCAGGATGCGAAAGCGGGGAAGTTTAGTGCCCCGCAATTTTTTTTGCGAGCTATTGCCACTCATCGGCCCCGTCGCGCCGCGCGGGCCCCCATTTGGCGTAAACTCGCCGGGAGGCCGAAGGCCGGAGCCCGGTGGCTGTCTACCGGGCGCCGGTGGGTCGGGCGCAGTAGGTCGTGGATTTCCCGAGGCGAGCAGTGAGCACAGTTCCCCCCAGCAGACGCCGTACATTCTGGCTGCGCGATACGCTGGCGCGCTCGCGCAAGGACGCGGTGTCCAGCTCGGTGATGACCGGCATCTGCGACAACTACCTCGGCGCGTTTGCGATCTCCCTGCGAGCAAGCCTGTCACAGATGGGCTGGCTGCTGGCGGCCCCCCAGCTCGCTGGTGCCGTCTGCCAACTGCTGTCGGTGTGGTTGTGCCCGCGTTTTTCCCGTCGGCGTGCCATTGTCACGGGCGTGATACTGCAGGCACTGTCGGTCCTGGGCATGGCCGTCATCGCCCTGTGGCGCCCGCCGGAGGCGGTCACCTGGTTGATTCTGCTGGCCATCGTCTACCAGGCCAGTGCCAACTTTGTGCAGCCTCAGTGGCGGGGCTGGATGGGCAGCGTGGTGCCGCCGCGGCGGCGAGGCGCGTTTTTTGCCGGTCGCACCCGCCTTACCATGATTACCAGTTTCACCGTGTTCGCCGGCGGCGGCGCACTGCTGGGCATTTTCCAGCGCTACGAGCTGGCCTGGGCCTGCTTCGGGGTATTGTTCCTGCTGGCGGCGGTGGGGCGGGGCCTGTCGGCCAGGCAGCTGCGGCAGATGCACGACCCGGACCACAGCGACACGGCCGGCGCGATTTCCTTCGCCGCCACCCTGGGGCGCATCCGGGAGGCGTTCCGCGACAAGACCTTCTACCAGTACAGTCTCTTCATTGCCGGCATGCAGTCGGCGGTGGCCATCTCGGCGCCCTTTTTCAGTGTCTATATGCTGCGGGACCTGCACTACAGCTACTGGCAGTTTGCAGCCAATACCGGCATCGCCATTCTCACCCAGTTCTTCACCCTGTCGACCTGGGGCCGGATCTGTGACCGCTGGGGCAACCGCTGGGTGATGGTGACCAGCAGCTTGCTGATCCCGGTAGTGCCCGCGATGTGGCTGCTCTCCAGCGATTTCTACTATCTGCTGTTCGTGCAGGTACTCTCCGGTCTCGCCTGGGGCGGGTTTACCCTGAGTACCGCCAACTATCTCTATGACCTGCGCCCGCCGCGGGCGGATTTTGCCAGTTACGCCGCGGTGCAGGCGGCGCTGGGGGCGGTGGGCATTTTTGCTGGCGCTCTGCTGGGCGGATACCTCGCGACTGCCCTCGCGAGCACAGTGCACTGGCTGCCCCAGAGCTGGCAGCCAGTGCACTCGGTGGTACTGATATTCCTGGTCTCCGCCCTGCTGCGCCTGGCGATCGTGGCCTGGTTTATCCCGCGCTCGGTCGAGCTGCGGGTGCGCCAGCGCCCGGATCTGCTGCAGGTGGTCTATCGCATATCGCGCTTTACTCCGGGAGCCGGGATAGTTCTGGACTGGTTGACGGTCACCCGCAAACGCAGGGACTGATCTCGGCTATACTGCCAAAAGCGTGCCAGCCGGCACACGGGAACAGCGGGAGGCGTGATCACATGCATCAACTGAGTGGGCTGGACGCCACATTTCTGTACGCAGAAATGAACAATTCGCCGATGCACATAGCGCCGCTGCTGATCTACGACCCCTCGACCACCGGCACCGAGCTGGTGCGGTTCAAGGACATCCTCAACACCTTTGCCAGCCGCCTGCACCGCTCGCCGGTATTCAAGCGCAAACTGGCCATGGTTCCACTCAACCTGGATCAACCCTACTGGGTCGAGGACGAGAATTTCGACCTGGAGTTCCATGTCCGCCATATCGCCCTGCCCAAGCCTGGTGACTGGCGGCAGCTGTCCATTCTGGTGGCGCGATTGCATGCCCGCCCGCTGGACCGTTCCCGCCCGCTCTGGGAAGCCTACGTTATCGAAGGCCTGGACAATGTGGAGGGACTGCCCAAGGGCTGCTACGCCATGTTTCTCAAGATCCACCACGCAGCGATCGACGGGGCCTCCGGGGTCGAGATTATCTCGGCCCTGCACGACCTCACGCCCACCCCGCCCCCGCCAAGGCAGGAGGCGCCCCCGGTGCTCGACCCGGGCCCGGGCAGGGCCGAGATGCTCTGGCGCGCCTACAAGGTGAATATGTGGGCGCCGTTCCGGCTTGCGCGGCTGTTGACCGAGGGTATCCCGGCCTGGCGCCGGGTACACCAGGGTGTCAAGGCGAACAAGTTCCGCACCCTGGGCGACAAGGAGCGTACGCGCTTCAATGCGGCAGTCTCACCGCACCGCGTCTTCGGAGCCGCCGACTTCAATCTGGGCTTGATCCGGAAAATGAAAGACGCCGTCCCCGGTGCCACCGTGAACGATGTGATCCTGAGTATCGTCGGTGGCTCCCTGCGCAGGTATCTGCTCGACAAGGGTGAGCTGCCCGAGGGTAGCCTGGTGGCGGGTGCGCCGGTCAACGTCCGCAAGTCCGGGGATGAGGCGGCCGCGGGAAACCAGGTGTCGATGATGGTTATCGCCCTGCGCACGGATATTGCCGACCCGCGGGAGCGCCTGCAGGCGGTGCACGAGGGGGCGGTGGGTTCCAAGGCCTACCACGAGGCCGTGGGCGCGCGTCTGATGACCGATATGACCCAGAGCCTGCCGGCGGAGCTCGCGGCGCTGGGGGTGCGCGCGGCCCTGGGCTCCGGCCTGATGGCGGGCATGAAGCCGATATTCAACACCATCGTCACCAACGTGCCGGGGCCGCAGGTACCGCTGTACATGGGCGGCGCCCAGGTGGTGCGCAGCTACGGCCTCGGTCCCTGCATCGACAACATGGGCCTGTTCCATGCCGTGACCAGCTACAACGGGCAGATTGCCGTGTCGTTCCAGTCCTGTCGGGAAATGATGCCGGATCCGGGCTTCTACGAGCAGTGCCTGTACGCCGCCTACGCCGACCTGCAAGCGGCGGTATTGGGCAAGCCGAAGACAGCGGCGCGGCGGAAGACACCAAAGAAAGCCGCAGCGAAGGCCGGGGCAACAATGGCGGGGAAAGCGGCGGTGGCGGCGAAGAGCACCGCCAGGACCAAGGCACCGGCCCAGACCAAGGCACCCGCCCAGACCAAGGCACCCGCCCAGACCAAGGCAAAAGCGAAGGCCAAGGCGACAGTGTCCAAGGCCAAAACCAAGGCCAAGGCCAAGGCCAAAGCGACTTTACCCGCGGCCAAGGCCAAGGCCAAAGCGACTTTACCCGCGGCCAAGGCCAAGGCGGCAGTGCCCAAGACCAAGGCGACAGTACCCAGGGCCAAGGCCAAGGCGGCAGCGCCCAGGGCCAAGAAGGGCGTCCGTAGCAAAGCGGCCGTCAGGCCGAAGCTGGCCTCGCTCAAGTAAGCCGGTAGTTGCATGGATTGATCGGCGTGCCGAGGTTCAGGGATACAGAGCGTCATCGAATCTTGGTGGATTTGAGAAGGTGATAGGGGAGCAGTTGCCGATAGGGGAGCAGTTGCCGGCAGGGAACCTGCCCCGGTTGTTGCGCTCTCCGCGCGCAGGGTGGCCGCATTTGATGACACGCGATTCTTGGGGTTTTGCTGCGGCGCGGCTAATATACTGTATATGCATGGGTCCTCCCTTTTCCCGGTGGGTCAATGTTTCAGATTGAGTCCCCCTAAATAGAACCAGATCGTATTCTGGAAACGAACGTTGCTTCTAAATCCCTTGGCTCTCACCTTGATCAGTTTGAGCT
>CAMYIZ010000076.1 GCA_947258585.1 uncultured Haliea sp. | reverse complement strand
GCCGCTCGCACCAAATCATTGTGTCTCCAGCAATCCGAACCAGCGATTACGCCAGCTTGCTGCGTCTGGTTGTCGCAGGCGGCGGCATTGGGCCGATCCCGAGTCTGGTGGCAACGGCTTCCGTCGCGTCGGGCGCCCTGCTACCCGTGCTCCCAGAGTGGAGTATTTCCAGAGGCGCTCTCTACGCCATCAGCTTGTCTGGACACGGCGCGCCCGCCCGCGTAAGGGCATTCAGGGATTTTGTGCGTACAGAGCTCGTGGAGGCTGGCACATCGATTTCAACCGACCCTGGCTGGCCCCCTACTGCCAACTAATTTTTCCTTCACAAGCTACCCTTTCTCACGAAGGTGACCCTTGGCGAGCAGCCGCCAATCCTGCTGTCAACGGCCAGGCCCGGACATTGCACCGGAGGTTATTCCGTGGCAGGTAACATTCAAAGCTGAAATTTAAGAACATTAAAGTGAGGGACGGGTAATGGCCAGAATCGAACAACCATAAAAAAGCCCGGTCTGTGCCGGGCCGCGTGGAATTCGCCTGCTGCAACCACTAGCGAGCGTAAATTCCAAGAACATTCATTCCTCAGGAGGAAATATCCCGAAGGTCGCCAACCATTGGAGGTCGTCGACACGATCAACGCGATAAACGCCGCCTGTTCCGGCGCAGTTACCGTTTATACCGAATGATGTTACTCCTGCAACAGTATTGCTGCTGCCAAGGAAGTTGGGGCCACCGGAGTCCCCAAAGCAGGTTCCACCTGTTGAATGGTTGTTGGAGAGTAGCAGCGAGAAGTCACCGGTAAACCCGGGTACGTTTATCTGCAGCAAGCGGGGAGTTGCGAACATCCTAACCCTTGCAGCCTCGACAAATACGGGGTTTATGTACTGGAGACCATATCCCACCGCAGTAAAGGTCGTATCTTTCTTTCCACGACGCGTCTTCAGTTCATCTAATTGGTTTAGCGTCGGCAATACCCCATACTCGTTCATCTCAATCGGCGCATCTAAAACTACGACGCCAAGGTCATACAAGACGAAGGCGTCATTGGTGTACATGGGGTGCGTGTACGGCGTGCCGCCTATGTCACCTACAAACGGATATCCATTAGCGGGGATCCCAGATTCTACGTCAGCGTCAAACCATATCTCAACATGATCACTACCAAAGGTGCAGTGGCCAGCTGTTAGAAATATAGTCGGCGACAGGAGCGTCCCACTGCATCGACCTTGAGGGACACCTTCTACGAAATTCACCATCAAGCCAACATAAGGATGGTCGTCGCCATCCAGGCCACCGTCGGTGATTGCAAAGGTGTTAACTCCGAAGCCGAACAATAGTGCTGCAAGCCAAATTCTTCTTGATATTTTCATTTTAAAGCCTCCTGGGCCTAAAATATTGGTTGTTGGGGTACCGTACAATTGAAACGCGAGGTGAAGCCAACGCGCTCAGAGCATACACAGATCGTAGGCACTCTAGTCAAGTCCTTAAAATGGTCAATATGACAGTTGAGCCCCCAAGAACCTCCAGCGTTGCTTCCTAAGCAAGGGGCGCGACTTTTGGCCAATCAATAATCTTTCGGCCGCCATAGGGTTGAAATCGCCCCGGGACTGAGCTTCGACCAGTGTCGGCTATCAGGATGGAAGCTGCCGCATTTGGAATGTATTTTCGAATCCATAACCGCGACCTTCGGCCAGAACCGGACGTAGCTCTTCATACTACTCCGAGGAAACAGGCTGTTAAGGGTTCTACCCCGCTTTTACGGACACTTCAAAGAAGCCCATAATGGGCAAAAGGAGTGTTTATGTCGAAGAGAAGAAAATACAGCCCAGAGTTCAAGCGCGGCGCTGTTGAGCAGACGCGCCAACCAGGAGTCAGCTGTGCTCAGGTTGCCCGGGAACTTGGGATAGGTGGTAATGTCCTGACCCGCTGGGTACGTGAAGCAGACTCCGCTGGTCGGCAAGCGTTCGGTGGCACCGGAACCCCCAGGGACGAAGAAGTCGCCCAGCTCAAGCGGGAACTCGCTCGCGTGAAGAAGGAACGTGATTTTTTGCGCGAAGCGGCAACGTTCTTTGCAAAGGAATCGCCCTGAGGTACCAGGCGATTCAGCGTTGTCGCAGTGAGTTTCCCGTACGCATGATGTGTCGATGTCTCAAGGTCTCTCCAAGCGGATATTACGACTGGGAAGCAAGACGCCCCAGCAGCCGGCAGGTGGATAATGGGCGGTTATTGTCCCGTATTCGCCAGATCCATGAGGATAGCCGGGGCACGATAGGTGTGCCTCGTATGCACGAAGACCTCACGCACGAGGGCGAAACGACGAGCAGAAATCGTATCGCTCGCTTGATGGTTGCCGCAGGACTCCAGGGCTGGCCACGGAAAAAGAAGCGAGGTCAGCGAGCGCAACCGGCACTTTCACCCCCGGGTGTTGAGAACCGGTTAGAGCGTGACTTCAGCGCGCTGGAGCCTGAGAGCAAATGGGTCACCGATATTACAGAGATTTCTACGGGCGAGGGTAAGCTATACCTGTGCGTGGTCGTTGATCTCTTCAGTAATTTGGTGGTCGGTTGGTCAATGCATCACCGGCAAGATCGCCACATGGTGATACGCGCTGTTGAAATGGCTGTTTGGCAGCGCCAGGACAGCGGCCCGGTTATTCTACATTCGGATCGTGGCAGTCAATTTCGCAGCGGCGATTACCAGTGCTTTTTGAAGCAGAATGCCTTGATCTGCTCAATGAGCGCTGTCGGTCACTGCGGTGACAATGCCGCCTGTGAAGGCTTCTTCGGCGTACTCAAGCGTGAGCGTGTGAACCGGAGCAAGTACCGAACAAGGGATATCGCCAAATCGAATCTGTTCGATTACATTGAGCGCTTTCATAATCCTCGGAAGCGGCGGAGAGTGGCTAAACGTGATCTTGAGTATTCAACCGTTTTAGAATCGTCCGTGGAAGCGGGGTAGAACCCTGACCTTGTTAATTGCCCTTGTACCCAGATGATCTGTGCGCCACTTTAACTACTAACACAATGAGTGACTCTTCGCGTATTTCGTATACGATACGGTAAACTCCTTGCCGCACCCTGTAGCGCTCTTGGACAGAAAGTTTGACGCAACCTTCCGCTCTCGGATTCTCTGCCAAGTCATCGATACTGCGCAGTATCCGTTTCACGTCAGCTGAGGGGATACCCCGTAAATCTTTGGCAACAGACTTCTTAAAAGTAATTTTATATTTTGCCATGCTTCTTCAAATCGTTAAGCAAGGCTTCATAGCTGATTTCTCTTTCGTTCTCCCTCTGAGAAAATGCGGCTAAATCTTCCTGATCTTCACTCATGAGAAGCCGTACTGCTTCATCAACGAGTTCAGACACGGACAGATGTGACGAGGCAGCCCTTACTTTTAGGGCTTGGTGAATATTCGGCTCAAAATAGATAGTAGAGCGCTTAGATAGATTGCTCATTGCGACCTCCGGATCAACGTCATATCATTATAACGTTATAGCGTCTCGATGCTCAAGAGGGCAATTAACGCCTCAAGCAGAGACGCCAGCTTCGCTGGCGTCCTGCTGGCTTGACTTGTTAGAGGCCCGTTGCTCCAAACGCTCAGCTAGCCATACTTTTATTATGGACTGCCTGGTAACACCCAGACGCCCTGCCTCTCGATCAAGAGACTCAATCATCCAAGCCGGAAAATCGACGTTTACACGACGCTGCTCCTGGTTGGGCCTCTTGATCTTACTAAGGTCCAGGTCTCCGATGATGTCTTTCCCTTCATCAAATTTTTTGTCAAAGCTCTTAGCTTTCATAAAGTGACACCTCCTCATTGCGTGAGCGCCGAACTGAAATGATCCGTATTCTGCTCTCTCTGTAAGTAATGACAGCAGACCAATGCTTTGTATTGATTCTGCCTACAACTAGGAACCTAGGCTCATCATCAGTTCGGGCAGCAATCTCAAGCATGTCGGGATCTAACCAAAGAAGCTGCGCATCGATGAAGTCGATACCATGCTTCGCGAGGTTAGTGGCACTCTTGCGCTCATCAAACTCGAATTCAATCATGGTATAGAAAATATACCCTTTTTGATCTTAACGCAATGATAGGGGCAGGGCCTCTAACACCTTAGCGCTTATTCGACATGCAAGCATGGCGTATAAACGTCTGTTGATCTGAACCGCTTTGCGGTGGCTGCATCTTATATAGGGGATTGTTTGTAGAGGGGATGGACGATCATGGCCAATCAGCCCTGGCGCAACGTCTTGTAGCTCCTGCCTCTGCTTACACTCGCCTGCATTTTCCTTGCGGCAGCACGTTATTTCATCACATTTAAGCCAATTGTGCCGGCAAAGTCCACACGTCTCCCCAGCTCAGACCTGAACTGTCCATTTCACGCTGATGGCAGGACCCTGGCTTACATTACAGCATCACAACATCGCCTGGGACGGGCCTCTACCTCGCCAACGATCTGTAAACTCCCCTGGCGGCAACGTGGACAGGTCCTGGCCGTGGTGACGTCCATGGCGGGATGTGCGATCCCCTCTCGCCGCGCCGCGGCCGTATCCTCTCCAGCTGCGGCATCGACTTCCACGCAATGTCGTATCTGCTCCAGTCGCTTTCGCCGACAGCAATTGGCCATAAATCCGTAGTGTCGGATACGCATTAGCCCGTGAGGCAACACATGCAGGAGAAGGCGACGCACAAATTTCTCGCCCTGCAAGCGCATACGTTTACTGGTGCCTCCTGACGCGTAATCCTTGTACCGGAAGACGACGTCGTTCTCCTCCACGGCCTCAAGTCGGTTGTTGCTGATGGCGATCCCAACAGGCCCCCTGACGAACGGCCGCTTTGGGTCGGGACTTCATTTCGCCCACTCTAGACGACCTGTCTACTCCTATGCAATTTCGGAATCCGGCCAGGAGCGGACATTACGCTGCTGTTTGAAACTTGATTCGTAGTCCCAGCGCCTTGGCAATTTTAGCCACAGTAGCAAATGTGGGGTTGCCTTCCTCAGAAAGTGCCTTATACAGCCCTTCTCTGGAAATACCGGCTTCTCTAGCAAGCTGACTCATATTCTTGGCACGGGCGATAACGCCAAGAGCATGAACAATATAGGCAGGATCATCTCCCCCCTCTTCGAGGACAGCTTCCAGGTATGCCTGAATATCTTCTTCAGCGTGTAAATATTCAGCTGAATCCCAACGACTAATCTTTACGGACATTTCTAGACCTCCAATTGCTGGGCCAACTCTTTAGCCTGCGCGATGTCTTTACTCTGGGAGCTCTTATCACCCCGAGATAAAAGTATGACGACAACTGAAGAGCGCCTAGTGAAGTAGATTCTATATCCCGGCCCGTAGAAACGCGTAGCTCACTAACCCCATCGCCAACCGACTCCACATCGCCAAAATGACCCTGCTCCAGTCGATCGATTCGGGCCAGAATTCGCGACTTCGCCTGGCGGTCCCGCAGCTTCTTGAACCAACGGGCGAACTCATCAGTCTTGTAAACTTCATACATATGCCCACTCTAGTTCACAGCCCCAAAAATGTCACCCATGGTTAACACTTCCGCGCTCGAGGACGAGGCACTCGCGTCGATTAGTGACCAGCACAGAAGGCGACCAATGATGAAACAAGAACCATACTTATAGCCCACCCCTGTGGAGGGTAATAGGATGAGAAACGTCAGTGAATGCGTACACCAAAAGAGCACCTGGAACAAAGGCAGAGTGGTCGGCCAAAAGCCACCACTTAAACTCAGAGAAATCTGGGCACTTCGCGTCAGGCTCGAAATCGCCAGCCACCATCGCGACCTCGCCTTGCTCAACCTGGCCATCGATAGCAAACTCAGGAGTTGCGACCTCGTGAAGCTGAAGGTAAGAGACGTCGCGCAAGGTGCCAACATCCTGAAACGGGCGATGGTAATTCAACAGAAAACGTTACAACCGGTAAAGTTCGAAATCACTCAGCAGACGCGGGAATCTTTAACAACCTGGATCGAATCGAGAAAGCTGACTTCAGAAGACTATCTGTTTCCAAGTCGCATCCACCATTGCGCGCATCTCAGTACCAGGCAGTATGCGCGGATCGTAAAGTCATGGGTTGCACAAATTGGCTTGCAACCTGAGGATTACGGTACTCACTCACTGCGTAGAACCAAAGCAACCTTGATTTATAAGCGAACCAAAAATCTGAGAGCAATTCAATTGCTTCTCGGCCATACGAAGCTTGAAAGCACAGTCAGATACCTTGGTATCGAAGTAGACGACGCTCTGGAACTGGCAGAACAGACTGCAATATAGCTGTGGGCAATCACTTTCAGATTGGCGGCCTTCTCAAGGCCGCCACCTTTCCGGTTAGGCGATTATCGGCCAGAAGCGGACATTACCGCCGCCAACACACCCGGCTATGTGGCAAAGCCAAAGGCGCAACGGAAATGGTGTCCCTGTGCTCGGAGCTGCTAATGCTTAGGGACGCCAACTGATATCAAGCTTCCGGTGATGATTGGCACAATCGCGCAGGTACAGATTAATCAAGCTTTGATAGGGAATACCTGACTCTTCCGACATGCTCTTGAAATATTCAATGACATCCTCTCCTAGACGGATGGTGACTGATTTTTTCAATCTAGAAGCGTACGGATTCTTACGCGACTTCATCTTTGAAAAATCATACTCATTCTTCATGACCCTTCACCCATATAGTAACTCTGCTCGGTCTTCGTGGCTCTTCGGGCTGAAATGATGCGTAGGACTTCATTATTTCTGCCTCGCTCACAGTGAACTACCACGAGCACACGGGAAAAATTGCTCATACCAAGCAAGATAAACCTATCTTCCTCTCCGAGAGTTTCATCAAAAAATTGGACAGCTAAATCATCGTAGAAAACAGATTGAGCCTCCTCAAAAGAAACGCCATGTTTCTTGAGGTTGGACTTAGCCTTGGCTTGATCCCACTCAAACTCGATCATGCATACATTGTATGTACATATTGAGGCATGTCAAGTCTGATATCTGCCATATAGAAGTTGTAGGCACTTCCGGTACCTGGCTGGTAGTTTTCGGCCAGGACCGGACATTCGTAAACAGTCCTCTCGGCAACTGCGATGTACTGCGCCGATTCGAACCACTTCTTAGCTCTACTTCGTCAGAGGCAGAGGCAGAGGAAGAGGCAGAGGCAGAGGCAGAGGCAGAGGGCATACGGTAGTGCTAGACTTTCCTGCGAGCGAACACTGGACGCCCCTTGCTTGGCTTCGCGTAGCCTATCGAGAAGAAACCTCTAACCTAATGCTTACAGCGACAAGAAGGGTATGTTTATGAAAATAGTTCGGAGGTTACTCGCATTTGGAGTTAGCATGGTTTTTCTGCAAAACGCAGCTTCTCAGTCAGGCGGCTTGGCCATATCCGAAGATCGCGTCAGCCCATCCACTCAAGAAGCACACGATAGAACCCAGCATCAAAAGGAGCTGAACCGTCTAAGAGAAAACTCAATCGGAATCGGCTCTGGCGAACTCGTCTTTCTAAGGGGTGCTACAATTGGGGAACTCCCAAATGAATTTTCGATAGATGATACAGACCACAGTGGCGCCCTGAAGGAAACACTCGACTCCCTCGCCCCACTTCTAGGCGACCTAGATGGAAGAGTGTTTATTATCGAAAAGGTCATCGATTTGCCTGCGCAGAAGTTGATTAGATTCCACCAGATAGTCGAAGGTGAGAAACTACCATCCTCTAGTATATTCGTCAACAAGAACGGTGAGATTCAGTCAGTCGCTCTTTACTCAATGGCGCCAGAAAAAGCACAAAACTATTTGGCAAATAGGCTTCAGATCTCCGAGCTCAGGCGGAGTTTTGAGTACTATGCTGCGGATTATTTTGAGAAGCTCGGAGTGACACTAACCGTTTCATCTGAGCAAGTACACGGACCAACTTTCAGATACCTGGCACAAGACGCAAGCGAAGAGATAAAATATCGCTACGTCGCTGATTTCTTTTTTGACGGTTTCCTCTTCATTCTTGATGCCATAACGGGCGAGTTGGTAACGGCGGGCCATCTGGGCGCCTCAGATCTCAACAGCCTCCCACCAATATAAATATTCCAGCAATTGGCACTAACATACTTTTTCTCACCGGTAGTCAGGGGAGAGAGGGAACACAGTCGGCCAGGAGCGGACGGTGAACTCAAGTCCAATAAACGCCGGGAGTCACCACAAGGCTGTCATTCAGCTTTATTGCGTCTTAACCATCCCAAACCAGCAAGGCCCAAGCCAAGTAGGGCCAAAGTGCCGGGCGCTGGGACAGCTTTCGGAGAGGGGCCGATACTATAATCGTAAAGTCCGGAATCTCTACTTATTCCCGCGCCTCCACCTGCCGCAACGGATGCGCCGTTGACAAATTCCCATGATAAGCCAGAGCCATCTGCGATATTTGTGATGATAGGTACCTGTAATATTGTGTCAAACTCGTTGGGGAAGCTCGGAAGAGAAAAGCCTGAGAATGTCAAAATCTCATCCAGACTCAACAATGTGTCACCGTCCAGATCCTCAAATGTCAGAGAAAAGTTAGGGTTTGCTTGGTCGGCACCAGATGCAGTAATTTGAAAAATAGCGGATGCCATAGCATGCGTCGGCGTAAAGACGCCAATGCACAATGCGACCAAGAATGAATATGCATAAGAATTATTGCGTTTTTGATTCATGAGATTTCATTGTCCTTAATTACCCAAAGGTAGCAATGCTGGATGACACCGCTGCACGCAAGTTAGCCCAAGCGCGCCCAAGCTACGCACACACGTTATTAGCAAATTTCGCGCCAATAAAAAAATTTGAAGAAAATACAGAGTCTTGCACAGCTTGCCTTGCCGATGTACCGAGCATATATCAAAAACTTGTAAAAGAAATTGACACATATAACCCTTAAAGTGTGGGGTTATACGATCGAAACTGCGTTTAACGTCTCAATTCATGGGCACTGGAGGGCAGACGCAGCTTGGCACTGTCAGTTTGAACGCATTTCTTTCTTAAAGTAAATCAACTCTACGAGCGGCGAGATTATGGCATTGTCTGACAAATAAGCTTAGTCGAAAAATGTTGGATGTTGTGTTACTGATAGCTCGTCCGCCAATAGGACGAAGCTGCCACATTTGGAATGTACTTTCGAATGCATAACTGCGACCTTTCGACCAGAAGCGGGCGTAGGCAGCATCTCAAGTGGCGATCAGCTTGCTCTTCATTACGGCATGCTCGCCAAACAAATTTTTCCCTCAGTCTGGCCTGAATCGCGACTGCTTGATAAGAGCTGATCTATGGAGATATATTGTTATTTGGCTATGCTTCTTGTTTACTGTTGTAGTTTGAATTTCAAAAGCATCAGTGCCGTGGATGGGAGAGATTCCACCATACAAAGCGAAATGTAACACCGCGGGAGCCACGATATGAACTATCAGCAAATCAAGTTGATTTATCCGGTAATGGCAGCGTTCGTCATCGCAGTGATGACTGGCTGCGGCAATGGGGACCCTACCGCAAATAGCGAAGGCAAATGGTTCGATGGGGGAAATGTACAGCAAGCGTATAAAGCGCAAATTCGAAGTGATGCGCTCAGCGCCGGCGAACAACCCTTCGACGCCGACACTAGTTGTGCAGCGATACTTCCAATGGCGCAAAAGTCGTTGAGCGATTCCAGCGGTACTGGGACGCTTGTGCAGTTAATGTATAAAACTTGCAACGATGTTTGGCTGAAGTTTCAAACCGAGGTTCGATGCGAGGCTGATAGGCTTCAGGTACTTTGCAAATAAACGTAGGCAGGCAAGCCACCTTCCTATTAGGACGAAGGTACCGCATTTGGAATGGATTTTCGAATCCTCAACCGCGACCTTTCGGCCAGGAGCGGACCTTTCTTAACGATAAGCTGAGGGAGGTGATGTAAGGAGCGTCCCAGACCAGCGCATTGTATGTGCGGCTTCACTTTGTTACGACCCCATCCTTCGGATATTCAAATTTCTTTGAATATTTATTTCGCCCCAACTGATCTTGCACTTTTGCTTTAATATATCTATCCACGCTATCAGATAACATTTTTTCAAGAATCTTGTTTGATACGAATACATCATAAGATTTTCCAGACTCTAAGGCGATTGGGCATTCATTCTTCAAACCATAATTTTCCAAGCCGGCATGCACCCAACCTACCGAACTAGGCCAACGACGGTACTTCAGTAAATGTTCCAGTTGATTAATGAAGTTTGCCTTTTTATAGCGATATATGAGATCTAGCCCGGCTAAGTGAACTGTGTGAGGAGATGGATTCCTAACGTTTAGGTATATTCCATGATCAAAATCATCACCGCTTTCATGGCTTCCAAACATGATATCTACGTTAATTCTCGGGACAGCTCGTCTCATGTTCCAAGCAAAAACTATTGTCGATAGACAAGCGGCGTATATTGCCAAGAATTCCGTGAGTTTCAGCTTTAACTCCGTAGCCTAGTCAAGGGCTAATAATTCTATGTGGATCGAGTTCTCGCGACGGATGTGGGACTAAGGTACCCTGGGTCGAGAGCTCATTTGGCCCATTCTAGACCATCGGTCTAATCCGATACAATTTCGGAATCGGCCACGAGCGGACGTTACCCTTAGAGTAAAGACGCATTTGAACTCGGATTTCGGCTTAGCGGAGCCAAACGAAGACCGTGTTCAAATTTCGGCTTAAACGAACTGCTAAAGCGCAGCAATACTAGGCCCAACTTTCCTTCAAGTGTGCAACAGCATCACGATAAAACGATCCTGACTTGAGCAGAGTGGGCCAACTCTTATCTGCACCCAACTCGACCTTTGCGGCAATCAGTTCAACGAAGCCACGCCAGATGGCTGCTGGATTGGCGCTCAATTCATTTACAAGCGCTCCCAGATCACCTTCACCGACAGTTCTATTCTTCTCAAACAGCAACGCCATTCCGAAGACGGAAATCTGTGGAACTGCTAAATCCAATTCACCAAAGACCGGATCGATGAACGATCCTATTTCCGAAGTGTATGCTGTTTTCCTTTCAGAATCGTCAGCATACCTCTTTCTTTTTAGCCGCTTGAAGCGTTCGACCTGCGATGAGACAAGCCTGCTAAGTTTGTAGGCATCTCGAAACTTCTCAGCCGTTAGATCCGACTGAAGAACTTTCGAAAAGCTGCCTCCATCATCTGTAAAGATCTTGGCGGGATCCTTCTTTGCGAGTTGGGGGTCACCATAATAGGTGGCAACGTATGCTTGCATTCCATCCTTCAATGGAATCACGTGATTGGTGAGCGGGCTTCCATACCTGTTCTCCAATTCCTGTAGCTCCTCAGGCAGCATGGCGTCAATCTCCCCTGCACGCCGTTCTAGATAAAATCCAAGCGCAGATAGCGAATGTAGCAACTGGACGATCCGAGGATCGTTAGATCGAAGAAAAGTGTTATCAACACGGGTTTGATTATTCAGATTTACCGCTACAGACGATGCGAACTGCTTGTCTTTGCCCGTGGTGATTACCCTTACAACTACATGTACATCTTCGCGCAACGTGCCTTGCGTTAGGCAGCGATGAAGTATGCGCATTGTTTGTCCGCCATTAACAACTTGAGGCCTCTCAAGGCTCAGTTCATTACTAAATGGTTTGTGAGTTGCGGAATCGCAGATTATGGAAACGCCATTGTTGAAGTGGAAGAAGTCTTTCGATTCATCAGGGCTCGTAGCGGTCTTTGCGATAGAAAGGTTTGTTCCCCGATCTCCCTCAAACATTCGAACATTCTGCTGAAGAATGGTTTCTCCATGCTCGTCATAGAGCTTTGCAAGATAGTGACCTTCCAGGTCGAAGATGTAGGTTTCGTGATCGCCAACTTTTGTCATATATGGCGGCCGATGCAAGACAATATCCAGAGTTGCTTCTAGAGTTGGGAGGTGAGCACTGTAAAAGCGATTGTGGATGTGCTCTAGATTGTTGTACTCCCAGCGAAACAGATCTTTCGCGACGCCGCTGTTCTTTTGGCAAAAGTTATCTAGCTTTGTCTTCGCGTCCGGCGGCAAATCAGCTAAGCACGAGGCTGCCACAACAATTTTGTATCCGGCCGGGGTGAACCCATATATGTCTTCCAAGCGCGACATGAGCTCCGGGTTGGCTATGCCCCCATGTTTCTGGCTCAGAATAAGTTCCAAGCCGGAAATCATTTTGTCGATTTCTCCAGCTTCAACAGATTTCTCGATAGAAACTGGATTCTTGAACTGATAAAAGACGACCTGTTCATCGACTATTTCGATAGCGTCAATTCCAAGATCTCCACCCCCGTCGCAGATTTGTTCTTTAGCTTCGATGTCGGTCATTCCGCCGACATTGCATAAATACCAATATGCAAACCCATAGCCTTGAGTGGCGAAGGAGTGATTGGCAACAATCGTCGCGACCTGATTGTTTAATTGCTCCTTAAACAAAGCGAGAATTTCTGGAATATCGATGCTCATATCGCCTCGCAAAAGTTTAATCTCGTTTATGGTGAGAAAATCGGAACCGTTTCGCCGGTGAACAACGCTATAGCGCCAAACTCAGCCGAGGGAGGCCGCGTCGCGGCCTGCCGTCGGCTCAAGCGACCTGTTATGCGATGCGGACAGTAAGCGCTCGGTCCAAAATCTCACTTATTCATTCCTGCTCTCTTCGTATTCTTCCCAAGACGCAAAACCTATTGGGCGTTTTGGCGTTTCGGGCTCCTTTCGCTTGAGCTTCATGAGCAGAACACTCAACTGATTGACATGCTGTATCAATTCAACCGGCGACCCATCCTCTGTGATACCGATAAAGGAGATTAATGCGGGATTCCAGTAACTGATATCTTCGATGTGAAACGTCACTCGCTGGCCGAAATTCACCAAGCATGCACCCGCCTCATAATCCTCCCCAAGCGACCTATGAAAATCATTAATCCATTGGATTAGTCGCTTGTGGTAACCACTGGCCATTTGCGAATCTCGCTCTTCGGCCATCAATTCTTGTAGCCTGTTGGCGGATTCCATTAACGGATTACTCACACTCGCAACGTCCTTCATATTTACTATTTTTCCTTGCCACAATTATTCAAGCGAGGCGCCAGCGAAGCAAGCATATTGCCCACATAGTTATGTGCGGCCACCTCTGAGAGACGCTACGTAAGCGTTTCGACTTTTTGAATATAACAGTGAGTTAACCAGACCGGACCGTATAATGCCAAACCGATTAATTGGAAAACTGGATCTAACGGCACCACAATTTCTTGACTGCAATCAACACGTTACCAATTCCTACTGCAAATCCAGCCGAGATAACCGGACATCATTACCAGCCACTACTCATCATTTTCCTAGTAAGCGGCAGCTTTGGGTCGAAACCTGCCCTTCACGCGACATGATTGATCGGCGCCGACAAGACTACATCAACCATGAATTTAATGGCTAACATGAGATGCGGCGTCTGAGATACGGTGCCTTTCACTCGCTTGGCGGATCAGATCCAGTAGTGCAACGGTCTACCTGTCTCCACACCGCCTCCAATTCGTTCTGATGCCATTTACCAACTGGAACGCGTCAAGTTAGTCGAGATACTGTCAATAGCGCTCCGACCCTACTTCCTGGAGAGCCGACGCACCGCCACCATCAGCAAGCCAAAGCCCGTAAGGATTAACCCGTAGACACCGAGGGTCGGGATGGCTGTCGCTTCGCCGGATGATGAAAGGCCGATGTCAAAACCCTGGTAGCCAGACGGCGTCGCCACGAAAAGCTGGTCATTGGCAACACCCACCCCGTACGATGTCGGCACTGTAACGTCCAGTGCCGATGTGCCGAGGTAATCCCCGTTAAGATCGAAAATCACCGCGGTGTCATTCACGGAGTCCGTCACCACAAACCGATCATTCGTTGACGAGAACCCCAATACCTCACTTGTTGCGGAGACGCCACCTGCAGCCCCGAAATCCAGAGTAATCGTCCCGAGCAGACTGCCGTCTGACCTCGCGACAATATTCACGATATTGCCAGCCCCACGTGAGTAGAACCTGTCCCGTACCGGGTCATAGGCTGGCATGCTTTGGCTGCCAACATTGCCGGGCATGGAGGCGAGCAAGGTCGCGGTGCCGCCGGTGTATAAACCGGAACCGTCCAGCTGCGCCTCAATTAATCCCCGGTCCACTCCGCCTGAGACTGCATTGAAGGTCACTACCTCCATCAACCCGGTGTTGGGGTTGAAGTTGATCGACCGCACGTCAATGTTCAAGGGGGTCTGTGTCTGCAGGAGATTCCCCGAGCTGTCGCTGACATACCCGGGTTGGGATGTAGTGCCAATGCCCGCACTGTAATACTGATCAAAGCCGGCGTGATAGGCGACGGAGGATTGGGCGCCGGTGGTTCCGGAGAGCAATATCGTCCGCGCTGCATTCGCGGGAATCATTTGCGCGCTGGCCACTTGCACAACAGACAGCAAAAAGAGGACTGGCACCAGTGCCCTCAGTCCAAATCCGCCCTTTTTGCTTGAAACCACACCGTTGTTCCTACGCATCACATTCCCTCGCTGTTAAGTATCCAAGTCTTTAGTCTACACATCCCAACTGATTTTGTTTATTAAATTGGACTCGCCGGACACCGCTACTGCGAAATATCTGGTTGCTCCAATGTCCACCCCCCGGCACGGGGACAGCGCCAACAGCAGCGCCATGGCCATCCAACATGCACTGGGTTTCGATGCGACACCAAGTATCGGGCGCCTCCGGGGATGACGCCGGGGTTTACATTCATAACCCCAGCGGGCACCATTTGAATTGAGTCACGGCGCAAACCGGCGCACCTCTTCCATTCATCCCCCACTCGAAAGGAAACCCCATGACGCAAGCGACAGCGGGCCATACCGTACGCATTCACTACACCGGCACCTTGCAGGACGGCTCGGTGTTCGACAGCTCCGAAGGGCGCGATCCGCTGGAGTTCCAGCTCGGCGCGGGACAGATCATCCCGGGCCTGGACCAGGCGATTGACGGCATGGCCGCGGGCGAGCAAAAGACCGTGACCATTCCGGCTGCCGAGGCATATGGCGATTACCAGGCGGAGGCGAAGCAAACCATCCCCCGCGACCAGATTCCCGCCGATATCCCATTGGATGTAGGCACCATGCTGCAAATGCAAACCCCCGATGGCCGCGCCGTGCCGGTGCAGGTCGCCGATGTGACCGAGGAAGCGGTTACGCTGGACGCCAATCACCCGCTGGCGGGCAAGGACCTGACATTCGAGGTGGAGATCGTTTCCGTCGGCTAGCCGCCAGCAATACGGCATGGACATAAGCCCAGGGATGGGCTTTGATGCGGGAAAGACCACCTACTCGACATTGCCCACAGGAACGTCCCATGCTTCTCACCTTTCTCCGGTTCAGTTGCCACATCACTCTCCTTGTACTGTGCGCCCTGCTGGTGCTGCCCGCCACGGCCTCGGACTACCCGGAGCCGGCGGAAGGTAGCTTCATTCTCGAATCCTTCGCTTTCGATGACGGCGCCGTGCTGGACCTCCGGCAACACTACCGCACGCTCGGCAGTCCTCGCCGCGGCCCGGATGGCAGGGTCAGCAATGCGGTGCTGATCATGCACGGCACTACTGGCCAGGGCGGCGGTTTTCTGAGCGACAACTTTGCCGACGTACTGTTCGGGAAGGGCCAGCTGCTGGACGCCTCCGAGTACTTTATTATCCTCCCGGACGCGATCGGTCACGGCCAGTCCAGCAAACCCAGCGATGGCCTGCGCGCCGGTTTTCCCGAGTATACCTACGACGACATGGTCCGGGCCCAGTACCGGCTGCTGACCGAGCACCTGGACATTGACCACCTGCGGCTGGTGACCGGCACCTCCATGGGCGGGATGATGAGCTGGATCTGGGGCTATACCTACCCGGACTTCATGGACGCCCTGCTGCCACTGGCCAGCCTGCCGGTGGAGATCGCCGGGCGCAACCGCATGACCCGCAAGATGATGATCGACGCGGTGAAGGATGACCCGCTGTGGCAGGGTGGCAACTATGAGGAGCAACCGCCCGGCCTGAAGGAGGCCATGTATGCCCTGCTGTTCATGGTGTCCAGCCCACTGCAGTACCAGCTCGAGGCCCCGACCCGGGAGGCGGCAGAAGAGATGATGGACACGCTGGTGGAGCGCTATCGCTCCAGCATCGACGCCAACGACCTGATCTACGCCTTTGACGCCTCACGCTTCTACAATCCGGCGCCGCATCTGGAAAACATCACCGCACCGCTGCTCGCCATCAACTCCGCGGATGACCAGGTCAACCCGCCGGAGCTCGGCATCCTGGAGCAGGAGACTGCACGGATTGCCAATGCCCGGGCGGTGGTCCTGCCAATCACTACCCTGACCCGCGGCCACAGCACTCACTCCCGGCCATCGATCTGGGGACCGTACCTGGCGCAGCTGCTCGCAGCCACCGACACCGCCGCGGACCCGATCGACCACAGCCCCCTGCTGGATCCCGCGCACCCTGTGTGGCGCGAACCGGGTCCGGAGAGCTACGTCGCACGCTTCGTTACCACCGAAGGCGCGTTCGAGATTACCGTCGACCGGGCCTGGGCACCGCTGGGCGCTGACCGCTTCTACCAGCTGGTAAAGAACCGGTTTTATGACGGGGTGCATATCAACCGGGTGGTAGCGGGTTATATCGCCCAGTTCGGCCTCAATCCCGATCCGGCGGTTACCGCAGCCTGGAAGGACAACGGCATTGCCGATGACCCGGTCCAGGCCAGCAACACCCAGGGCAGCATCGGCTTCGCCATGACCGGGCCCGGTACGCGGTCCACCCAGGTCTATATCAACCTCGGCGACAACTCACGGCTGGACGCGGACGGCTTTGCCCCCTTCGGCCGGGTGACCGCCGGCATGAATGTGGTGGAGAATCTGTATGCGCTGTACGGCGAAGAGGCCGGCGGCGGCATGCGCGGAGGCCGCCAGGGACCCATTGAACGCGAGGGAGCCGACTGGCTGCTGGAGCACTATCCCTTGCTGGACTACATCATCAGCGCGGGAATTCTGCCCCGAGGCTGATCAGGCCGCTGCCGCCGGGCTGGCAGCCTCGGTGGTGACCATGTCGCGCAGGGTAAGCTCCCCCAACGCTTCACCGACCGCCTGGTCCATGCGGCCCAGCATCTCATCCACGGGGGCCTCCGATGCCACCCGCCCCTCCAGCAGGGCCTGCTCCCCGCGCGGGGTGCGGATTGTATCCAGCAGCTGGGCCATGCCCAGGGTCGCCGGATCATGGCCCAGCAGGTACTCGGGCGGCTCGCTGGCGGTCTCCACCAGCAAACCGCGGTCCTGCAGCAGCTGCACCACTTCCCCGACCCGGTCCAGCGGCACCCGCAGCTGGTCCGCCAACTTGTCCAGGGTCAGGGGCATGTCCCGGTGCACGAAGACGTGGGCCACGCGGTACATGACCAGCAGCGCCAGCTGCTCCCGGAAGCGGCCGCTGAGCGGAATCCGCTTGTCTGTCAGCCGGATCCGCTCCGGGTACTGGTGGAAAAAGGCCACCTGGGCACCAATCATCAGTATCAGCCAGCTCAGGTAGAGCCAGATCATGAACATGATCAGGATGGCAAAGCCGGAATAAATGGCCGCGTATTTGGTGGAGCCAGCGGCAAACTGGGCGAATGCCAGGCCCGTCCCCTGCCACAACACGCCGCCAACCAGGGCGCCCATGAGCGCCGAGCCGAACTTCACCCGGGTGTTGGGCACGAACATGTAGACGAAGGTAAACGCCAGTACCACCAGCATGAAGGGCAGCAGCTTGGAGATCAGCAGGAGCAGGCTGCCAAAGGGTTCGACACTGATCACCGCCTGCATGACATTGCTGTTCAGCATGGAGGCGGTCAGCCCCATGGCCGAGAATACCAGCACCGGGCCGACCATGATCACGCTGAGGTAATCGCTGAAGCGCCGGGACAGTGGCCGCGCCGCTTTCGCATGCCACACGTAATTGAAGGACACCTCGATCTTCTGGATCAAGGACACCACGGTATACAGCAGCAGTGCCATCCCCACCGAGCCCAGTACGCCGACCTTCATGTTTTCGACAAAGCCCAGCACATTGAGCACGATCTCGTTGCCCTGCTCACCCAGCGGCTGCACCAGGTTGTAGAGCAGGGGCTCGATCTGGTTGTGAACCCCGAAGGCCTTGAGTACCGAAAAGCTGACCGCCAGCAGGGGCACCATCGACAGCAGCGAGGTGTAGACCAGGCTCATGGCGCGCAGGGTCAGCTGTCCCTGGGAGATTTCCCTGACCAGCACGAACAGGAAGCGAATGGTCTTGTAGGCCAGCTGCTGCAGCCAGGACAATTGCGCCAGATCCGGCCGCCACAATTCGTTGAGGAGAAAGCCCCTGACCTGACCGTAAACACCCACCGGGCTCTGCATGGTTAACCGCCCTACCCTGTTGCCGCTGAGCGACCATGATAACGCATAATGGAGATTGAAAAGGGGCGTAGGCCGATGCCGGTAATTCCGCTATCCTGAGCCCCGGCTTTCAGATGCCGCACCTGCAAGGAGAGAGAAAAATGATCGGATACATCACTATTGGCGTCAAGGACATGGCCAAGGCCAAGGCCTTCTACGCCGACCTGCTCGCCGACCTCGGCGCCAGCGTGATCATGGACATGGACCGCATCGCCATGATCGGCAAGGGTATGGACCAGCCCATGCTGGCGGTCTGCATTCCCTTTAACGGAGACGCCCCGCACCCGGGTAACGGCAACATGTTTGCGATTAGCGCGGGAACCAAGGAAAACGTCGACAAGCTCTACCACAAGGCCATCAGCCTGGGCGCCACCTGCGATGGCGAACCCGGCCAGCGTATGCCGGACATGTTCTACGGCGCCTATGTGCGCGACCCCGACGGCAACAAGATGGCATTCTACGTCTTCGGCTGAAGTCGCGGGCGTTCAGCCCTCAACCAGGAACCGCTGCAGGCGCTGTTGCAGGCAGCGGTTTTCCACCAGCAATTCTTCCCGCTGCTGCTGTAGCTCCAGAATCATGGCAATGGCGACCCAGTCCAGCTCCAGGTCCCGGTGCAGGCGTATGGCCCGCTTCATCCAGGGTACGCTGCGGGTATCGAACATCCAGTCCTCCACCTCACCGGCGACGGATACCGGGATGACGATCTCGTGCTCCACCATTGTCACCAGCCACTGCCGGGAGACCTGCTCACATTCGCACAGCTCACCCAGGGAAATGCTCAACGCAATGTCATTCATGCTGACTTACCCCACTCTGCCCGCGGATCGAAGGCGGCCTGTTCCGCCAGCTGCTGCCACAGTGCCTGGACAGGCGGGGGGCTGTCCTTCGGCATGACCACCTTGAGCACCGCAAACAGGTCACCGCGCCCCGCCCGGCTGACCAGGCCCTTGCCAGTGACCCGCAGCTTCTGCCCTGACTGGCTGTTGGGCGCAACGGTCAGGCTGATCTTGCCGCTGAGGGTCGGGACCGTGATTTTCGCCCCCAGCGCCGCCTCCCAGGGTGCAATCGGCACTGTCACCAGCAGGTTGTGGCCCTCCACATCGAACAGGGGGTGCGGCACCAGCCGCACGTGTAGATAGAGGTCTCCCGCGGCTCCGTCGCCGCGGCCGGGAGCGCCCTGGCCGCGGACGCGGATGCGCTCGCCGTCACTGACACCGGCCGGAATGGTGACCTTCAGGGATTTTTTCAGCTCATGCAACTGGCCATCGACGGCTACCGGTATGCGGTATTCTATCGGCTTGCTGACGGCCTCCAGCGTTTCCTCCAGGAACAGGGGCAACTCGATCTCGATATCCTGCCCCGGGCGACCCCGCGCAGCCGCCTGCTCCCGGTGCTGAAACCCGCCGCCAAAAATACTGTTGAAGAAGTCGGAAAAGTCCCCTTCGAACTGCTGGAACCCGGCGCCGGCGGATGACTCCCAGCCCGGCGGCGGCTCAAACTGCTGGTCGCGGCGGCCACCATAGCGGCGCAATTCGTCATACTCCGCCCGCCGACCGGTGTCCTTGAGCACCTCCCAGGCCTCGGCCACCTCCTTGAACTTGTCCTCCGCGCCAGCGTCCGGATTCAGGTCCGGATGATACTTGCGGGCAAGCTTGCGGTAGGCAATCTTGATATCCTTGAGTTCGGCGTCCGGCGCGACACCCAGCGTCTGGTAATAATCCTTGAACTCCATGGGGTTACCTGGAAAGTAGGCTGATCATCGGCTACCAATGTACACAGACGCCACCGGTGGGGCAATCCACAGCCCAACCCGTTCCGCCAACCCGCCACGGCTGCATACCTCAAACAAGGTATGCAGCTGAATTCGGGTAGCACTAAGGTGTCGACCCGTGTTTGACCACAATACCAAGAGAGGATTTTCTCCATGCACGCACGCAAGCCCATAACCCTGCTCGTGGCCGCCTGTATTGGCGCCGGCAGCGCCAGCCTGATGGCCCAGGGGCTGGAAGAAGTCGTGGTGACCGCACAGAAGCGGGAGCAGACCCTGCAGGACGCGCCGATCTCGATCGCAGCCTTTAACGCGGATGCCCTGGAACAGAAAGGTGTCAGCAATATCGACGACCTGGGCACCTCGGTCCCCAACGTCAAGATCACCCGCTCACCCTCCAACACCTCGGCCGCGACAATTGCCATCCGCGGCTCCGCCACCATCAACCCCGCCATCACCTGGGAGCCCACCGTGGGCATCTACCTGGACGGCGTGTTCATCGGCAAGAACGTCGGTGGCATCTTCGATATCGCCGAGCTGGAGCGCGTGGAAATGCTGCGCGGGCCCCAGGGCACCCTGTACGGCAAGAACACGGTCGGCGGTGCCGTCAACCTGATTACCAGCAAGCCCGGCGGCGAGCTGGCCGGCAAGCTGCGGGCGGGGGCCGGCAACCACGACCTGCGCACTGTCTACGCCACGGTCGACACACCGGCACTGGCGCTCGGTGGCGCCGGCGAGATCATGGCCAAGCTGACCGCCTCTGTGCGCAAACGCGACGGGCTCTACGACAACGTCAACGACCCCTTCGGCAATCCGCTGGCGAACCCGGTCCTGATTGACGAGTTCAACAACCTCGACAACCGGGTCGGCCGCTACGACATCCTGTGGGACATGACCCACCGCTTTTCGGTCCGCTATACCTGGGACTACAGCGACCTGGACCTGGCTCCGTCCAAGAACCAGCTGACTTTCCTTGACCCGAACGATTTCGTGGGCGTCAACGCCCTGCTGGCACCCTATGTCACGGGTGAAAACGAAAACCGGGACAGTGTCAGCCTCGACCAGGCCAAGTACGAGCGCTCCAAGTCCATCTCCCAGTCCCTGTTTGCGGACTATGACGCCGGCACCTGGGGCGCGCTGGGCGACGTGACCCTGCGCTACATCGGCAACACCCGTACGCTGAACTGGGACGATGACATCGACATCGACGGCTCCCCCGTCAATCTGTTTACGTCGGCCCGGTTTATCGACTACGACCAGGACTCGCACGAGCTGCAGATGATCGGCAGCACCGATCGCACCAACTACGTCTTCGGCCTCTACTACTTTGAGGAGGAGTCCGACGTCTTCAACCCGATCAGCTTCTTCGGCGCCTTTGGCGCGCCGACTTCGAACAACCGCTACGGCTTTGACAACGACTCGATTGCCGTCTTTGGCCAGGTCGACTGGCGCCCGGCCGCGGCAATGTTCGAGGATCGACTGACCCTGACCCTGGGCCTGCGCTGGACGGAAGAGACCAAGGACACCTATATCGACCACCCCAACGATGTCGATGCCCTGGGCAACCCGGCGCCCTTCGCCGGGCAGGCCAAGGAAACCTTCAACGACGTCTCCCCGACCTTCGTCGCCGCCTGGGATGCCAGCGACAACGTCAACCTCTACGGCAAGGTTGCCAAGGGCTGGAAGTCCGGCGGCTTCAACGGCGAGGCACCCTTTGAGGCGGCCTTCACCACACCCTACGACGCCGAGGAGATCCTGTCCTACGAGCTGGGCGTCAAATCGCGCTGGCTGGACAACCGCCTGCAGGTCAACGGCGCCTGGTTCTACAACGATTCGACCGACATGCAGATGTCGATCTTCGTTGCCGGCAGCAGCGCCGCCTCCATCGTCCAGAACGCCGGCGAGGCAACGATCCAGGGCTTCGAGGTGGAGCTGGTGGCGCTCCCCATGCCCGAACTGGAGCTCTCCGCCAGCTACGGCTACCTGGACACCAGCTACGGCGAGTTCATCGAAAATGGCGTGGATGTGAAGGACCAGAAGGACTTCCCCTACGCGCCGCAGAACAGCGCGGCACTCTCGGCCGAATACAGCGTAGCCTCCGGCAGCTGGGGTGACCTGACCGCGCGCCTCGACTACGAGTTCGTGGACCGCCACGTGCCCTACATCGAGCCGTCCCAGAATGCGACCTCCCTGGTCAAGCCCTACAGCCTGTTCAATGGCCGCATCACCCTGGCCAATGTGCCGGTGGGTGACGGCCAGTCGATGAAGTTCGCGCTGTGGGGCAAGAACCTGCTGGACAAGGAGTACCGGATCAACACCATTCCGTTCGGGATCTGGACCGCCAGCTACTACGGTGACCCGCGCACTTACGGAGTCGAGGCCACCTACGAGTTCTGATCACCCGGCGTGACAGTGGCGCCTGCGGGCGCCATTGCTGCAACCGGGCTCCACTCTCATGCTGCCGGAGACCACGCCCATGGACCCGAACCTGGAACAACAGCTGCAGGCCCTGCTCGACAAGCAGGCGATCATGGAGCTGATCAACGCCTACTGCAACGCCGCCGACCGCCACGACAACGAGAAATTCCGCTCGCTCTACCACGAGGATGCCATCGACGACCACGGCTCCTTCTTCAAGGGTCTGGCGATGGAGTTCATCGACACCCTGCCGGACATCCAGGCCAATATGGAGATCCTGCACCACAACGTCACCACGGTGAATATCAAGCTGGATGGCGACCGCGCCGAGGGCGAGGTCTACATCATTGCCTTCCACAAGATCCGTACCGACGAGGGGCCGTTTGACCTGCTGATCGGCGGCCGTTATTTTGACCGCTACGAGAAACGCAACGGTGTCTGGAAGTTCACCTACCGCGCGGTGGACGCGGACTGGGCCAACCTGCACCAGCCGTCCATCGTCAACCTGGACAACCCGATTATCCAGGGCGCCCATATCGGCAAGCCCGGCCCGTCGGACCCGTCCTACTCCATTTTCAACCTGCTGCAGTGGGGCAAGCGCTGATTCACTGCCCCGTGCGGCCCGACTGACAAGGGACAACCGTGACCAAGCAAGAACGCCTTGCGAACGCCAACAAACACCTGCCGCCCTGCCTGCAGATTCTCAACACCCGCCTGGTGGATTTCGACAGCGAGGCCGGCACCGCGGAGCTGGAGTTCGATATCAGTGAACAGTTCTGCCACTCGGTGAACGTCGTGCAGGGCGGCAATGTCACTGCAATGCTGGACGCCGCCATGTCCCACGCCGTGTTCATGCAGGCAACCGATGTGGTGGCGCTGCCAACACTGGAACTCAAGGTCAGCTTTCTTGAGCCCACGCTGGCCGGTCGCATCACCGCACACGGCAGGGTCATCAAGAGCGGCCGCAGCATTGCCTTCATCGAGGGCACGCTGATCAACGCCGAGGGCCTGGTCGCGGCAACGGCATCCTCTACCGCCAAACTCGTGCGCCGCAAGTGAGGCCAACCATGCCAGGCCTCCGCACCCCCGCCGCCCGCCTGCTGTCCCTCGTGGCGCTGGCCGGGGCACCTGCTGCGGCACAGGACTACCATGGCTGGCGGACGTACGGCGGCGACCAGGGCAACAGCCACTACTCGGCTCTGGACCAGATCAATCGCGCCAATGTGGCGGAACTGGAGCTGGCCTGGCGGTACGCCAGCGCCGGTGGCGAACCGCTGCCCCCCAGTTCGGAGCTGCAGGTCAACCCCATCGTGGTGGAGGGCGTGCTCTACGGCCGCAACCCGCTGCACAATGTGTTCGCGGTGGACGCCGCCAGCGGCCGGCAACTGTGGACCTTCAGCCCGCCGCAGGAGCACGTTGGCCTGTCCAACATGCGCGGGGTCAGCTACTGGCGCGACGGCAGTGACGCCCGCATCCTGTTCAGCACCGGCCAATTCCTGATGGCTCTGGACGCCGCCAGCGGCAAGCTGATTCGCAGCTTTGGCCGCGACGGCCGCGTCGACCTGCGCGAAGGCCTGGGGCGCAATCCGGAACTGGTGAGTATCAACGCCCCCTCACCGGGCGTCATTTTCGAGAACCTGATCATCATGGGCTCGGCGGTCACCGAAACCGCGGGGTCCGCCCCCGGTGACATCCGCGCCTACGACGTGCGCAGCGGCGAGCTGGCATGGACCTTCCACACCATTCCCAAGCCCGGCCAGTTCGGCGCCGACACCTGGCCCGAGGGCGCCCGCGACAGCGCCGGCGGCGCCAATGCCTGGGCGGGCATGAGCGTGGACGAGCAACGGGGGCTGGTGTTCGTGCCGACAGGCTCGCCGGCACCGGACTTCGACGGCTCCGACCGCCCCGGCGCCAACCTGTTTGGCAACACCCTGCTGGCCCTGGATGCCCGCACCGGCGAACGCCGCTGGCATTTCCAGACCGTGCACCACGATCTCTGGGACCGCGACCTCAGCTCGGCGCCAGCGCTGGTCACCGTCACCGCAGGCGAGCAGTCCCGCGACCTGGTAGCCCAGGCCTCCAAGGAGGGCGTGGTCTACCTGCTGGACCGCGACAGCGGTGAACCGGTATTCCCGATCGAGGAGGTGGCAGTACCGCGCTCGGATATTGACGGGGTCTACAGCTATCCGACCCAGCCGCGGGTGACGCTGCCCGAACCTTTCGCCCGCCAGCACATGACGGCGGAGGACCTGACCGACCTCTCCGCGGAAGCCAACGCGGCCGCGCGCCAGGTCTGGGACGAGGCGCATGAACTGGCCTGGCTGCGGCCCGCCGGCCTGAGGAACAGCATCCTGCTACCGGGTTTCTACGGCGGCGCCAACTGGGGCGGCGGCGCCTTTGATCCGGCCAGCAACCTGTACTACATCAACGCCAGCAACGCCCCCAACATCCTGCGCATGGAAGCGGTGCAAGTCGCCCGTGGCTCTACCATGGGTGTCGGTGAATTCGTGTTCCGGCAACAGTGCAGCGGCTGCCACGGCGTAAATCTCGAGGGCTTCTACCCGTACGCGCCGCCCCTCACCGGGGTGGACCAGCGCCTCAGCAAGCGCGAGGCCTTCGACATCACCACCACCGGCAAGGGCAGGATGATGCCCTTCAGCCACCTGTCGCGCCACGAGCGCGAAGCGGTCGTGGATTACCTGTTCGCCTACAGCGCGGGCGAACTGGCTGCGGCACAGGACAGCGGGGACGGCGCTACCCCCACCGAAACCGTGCACGTGTTTGCGGGCTACCGGGACTTCGTCGACGCCGAGTATTACCCCGCCATCAAGCCGCCCTGGGGGACGCTCACCGCCATCGATTTTGTCTCGGGCAAGATCCGCTGGCAGGTACCGCTGGGGGAGTACGCGGCCCTGACCGCGCGCGGAATCCCGCCTACCGGCACCCGCAATTTCGGCGGCCCGGTCGTCACCGCGGGGGGGCTGCTGATCATCGCCGCCAGCTCCGATGAAAAACTGCGGATCTTTGACAAGGCCGATGGCAGCCTGCTGTGGGAATACCAGCTGCCCGCGGGTGGTTACGCCACCCCGGCAACCTATGCCATCGACGGCCGCCAGTACATTGTCATCACCGCCAGCGGCGGCAAGCTGGGCACCCCCACCGGGGACCAGTATCTCGCCTTCGCGCTACCCGAGCGCCCCGCGACCTGAGCCTGCGGGGCCCCGGCAGCCGCCAGCATCAGGCCCGCCAGTGGTCCGGGCCCGGGCCGAGCACGGCGAACGAGCCGATATGGCCCCGGTTCAGCTTGCTGCGGTGGCAGAGCTTCCACTCCCCGTCCTCCCGGCGCCAGCGGTCTTGGTAGTCACCCAGCGTACAGAAGGTCAGGCCCTCGCGCGGCCCCACCCCCAGGTGCATGTCGCTGACATAGGCCCGGCTGTGCGCCGTATCGCCATCGACGTCAATCAGCACGTTGCCCAGCAGGTGCTGGGTAGGACCGCAGGCATCCAGGAATGATCGCAACAGGGCGATGATTTCAGCCCCTCCCGACAGGCTACCGGTGCCCAGATCAGCAGTGACATCGGCGGTCATCAGCCCCAGCAGCCCATCCCAGTCACGGGCATCCATGCCGCGGGCCACCTGCACCAGCTGGCGATAGATAGCGCGCTCCGCGAGCAGGGTATCGAGGTTCGGGCCCGTCATGAGCCGGTACCGGATGGCAGCAGCGCGGCGCGAATATTGGCCGCCATCTGCAGCAGCGCCTCCCGCCGCGGCATGCCGGTGAGCGCGGTGAACATGGCCCGGTTCTGCGCACCGGCAACATGTACCGGTCCGTTCCCCAGATTGGCCAGTGCTTCCAGTACCACGGCCCGCGGCGACATCACCCCTTCCAGGGTTGCACTGTCGATGCCCTGCAGGGCATGGGCCTCGGTATCGGTGCTGCCGGGGCAGAGGGCCAGCACATCAACGCCCAGGGGAGACACTTCCCCCCACAGCGACTCCCCCAGGCTGTTGGTAAACGCCTTGCTGGCGGCGTAGGCGGCAGAGTACGGAACCCCCAGCAGGCCCTCCACGGAACTGGTAATGATGACGCCGCCGCGCCCCCGCCGCAGCAGCCCCGGCAGCAAGCGGTGGGTGAGCTGCAGGGGTGCGGCACAGTTCACCTGCAACATGGCGGCCATCCGCGCCGGGTCATTGTCCTGGTGCGCGCCCTTGAGGCCGAAGCCGGCGTTGCTGACCAGCAGCCCGATATCCAGTCCCGCGGCGGCGGCAATGATCTGGTCCACTGCATCGGGGGCAGCGAGATCGGCAACGCAGACCTGTACCGCGACGTCGTGGGCCTGTTCCAGCTCCGCGGCCAGGGCGCGCAGGCGGTCGGCCCGACGCGCCACCAGCAGCAGGTCCAGACCGCGGCCCGCGAGCTCTGTGGCAAAGGCATGGCCGATCCCCGACGAGGCGCCGGTGACCAGCGCTGCCGGCCCGTAGCGGAAGCCGAATTTGGCGCTGGATAACTCCCTGGGCAGTGTTTCGTTCATGGGATGGCGTGCTCCCTGTGGTGGCGGCGGGGCCCATGGCCCTCTGGTCCCGCGGGCGCCCCCGGGCCCCGCAGGTGATGTACAGCGAGGAGAAATACTAACCAGCCGCGGGGCCCGGGACTACGCCCATCCAGCCTGCGGCGCGACTGGGTGTCCGCCAGTTCAACTATTCATAGGCTGGTCCGGCCTGTGCTCCGACCCGGGCCTACCGCTCTCTGGGATTGAACAGTCCCTCAAAGACCTGTTCCCGCGACAGGAAGTGGCCATCGTGATAGCGGCACTGGGCAATGCTCAGGCGCTTGCCCTGGACCCGATAGACCAGCCGGTGCTTGGCGTCGATGCGGCGCGACCAGAAGCCCGTCCAGGCCGCCTGCAGCGCGATCGGCGCCCCCGGGCCACTCTCGGGCTGCCGTTGTATCGCCCTGACCAGCTCGTTGATACGCGCGTGGATACCGGGGTCGTGCCGGGCCCAGTACTGATAGTCCGCCCAGGCGGCGTGGGACCAGCACAGCGTCACAGCTCGAACAGGTCACCCTGGACCTCCTCCCCGTTTACCACTTCGGCGATGGCCTGGTTGAGACTGGCGGTATTGGCCGGGCTGCGCGTGAGATGTGCCAGCTCCTCCCAGGCCTGGTAATCCTCCAAGCTCACCAGCACAGCCGGCCGCCCCGTTTGCCGGGTAATGAGAACCGGCTTGCGGTCATCGTTGACCCGGTCCAGCGTGGTCGCCAGGTGGCGACGAAAAGCGGAATAACTCATCACATCCATTGGCACACCTATACGTACAATTATAAGTACATGATCCCCTTATTGTACGTTCCTGTCGATCCAGGTCAATAACCCCCTTCAGCCCTGCCGGAGAACTGACTCCAGATACTGCGAATAACTTACTGATTATACTGATAAAGTTGACAGACACATGCAGAGATATCGTCTGCCGCAGCAGCGGTGAGGCCGGTCAGGTCATTTTAGTACAGGTACGCATTTCTGTATGCGAATAAACAGCGCCTGGCAGCGCGCCACGGACAGCGGGCAGCAATGGTGCCCTCTGCCTCAGTCCAGCCCCGCCTGCCGGGCAGCGATATCCGCCCACTCCACGGCCTCGATATAGACCTCCCCCAGTTCACACTCATCCAGATCACGGAACTGGACCGAGCCAGCCTCACCCGCTTCCAGCCGCAGGGCACACTGCAACGCAGTTCCCTTGTCACCCATGCGGCTTACCAGGGCATCGCGCAGGTCCTGGGGGAGCGACAGGTGTTGCAGGGCATCAGGCAAAGTCACATCCAGCAGGGCGTCCAGCACCGAAAACAGGCCTACGGTGAAAAAACGGTCCGCGCCCTCGATCCTGCAGCGCTGTGCCAGCAGCTCGCACACGCGGCCGCGCACAAGGCCCAGCGTCACTATCTCATCGGCCTTGCCCTCAATCCCACTCATGATATACAGCACGACCCAGTTGCGAATCAGCTCACGCCCCAGGAAGATCACCGCCTCCCTGACCGACTCGATCTTGCGATTGAGCGCGGTGGCCGCGGAATTGACATAGGTAAGCGCGCGCACGCTCAGCCCGACGTCCTGGCTGATCAGCATATGCAACTCATCGACATCGGTATCGGGATCATTGAGCTTCGACAACAGGCGCAGCAGCGCAACCTTGTTGCTTGGCAGACGCTTGCCGCTGACTATCCGGGGACGGGCGAAAAAGTAGCCCTGGAAGTAGTCCACGCCCAGGTCTTTCAGTTGGTTGAACTCTTCCTCGGTCTCGACCTTTTCTGCCAGCACCATGCAACCGTGTGCTTTTACCTTGGCGATCTGCGCGCCCCAATCCTCCGCCGGCATCTCCCGGACATCGATCTTGACCGTATCCACGAACGGTAGCAGAGCCTCGTAGATCTCCGCGTCGACCACGTCATCGAGCGCAATCTTGAATCCGTTCTCACGCAGGTCACGAACGCCAGCCAGCACCTCCTCATCGGGAGTGACGTCCTCCAGTATTTCCAGCATCACCCGGATTGGATCGATGGGCAGCAGAGTCGGGTCGAGGAGGAACTCCCGGGGCAGGTTGATGAACGTCAGATGCCCGCGGGACAGCCGTTCAAGACCTATCTCCATCGCGTTGGTGAGCACCTGCGCGGTCGCCGAGACCGAGTCAAGATCCTGCGGTGCACTGTTCGCATCTGAAACCCGAAACAGCAGCTCGTAGGCGAACAACTTCAGGTTGCGGTCAAGAATAGGCTGACGCGCCAGAAAATAGTGCTCGGCCAAGCGTTTCATCCTTATCCAGGGGTTTTACTTATCTGTGAACAATACTACCATCCGTTTCGATGTGCTCGTACAGTTAAAGATCGGTCGTCCCCGGGCCTGATATTCTCCCGCCGCCCGGTGCCAGATTGTCCGGATCCGGCACAGGCCAGCTTCCAGCGTCCACTCCCGGAGCATTGCATGCCCCTCCAGCGCTTCGCCATCGCGGTCATCATCGTGCTAGCAGGCGGCGCCCTGGGTATGGTGGCGGGATGCCAGCGCGGCGCATCCCCGGCACTGCCAGCGGGCCCCCAGCCCGGCGCGGAACAGCGCATTATTACCAGCCCCGGCGACCACCGCGAGTACGCCAGTTTTACCCTGGACAACGATCTTGAGGTATTGCTGGTGTCGGATCCGGACGCCGCGAACGCCTCGGCGGCCCTGAGTGTCGGCGTGGGCATGCTGCAGGACCCGATGGACTACCAGGGCATGGCGCACTTCCTGGAGCACATGCTGCTGCTGGCGACAGAGGACTATCCGGAGCCGGACGGCTTCATGAGCTTCACCAACCAGCACGGGGGCCTCCACAACGCCTACACCTGGCTGGATGTCACCAACTACATGTTCGAAATACCCGCGGCGCACTATGTCGAGGCCCTGGACCGGTTTTCCTCCGTCTTTCGCAACCCGCTGCTGGACCCGGAGTACATCGAGAAAGAAAAGCATGCCGTGCACGCCGAGTGGTCCATGCATCGAGCCATGGACTCCGACGGCATGTTCCAGCTGGACCGGTCAATGCTGGGCGACCATCCCGCCAATCGTTTCCTGGACGGCAACCTGGCTGCACTCGCGGACAAGCCCGGTTCCAGCCTCCACGCTGCCACTCTCGATTTCTACCGGCGCTACTACTCCGCCAATATCATGAAACTGGTGCTGGCAAGCCCCCTGCCACTGGAGGATATGCGTATCCTCGCGCGCAGCTACTTCGGCGGCATCGAGAACAAGGCCATCGCCAGGCCCGGCGTATCCGCCACACTGAACCTCGACGCCATCGGCGGACAGCTCGTCCACTACCAGCCGCAGGAGGATCTGCGCCAACTCAGCGTCGACTTCCTCATTCGCAACAATCGCGACCAGTTCCGCAGCAAACCCAACCAGTACCTGGCCCATATTCTCGGTTCGAAAATGCCCGGAACGCCGGCTGCACTGTTCGAGGAACGCGGCTGGGCCAGCGATCTCACCGTCTCCGCGCACCCGGATATCTATGGCAATTACGGCGTGTTCAGCGTCGGGGTAGAGGTGACCCGTGCGGGCATGGCGCACCGGCACACCATGGTCAAGCTGATCCTCGGCTATATCGAACAGCTCCGCGCCGAGGGCGTCCCCGACCACTACGCCGGAGAATTCAGGGCTTCCCTGGACAACGCCTTCCGGTTCCTGGAGCGCGAACGCGACTTTGACTATGTCGCCAACCTCGCCCAGGCCATGCAGTACTACCCCGTCCGGCATGCGGTGGACGCCAACTTCCGTTTCGAAGGTTTCGACCGGGCCGCGGTGGATGCGGTCCTGGCGCAGCTGACCCCTGCCGCCCTGCGGGTATGGTATGTCTCCCGGGAAGAGCCCGCGGACGCCGAACTGGCGTTCTTCGCCGGGCGCTACCGGATCCGGCCGCTGGAACTGCCCCCCGCGGAGGAACAGCTGACGGCCGCGGCACAGGCGGGCCTGGCCCTGCCGGCCAGGAACAGCTTGCTGCCCGGGGAGTTCAGTTTGCACAGCACCGCCGCGGAACCAACTCTCGCCGTGGACAGCCACGGCACGGAGCTCTGGTTGCAGGGCAGCACCTACTTTGCCGGGCAGCCGCGGGGCTTTACCCAGCTGTACTTCAACACATCGGCGCGGCAGGACAGCGCCCGCGGCAGCGTCATGCTGGCGCTGTGGGCCGATCTGTACCAGCACCGCCAGAAAGCCTGGTTTACCGAGGCCGGGGCAGCTGGCATGGAGGCCCGGGTAAGCGTGGAAGACGGCATCCGCCTGAGCGTGTCGGGCTTTACCGACCAGCAACTGCCGTTCCTGCAGGAGGCACTCGCCGGCCTGCGCTTCACACCCGGCACCCTGGCCCTGGAGCAGGCGCGTGACCGCTTCCTGCGGCAACTGGAGAACAACCGCCGCAGCTTCGCCATTGACCAGCTGTTCACAGCGCTGCGCCGGGTGGTCACTACCGGGAGTTACGACGACAGCAGCCTGCGCCGGGCCGCAGCCGCGGTCACCGCGGAGCAGCTGGGGGACTTCATCAACGACACTCTCGCCCGCACCCGGATTCGCGGCTACCTGTTCGGGAACTACGACAGCGACTATGCCAAGGCCCTTGCGGCCACCCTGGACTCACTGTTCCCGGACCGCCGGGCAACGGCGTACGCGCGCAGCAAACTGTATGCCCCCACCCGCGGTACAGCCGTGGTACTGGCCGAAGATACCCCGGTGGAAGACCTCGGCATGCTGCACCTGTACCTGGCCCGGGACGCGGGCTTTGCCGGCATTGCCAGGGCGCGGGTACTCGGTGCGCACCTGGGCGACCGCGCGTTTGTCCGCTTGCGAACCGAGGAACAGCTGGGCTACGCCGCCGGCGGCCTGGGCAGCGCCCTGGGAGACTTCGGCTTTGTCGCCCTGAATATCCAGACCCCGGTCAGGAACGCAGTGGACATGTTCGCCCGCCTGCAGCGCTTCACGGCAGAATACGCGGACACTCTGGACGATCTCACCGCAGACGAATTCAACCGGCTCCGCGACGGCGTACTGAATGAGCTGCGCCTGGCCCCGAAAAACCTCGCTGAGGAAGTCGCCCCCTATCTCCAGGACTGGGACAGGGAGCGCTACGCCTTCGATTCGCGTGCCAGGTTGATCGCCGCCGTCGAGGGCACCACCCTGGAGAATATCCAGGATTTCTACCGGGACACCGTGCTGGCGGAGGACCGCAGCAGTCTGCTGGTGCAACTGCGGGGCACCCGGTTTGCCGATGCGCCCTTTGCGGTCATTCCCGGCGCGGAACCCGTCACCGGGCTGGCTGAATTCCACGCCCGGATGGCGGTGCAGGAGCGGGGCGGGAATTCGCGGGGAATCGCAGAGGCCCGCTAGCTACTACAGGGCCCGGCTTTCAGTCCCGCTGGTTCACGGATTCCCCCGCGCCCCCCTGGCGAGGCAGGTAGAACTGCTCGTACCAGCGTCGCAGCTTGTTGATGGGGCCGTCACCATCACAGAGAATGGGATCGGCCTGGTAGATCTTGTCTTTCCAGATTTCCACGTCGGAACCAAATGCCGCGTGGGCGCCCAGTGCGTATTGCTGCACGAACTCCGCCGGCAGCACCTGGCCGTCCAGGCCACTGACGATAACGGCGCTGCACAGGTCCACCTCGCTGTCGTTGACCGGCGTGTGATAGTTCACCCACCAGCTCTTGTAGCTGACGTCCTTGCCCCGCGACTCGGTGTAGTAGTACATGATCGCGGGGCCGTGATAGGTCGCATCGCCCCAGGCATCGGCCTGCTGCGTAAGTGCCTCTTCGTTCACGGCTTCCATGTCGAACGGCAGCCCCGGCGGGATCACCATGCGCGCAGTGGCCGAGCGCTGCACCGTGGACAACTGGGTCACCGTGCGCTCACCAAAGCGGTTCTCAAAGGCTTTCACTTCGCCGCCATGGACGTGGGGGAAATGAGCGATGTCGACGATGTTCTCGATCACGTCACAGGGTTGGGCGCGAATACGGGAGCGATGGAAGTGCCAGTCTCCCCAGCCGCCCTCTCCCTGCCCCCAGTCCGGGATGGCCGGCAGGTAGTCTTCGGGCGGTTCATTCCAGGGGTCGTGCCAGAGGGCGATAAAGCCGCTGACCTCCCGCAGCGGCCAGCCGCGCAGGGCGTGCCGCGCCCGCTCGGGGATCTTGCTGGCGTAGGGTATCGCCACGCACTCGCCGTCGCCCTTGAAGGTCCAGCCGTGGAAGGGGCAGGCGAGGGTATCGCCACTGAGACGGCCGCCGTCACTGGCCAGGTGGGCGCCCAGGTGGGGGCAGTGGGCATCGACCACCGCTGCCGCCCCCGACGCGCCGCGAAACAGCACCAGGTCGCGGTTGAAGTAGTGCAGGCGCCGCACCTCGCCCACCGCCAGCTCCCGGGAGAAGGCCACGATATGCCAGCCGCGGGCAAAGCGACCGGGTTCGAGAAAGGCATACTTGTAGTCGCTCATGGGGTATCTCCCTGGTCGGCGAAGGCGTGGCGGGCGGCAATGTAGGCGAAAGTCATCGCCGAGCCGATGGTGGCGCCGGCGCCGGGGTAGGTATCCCCCATGACCGCGGCACTGGTATTGCCGGCGGCGTAGAGGCCGGGAAGCACGGCCCCGGCTTCGTCCAGCACCCGGCCGTGTTCATCGCAGCTCAGGCCGCCCTTGGTATCGAGATCCCCCGCCTCGCAGCGCAGGGCGTAGTAGGGAGCGGTTTCCAGCGGACCGAGGCAGGGGTTGGGCTGCACTTTCGGATCGGCGTAGTAGCGGTCGTGCTCGCTGTCGCCGCGGCCGAAGTCCGGGTCCCGTCCCAGGCGGGCGTTGGCGTTGAAGCGCTCGACGGTGGCGGCCAGCCCCTGGGGGTCGATTCCAAGCTTGCTGGCAAGCTCTGCAAGACTGCCCGCCCGGGTCAGCAGCCCCGAGCTGAACAGTTCCTGCGGCAGGTTCTCATCCCGGGTCATCTTGCCGGGCTTGATATGCCCCACCGGGTAGCGCTGGCGGTAGCTGGCATCAAACACCAGGTAACAGGGTATGGCGCCCTCCCCGCGCTGCTCACTGGCGTATTGATCCTTCACCAGGTCCTCGTAGGGCTGGGCTTCATTGGTGAACCGCAGGCCCGCGCGATTCACCATGATGGAGCCCGGGTAGGCCTTGCCCGCGATCAGCGCCAGCACCCGGCCGTCCGGCATGCGGTAGGTGGGCGACCACCAGGCGCTGCCCATGAAGTCCAGCCCGGCACCCAGGGCACGGCCCATCACAATACCATCGCCGGTTGCTCCCGGCGCCGCCGCCGTCCACTCGGAGCCGATGGGCGCCTGCTGGAACTGCTGGCGCAGGGCCGCGTTGTGGGCAAACCCCCCGGTGGCCAGCAGCACCCCGCGGCGCGCTTTCACCCGGAGCTCGCTGCCGTTGCGCTGCACCACGGCACCGCAGATCCGGCCCTCCTCCACCAGCAACTCGCGCATGGGCGCGTCCAGCCACAGCGGAATCTCCCTGTCCAGCAGGGAGCGGCGCAGCCGCGCCACCAGGGCGGGGCCCAGGGTTACCCGCTGATCGGGCTTGCCCCGCAGGCGCGCCGGCAGGTCCAGCCAGTACCGCGCCAGAAGGCGGAAACCGAGCCAGTACGCTCCCAGGTCCATCTCCCCGAGGCGCCGCCCCTCGGGCACAGTGATGTTGAAATTCATGATTGACGAGTAGTCATCGCGGATGCAATCCGCATCCGGTCCCAGCGCGCGCAGGGAAAACGCACCCGGATCCATGGAGCGGCCACCCGACTTGTAGCCGGGCACCTTCGGGTAGTAGTCCATGTAGCTGGGCAGCGGCGTGAACGCGACATGGCTGTGTTGCATCATGAAGGCGAGCATTTCTGCCGCGCGGGTCGCATAGGCGCGCAGCCGGGGCTCACTGACAGTATTGCCAATCAGGCCGCGCAGGTAGCGCCAGCCCTCCTCAGTGCTGTCGGCGACACCCATGTCCGGCTGCCGATGGTTGCCGGGAATCCAGGCAACGCCGCCGGACTTGCAGGTGGTGCCGCCGTAGCGAGGCTCCTTCTCCACCACCAGCACCGCGCCACCCAACTGGTGCGCCACCACCGCCCCGGTCATGCCGGCAGCGCCGCTGCCGGCCACCAGCCAGTCCACCTCGTGATCGTATTGCAAAGCCGTTGCCCATTGTTAGAGTCTGTACTACCCGGAGCATACGGGGGGTGACTGCGGCACTGGAACCGATTGGGCGGCAAACCCGGGGCTGGTATGAATGACTGTACGGTTGCCGCCGGGCAGGGTGGCGCACCGCTCTGGCGCGCAGGGCACGGTGGGCGCCGGGCTATTCCCCGGCGCCTGCCGCCAGCTCCCTGGCAATCGCCGCCCGCACCAGCGGATTGAAGGGAAACCCGATATGGCTG
The DNA here is from genome assembly GCA_947258585.1 of uncultured Haliea sp. Taxonomy (GTDB): domain Bacteria; phylum Pseudomonadota; class Gammaproteobacteria; order Pseudomonadales; family Halieaceae; genus Haliea. The sequence continues at coordinate 36,789 of CAMYIZ010000076.1, read as the reverse complement.
GCCGGGATCGCGACGTTGCGCACCCAGCGCGTATCTCCCTGGCAGAGCGCTATATCGCTGCCGACAATGCCATCGGTCTTGCTGTACAGGGCCAGCACCGGCACTTCCAGGGTGCCGCGGTAGGCGTGGCGAATCCAGCGCTGGATGGCGTCCTCGTCCACGGGAGCCGGGTTGCGCCCAGCCATGACCCGGTACAGCGCCGTGCCGCGCGGGTCACCGTAGGGCGTGCCGAGCGTGATGACCTGGCGCAGCCACTGCGGGTAGCGATGGGCGAGGGCCACCGCCACCAGACCGCCGAGACTCCAGCCGATCAGGGTCACCTTGCGGCCACTGCGCGTGAATTCCTGCTCCACCAGCGCTGCCACGCGTTCCTCGGTTTCTGTTCGCGCTGCTAGAGAAGCTTCCAGACTGCGGGCCCGATCGCCCGCTCCGTGGCGCCCGAGACTCCAGGGCAGCGCGCGGTAGCCGCGCTCGCCAAGGAAGCGGCGTAAACCGGCGGTGGAGGAGTCCGACGCCATAAAACCCGGCAGCACCATCACGCTGTGCCCATCTCCACGCGGCAGTAATCGCGACAGGGGCTGCAGCAGTGCCGAACTGCCCATCTCCAGGCAGAACCGCCCGAGTTCCGTAACGCTGTGACGAATCAGGGGGGGACGGGGTGGAAGCTGTGAGGTGGTTGCCGACATAAGCTGCTCCACTGCAGTTGCCTCTAGTATACGCGCCGACCGGCTGCCGGATCATCCGGCCCGGACGGATGATCCGGGCCACCTCAGCCCAGTACCCGCCCCGCCTGGCGGCGGCTGACCAGGCCCTGACGGTACATCCAGGCGATGGTGTCGCGCAGGCTGTCTTCCAGGGGACGGAAGCTGAAACCGAGCTCGGTTTCCACCCGGGTATTGTCCAGCGCCACCCAGCGGGTGGCATACTCCATCGCTTCGGCGCCAAAGGGCAGGTCCCAGGGGAGCCAGCTACCAACGCGGTCGTAGAGTTGGCCGCTGAGGCGCGCGGCGATGCCCGGCAGGGGCACTTTCAGCAGGCGGCGGCCAGTCACCGACTCCAGGGCCTGTGCGATTGAGCGCCAGTCGAGATAGTGCCCGCCGAGGGCATAGCGATTGCCGGGTGCCGCCGTCCCCAGCAATCTGCAGTGAACCAGCGCGACATCGCGCACGTCGACATACTGTGTACCCGATGACGTACAGGGCACCAGCCCCTTCAGCAGCAACTGTAATCCAACGTGGGGTTCGGTCATGCCCGGATCATCGGGCCCGATCACCTGGGCGGGATAGGTGATGAATACGGGGGCGCCGCGATCCTGCAGTTCCCGAACATACTTCTCGCAGTCCACCTTGGAGCGCCCGTAGGCGTTGCTGGCCCGCCCCGGGGGCGACGCCTCATCGAGACTGCTGGCAGCGGGGTCGTACAAGGCGGTAACGCTGGAGACATGAACGATGCGTTCAATGCCGCGGTCGATGGCACCGCCCACCACCAGCCGTGTGCCCTCCACGTTGGTCTGGTAGACCCTTTTGGCATCCCCCGCCGACGTTGAGACCATGGCCGCAGAGTGCAGCACCGCATCGCAGCCCCGCAGCGCGCGGGCGACCTGGGCGGCGTCGGTAATGTCGCCGCGGGTGACCTGATGCACCCGGTCCTCGCCGAACAGCGCCAGCATCTTGTCCACGCTGCGCACCAGCAGGCTGACCTCGTGACCGGCATCCAACAGGGCCTGGGCGGTATGGTAGCCGACGAAACCGGTGGCGCCGGTAATCATGACCCGCATGTCAGCCGGCCCTCCGCGGCGACTTCCCTGAATTCTTGCGCGGCGCAGGCGCGGTGGCTGGCAGCAGCGCCGCGAGCTCCTCGAAACTGGCCTGCAGGCACTCAGCGTAGCGCGCCGGATCCGGCAGCATCTCGCGGCAGGCGGTAAAGGACAGGGTCACGCTGCCCTGCTTGCTCTGCACCGCGCTGTAGACCACGTGAAACAGGCCAATATTGGGCAACAGCGGCCCCAGGCTCAGTGCATCCACCAGCCGCGCACCACAGAAATACTGCTGGATCGGCGGACCCGGCACATTGGTGACGATCGTGTTGAAGGTCACCGAGGATTCTGTCAGCCCGGTAGCGGCCGCCAGGCGCAGCCCCATCGCGAGCACATTGCCGGGGATGAGATCGGTCAGCTGCAAAGCCAGCCGCGGCCCCAGCGCAGCGGCGTAGGCCTTGGCCTGCAGGCTGTTTTCATGCACTGCACGCAAGCGTTCGAGCGGATCACCTGTATCAGTACACAGCGATACGCCCATAAAACCCACCATGTTGCCGCCGGCCATCTGCTCTTCGGGAGAGCGCACGTCGATCGGACACCCCGCCACCAGACTGGCGCCCGGGAGTTCCTTGGTCTCTGCAAGGTAGCGCCGCAGGCCGCCGGCAACGATGGTCAGCATCACATCGTTGATGGTGGCGCCCGGAGTTAGCTGCCTGATCGCGCGCACCGCACCAAAATCGAAGCGCACGGCATCAACGACCCGATTGGCGGAGATGTGGCCCTGGAATCTGGTTCGTGGCGGACGCCCGCGCGACTCGAAGCTGTGCTCACGATAGCCGCGGTAGAGACGCCCAAGCATGGGCACCGCCTGCCGCAGCAGGCCCAGGGCCTGTACCGGCATTTTCCAGGCATCCAGGTACGCCTTGGTGAGCATGCTGACCGATGAGGGTACTTCCGGGCGCCAGGGCGGGGCCGGCGGCACCTCTGCCGGCACGGGCGTTGGGTCCAGCATCAGGCTCATGAAGCGGGAGCCGGTAGCCCCGTCCATCGCCGCGTGGTGGACCTTCAGCAGCATTCCAAAACAGTGCTTCGGCAGGCCGTGCACATTGTCCAGCCCCTCAATGATATACATTTCCCACAGCGGCTTGTCCCGCGCCAGCGGCCGCGAGTGAATACGTGCGGCGAGGATACACAACTGGCGCCAGTCCCCGGGTTTGGGCAGGGCTATATGGCGAACGTGGTACTCGAGGTCGAAGTCGGGGTCATCAACCCAGTAGGGCTGGCCAAGGCCGAGGGGCACGCCAACCAGCTTGCGGCGGAAAATGGGGGACAGGTGCACCCGCGAGTGCAGCAGGGCAAGAATGTCCTTGAACCGCACTTTGCCGCCGGGTGCGGTGCTCTGGTCGTAGATACTGACCCCACCGATATGCTGGGGCATGCCTTCGAGTTCCGCATGCACGAACATGGCGTCCTGCCCCGACAGCTGTTGCATTGCGGTTACCTCCAACCGGGCTCTCGGGCCACCTTATACCGCGCGCACCAGGGCGGCAACAAGGATGCCCGCCGCTATCGCCGGCATCGGCCGACGGTACAGCGCCATCAGTACCGCGGTCGCCAGTAACGCCAACTGCCCCGCGGTATCGGCCTCGACGGCCACCGGCACCAGCACCGCGACCAGTACCGAACCCGCCATGGCGTTGATGAAACCTTCCACCCGCCGCCCCATGGGGACGACGGACATCAGCAGCACCCCGCCCAGGCGGGCCAGCAGCGTCACCAGCGCCATCAGCGCGATCAGCAGCAGCGCGCCCCCTGCCTCCGTGGCCATCATGGCTTGTCCTCCAGCCACAGCGCCCCGACCAGGCCGCCGGCAAGCGCACCGACCAGCACATGGCTGTTCTCTGGCAGCCAGCGGTAAGCCGCGTAGGCGGCGAGCCCACCGACCACCCAGGCCAGTACCGTGCGCGATGTGCGCCGCCCTGCCAGCACCATGCTGAGCATGAAACAGCCCATGACCATATCCACGCCCAGTGCTCGCGGATCGCTAATGGCGCTGCCGAAAACCATGCCCGCCAGGGTGCCCGTCAGCCAGGTCAGCCAGAGGGCGAAACCGCCGCCCACCAGGGCACCGAGTGTATTGCGGCCACTCTGCAGGTCGTTCAGGTTCATGGCCCAGTTGGCATCGGAGAGCACCACCAGGCTGGCATAGCGCTGCCCGGGGGGTAGCCGGGACATCCACGGGTAGAGGGTGGCGCCCATCAGCAGCATCCGTGCATTGATGGCAAACGTGGTCGCCAGCAGCGGCAGCACCGGGACTTCGGTACCCCACATCTCCAGGGCCGCGAACTGGGCGGTGCCGGCGAATACCGTGGCACTCATCAACAGGATTTCGTGACCGGGGAGCCCGGCCTGGACCGCCGCCAGGCCAAAGGCGGCGCCGAATACGGCGACGAACAGGGAGATGGGCAGCAGGCGCCAGAAGCCCTGCCTGCAAAGCGCCAGTGACAGCTCTGGCGCGGCGCGGTCCGACATGACCATCAATACTCCCTGCAACAGATCCCGGGGGCGAATGATAGCAGCTAAGCGGGCCGCCATCGCCGGGGCAAAACCCCGGTGCTATCATTGCGCTCCTGCAGCCAGAGCCGTTCCCATGCCAGCGATCAATGAGCAGTTCACCGCTACCGTACGCGATCTCGGTACCGATGGCCGCGGCATCGTCGAGCACCCCGGGGGCCAGGTGTTCTTTGTCGCCGGTGTCTGGCCCGGCGAAACCGCCCGCTTCGCCGTCACCGGCTTCCGGCAGCGCTTCGGCTTCGCCCGCCTGCTGGAATTGCTGGAGCCCTCGCCGGCCCGGATAGCGCCGCGCTGCGCCCACCACGGGACCGGGCCCGGGGACTGCGGCGGCTGCCCCTGGCAGTTCGTCAGCTATGAGGCCCAGCTGGCGGCCAAGGAGCAGCGGGTACACCAGGCACTGGCGCGCCTGCAGCTTGCCGACCGGGTCGCCCCCATCTGGGGCTCACCCGACGTCTTCGGCTATCGCAACCGCGCCCAATTCAAGACCGATGGCAGGAAGCTGGGCTACGTTGCCGCCGGCTCGAGGACGCTGGCGCCCATCGCCGACTGCCCGATCCTCACGGCGCACAACCGGGCGACACTGCAGGAACTCCTGCAGTCCCTGCCCAACTCCGAATTCAAACCCGGCCGCAAACAGGACTGGACCGCCCTGGATGTCGATGACGATATCGACGCCGCGGAGGTGTCAGCCAACCGGCGGCGCCCCTTTCGCCAGGGCAACACAGCGCAGAATCTGCGCATGCGCAACTGGCTGGGGGACGCCGTGCGCGGCCTGGACCGGCATCGCCCCGTGCTGGAGCTGTTCTCCGGCTCCGGCAACTTCACCGAGGTGCTGGCAGAGGCCGGCTTTACCCCGATACTGGCCGTGGAAGCGGTGGAGGACAGTGTGCAGGCACTGGCAGCGCGCCAACTGCCGGGGGTAGAGGCCAGGCGCTGCAACCTGTTTGTGGAAGCCGATTGCGCCCGTCTGCAGGAGCAGGCGCGCGAGGCCAGCATCCTGGTGCTGGACCCGCCCCGGGACGGGTTCAAGCTGGCCGCACAGCTGCTGACCCGAAAGCACCGCTTCCGGGACGTGTTCTACATATCCTGTGACCTGGCCACCTTTACCCGGGATCTGGCAACATTCCTGGACGCCGGTCTCCAGGTCGCGGAACTACAGCCCCTGGACCTGTTCCCGCATACACCGCATGTGGAGCTGCTGTGCTGGCTGCGACGGGAGTCGCCCGGCGGGCGGTGAATTCCCCGGCGCCGCGCAGGTCCAAGCAATGGATTGGCAGGTTTCCTGTCCCACCCGACCCCTTACCAGGTATTTCGAATGATAGTACTGAGAGCGCTGTTTGCACTGGCCCTGGGCACCCCCCTGCTCGCCCTCGCAACAGATGAACCCGACACCCCCAGACTGGGAATAGCCCCCTACGAGGCCCAGTACAAGGCCAGCTACAGCGGCTTTCCCATCAAGGCCGAACACCGCCTGACCCGAACCGGCAACAGCTATGAAATCCAGATAAAAGCACGTAATTTCCTCGGCAAAATCACCGAAGAAGAACTATTCCATATGGACGAGCAGGGTGCGATTGTACCGGACAGCTACCGCAACGACCGCTCCGTCATGGGTTCGACGCGCAAGGAATCCATGGCCGTCGACCACGCCAGCGGCAGCATCCTTGCCCATCGCAAAGGCAGGGAGTCACAGCTGGATTTCGAACCGGGTCAACTCGGGCCGCTGAGTCACCAGCTGGAGCTGGCGCGGGACCTGCGGGACGGCGTGGAAGAATTGAACTACGCTGTCATTATCCGCGGCAGTATTCGCGACTACCGCTATGAGCGGCGCGGCGAGGAGGACCTTGAAACCCCGATGGGAACACTGCGCGTTCTCCGGCTGGAGCGTATTCGCGACAACAGTGACCGCGAGACCGAGCTGTGGCTGGCGCCGGAATTCAACTATCAGCCGGTTCTACTCAGGCAGAAGGAAGATGGCAGTAGCTATGAACTTACCCTACAGTCGTTCCGCTTCACCGGGGAGTCCGCCGCGGTACCGGGCGCTGAGCAGCAGTAGCCGCGGCCTGTCCCCGGAGTTTCTCCGCCCGCTGAGCGTCGCTTTGGTCCTGCTGTCCGGGACCGCCCACACAGCAGAGGACGCAGGGGAGGACAAGCCGTGGCTGGACGACAGCCACGAGTATGTAAGCGAGCGCGCGGACAACCTGGCTGCCTGGATGGACAGCTTCTTCGGCGTCAACCGGGTGGACGAGGAAGCGCCCTATTCCACCCTGCGCCTGCGGGTGGAACCCGAGTGGGATGAAATGGACGGCTGGGACACCGGTCTCAGCCTGCGCGGCAAAGTGCACCTGCCCAACCTGAACAAGCGTGTGAGCCTGCTGTTCTCGGATGATGACGAAAGAACCGGCAGCGACGACCTGCTGATCGATCGCCAGAACGCACCCGATGATATCGCCCTGCAGATCACCGGGCGCGAGCGCAAGCACGACCGGATCGATTTCAAGATTGGCCTGCGCTCCACCCTGCACCCGAAAACGTCAGTACGCTACCGCTACGAAAAACCACTGTCCGAGTCCATCATCGGACGCTTCAGCCAGGAAGCGCTGTACCGCACCGATGACGGCTTCGCCAGCGAGACCCGCGGTGACCTGGACACCATCCTCGACGACGACAAGGTCCTGCAATGGACCAACCGGCTGCGCTGGTTCGAAGAAGAACCCGGGGTGAGCTGGAACACCGGCCTCAGCCTCAACCGGCGCCTCAGCAACAACCGCGTGCTCGGCTACTACACGGCCATCAGCGGCGCCACCGAGCCCGGCTACTACACCCGGTCCTACGGCTTCGGCCTGCGCTACCGCCAGAACATCTATCGGAAGTGGCTGTTCGCCGAACTGCAGCCCAGCTATTTCTGGCGCCGGGACGAGTTCGAGGACAAGCGCAATGGCTCCGCGGCGATTCTGCTACGGCTGGAGGCTGTCTTCACCCGCGACTGGGACTAGCTTCCAGCGGCGGCAACCGTCCACCGCTAACACCGACGTGGCGGGACCTCATGGCGAGCTTGTAGCGACGAGTACCGGAGGCGGAATATCGCCGGCCGCACAGTCATCCAGCGGCCACATCGGGTAGCGGCGGTGCCGGAATGGCAAGCGCGCAAAATCCACGGTGCGGGAACTGGGTGAGTCGCAATACAGTATCTTGGCCGCGAACGCTGCAAAGGCGTTGTAGAAATGCTGGGCTGACTTGACCACGAGCACAGCCTGGCTCGCCGGGTCGATTCCCACTTCGCTGAAAACCCGCGTGCCAAACACCTGTTCCCGATAATCCCCCAGCACGATCTGTACCCCACCGTGGCAAACGGCCGCCAGGGTGCCCACCGCGATCGGTTCGTAGCCCGGCATGGCATCGATACGGGCCGCCGTATTGATGCAGGTCACGGTAAAGTCGCCGACCAGAGGCGGTCCCGCAAGCTCACCGCTGTGACCGCCCAGCGACAGGCGCACAGTAGACCCGACGCCCGCCTCGACGACCCGGGCAAGCGCCTCGGCATCACGGAACAGCGCCATGGCCACGTTGTGCAACTTGCGTGCGACCACTTCGTGCAGGATCCAGGTGGCATCGCTGCCGGTGCCGGCGCCCGGATTGTCGCCCGCATCGGCGATGACCAGTGGCCCCGGGTGTGCGAGGGAAGCCTGATCCAGACACTCCCCGATCGACCGGTAGTGTCCCAGGTCCGCATCGCGGATGTCCCAGAGCCTGCGGGCAAAGTCCCGGGCAAGGCGCGTGGCACTGTCCGGGTCGCCATCCGTAGTCACCATCACTGCCGCCCCCGCATCCGGGACATCCGACCAGGGAAACCCGTGCACCAGGGAAATATGCAGGACCGGGGATGACGCCTCCAACGCACGGGCTTCATCCACCAGTGATTTGCTCGGCTGCAGGGGGGTATGCCATAAGCTGAATACCGGTATCGGCACAAAGGCTGTGACCGGAGAAATCTCCCGCCGCCGCTGGCGCAGCGCGAGGTCAACAAGTTGCGCCGCGGTCTCCGGGAAATCCGTGTGCGGGTATTCCTTGATCACGCAGACCAGGCTCGCCTGCTCCAGCAGGCGCCGGCTGATGGCGGCGTGCAGGTCCAGCATGACGCCGATGATCACCTCGCCTCCACACGCCCCTCGCACTGCGGCGACGATATCGCCTTCGCAATCGGGGTAACGCTCGGCAACCTGTGCGCCGTGCAGGGAGAGCAGGACGCAGTCGAACGGTCCCCGGGCGGCAATCTCCGCAACCAGCCGGTCCCTCAGGGTTTCGTAGTCCGCGCGCCCGGTCGGCGCCGACGGCGCGGCGCGGGCACAGAGGCCACGATAGACCTCGCAGCCGCTGGCCGTTGCCGCGGCGTACAGGTCCTCGAAGGAGACGCAGTGATCCCCGTAGTCAGCCAGCTGCGTCGGAACCGGGGAGAACGCATTGGTTTCGTGAATCAGGCCGCCAACGTAGATACGCATCATTCGCTCTTCAATTGCAGCAGGAACTCATCGATCAACTCCAGGCCTGCCAGCAACTCTGCAGTCTTGCCGCCAATGCCCAGGCGCAGATAGTGATCCATCCCGAACCAGTCGCCGGCGACAACAAGCACATCCTTTTCCAGCCGCAGGCGCGTCGCCAGCTCGCTGGAATTGATATCCAGGTTGTAGCCGATAAACGCCATGCCGCCGGCTTTCGGCGGAATCAGACGGAAGTTCTCCGCGTGATTTGCAACCCAGTTTTCCACGATGGGGACGTTGGTCCGCAACAGGCTGCGCCCGTGTTCCAGGACCTCCGCCCGCTTCGCCGGCTGCATGATCACCCTGGCGGCATACTGGGAGATGATTCCCGTGCTGATCGAGGTGTAATCGTGATGGTGCCAGGCCCCTGCAATGACGTCCCGCGGCCCCGCGAGCCAGCCAATACGCAGGCCGGGATGCGCCAGGGACTTGGCGAGGCCGGAGGCAACGATGGTCTTGGGGTACAGGTCGAGAAAGCTGGTCGTCTCCACCCCGTCGAGCTCGGAGCCCGCGTAGATCTCATCGGAAAGAATGTAACAGTCCCGGGCGGCGGCCAGCCTGACGATGTGCGCCATGTCCTCTCGGCTCAGCACCGCGCCTGTCGGATTATTGGGATTGCACACTGCAATGACCCGGGTCCTGTCCGACAGCCGCGACTCCAGTTCATCCAGGTCGGGTGCCCAGTTTTTGTCCTCACGCAAATGGAAAGGCTTGACGGTGCAACCCAGGGACCGGGTCAAGCCGTACAGCAACTGGTAATTGGGCAGCATCATGGCCACTTCGTCACCGGGCTCCAGCAGGCTCCAGAAGGCGACAAAGTTGGCTTCGGCAGAACCGTTGGTGACCAGGATATTGTCCTCGGTGCAGCCCTTGTAGTAGCCGGCCAGGGTCGCGCGCAGCTCGGGCGCGCCGTTGGTCTGGCCGTAGCCCAGCCGCAGGTCGAGGACTTCCTGCTGCTGCTCCTCAGTCAGCAGCTCACGCAGGGTGTAGGGGTGGATGCCGCTCTCCGTGAGGTTGTATTTTACGGTGTTTTCGTAGAGCGACTGGTTGCGTTCCAGTTCGAAGGTTTCAATCTGCATGGCTTACACTCCGATAGATTGCTGTGGCGATCGCGATGTCCTGCGTGGCGACCCCGGTGAGGTCGACCACGGTGATTTGTCCGGCGTGGGTCCTGCCCGGCCTGCTGCCGTCAATGACTTCACCCAACTCGATTACGCTGGCCATATCCAGTGCGCCGGCGCTGACGGCCCGGAACACCTCTCCCCGGCTCGCCGCCTGGGCCCGTGAATCCACGGCAACGACGTCCGCCGCTGCCAGCAGGCCCGGGCCGAGTTCCTGCTTCTCCGCGGTGTCCGAGCCCACGGCAGTCACATGTGTGCCCGGCGCCACCGCATCCAGCAGAGGCCGGGTCGCGGGGGTGGTCGTCACCACAAGCTGGCAAACCCGGGCCACTTCCGCCGGGCTTGCCGCAAGGTCTATCCGGTAGTCCGTATCCGCCAGGCGCTGCCGCAGCGCATCACACTGCGCGGCACCCCGCCCCCAGACCAGCACCTCACGGCACCCTGTTACCGGCAGCAAGTGGCGCAGCTGCAGTTCCGCCTGCATCCCGGTGCCGATGACACCGATCCGCGCGACCTCAGCCGGCGCAAAGTATTTCGCGGCCACGGCGCCGGCGGCGGCGGTGCGCTGATCCGTCAGCAGCCCTTCATCCAGCAGCACCGACACCAGTTCCCCGGTGGCTTGCGAGAACAGGAGCATCAGGCCGTTGCTGGAGGGAAGGCCCTGCGCCGGATTCTGGTAGAACCCGCTGGCGACCTTGACCACGTAGTAGGGCTCGCCGTGAACATAGCCATATTTCAGGTGGACTTCGCCCGGCGGCCGCGAAAACAACATCTCCCCCACCGGTGGCACCACCGCCCTGCCGCTGGACCAGGCCACAAACGCCCGCTCCATCGCAGCCAGCAAATCCACCCCGGGGAGAGCAGCTTCGATCTCCTCCCGCCGGACGATACGGGTCACAGGTCTGCCAGGCGGTTATGCTGGCGGAGAATGTCCTGCACCTGGGCCAGGGGAAAGCCCGGCGCCACCCGGTCGTCCCGTCCCACCATGGTTTCGTTGGCGACCAGGCAGTTGATGATGGCTTCATCGGTCGCCTGTATCGCGGCCTCGTACACGCAGCTGATTTCGCCTTCGCCGAGAAAACTCACGTCCACCACGCCCTGGTGCTGCTCAATGCTGTGCTGGTTGCCGGTGGAAAAGGCCAGGAACAGATCGCCGGACTCGTTGGCGGCAATGCCCCCGGAGCGGGCAATGCCGTAGGCTGCGCGACGCGCCACGCGGTTGAGCTGGTGTGGCAACAGCGGCGCATCGGTGGCGACAATCCCGATGATGCTGCCCCGGCCGGGTTCCACCTCACCATGCAGCGGAAACAGATGACCCATGGGAATGCCGGCAATTTGCATCAGGTGCCGCTTGCCGAAATTGGACTGCACGAATGCGCCCACGGTGTAACGCTTGCCGTCGACCACAATGGATCGCGATGCGGTGCCGGAGCCACCCTTGAACTGGTAGGTGGTCATGCCGGTGCCGCCGCCGACACTGCCCTCCTCTATCGTCCCGCCATGGGCATCGGCAAACGCCGCGTACACGTGCTCCTCTTTGACATGGTGCCCGTTGACATCGTTCAGGCCACCGTCGTAGGTCTCCCCGGCCACCGGCATCCAGAACGGCTCCGGACGCTTTTCCACGTCAACCTGGGCCGTGAGCCAGCGCGCCGTGGTATCCCGGGTAAGGCCGCAGGAGTGGGTGTTGGTCAGGGTGATCGGGCCCTCGAAGCGGCCGCGCTCCACGATCAGGTGCGCCCCCGACATTTCACCGTTGCCGCTCATGGAAAAGAAGCCGGCATACACCGGCAGCGTGCCGCGCTCACGGCCCAGCGGGAAAATCGCCGTCACCCCGGTACGCACCGGCCCCTCCCCCACCACCAGGGGGCCGGAGCCGGAAATCAGGGTGCAGTAGCCGACCTCCACCCCTGGCACATCAGTAATCGCATTGTTCACGCCGGGCTCACCCGGGAATGGAATGCCTGCTCCGCGGGCGCGCGGCTTGCCCGCGGGTGTTGTTCTGTGTTCCTGCTTCATCAATCAGGCCACCTCGAACAGGCCGGCGGCGCCCATGCCACCGCCGACACACATGGTGATCACCACGTACTTGACCCCACGGCGCTTGCCTTCGATCAGGGCGTGCCCGACCATCCTCGCACCCGACATGCCGTAGGGGTGGCCGATGGAGATGGCGCCGCCGTTCACGTTCAGGTTCTCGTTGGGGATCCCGAGATGGTCACGGCAGTAGAGCACCTGCACCGCAAAGGCTTCGTTCAGCTCCCACAGGCCGATATCGTCCATCTTCAGGCCATGACGCTGCAGCAGTTTGGGCACGGCATACACGGGTCCGATGCCCATGATGTCCGGCGCACAGCCGGCCACCGCGATGCCCCGGTAGTATCCCAGCGGCTCGATGCCCCGCCGCTCCGCATCCCGGGCTTCCATCAGCACACAGGCACTGGCGCCATCGGACAGCTGGCTGGCGTTGCCCGCGGTGACCGTGCCCCCCATCACCGGGGCCAGCTTGCCGAGGCCCTCCAGTGAGGTATCGGCGCGATTGCCTTCGTCCCTGCTCAGGGTGACGGTCTGCGTCGAGGTCTCCCCGGTTTCCTTGTTGGTCACCAGCTTGTCCGTGGTCACCGGGATGATCTCGGCATCGAAGCGGCCCGCAGCCTGGGCAGCGGCGGTGCGCTGCTGACTCTGCAAGGCGTACTCATCCTGGGCTTCCCGGCTGATATTGAAGCGCTTGGCGACCACCTCGGCCGTTTCCAGCATGCCCATGTGGGTATTGGGATGCGCTGCCATCAGACGCGGGTCAGGTATCCGGTGGAAGTTCATGTGCTCGTTCTGCACCAGGCTGATATTCTCCACCCCGCCCGCCACCAGCACGGTCATCTCGTCGTGGATGATCTGTTTGGCCGCGGTGGCGATCGTCATCAGGCCCGATGAGCACTGGCGGTCAAGACTCATGCCCGCGCAGGATTCCGGCAGCCCGCCGGCGAGTGCCGCCAGGCGACCGATGTTGAAGGTCTGGGTACCCTGCTGGATCGAGGCGCCCATGATGCAGTCCTCTATCTCGGCTGGATCCACCCCGGCGCGCCGCACGGCTTCGGCGATGGGATAACCCGCCAGGCTTGGGGATTCAAGGTTGTTGAACGCACCCTTGTAGGCACGCCCAATGGGGGTTCTGGCTGTGGCAACAATGACGGCTTCACGCATGGGGTCTTTCCTCTTGATGGATCAGGCGGCCGCGGCAGGAATGGCGCGCAGGGCGCCCTCAGCCTTGTCCAGGATAAAGTCGATATCTGCCTCGGTCATCGCCGTCGACAGGACCATGAAACCATGGCTCGCCATATAAACGCCGTTGTTCAGCATATGGCGGAAGAAGGCCTCCGCGTGCTGGCCTATGGCGGGCTCGCTCATCACGGCTTTCACCGTCGAGCGATAGTCCGTCAGCGGGGCGTCGGTGTGGAACAGGCCCACCATGGACGCCGCCCCCGTCACTGTGCCTGGCCGCCCCGTGACCCTGAGCAGTTCCCGCAGCCCGCTGCGCAGCCGCTCGCCCAGTCCAGCCAGCCTATCGTGAGCCGCCCGGTCGTAGAGTTCCATGGCAGCGGCTCCCGCCACCATGGTCATGGGGTTGGCATTGAAGGTGCCGCCATGGGCCATTTTGGCACCGCCGCGCGGATCAAACAGCTCTTCCATCAACCGGGCAGGAGCACCTATCGCGCCAATCGGCAGTCCGCCGCCGATAACCTTGCCCATGGCGGTGATGTCCGGCAACACACCCAGCTCGCCCTGGGCGCCGTTGTAGCCCATCCGGAAGCTGTACACCTCGTCAAAGACAAGCTTGGCGCCCAGCGCGCTGGTCTCTTCGCGCAGCATGTTCAGGAACTCGCCATCCACCTGCAGGAAGCCCAGGTTTTTGCACAGGGGATCGATAATCACCCCGGCCAGGTCATCGGCATGCCGCCGCAGAATGGCGCGCCCCAGCTCCACGTTGTTGGCTGGCAGAACAATCGTACTGGCCCGGGCAGCTTCGTAGACCCCCGCGGGGGCCACGCCCTCGGGCGCATCATCCGGCCCCCAAAGATCCGGCGTCGGGTACACGCTCACCGACAGCGCGTCATAGCTGCCGTGGTAGGCCCCTTCAATCTTGGCGATCTTGTTGCGCCCGGTTGCAGCGCGCGCGGCCATGACCGCGATCATCACGGCTTCCGTGCCCGAGTTGGCAAACCGGACCTGCTCGACGCCGGGCATGCGCTCGGTCACCAGTTCCGCCAGCCGAATCTCCGCTTCCGTCGGCAGCGCAACGGAGAGCAGTTTGCCCGCTTGCTCCCGCAGCGCTGCAACAATGCGGGGGTGGCAGTGGCCGTGAATCAGCGCGGAGTAATTGTTGATACAGTCGATGCGCTCGACACCGTCGACATCCCAGATTCGGCAGCCCTCTGCCCGGTCGATGTACACCGGGTAGGGCGGAAAATACACGGTGTTGCGACTGTTACCACCGGGCATCACAGACAGTGCGCGCTCGTACAGCGCGTATGATCTGGATTGCTTGTCAGGATACATGCGGGCTCTCCTTGTTTTGTGTCCGCGCACCGTCTCGCAAACGCTGGCGCAACAGTTTCTTGTCCAGCTTGCCCAGGGTAACGCGGGGTATCTGGTCGACGACGAATACCTCTCTCGGTACCTTGAAGTCGGCCAGCTGATCTTTGCAGTGCTTGATAATCTGCGCTGCCAATTCGGCCACTGCGGTTGTCTCCGTAGTACCGGGTGCCTCGACAAAAGCCACCGGTACTTCATCGAGCATGTCATCCGGCCGGCCGACCACCGCGACCTCGAGAACACCGGGCACTGTCGCCACCACCCGTTCGATCTCAGACTCCGCCACGTTTTCCGCCCCCACACGCAGCATATCGCCGGAGCGGCCGTTAAAGGTGATGCAGCCGTCCGCCGTGGCGGTCACCATGTCACCGGTGTCAAACCAGCCCTCTGCATCGAAGGCCTTGCTGGTCGCCTCGGGGTTGTGAAGATAGGAATGAAACAGGGAAAGTCCGGGAATTCCACGCAGCCACAGGCGCCCACTCTCCCCGAATGCCGCATCACTGCCATCCGCAGCGCGTACCTGCACCTCGTATTCCGGCGAGGGCAGGCCCATACTCATCTCCCGATCCGGCATACCCAGGGTCGAATAGATGGGCAGGGCAACAGTTTCCGTCATGCCGAACCAGCCGATACAGGGAATCCCCAACAACTGCCGAATAATATCGGGGCTGTGCGCACCCAGGCCCCACCGCTCCACATAGTGCTGCGGTGGAATGGGCCGGGACATCAGGGCTTTCAGGGCAAAGGGTATCTGGATGCCCCAGGTGCACCGGTGTCCGACCACGCAATCCCAGTACCGGGAGGCGGAAAAGCGCGGTTGCAGGACGATAGTCGCGCCGGCCCACAGGGTCGCCAGATGCGAATAACAGAGCGCGTTGGTGTGATACAGGGGCAGGAACACATGGCCAATGTCAGCGGGCCGGATCATGCACACCTGCGCGTTGCTGCGGGCGGCAAATATCGCGTTGGCATGCGTCCACAGCACGCCCTTGGGACGCGATGTAGTACCCGACGTATACTGCACCGAATTGCAGGCAAGCGGGTCGGAATCCACCGGCTGGAACCCGCGGGCGTCAATCACCAGTTCGGCAAAGGCCAGCGCACCGCCGATATCCGTACTGGCAGGCTCGGCCCCCGCATCGTGCTCGATACAGGCAACCCACGCCAACTGCTCGCCGGCCGCAGCAACACGCTGCAGATAAGACGGCTGGGTAAGCGCCACCCGGGCGCCGCAATGGTCGATAAAGTAGGCCAGTTCCTCGCCGCTGGAGCGCGTATTGGTGGTCACCACCACCGCGCCCAGTTGCGAGCAGGCGTGCCAGGCCTGAAGGAACTCGGGGCAGTTATCCATATGCAGCAGAACAAAGTCGCCCTGTTCTACCCCCCGGGCCCGCAATCCCGCTGCCAGCGACAGCACCGAGGCGTAGAATTCCGCATAGCTTATCGAGCGCGAGGGTGAATCGAATGGGGCCCAGACAATAAACGGATGATCCGCACGACTCTCGGCTCGCCACCGCAGCAGCCAGGAAACATTGCGCTGGTTGCTGCAGTTGAGCCGGGGTACCTTCCGGCGTGCGGGAGATCCTGCTGCTGTCGTTGCGGTCACCTGTTCTCCCCTGCCTTGCGCGTTGTGGTTGAGCGTTGACTTATAATATGAACAGTGTTCATATTAGCAGAATCCCGCGGCCTGGCAAGCAAATTAACGCTTTCCCGGTCCTTGACTCAGGAGCCCTCGTGGAACAAGACATCGAACAACTCATGACAGCGACAGCAGCCGAGGCGCCGGGAGTACTGCTGGGAATCAACGCCCCCTTTCAGCAGTTGCAGTTTCGGGGCGCGGCAGGGAAATACTGTCGTGAGGATGACTCGGCGCTGGAACCCGGCCACGCCTTCCGCATTGCCAGCATGAGCAAAACCTTCACCGGCCTGCTCTGTGCCCAACTGATCGAACAGGGCAAGCTAAGCCTGCAAACATCGGTGGCAGAGCTGCTGCCTGCGAACATTGCCGCCAGGCTTCCCGTCGCCCCGGGTCATCACCGGGAAGAAATCACGCTGGAGCTGTTGCTCTATCACCGGGCGGGATTCAATGATTTTGCGTTGTCGGAAGAGTGGTTCCAGGTGCTGGCTGGCGACCCGGGAAAGTTTCGGGCGCCGGGGGAGATCGCCGAGTGGGCACTGGACAACGCGAAGTTGGTGGGCGCCCCCGGCGAAACCTATCATTACTCGGATACCGGCTACGTCCTGCTCGGACTGCTGCTGGAGCAGCTGACCGCCACCTCCTATGCGCAACTGTGCCGGGCAAACATATTCGACCCGCTGGGCATGGACCAGACCTACCTGGAAGGGCATGAGCCGGCACGGAGCGATTTGTCCCACTGCTATATCAACATGAATGGCGACTACGTCGACGCCCTGCAGATCAACGGCAGCTGCGACTGGGCCGCGGGTGGACACGTATCAACCCTGCGTGACCTCGACAGCTTCCTGCGCGGTACCTTCGCCGGCAAGCTCACCCGCCAGCCGGAAACTCTGGATATCTTGCTCAGGGGCAAGCTCGCCAGGGAAGGCTACCACTACGCCATGGGCATCGGCAGGAAAACCATCCACGGCAAAACCCTGTGGGGACACCTGGGCCACTGGGGTTCCTTCATGTACTACTGCCCCGAGGAGCGCCTCAGCCTGAGTGGCACCCTCAACCATGACGGCGCGCAACACAACGTGTTCCTGGAACAGCTGCTGCGGATTATTTTTCCGGACTGAGCGGCATCCTGAGTCAGCCCCGG
Organism: uncultured Haliea sp.; assembly: GCA_947258585.1. Taxonomy (GTDB): domain Bacteria; phylum Pseudomonadota; class Gammaproteobacteria; order Pseudomonadales; family Halieaceae; genus Haliea. Next base: position 19,427 of record CAMYIZ010000076.1, on the reverse strand, counting down.
AGCGAGGCATACTTTCCGTTGCAGAATGTTCCTTGCACACCTCGCCGGGGAGCCAGAAAAGCGGCCATACCTGACCCTCAGATCAGGGCCTGATCCAGCGCCGCCAGTATCCTGTCGACTTCGGCTACGCTGTTGTAATGAACGAGGGAAATCCTGACCACGCCATCTGCCGGATCAATCCCCAGACCGGTCATCAGCCTGTGGGCATAAAAATGCCCGTGCTCAACGCCAATATCGCGGGCCTGCAGGGCTTTGGCCACATCGGCCGCTGACTTGCCCAGCGGCTGAAAAGCAATGGTTGTCGATCGGTCGCCGTCTCTGACATGGGTTTTGCCCAACAGCCTGACCTGTGGTGCATGGTCCAGGTAATCGACCATGGGGGCAGCCAGCCGAGCTTCATGGGCGGCAGTCAATGCATGGACTGACTGCAACATGGCCGTGGCCGACTCCGACTCACTGCCGCCATGATGCCGGTGCAAGGCCGCGAAATAATCCAGCACGCCCTGGCAAGCGGCCACCTGGGCATGCTGCGGTCCGGCCGGGTTGAATCGCTTGTGACTGTCACCCTGGATAAAAAAATGGCTCTGGGCCTGGATGCTTTCCTGCAGCTCGGCGCGCAGATACATCAACCCCTGATGCGGACCAAACACCTTGTAGAGGCTGAACAGGTACATATCCACATCCAGCGCCTTCACATCGGGGATATGGTGCGGCGCATAGGCCACGGCATCGACACAGACTTTGGCGCCGCTGCGCTGTCGAATACCCGCCACTATTTCCGCAACCGGATTGACCGTGCCAATGATGTTCGAGCAGTGCGTAAAAAATACCCAGCGGGTCCGCTCGCCCAGCAGGGGGTATAACTCGCCCGGATCCAGTAATCCCGTCGACGGGTCAATCGGCCACTCCTTCACGACCGCGCCCTGGGCTTCCGCCTTGCGCCGCCACACGCCATGGTTCGACTCGTGGTCCTGCTGGGTCACTACGATTTCGTCCCCCGGCCCCCAATCGGCACCCAGTGCCTGCGCCATGACATAGCTGTTGATCGAGGAGGAAGGGCCTATCGTCAATTCGTCTGCGCCAATATTCAGCGCCCTGGACCAGCCCTCACGCGCCCGGTCCATGGCCAGGCCCGCTGCCCGGGACGAGGGGTATGGCGAATAGGGCTGGACGCGCAAGTGCCTGTTGTAGTGTTCGAGGCTGTCAATAACGGGTTGGGCGAGATAGCTGCCCGCGGCGCTGGCACAAAACACGAACTGGGGATCATCCTGTAGCTGGGGAAAATTCGACCTGACAAAATTGATAGCAAGTTTCACACTTGTCCTCATTGAATTGTTGATGCCGTTGCGACCCGAATACGCCCGGCCTTGTCGTATATCCCGGCGGTTTCCCATCGCGTGTGAATTGCGCTTAGTTGGCCCGCGCGGGGTCACGCGCGACATAGTCGCCGGTCTTGTCGTCCTTTACCACCTCCCCCGGGTGCCAGATTCGCCCATTCATGGCAATCCAGACACCCACAGGACCCTCCCCCAGGGTTTCAACAGCGAACTCCAGCGCCGACGGCGCATCGGATCCCGCCTCACCCAGTGGAACCCTGGAGCCGACCAGGACAATACTTTTCGACTGCGCTTCACGGCCGAGGTGCCGGCGCAGGTACATCCCGGTTGCAGGCATGGTGTACGTACCATGGGGAATGAGGATACGCTGTAGCCGAGTAGCCTCTATTGCTGCCGCAAGGCGCTCCCGGTCCGTGTCCTCCAGCGACCTGGAATCCTTCATCACCACAATCTGCGAATCGATTTCAAGGTGCAGGCGCGAAGCCTGCTGCCCAAGCCATGCCAGCACCCGGCTATCGGCCGGCGGGGGCGCCGCAGGATCGACGATACCATTGATCGTCCCCCCGGTTTCAAAGACACCCAGCAGCATGGTTTCTCGCTACTGCTGCATGAAACTGGAGGACCACTGCTGTATCAGGTCCATCCACAGGTCGTTGCCGCCGGCGCTGTTGATCAGGCAGACAAACCCAAGCTTTTTCCCGGGTATGACGGTGTACACGGTGCGCCAGCCAGGATTGCCGCCGGTGTGCTGCACGGCACGGATATCCCCCAGATCGACCACGTAGTGACCCAGGCCAGCGTAGAAATCCAGCCCCATCTCGGTCTCGGCGTAACGATCGGGACGATGCATTTCTGCCACAGAGGCAGCTGTCAGGACGCCGCGACCGGGCGCCTCGCCATTGGGGCCTTCCATTTCCGCGCAGGCAAACCGCGCCAGCTCCGTGATCGTGGAATACATACCCCCGGCGGCCTTGCCATTGGTGCGATACAGGGGGATTTCCTCCAGCGTATCGCTGTAGGGGGTCGCCACCAGGGGCAGCTGCGAATCGCGTATTTCAAAGCTGGACTCGGGCATTCCCAGTGGATTGAGAATTTCCTCGCGCATGAATTCGGTGAAGGTTCTTCCGCTGATCTCCTCGATGATCAACTCCAGAATGGTGAACCCGCCACCGGAATATTCGAAGGCGGTGCCAGGCTCATGCAGAAGGTGGACCGGCTTGCCATAGGAATCGGGATCAAGTCCCCATTTCAGGCAGTACTCCAGCTGCAGCTCGTCGAGGGACGGTGTCCGTCCGTAGAGAATATCGTCCACCGTATACCAGGTATCGTCGTAGGGCGTACCGCCGCAACCCGAGAGCGAGGTGCCACCAAAGTGCATCAACAGCAGCCTGGGCGTGACTGCTGCCGCATTGTAATTCGACGCTGGCAGATGCCAGCGCGTCAGGTAGGTATCGATGGGCGCGTCCAGGTCCAGCTTGCCCGACTCCACCAGCTTCATGATTCCCCAGGCCGTAAAGGACTTGGAAATGGAGGCGATCTGGAAAATGCTGCGCTCGCTCAACGGCGTCTGCGCTTTCACATTCGCATAGCCGTAGCAGCGCAGCTCCGTCACCTCGGAGTTCTCGATCAAGGCCAGCGCACAGCCCGGCAAGTTCAGCGCCGATAGCTGTGCAGGCACAGTGACGTCGAGGTGTTGAACGAAGTCTTTCATGGTGTTTCTCCAGCCAGGGCCTTGCTCACAATCTCGTAGAGTCCTTTGGATATTTTTGCGTCCCGCACTTTCCCGAGCGCGGCGCGCATCAGCTCCTGCCTGCCTTGATCGAACCTGCGCCACTGCAATATCTGCGGCATCAGCCAGTAGGTCGAACCCGGTTTGACCCCGTCGACCAGAATCAGGCGCTCTGCCAGCATGTCGTAAGCGCGGCCGCTGGGCTCGTTGAAGCCGACCCGATTCTGGCGAAAAAAGCCGCCGTAGAAGGCCATCGCCCTCGGGGCATTCATGATATCCATGGCCGGGTGCCGTTCCAGCTCAAGGACCAGGTCGACGGCGTTTGGCAGGCGCGAGAGCGCCTGGGCGTTGAACCACTTGTCGATAACGGGTGGCTTGTGTTGCCAACGCTGGTAAAAATCGGCGAGGCCCTCTGCACGCTCGGGGCAGTCCACATGGCACAGGGCTGACAGGGCCGCGAAGCCGTCGGTCATGTTTTCACTGCTGCGAATCTGGGCCAGGCAGAGGGTGAGAACCTCCTCGTCCGGGTCGGCCAGCAGCAGTTCCAGACAGCGGTTGCGAAGGCTGCGTCGACCGATCGCCTCCGCAGAAAATACGTAAGGCCCGGCGACGGCCAGAGCGTGGTACCGCTCGAGCAACCGCTGGCGATTGTTCCCGGCCAGTTGCCGGGCGATGTAAGCCCGCGCGGCGTAGTGGCCATCAATATCAATCCGGGCCAGGCCTGCGCTCAGGGCTGGCTCCTCGGGCAGCAAGAGTAATTCCGCAAGCAGGCCCGGGTCCGTTTTTTCGTCACCCAGCAGCGCAGACCAGGCGTCGGAGAAACCCCGGTCCAGCTCCAGGGGCGATTTCGCATGCCAGCGCCTGGCCAGCTCGCGGGTGACATTGATCGCCAGTGACTGACCCGCTTGCCAGCGATTATAGGCATCGCTGTCCCTGGCCCAGAGGAAGGCCAGCTGCTCATTGGACAAGTCCGTCTGCAGGGATACCGGGGCGGAAAAACCCCGCAGCAGTGACGGCACGGGCTCGGAGGGCAGGTTCTCGAACCGGAAGGTCCGGGATTCCTGACGCAGCTCCAGCAACAGGTTGCCGTCGACCATTCTGATATCCGGGTGACGTACCGACAGCTCATTGCCCGCCTGATCAAGCAACCCCGCCAGCACCGGGATATGAAAGGGCTGTTTCGCGGGCTGCCCCGGAGTCGCGGGCGTCGACTGGCTCAGCCGCAGTTCGTAGCACCGGGTTGCAGCATCGTAGCTCCCGGTGGCCACTACCTGCGGACGCCCGGCCTGCTCATACCAGCGGTAGAACTGCGACAGATCATAGCCGCTGGCATCCTCAATCGCAGCGATAAAATCCTCGGTGGTCACCGCCTGGAGGTCGTGCCGTTCAAGGTACAGCTGGACTCCCTGACGGAACAACTCGTCACCGATCAGGCACTGCAGCATGCGGATAACTTCGGCGCCCTTTTCGTAGACCGTGGCGGTGTAGAAGTTGCGAATCTCGATGTACTCATCGGGCTTCACCGCATGCGCCGCCGGGCCGTCATCCTCCGGGAACTGGTTGCGCTGCAGGGCTTTGACAAACTCGATGCGCTTGACCCCCGCGCCGGACATGTCCTGGGAGAAGCACTGGTCCCGATAGCGCGTCAGGCCCTCCTTCAGGCACAGCTGGAACCAGTCGCGACAGGTCACCCGGTTGCCGGTCCAGTTGTGGAACACCTCGTGGGCCAGAATGCGCTCGATGAGCAGGTAGTCTGCGTCGGTACTGATGTCCGGATCGACGCAGATGCCGTTGGCATCAAAGATGTTGAGACCCTTGTTTTCCATCGCCCCGACATGCCCGGTCAGCGCAACGATATTGTAAACATCGAGATCGTACTCCAGACCGTACTTGTCCTCCTCCCAACGCAGGGAACGCTTTAACGCGCCCATGGCAAAATCGCACTCGCCGATGCGTTCCCGGTCGGCGTAGATTGCCAGTTCGACCCTGCGACCGCTGGCGGTGATGTATTCGTCCCTGAGGCAGGCAAAGTCACCGGCGACGATGGCAAAGATATAGGAGGGCTTGGGAAACGGGTCCTCCCAGCGCACCCAGCGCCGCCCATCCACCAGCGTGCCCTCCGCCACAGGGTGGCCATTGCTGAGCATCACGGGATAGGCAGCGGAGTCGCCAACCAGGGTAACCGAGTACAGCGCCAGCACGTCCGGCCGGTCCGGAAACCAGGTAATCCGGCGCAGGCCCTCGGCCTCACACTGGGTGGCAAGTTTGCCCGAGAGTTCAAACAGGCCTTCGTCACCCGCGTTCGCGGCGGGGTTGATCGTCGTGCGGGTCATCAGGGTACAGCGCGGCGGGAGGTCGAACACGCGCAGCACATCGCCTTCCACCCGGTACCGGGTGGGCGGCAACGGCTCGCCATCCAGCGCAATGGCGTCCAGGGACAGGCCAACGCCATCCAGCTGCAGCGGCACCGCTTCGCCAAACTTGCGCTCCAGCAACAGGTGGCTCTCCACCACCGTTGCCCTGCCGTCCAGCTCAAGCTGCAGCCGTACAGACTTCACCAGAAACGGAAACGGAGCGTAGTCCCGCAGCCGGGTCGGCTGCGGTTCACTACTGGGAGCGGAAATCGTCAATGGATGCAAGCCTGTGGCACCGGGTATCAGAATCGGAACTGCAGCTCGGCACCGTAGGTGCGCGGGGCAATCAGGGCATAGTGGTAGAAGGGAAACACAAAGGAGCTGGCGCCGAACAGGGCATTCACGTTCTCCTCGTCAGTCAGGTTGCGCCCCCACAGGGTGACCTGCCAGCTGCCATCGCCGCCCGCAATACCGAGCCTGGCGTTGACAATCCCCTGGCTGTCGGCAGCAAAGAAAGGGTCGTTATTGGGTTGGGTAAAGAATTCATCCTGGTAGGCGTAATCCAGCCGGAAATTCCCCTGCAGGTAATCGGTGAAATCCCAGTCAGTCTGTACACCCAGGTTTGCGGTCCATTCCGGCGCACGGGTCAGCGTGTTGCCGGTGTAGTCGGTCGTCGCATCCACCACGTAGTCGTCGTACTCGGCCTTCGCGTAGCCCACGCCTCCATACACGGTCCAACGCTCCAGCGGCGTCCACTCGAAATCGGCCTCGAAGCCATCGCTGACCGCTTCACCGGCGTTGCTCTGCTGGAAACCCACACCGGCAATAAACCGGCTCTCCTGCTTGTCTTTGTATTCCATGCGGAACACCGCGATGTTCACCCGCAGGCTATTGTCGAGCAGCGTGGACTTCAAGCCGAGTTCGTAGGAATCCAGGGTCTCCGCATCGAAACTCACCAGGGATGCCGTTGTGCTGATCGAGTTGTTGAAGCCACCCGCCTTGTAGCCCCCCGCATAGCGGGCGTAGGCAAGCAGATTGTCATTGGGCTGCCAGTTCAGGCTGATGGTGGATGTCACCTCCTCATCCTTCTGCTCGTCCTGCAAAGTAAATGGGGAGAACCCTGCGGCAGCGGCCAGGGCATCGGCCCCCTGCTCGTAATCCAGTTCCTTGTCGTCCTCGGAATACCGCAGCCCGGCCGTCACACTCCACTGATCGGTAAGGTCGTAGGTGGCATTGGCGAAAAAAGACAGACTGTCGGTGTCGATCACCGAACTCGCATTGATGTCCACCCCGTTGGGCAGGCCCGGATTGACATCCGAGGGTTTCAGGCCACTGCCAATGAAGTTGTTCAGGCCAAAGAAGGCGAAAATGGTATCGCCGCCGCTCAGCGACTGGGTAAAAACGTCAAATTCCTGGTGGTAGAAGTAGGCCCCGGCGACCCATTCAAGACGACTGTCACCACTGTTCTCCACCCGCAACTCCTGGCTCCAGGAGTCCATGTCACGCGTATCGATGGCAGTCAGGTCATCCAGCGGGGTCCAGTCCGCATCATTGCGGTAACTCTCCTCCAGTTTTTGGAAGGAAGTGATGGATGTGAGCGTGTAGTTGCTGAAGTCGTAGTTCACATGCAGGGTCAATGTACTGTCTTCCACGTCCTCGAACCCGGGATCAGGGACATTCACATCGTAGCTCGTCTCCAGGGGTTCGCCCTGGAAGCGCGTCACGTAGCTGTTTCCATTGCCACTGGTTTCACGATAGCTCCCCGTCAGCAGGACATCCAGACGCTCACTGGGACTCCACAACAGCTGCGCCCGGCCAGTCGTGTAGTCGACGGTGTTCACGGTGCCGCCGAAACTGTTGTCCAGGAAGCCGTCCCGCTCCATATCCACCACCGACAACTTGGCGGCAACGGTGTCACTGAGCGGCACGTTGACAAGACCACCGATCCGGGTGAGGTTGTAGTCCCCCACCCCCACCACCAGCGTTCCCCCGAGCTCATCGGAGGGCCTCTTGGTGGTGATATTGATCGCACCCACGGTGGTATTGCGGCCGAACAACGTGCCCTGGGGGCCCCTCAGGACCTCCACCCGCTCGATGTCCAGCAGGTCGCCGTTGAAGGCGGAGTCACGGCCGATATACACCTCATCGACGTACACCCCCAGCGCCGGGTCGTTGCCCAGGCCGCCGCCCGAGGAGATGCCCCGCAGGGTAATATTGGTGAACTTGTTGGTGGTGGGTTCCAGATAGGTCATGTTCGGAACCAGCTGGGTAATGTCCTGCAAGCGCATCAGTCCCGCCTCGGCGATGTCCTTCGCGGTGAGCGCGCTGATCGCCATGGGTACCTCCTGGAGGTTTTCCTGGCGTTTCCGCGCCGTCACCAGCACCTCTTCCAGCACTTGGGAAAAACCGGTTTCGCTGGTCAGGGCAAGACTGAACCCGAGAGTCGAAACGGCGGCAACTTTGAGTGATGACTTCTTGTTCATGCACGACTCCTGGCTCACAGATGGGCTAAATGAACGGTGTTCATATGAACAGTGTTCATTTAGCCTATCAGTTCAGGCTTCGTCAAGACCTATTTTGAAAATACTGACCGCGCACCTTGCAGGAGCACGTCCGCCAGGACATTGGCCAGCGCATCGACATTCTGGTCAGGCGCCTCACTCATGGTGACCATGCCGTCCAGCATTGACATGGCGGCACCGTGACACAGGGACCAGACAGCGAGTGCGTAGGGATAGTGAATTGCCGATTTGGCAGGGTCGTAGCTGCCCTCGCCATACCACCACTCCACCGACAGCTTAAAGCTGGTATCGCCGGCCTCACCGACTTCCGGCAGTGCCCGGTACCCCACAACCCGGCGACTGAACATCAGGCGGTAGAGGTTGGGATTGGCTGCGGCGAACTGGAGATAGTCGCCGATCAATTGCCGGAGGACGGTCTCGGAATCCTCGATGTTGCCGTAGGCCGTTTGTTCCAGCACCACCAGCTGACGATAGCCATCGGCGGCGACCGCCGCCAGCAGCTCATCCAGATTGCTGAAGTGGTTGTAGATGGCCGATGGAGCCACCCCCACTTCCCTGGCCACGCGGCGCAAACTGAGGGCATCGAGTTCTTCATGCTGTAACAGAGTTTCCGCGGTCGAGATCAGCCGGTCGCGGAGGTTACCCTTGTGATAGCCCTGTTGAGAGGCCGATTTTGATACATTCACCGGATTGCCAATTGTTCGAGACGACGGCGAATTATACCGTGGCGACGGGCATCAATGGGGAAATTCCAGAGGATAGCCGCGGCGGCCACGCTGGTGACGGCAGGGATAAGGATATAGGTCGTGTACAGTCCCCACTCGGCCAATCCCCGGTTGTCGCCGCCCAGTTCATAGCCGAACAGGGCCAGCACTGGAAAGGCAATTCCCGCCCCGACGCCCATGGTTGCTTTCTGCAACAAGGTCTGGATCGCGAAATAGTTACCCGTGTTGTTGCTCCCGGACTTGAGGGTACCGTAATCCGAAATATCACCCAGCAATGCCATCGGTGCAATGTAGCTGGCGGAATTCAGGGCCGCGGTGAACACCACCAGCACCATGACGAACAGGAACGCCTCCAGCCCGGGTTCAAGCAGCAGCACCAGCGGCTGCGCCAGTGAAAAGGCAGCCCAGGAAAAAGCCCAGCAGCGGTGCTTGCCGTAGCGATTCATCAGCCGTGCCCACATCGGCATGGAGAGCGTCTGCACGATGAAAAAGGTGATCATGATAATCGGAAAACGGGAGCCAACCTGCAGATAATCCCGCATGAAGACATAGATGACCGAAAGATACATGCCCTGGCCAATACCCCACACAGCCTGCGCCATCACGAAGCGCCACAGTGGAAGATTGAACTTGAGATCGCTGACGGTCTTGCGCAGGGACTGCGGAGCCTTCTGGGCGAGATCGATACCCACCGGAACGAACGCGATTGCCAGCAGCGCACTGACCGGCATCAACACGATAAACACCCAGGCGATGCCGTTGATTACCGGCGGGCCAATCTCAGACGTCCCGGTAAAGGGCAACAGGAGCACCGGCAGGACCCAGAACAGGATGCTGCCGATGACGGTCATCACCGAATAGCTGGTGGAGATCCGTGAGCGGTCGTTATAGTCCACGGCCAGTTCACTGCCCCAGGCAGTGTGGGAAATACTGAACAGGGTAAAGCCCAGGTAGACGGCACACAGCCAGAATGCATAGAAAAAGCTACCCGCCTCCGCAGGCGGGCGAAACAGCTGGAAGATCGCGATGGAAGATACAACGGCACCCACCACCAGCCACGGCTTGCGCTTGCCCCAGCGGGTCGCGGTGCGGTCTCCCAGGTAGCCGACAATCGGATCCGTGGCGGCATCAAACCACCAGCGCAGCAGGTTGACGAAACCAATGCCGGTTAGCGTTGCCGCCGTGTGCTCGACATAGAAGGTGGGTAGAACGATGGCCGCAGGCAGATTGATAAACGCTATGGCAATGGCCGGGAGGGAGTAGAGAAATACCTGGCCATTGCTGGATCTTTGCATGCCGGCGCCCTATTCCAGACCGGGGTTTGCCTGGAGCAGGGCCGCTATCTTCTGCTGCACCTCCGGGGTCAATTTGGCGACCACATCCACCGCCGCCAGGTTGTCGCGCAACTGGGCTGCCGAACTGGCGCCAAGGATTGTCGTGCTGACCCGGGGATTGCAGCGGGTCCAGGCCAGCGCCAGGTGAGTAACGGACACACCGAGCTCCAGGGCAATCTGTGTGAGCTCCCTGGTCACCTGGACCCGGGCCTGCCCCCGCTCGCTGAGGATATTTTTCGCCAGCCAACCGTAGCCATCGAGACTGGCGCGTGAACCCCCGGGAATGCCCTCACTGTATTTTCCGGTGAGCACCCCGGAGCACAGCGGGGACCAGGTGGTCAGGCCAATCCCGTGTTGCTCGTACAGCGGTTCGAACTCCTGCTCCACGCGATTGCGCACAAACAGGTTGTATTCCGGCTGTTCCATGGTCGGCGGCGTCAGATGGTGACGCTCCGCGACCGCGAAGGCTTCCAGCAACTGCTCCGCAGACCACTCGGAGGTTCCCCAGTAGAGTACCTTGCCCTGCTGGATCAGCGTATCCATGGCCCGCACGGTTTCCTCGATCGGGGTCTCCGGGTCGGGCCGGTGGCAGAAGTACAGGTCCAGGTAGTCGACACCCAACCGCTGCATGGCCTGCTCGCAGGCCTCGATGACGTGCTTGCGGCTCAGGCCCCGCTGCAGCGGCCCCGGGTTTTGCTTGCTGCCGAACATGACCTTGGAGGACACGCAGAATGAATCGCGGCTCCAGTTCAGCCGCCGCAGGGCCTCCCCCATGATCAGTTCCGAGGTACCCCAGGCGTAGCCCTCGGCGTTGTCGAAGAAGTTGACCCCGGCATCGTAGGCGACAGCCAGGCACTCGATGGCAGCATTGACGTCGATAGTGCGCCCGAATGTGACCCAGGAGCCGTAGCTGAAGCCGCTGAGCTTCAAGCCGGACTTCCCCAGCCGCCGATATTCCATCATTCTCTCCTCGAGCAATTGCCGGGGGTGGGTGCCCCAATGCCGCTGCGGGGCCTGGTGCAGGCGCAACGCAACAGCCAATATGAACGTTGTTCATATTGAGTTATATTGGCCATGCCGTCAACCGTTCGCGAACGGTAGCCCGATGGGCATCCCTGGCCTGCAGCCATGGTGGCACGCGGACATCACGCCGGGAGAATATTGTCGCGCTTCCGGATACAGGCTCACATTGCCGGCGCCGGCCGGCGCTTGGACAATCCCAACGAGGCACACATGACTTCTGAGCTGGTAGTAGAACAACAGGGCCACATCAGCACCATCACCCTCAACAGGGCCGGTAGCGGCAACACGCTGAACACGGCGATACTGGCGGAACTGGAGGCCATCGCCAACCGCTTTGCCGAAGACGAGCAGACTCGCGCCGTGATCATCCGCGCCGCGGGTGAGAATTTCAGCTACGGCATGGATCTGGAGGAAATGCGTACCGCCGCGCGCCCCAGCCTGCTGATGCTCAGACGCAAGGGCGAACTTGGCGCGCGCATGATGCGAGCGATCAGGGATATCCACCAACCGACAATCTGCGCCATCCAGGGCGTCTCCACCGGTGGTGCGACCTGTATCGCCACTGCCTGCGACTTTCGCATCGCCGCACAGGGTGCCCGCATGGGTTATGGCGAAGTCAGACTGGGGATCAACCTGATGTGGAATGCCCTGCCCCCCTGCGTCAACCTTGTCGGGCCCGCCCGCGCCAAGCAGCTGATCATGTCAGGCAAACTGATGGAAATCGATACCCTCGCCAGCTGGGGGTTTGTCGACGAAGTCTGCGAACGCGAGAACCTCGATGCGCGGGCGCTGGCCTGGGCGCAGGAATACGCCGCACTTCCCCCTGTTGCGGTCCAGATGATCAAGCGCAGCATCAACCGTTTGACCGGCGCACTGGATGAGGCCGTCATGCACGCCGATGCGGATCAGTGGCTGCTGTGTGTCCAAAGCGAGGACTTCGACGAGGCGCTGAGCGCGTTCAAGGGCAGACGGAGCGGGGAATTCACTGGCAACTGAGCGTTGCTGGTTATTTATCTCAAAATTCCTGTAGCAACGCGTTATCATGCCATCCGCAAAACCCGCTACCGGACAAGGATTTGGCATGACCTCGGAGACCCGCAACGAAACCACCCTGGACCCCGCTTTTTCAAGCGCTCTGCAAGCCCTGTTGGCAGGCAAGATCGAAGGATTCCGCCAGCTGCAGGAATGCCAGAAACTGACCGCCGGTGCCAGCCAGGAGACGTTTCGCATTCTGGTCTCGACGGACCAGGGCGATCGGCAGTTCGCGTTACGCCGCTGCCCACCGACACAGCTGGGCGGGACCACCCTCAGCGAGATTGGCCTGGACACAGAGGCACGCCTGCTGCAAATGGCTGCAAAAGCCGGCATCCCCGTGCCGAGCGTCATGCATGTACTGACTGAGAGCGACGAACTCGGCGAGGGATTTCTGATGGCATGGCTGGAGGGCGAAACCCTGGGCCAGCGTATCGTAAAGTCGGAAAAATTCGCGGATATCAGGCCCCATCTGGCCCGTCAGTGCGGCGAAACCCTGGCCCGCCTGCACGCTATCGACATCGATGCCGACCTGCGCCAGCGCTTGCCCACGGTCAGCCCTGCGGTTCTGGTACAGGAGACCTGGGATTGGTACCAGGGTCTAAACGTGCCCGCGCCCATGATCGATTACAGCGCGCGCTGGCTGCTGGAAAACCTGCCCGAGAATTCGCGCCAGACTCTGGTACACGGCGATTTTCGCAATGGCAACCTGATGATCAACGAGAGCGGCCTGCACGCGGTGCTGGACTGGGAACTCACCCAGATCGGGGACCCGGTCCGCGACCTGGGCTGGCTCTGCGTCAATTCCTGGCGGTTTGGTAAAACCGAGCTGCCTGTGGGTGGTTTTGGTACGGTCGAGGACCTGCTCGCCGGCTACCAGGCAGTCTCCGGCGTCGAGATCAGCCGGGAAGACCTGCGTTTCTGGCAGGTTTTCGGCTCCTTCTGGTGGTCAATCACCACACTCGCCATGGCCTCAACCTGGCGCAGCGGGGAAACACCCAGCCTGGAACGGCCGGTAATTGGCCGGCGTTCATCGGAAGCACAAATGGATTGCGTGAACCTGCTGATGCCCGGCAAGTTCGAGCTGCCGGAGGCTACTGAACTGGACAAGGGCACCCAATTGCCGATGCCCGCCGAGCTCCTGGAGGGGGTGCGGACATTTCTGACAGACGACGTCGCCGCCAGTGCCAACAGCCATTTCTCCTTCCTCGCCAAGGTCGCCGCAAACTCGCTGGGCATCGCCCAGCGCGAATTTCTCTACGGACCGCGCCTCGCCCTGGCGGAACAGGAGCGGCTCCAGGGGCTGGTGGGCACCGGCGAGCTCGACCAACTGCGCTGGAAACTGGCCGAGGCACTGCGCTCCGGCCTCCCGCTGGCGTCACCCGGTCTCGCAGATCACCTGCGGCTGACGGTTGCCGGGCAACTGTACATCGATCAGCCCCGCTATTCGGCACTTGCCGGGCCCTGACCGAGCTGGACCGCTTCTGCGGCGCCAGGATCGGCCTCCGGTAAATCGGGAGACCAATGTATAACCATGAATAGCCTGGTTACCGCCATTGACTGGGCCATTATTGGTAGCTATCTCGCTGGCTTGATCGCACTCAGCGCCTGGTTGTCACGTTCCCAGCATTCGCGTGGAGACTACTATGTCGCCGGCCGGCAGACGGGTGCCTGGCCCATCGCCATATCCATCATGGCGACACAATGTTCCACCAACAGTATCCTCGGTGCGCCGGCGTTCGTGGCGTTCGCCGCAGGTGGTGGCTTGATCTGGTTGCAATACGAACTGGCGGTTCCAATCGCCATGGTCGTGGTCATGGTGTTTCTCCTGCCACTGTTCCGCAATCTGTCACTCATCTCGGTGTATGACTACCTGGAACGGCGCTTCGACTTGTCTACCCGCCTCTGGCTAAGTGGCATCTTTCAGGTATTGCGCGCCTTTGCCACGGCTGTGACGGTATACAGCATTTCCCTGGTGGTCGAGCTGATCTCCGGTCTCTCGTTTTTCTGGTCGGTCATGCTGCTGGGGGTCATGACTGTGATCTATGACGTCCTGGGCGGCATTCGCGCCGTCATTTACAGTGACGTGATACAGATGATCATTCTGGTGCTGGTACTGCTGCTGTTGTTTGCTCTGCTACTGAATGCGATCGGGGGTTTTGATCAACTCATGGCCGGTTTGCCACAGGAGCGGAAAACCGCTCTGGACTTTGCCCATCATGGCCTGGGAGATGGCTACGACTTTGCGTTCTGGCCCATGCTCTTCGGCGGCATCTTTCTCTACGTTTCCTATTATGGCTGCGACCAGAGCCAGGTACAGCGGGAGCTGTGCGCCCGCACTGTGGACGACGGTAACCGGGCGCTGTTCATCAATGGCCTGCTCAGGTTTCCACTGGTACTGCTGTACTGCCTGATTGGTGCCGCGCTCGCCGTGTACGCTGCGGGTGAACCGGAGTTCATCGCCAACTTGCCGAAAAATGGCGATACGCCAAACTACAATCTCGCCGTTCCACTGTACATGCTCCAGCAATTGCCCACGGGCATCGTCGGCATTGCACTGGTCGCGCTCTTCGCCGCTGCCATGTCGTCTTTGGACAGCGTCATCAATAGCCTCAGCGCCACAACGATGGAAGATTTCGTGCGCCGCCTGCATTCCGGCGCCAGCTGGTCAGATGTCCGCGAGTTGCTTTACTCGCGGCTGCTCACCTTTGCCTGGGGCGCGACCACCCTGACAATGGCCTTCTACGTGGGGCAGATAGCCGACACGGTACTGGTTGCGATCAACAAGATAGGGTCGCTGATCAACGGCCCGGTGCTGGGTGTGTTCGCTCTCGGCGTCCTGAGCCGGCATTGCAACGGGCGTGGCGCCAGGGCCGGGCTTGCCGCGGGATTCGCCCTCAATCTGTTCTGCTGGCAGTTCGTGCCGCAGCTTTCGTGGCTCTGGTGGAATGTCCTTGGCTTTTTTGCGACGGTGGCCGTGGGCTACGGTGTCAGCTTTACCGGCGCCAGGCCGGTGCAAGATCTCACACTGCTGGTCTGGAGCCCCCGCCGGTACTCGCAGTTCGGCTTCGCCGTGAACTGGCTGCCCCGCTACGGCTGGTTACTCGGGTGGTTTGTGTTGCTGGTGGCTACTCTCGCCCTATTCTAGATGCGTTTCCTGCGCCTGCTCTAAGTGCGCGGCGCGAACGCCCGCACCCGCCACGGGATATCGGAAGGTCTGACGTGTTCGATTACGCTGAGCGCTTTCATACTCCGCGGAAGCGGCGCAGCTAGGGGGATACACCTCCTAGCTGCGGGCTATTTTCTGTCAATGGCAATGATAAGGCTCTGAACCGGCGTGACAGCACTGACCTGGAGGACTGTCTTTCCGACAACCGCCACTGTGAGCGAGAACTGTTGAGGTGAAAAGAACCAGTGACAGCATCAGTATTATTTTTCTCATCGCCTATCTCCAAATTTAAAAGGTAACGCAAAAGGTGAAGCTCAAAGTTCACCACCCGCAGCAAGCCTGGCCAGATTCCCCAGACTCAGGGTATGGGCAGTCAAGGCAGACGACAGCAGACTAGACCCTATAGCACTTTTTCAACTAGCAATAGACATAGCGTGTCTTGCATAAAGCAGACTCCTGAGAGTCTATCCGAGTGATCTTAAGTAAGTGAGGCAAGTCGATGGCGTGGAGAATGGACTGACGACCCTAAGGTCGGTGCGCCGATTGCAGTCCTGGACGCACGGGCCCGTTTTGACCGAAGGGTCGAGGTCGGGCGCCCTCTGTGCCACTGATCCGCAGTGGCCACGGGTAATTCGGTCTACGGTGGCCAGTCTACGAACCCGTCACGCGCGCGTCCTGCCGAAAATCCGCCTGGCGGCGTCGTACTTTCTGGGTTCCGAGCCCTCGTCACTACCCCGCTGCGCTTGCTAGTGACGATGGCGGGCCTGGCACTCGGGTAATCCCAGGGGCAGAACAGCGAGGGCTGCAGCCGATAAGGTAAAAACCCCTTCACCACCGGTCGGCGTTTGTGGCCATATGACAGGACCGTGCGACTTGACTCGATGGCGTGCGACGCCTCCAACACGGGAAAGTCCGCCCGCTCCCGACGCGGTTTATGGTGCCACTGGCACCACTTAGTCCGCCCAGGTCGGAACGGGTTTTTGTGGCATGCCGGGAAAGTCGGCGTGAGCGCCGCCGGGTTTTCGGTTGTTGTAGTTGTAGTAGTTAAGTTACTACTACAACCAACTACACCAAACCCCAATGCCACCGCCTTCGAATTTTACTGCTGGTCCACAAGGGCGTCATAACGATCACGCACCATCCTGGTGCAAACTCCATGCGATCAAAAAAGCCAAAGCCCTCAACCTCTCCAACCCCCTTTTGACCAGGAGTACAGAACCAATGTAGTTCCATGATGTCAGAAACTCATATAGATTTCTTACATTATGTAGAGGTGAAACCAATGAGGACCTTACCCGAAACCATCCTTCGACATGCCCGCTCCCTCCCCGAGGGTGGCATGCTAGCGCCTAAAGAATTCCTGCATCTCGGAAGCCGAGCCGCTGTTGATCAGGCGTTCTCACGGCTGACCAAGGGAGGCAAGCTGATGCGCGTGGCACGCGGCACCTACGTTGCCCCGGTTTCAAGCAGGTTCGGGACTCGCGCACCCGCGCCTGAAAAGGTCATAAGCTCACTGGCAAAGCGAAGCGGTGAAACCGTGGTTCGGCACGGCGCAAACTCCGCTAACGCTCTGGGCCTGACACAGCAGGTACCCATCAAAGAGGTTTACTTGACTTCCGGTCGCACTCAAATGCTCAAGCTGGGTAAAGGGGAAGTCTTGGTCAAGCATGCCCCCCGCTGGATGTTGGTTCTTGGAACACGGCCTGCCGGCGACGCTGTCCGGGCGTTGGCCTGGATCGGATCGGCACATGCCGATGCATCCTTGGCATCGCTGCATCGCACTCTTCCCCCGGCTGAATGGAAAGCGTTGACCTCGGCCCGCGCTGCTCTGCCTTCCTGGATGGCACAGGCAATCGGAAAGGAAGCGGCGCATGCCTGAAAGCTTTTTTGAACTTGGCCAGAAAGACCAACGGGAGGCACTCGAATACGTCCGAGCCGAAACCGGACGTCCCGCCCATCTTTTGTAAAAGGATATCTGGGGGTCTGGAGACTCCGAGTGCTATTCGAAGCGCCAATAGTCAAAAGGCTCTGACTGACTCCCTGTGGGAAATTACCGCCTCCTGGCGACATAGCGGGCATCGTTTCATAGCGTCAATCCATTCCTTCAGGAGCACCCATTGTGCGGTCGCAAGAGCCCACCACACTATGGTTGCCGCTCCACAAGGTCTGTACGCCTATCCAGTGGTGCCCTGGAGCCCTCCTGGTTGCTAGAATGGAACATCTGAACCAGACTGGGGGTCTCGGTGTCTACATACAATCCCTCAAATCCACCAGCCGGGGTAGTTGTGTGAAGATGATCGGCGTAACTCGTACAGGCGCTCCTGTCCTCCATATCAACGCGGTGTGGGATGAAGACACCAAGGTGTTTGGACCGCTACCAGTGAGGACGTGCCCGGATTGGCGACGGAGGCCGCCACACAGGAGGATCTACTGCGGAAGCTCCGCGTGATGCTCCCAGAGCAGCTCGAACTCAACGGGCTGCGCCCGGACAAAGGCCTCGCTCCCCAGGAGCTTCTTATCCACAGCGAGCAGCGCGCCTCTCTGGCTTGCTGAGGTGGCACCGCAGTCCTAAACGAGGGTGAAGTCCCACCTCAAGAAAGCGGACTGCCGCTTTGTCCGCCCCGGAAAGGGCGACCATGAGATATGGTACAGCCCCATCACCGGCGTAAACTTCACCGTGGACGGCAAGTCCTTTCACGCCATAACGCAAACGCGGTGCTGAAGCAGGCGGGACTTCCGAAGGCGTCTCAACCTCCGGCGCCGACATTCAATTTAAAGCGCTCTGCGGTACAATTCTCCTCTCGCGCCACGGAATCCCATGGTGATCCCATATGCACATGGTTTACCGCGATAACGCTGTTATATCGCACACTTACAGGATGGGTTGACTTACTGGACCTGCGGGCATAGGCTTTGACATATGCCCGATAAGCCAGAGGATATTCGAATGTCAACTTCCGAACGCCACGTACGCCTCTTTCGCAACGGGCGCAACCAGGCCCTGCGCATCCCTCGCGAGTTCGAGTTGGAGGGTCAGGAAGCCATCATCCGCAAGGAAGGTGATCGGCTGATCGTGGAGCCAATCCGTAAAGGCAGGCTGCTGGCGCTGCTGGCATCTCTCGATCCCTTGACTGAACCCTTCCCCGATATCGATGATGACCTGCCTCCACTGGATGACGTTCAGCTGTGACTGGATCCCTGGCGTATTTACTGGATACCAACATCCTGTCCGATCTTGTCCGCAATCCGCAAGGCGCGGTGGCAGCACAGATCACCAAGGCAGGCGAGGATACTGTCTGCACCAGCGTCATCGTAGCCGCAGAACTGCGCTACGGCGCAATCAAGTCCAACTCTGCAAAACTTGCAGAACGCATTGACCTGATCCTCTCGGCACTGGATATCCTGCCACTGGAAACACCTGCCGACCATCAGTACGCATCATTACGCCATCGCCTCACACATCAGGGAACACCCATTGGGCCGAATGATCTGCTGATCGCTGCACACGCACTCACCAATGACCTCACAGTGATCACCGCCAATGTCGGAGAATTCTCCCGAGTCCCGGGGCTGAGGGTGGAGAACTGGTTACACGCAGAGCCTTTACTGTAGGAGCCCACTGGCCCGGGCCAGTTCATCGCGCGGAGACCGCGCTCCTACGAGCAATTACCGAAAGATGGTGCAGCTTCATTGTGGGTGGACGGTGTGGCGCTCCGAAGGCATCGCCAACAGGATTTAGTGAGGTCCGGTACGTCCCCCGTTGAGTGGGGAGAGCCGTGCCGGAGAGCCCATATTTTTTGCAGTCGGCCGGCTATTACGGTCTCCAGCGGCATCGGAGACTCTCTCAGATACAAAAAAGCCCGCAATTTGCGGGCTTTCGGGCGTTTCTCGGCGTGTATCTTGTTTAGCTGCAGACTGTATGGCGGAGAGAGAGGGATTCGAACCCTCGATAGGTTTTACCCTATACGCCCTTAGCAGGGGCGCGCCTTCAGCCACTCGGCCACCTCTCCAAAACTTTTTCCGGGCTTTCCGGGGCGCGCGTTACTCGTCGCTGCGCTCCTCGCCCTGCGGGTCGCCGTCGTTCCTCCGGCGCTCCCTGCGCTGGCTACGCCAGCTCCGGGTCAGCCACTCGGCCACCTCTCCAAAACTTTTTCCGGGCTTTCCGGGGCGCGCGTTACTCGTCGCTGCGCTCCTCGCCCTGC
>CAMYIZ010000075.1 GCA_947258585.1 uncultured Haliea sp. | reverse complement strand
TAACTTCGTCCATCGCCTAAAATAGAAAAAGGAATGATGGATGAACCATACCCAAGATGGGAGGGGAACACTACGTTTCCACACGATTCGGGGAAGACCCATTTATATCCAGTATATTAGCCACGCCACAGCAAAACCCCAAGAATCGCGTGTCATCAAATGCGGCCACCCTGCCCGCGGAGGGATCAAACAGCGGAGCAAGGCCCCTCCCGACGACTGTTCTCCCACATCAATGTCTCAATTCCATCAGGTCAGACGCTCTGGCTCCCTGGCTCCCTGGCTCCCTGGCCACCTGGCCACTTGGCTCCCCAACTGACGACCAACCTCCAGGCGCCCATAATTGCCCCGCCATTCCCAGCAGCAGCGCATTCAGCGCCGCTTTCACCCGGAAACAGTCCATTCCCAGTGCGGGAGCCGTCGCCGGATCCGGCTGCTCCAGATACAGGCCACGATTCACTTCCACCATGATCGCCGCAACCCGGGAGTCCGCCGCATACACCGCGGGCACCAGGCAGCCGGCATAGGGAAAGTCCACCGCGACCGAAAGGCCCTGCCGGGCACACCAGTCCAGGGCATGGTCCAGTAGCCAGGCCGGCGTATTGGCACCGGTACCCAGGCAGATGTCCGGCCGCACCCGGCCGGCGTCGTCTTCATTGGCCAGTGGACACGCGGGGAAGCTGTGGGCATCCACCAGCAGGCAGGTCCCGTGCCGCTGCAGGCTAGCGAGCACATCCAGCTCCAGCTTCAGGTGCCAGGGGCGATACCAGTGGTCGAGCCACTGCCGGCGCTGTTCTGGCACAATCTCCGGCCGCAGGCGCTGGCCCTGACTGTCATGGGTGTAGATCACTCCCTGCCCCACCGCCGCGCGCGGCTCCAGGGCGTCGTCGGTATAGCGCTCCAGGTCCACTGCCAGCCGACTCACCGGCGTGGCGCACAGGGCCGCACCCGGCAGCTGGAACAGATCCGCGGTGTACCAGTCCGTCAGGCGGTTGAGCTCAGCGCGCAGGCGGGCGGAATCGAGCAGGGTCTCCCGGGCAAGCGCAGGCACGTGGGTGCCGGCATGGGGAGCGTGAACAACGAGGGGAAGAAACGGCGCAACGCCGCGAGCGGCAGGCAATGCTGTCATGGGCCACCTCTTTAGTGCTTTGCAAAATGCGGGCGCACAAGCTGGATATCAAATGCCCGGTTCGTCACGTGAACCACACGAGCACGCAGAATAGCGGATTGGGATGGTAGGTCAAGAACGCTGTCGTGCTGGTCAGCGGTCTACCGGATCATGCGTGCAATCGATGAGCCGGTGATGACCGTAATCAACGTGGGCCATTGTCGCCATGTCGACCCGCGAGCGCTGCACTCACCTCAAAACGGGATATCGTCATCCCCATAGCCCGGATCCCCGTCCTGGCCGGGCATGCCCTGCTGGTAACTTTCATATTCCGGCGCGGGGGCGGATGCGGTATCGGCGGCGGCAATCTTCCAGCCCTGCAGATTATTGAAATAGCGCCCGTTGTATTCCCGGCCACGAATGTCGAAGGTGACCGTGACTTCCTGCCCCGGCTGCAGGCCGTCCAGCAGGGCGATCTTGTCCTGCACGAATTCCAGATTGATCTCCTGCGGATACTTGCCGTCCTCGACGATGACCACCATCTCGCGCTTGGTAAAGCCACTGTTGAAGGTCTGCGGTTCCTGAATGAGCTTGATTTTGCCGGTCAAATCGTAGGCCACGCGGCGGGTCTCCTTGGCTGCGGGTTGGGAAATGCCAATGATACTCCGATTACTCGGGTTTTTCGTGACCGCCCGGGTTTTCCTCGTCACCCGTGATCAGCTGCAGCGGTTCGCCGTCCTCGCCCCGCAGCTGGTAATCGTAAGCCGCCTGCAGGCCGGTCTCGATCGCTTCCACCTCCTCGGCGTCAAAGTCGATATAGCGCGGGTACAGGGGCGACAGCAGTGCCACCAGGATGCCGATCGCGGAGAACATGGCAAAGGCATCAGCGTAGCCGAATGTCTTCACCAGCGCGCCGACCAGGGCCGAACCCGTGGCCTGCCCCAGCGCTACCGCCATGAATGGCAGTACCGGCCCCATGGACAGCCGCCCCGGCAACAGGCGAATGCTGGTCATCAGGTAGAGCCCGGTCAGGCTCATGTACGCGAGGCCGAAGACCAGCGCGGAAAACACTGCCAGCAGCAACTGACCGGGGCTGGCCGCGAGCAAGGCGAGACTTGCGGACAACATCATCAGCATCAGGGCGTGGGTGATGGCTGGATTGTTGCGATCAGCCAGATCCGCCACCACTGCACCGCCGAGACCGGCGATACCCACCGCCAGCCACAGCCAGCCGGTGGCGCCAGCCGGCAGGGCACCCAGGGTAATCGCCAGATCGGGCGCAAATATCCAGTAGGCGGCGGAGACGAAGCCCATCACGAAGGCAAACAGCGCGACCCGAAACAGGCGCGACCATTGCAGGACACTGATGCGCGGAGGCGGCGCGGCATCCGACGGCACAATCCGCGACACCGAGGGAAGCAGGTACCACGCGGCCAGCACCCCGAGCGCGGCCAGTACGGCAAAGGACAGGTAGGCCAAACGCCAGGCATTGGCCAACACTAGCACCGCCGGCACAGCCACGAATACGCCGATACTGGTCCCCGCATTCATTACCGCGCTCACGCGCCCGTGCAACGAGCGTTCCACCAGCGCCTGCATCGCGGCAGTGAGGGCCGGCATCATCAGGCCCGTGCAGATCCCGCAGGCGAAGACGCCCACACCCAGGGATTGCGCGCCGGTTGCCTGGCTGATCAGCGCCAGGCCGCCGGCGCCGAACGCAGCGGACAAAGCCGCCGTGTTGCGGGCACCGAGCCGGTCGGCGGCGAACGGCGCCACCAGCGTAGCCAGCAGGAAACTGACCAGCGGCAGCGCGCCGATGATGCCGATGAGGTCCGGCGTCAGCGCCAGCTCGACGCGGATCGGGGGGACGAACAGCCCAAAGGCGAAGCGCGCGAGCCCGTAGCTGATCGCGATCAGCGCTGCACCAAACAGCGCAAATCCTGTGCTGGAAACAGACTTCATGCCGCCTCCGTGATCCAGGCATGGATTCCTTGATCATACTGTGGTTCTACCAGCGTAGGAGCCATGCTCGCCCGGTTCAAGCGCGCATGGCGGGATCAGCGACAAGAACCCGATGCCAATCTTCCGTCCACGCTCCACCATCCTCTTCCAACAGGCCTGCAAACCTCGCCGCAGCTGAAGGCGCCCCACGTCCGCGGACACGCCGGGAAATGGCGCAAGCGGAGGGACGCAGCCACCACAAGCCCCGGTGTGTGGGAGGCAGCTCAACGCACCGGGCCTGCCATTTATCGTAAAAACCTTGCAGTGTGGCCCTTGCCCGTAGACAGTCTTCCCTGGACCACTATCCGGGAATCTGACGTGTACAAAAGACTCATAGCCAAGATACTGGCCGGACTCTGCGCCACAGCCCTGCTGGCGCTGGGAGCGCTGGCACTGGTGATCAGCCACGACGCACCCTGCGAGCCGGCGCCGCCGCTGGCGCAAGGCGCTGCAGGCTTCGCGGCCATCATGCAGCGCTGCTACGGTGAGGCCGATGTCCTCACGCTGGAGACCATCGCCAGGCCCGAGCTGACGGAAAACCAGGTACTGGTGCGGGTGCACGCGGCGTCCGTGAACCCGCTGGACAAGCACTTCCTCCACGGCACCCCCTACCTGCTGCGGCTGGTCAACGGCTTCAATGCGCCGCAGTCACCGGGCGCCGGCGCCGACTTTGCCGGCGTGGTGGAGGCTGTAGGCACGGGAGTGACGCTGTTCGAGCCCGGCGATGAAGTATTTGGCGTTGCCAATGGCGCCTTCGCCGAATACCTCGTGCGCAGTGAAACCGGGAGCATTGCGCTGAAACCGGCAAACCTCAGCTTCGAACAGGCCGCCGCCATGCCGGTGGCGGCGATCACCGCCCTGCAGGCGCTGCGCGACAAGGCACAAGTGCAGCCGGGCCAACGGGTGCTGATCAACGGCGCTTCCGGCGGTGTCGGCAGCTACGCGGTGCAGCTCGCCAAGGCCATGGGCGCGACGGTCATCGCAGTCAACAGCGGCCGCAACGCGGAACTGGTGCGCGAGCTCGGTGCCGACCAGGTAATCGACTACACCCAACAGGACTTTACCCGTGGCGACACCCGCTACGATGCCATCATCGACATCGTCGGCAACCACTCCCTGTCCGCCCTGCTCGATGTCACCGAGCCCGACGGGGTCTTGGTCATGGTCGGGACCATGCAGATGAACCCCTGGTGGGGCCCGCTGGTCGGGCCGCTGCAGGCCGCGCTGCGCGCTCCCTTCGCCTCGCAGCGACTGGAATCGATACTCGCCAGGGCCAACGCCGATGACCTGGCTGCGCTGGCCAGCTACGCCGAGGCCGGCCAGCTCACTTCCGCCATCGATCAACGCTTTACCCTGCAGCAAGTACCCGACGCGATCCGCTATGTGGAACGGGGGCGGACGCGGGGGAAGGTGGTGGTGAATGTGCTGCCTTAGTGCGGCGCTTCAGGGCGCGGCGGGTTAATCCGCCAGGTCCACATCCTTGGGCGACTGGTGGGAAAAGTACGGATCCAGCTCCACGCCTTCTGGCGGGTTGAAATAGGTGCGCACGTGACAGACCTTGCCGTTGTCATTCACGGTATAGATCTCGATC
Source organism: uncultured Haliea sp. (assembly GCA_947258585.1). Classification (GTDB taxonomy): domain Bacteria; phylum Pseudomonadota; class Gammaproteobacteria; order Pseudomonadales; family Halieaceae; genus Haliea. Next base: position 39,247 of record CAMYIZ010000075.1, on the reverse strand, counting down.
CCCTCCACCACCACCGGCTGGCCATTGAAGGTACCGGTGGAGCGCACCACCAGGGCCGCCTGATCCAGGCATACCTGCTTCAGCAGGCACTCCAGGGTCCAGACGTCACCGTTCTTGAAGGTGTTTTCCCAGCTCTCCCGGACCGCCTGCGGGCCTTCCTTGGTAAGCCCGCCGTAAGGGTCCTCGAAGACAATATCGTCCGCGAAATTCGCTGACCAGCGCGCCTGGTCCTGGGCGTTCCAGGCCTCGAAATGCTCGTTGATGGCGTGGTCGATCTGTTGTTTTGTGGGCATGATTTGGCTCCGCTGGGAGATATTATTGTCAGGGTCGGAAGCAGTGACCGGCTCTGGTTCACTCTACCATTGCCGGGATAAGGTGATAAATGCGACTGTATTGACGTACCAAATCACTACAAAAGCTCACATGCTTGCGCTGTCATGTGCCTCCGGTTTCTGCCGGAATTGCGCGTTTATTCTCACAGGAGTACACTTTTCAGTACAGTTGAACGTACGGTTGAAGTGAAATGACTAAATTCAGAGTTGATGAAGATATTCGCCCTCTGTCCGATTTCCGGGCGGGGATAGCATCCTTTATAAAGCAGATCAATGAGACCCATCGGCCCATGGTACTGACCCAGCGCGGCCGTGGCGTAGCTGTTCTGGTTGGAGTGCATGAATATCAAAAGATGCAGCAACGTCTGGAGTTACTCGAAGATATCTACCGGGCTGAAGCGCAAATCGAAGCGGGAGAAGGCATTTCCCATGCAGAGGCAAAGGATCGGATACTAAAGAAACTGCGCCGGCATGATGCTTGAGTGGTCGCCGCTCGCATTGGAAAGAGCCGGGGACATTGCCAGCTATATCGCGATGGATAAACCGTCAGCTGCGGAGTCCTGGATACAAGGACTTTTTGAATCGGTTGAACGTCTGAAGCCACACCCAATGAGCGGACGAGTTGTTCCTGAAGTCAACATAGAGCGAATTCGTGAAATCATTTATGGAGCGTATCGGGTTATTTACCGCGTTGACATCCAAGCGCAAAAAATTTCAGTGCTTACAGTTCTGCGTGGCAGCGAATTAATTCGGGCTGATGAGCTCGAATGAAAAAATGCGCAGCACCGGCTCGTAAGAAGGGCCGTCGCAGCCGTCAGGGGAGGACGCGGGGGGAAGGTGATGATTAATGTGGCGCCGTGAAGCCGCACTCCAGTGTCCAGACGCCGCCGTTCTTGCTCCCTAAGGAGGTATTCTTGCCGGGGTCGGGAATGATGACCGGCACCGGTTTACGCTAGCTACCCACCGGGCCGCCCGTCGACTCCAACAGCTCCGCCAGCCGCGCCCGCGCAGCGTCGAAGCGCGCGTGGAGGCGCGGGGTCTCGACCTTGCCGTAGGCTTCGCGGGCCTGTTTCTCGGCGGCATCAATGGCCCGCAGCAAATCGCGGGCCGCAGCCGCACTCGCCGCCGGATCGGTGGAGCCGATGGCGCCGATCCAGACCGGTGACGAATGCGCGAATGGCCGGGCGTGCATGCTGGGCCAGGCGTCGCTCTGGCGCTCGCTGGCGTAGGCGCGGACGGCGACCCAGCCGCCCGCTGGCAGATCGACTTCCCCGCTGTAGATTTTGGTCTCACCGGCGGCGACGCCTCCAATGCGCTCGACGACTGCACCATTGAGGACGATCTCCAGCGTGTCGATGTCGGTGATGCTGGCGAGCGTTGCCTGCCAGCTGTGGCGACCCGGAGCCACGACATCGCCCGGCCGCACGCCCTCACCAATCTCGAACACCAGTGCCGGCCCGGTCGTGACAAAGCTGCGGCCTTGCGCGGCGGCCTGGATGACCGCCTCGCTCGATGTGTCGACACTGGTTCGCAGGTAGGTACGGGCCGTGCCCACGGCGGGCGTGCGATGGAAATCCACCCAACCGTCGGTGCCTGACATGGCCGCGACCGGTCGGCCCACGTTCAGCAGCCGATACCAGACTTGGGCGTTTCCCAGGGAACTGGTCCAGGCGCAGACAAGCTCAATACCCAGGCGCTCGGCGAGCACGCCGTCGGAGACCAGTTCCAGCGGAATCGGGTTGTCTGCAAGCCGGGCGAAGGGATCCCCATCTTCGGCGATCGGATGCACGTAAACCGGGAACGCACCGTGTTTGTCCGCGAAGGCGATCACGTCGCCGTTGGTCAGGTCGGGATCGCCCAGGGTCGGGTTGCGGGGGCCGAAGAACCAGGGGGCGAAGGGTTCCTTCACACCCAGCAGGCCGATATGGCCATGGAAGTGAGAACGGACTTCCTGGGCCTGATGGACCACACGGTCGCCCTGCACCGAGACCTGGCCAAGAATACCGCGGTCGATGCGACGCTCCCACTGGTTCCATGACATCGGCGCCAGCTGCTGCAGATCCTCGCCGGCCAGCAGGCGCAGGGCGTCCTCGTGCCTGGCCCGATGGTGGCCATCGCCGTTGAGATGCACATGGTGATCAGCCGAGAGGTAGCCCTCGGCTTGCGCATCCCAGATCGGTGTGACATTCAGCTTTGTCGTGGCTTTGGCGTTGGCCTTTACGCGCACTTCGGTCCTGGCGACCGGTGCCATCGGGCCGCGCGCAACAAGCACCGTGTAGCGACCAGCCGGCAGCTCGAACAATGCCTCGCCTTCGACGTAGAAATAGTGGCGCCCGGTCTGGGGATCGAAGTAGGTCGCATCCCCGGCGAACGCGACCGGATGACCGTCGGCGCGAGTGATCGAAACCCGCGCAGTAACTGCAGCCTTGTCGGCTCCGCTCACCGCGACTGCCAGTTCCCCGGTTGCCTCACCGTAGTTCCAGCGCTGGATCGGCACGATCTCGGGCGTGCCGCCGTAGGTGGGAATGCGCATCAGGCGGAACTGGCGCTGAACACCCAGCTCGACGTAGTAGATCGACTCGCCGCTGGCGCTGAATGCCGGCGTCAATGCAAAGGGATTGCCTTCCGTCAGGCGATGCCTGACGCGCGGATCATCCAGGTCCATGGTCCACAAGTGGTAGTCGTTGTCGATCGGGGCGCTGTAGACGATCAGTCGCTGGCTGGGGTGTGTGTCGGCGGTCAGGCGATAGGTCAGTGTCTCGCCATGGACGATGCGGTCGTTACCCGTCACGAAGTCGCGCTCGCGCAGTACGCGGTGCGCCCCGCTGCCGTGCAGGTAGACAATGCCCGACCCGCCCGCCAGGCTGCGCACATTGCGGACCACCTGGGGCAGCCCGGTCAGCGTCTCGTCGGTACCGGATGCGAGATGGCGCCGGCGTAACTCGAGGCTGCCGCTGGCACCGGAGGTATAAAACAGATACTGGCCGTCGTCGGAGAATTCCGGATCGAGTTCGATGGCCGGCGTATCAATGACTTGCTCTCTACCGCCAGCGACCTCCAGCAGCACGATAGCGGTATCTGCACCGCTGTCGCGCACCAGGGCGATGCGGCTGCCGTCGGGCGACCACCGCGGACGGCTGTCCACACCGGATCCGCTGGTGAGCCGGATCGCCTCCCCCGTCGCAAGATCCAGGCGCCAGATCCAGCCCTGCGCGGCGAACGCCAGAGTGCGACCGTCCGGAGCCGGCGCGGGATCCACGGGGCCATGGGAAAGAATCGGCAGCTCATGCTGCTCCAGGTAGGTGTGATGACCAAAGTCATCCAGCTTGGCGTAGCGATGAACCCACTGAGCATGAGCTTGCGGCGTTGCGGCGAGACTGGCCAGCATTGCTGCGAATACAGTGCAGGTGATCGCGTGACGGTTCAGCATGATGTTTTCCCTTGGCCGGCGCTGTGGCTGCTGATGATGTCAAGAGGAAAGCACAAGCACTCCTCAAACGAACGATTCTTTTCACCCGACCGCGGACAGCGTCTCCGCGGAGGCGCTTTTCGGTTATAAATAGCGCCAAGAACAGAGCCACAGAGACATAAAGAAAGCGCAGCTCCGGAATGAAGGCGAGGCCGCGATACAGTCTTCACCGTGACTGTTCTGGTCACGCGGCATCAAGCTCGATTTTCTGCACCTTGTCGAGTTTTACGCTCTTGCTCGCTACCCAAAGGTCATACATGTCCTGCATCGCGAGCCAGCTTTCAGGTGTCCGGCCCAATGCCTTGGAAAGACGCAGCGCCATCTCGGGGCTAATCCCGCTTTGCCGCTTCAGCAAACGACTCAGGGTAGAAGGCGATATATCCAGGCGCCCAGCCAGATAACGGCAGCTTAAGCCAAAAGGCTCCATATAGGTCGCCAGAATGAACTCGCCAGGATGAGGGGGGTTATGCATCTTCATCAGTGGTAGTCCTCATAATCGAGTAGATAGGCATTACCGTCGGAAAATTCAAACGTCAGCCGCCAGTTCCCATTTACGGTAATTGCCCAGATACCCTTTTTATCACCCTTGAGAGGGTGAAGCTTATATCCGGGAATATCCAAGTCATTGATTACCTTGGCAGTATCCAGCGCCGCCAACTGCATGCGAAGCCGCTTTTCATGTTTGACCTGAATACCGCGAGCGCTCCCGCTTTCGAAAAAGCGCTTCAGTCCCTTGTGTTTGAATGACTTGATCATTTGTGCAGTGTAGCGTATTGCGCAACAGCGTCAAGCCGCTCCTCATGGGTATCGACTTCAGCTACAGCCTAAACGTCCACTCCGCCAACTGCTGGTCCGCCTTCAGGCGCGCTCCTCTGCGAGCACCAACAAAGCTACCCCGGTCAATCGGCGGGATTCTCGTAAATCACGTAGATTTTTAGGGTGGGCTCCAGCACTTCCCACTCGCCTGCAAAGCCGGCCGGGACACAGACCTTGTCGCCAGGCCCCAGCGCCATTTCGTTGCCGTCCAGGTCGCGCAGGATCGACCGTCCGGAGAGGATGTGAAAGTATTCGTTCTCGGTGTAGCTTACCCGCCAGCACCCGGGCTCCGCCCCCCACTCGCCCGCGAAGAATCGGCCGTCGGCCTCGAAGTGCAGGGTATTGTGCTGCTCGGGCTGCCCCTTGACGAGCCGCTCGGCCGGCGTGGGGTAATGCTCGGTAGCCGCGTTGCTGGTGGCGAAATTGACAAGATCGGCGACAGTTTTTGGCATGCTCAATTCCCGCTGTGGTTGGGGTCAGTCTGGGCCAATGGTGCCAACTGCATCTATTGCAACCGTTGGCTATGCGGCTGATTCATGCTCAACATCCCAGCCCGGGAATACCAATACGGCAGGATGACAGCGCAATGCCTTGGCAAGCACTTTTGCACGCTCTACACCAAGGCGGACACGATCATTTTCGATGGCGGAAATTGTTGATTGCGGAATGCCGGTCGCGGCAGCAAGGTCGTTTTGGCTCATCTCCTGCAATTCACGCAATATACGTACCGAATCACCTACGGATACCTCTATCCTTTTGACAGCCTTACGATAATCGCTCATACATCACCTCCGGTAATCGTGGGGAGCTACACGCTCAACTTCCACCAGCACCTTATCTTTTTGCACCTTGTAGATCACTCGATATTGGATATCCAGACGGGAGGAACGAAAGCCTTTCCAATTGCCAGACAAGGCTTCATCGTTTAAGCCTCTGATCAGTCTCAACCCCTGAGGGCCTGAAATCTTTACAATATCTTTCCACTTCTCATAGCGTCGCTGAACCTCAACTGGAGCCGCTGCCAACGCCTTTCCGACACGTCTATGCTCGAGAATTTCCCACATATCTTATTTAGTGTATATACCATATAAAGTATGTCAAGAGCTCCGCTGTGGACGAGCGCGAATGCACGACACCAATCTGCCAGTCCTGCCATTCGAGATAGTGCGTGCCCGGTCTGGACGTACCAATTTGCGGTTAGAACTCACATGCTTTCAGCTGACGATACTGAAAGGACTCCTGATGTTTAGCGGCACCAGGGAGGCGGCACTCCTGCCGTCAAAATGCTTGCGTATTTATGCACTATTTTAGGTACACTCACCAGTGACACCGTGGCTTCCAGCAGGAAGCGCTCACTGCGCAGTGACCCGAGCCAGGCGTAATCCCACCGATGCAGGATGACACAGCGAAGCACAAGCACATGAGCACATCTGATGAAAAAGGACGCGTAAACTCGCACGCATGAGTCACACAATCCGCGGATACTTCTGGACCCGCTGGTTCAGCGCCAGGTTCTCGTGAAGCTGAGCATCACCCCGCACCGGGCGAAAACGATGCCCCATCTGGGAAGCGGGCAAAAGCCGCCAGGCACTACCGCCCAAACAGCTCCTCAAGTGAGCCGGCTGTCAAAATGTCATCTGCCCAGGTTTCCAACGTTTCCGCGGAAGCGTGTTCCAGCTCCTTAAAGACCCAGACAGGGAGTTCGCCAAAGCGACGCACCAACAGACGCTGGAGAACACGGCGCTCACCCTGTTCCAGCCCTTGCTCCAGCCCTTGCTCCAAGCCCTCCCGCCGCGCGGAGCCGATGCTCAGGTTCCAGTTGATGCGGCCGCGCTCAAGGGACTCGGCCAGGCGCTGGGCCTCTTCGTCGGCGCTGAGCTGGCGGATGCTGCCCATGGCTTTCTTTACGGGCTCGTGCGTTACCTCGGCCATTATGCTGTCCTCCTGCCAATGCCTAAAGAATCGGACCCAATCGCCGGGCGCGCCCTGCAGCTGCCCGAGGCGGTCCGCTTTCTTCAACTCGATCACCGTCAATTGTAGCTCGCTTCCCAGCAGCACGTCATGCTGGGTGGCGTCGCGCATTTCAAAGCGCCACAGGGCCTGCTGCCGCTGGGCTTCGCTGGAAATGAACAGGTCGAAATTCAGCAGATGAATCCCGATCGCGCTGGCGACGGCCTGGTATTCCTCACCCGCCTCCAACTGCTGGGACAGTAGCCGCGCCAGAAGCGGAGGCACAGTTACATGAAGCAGACTGGGCTGCGACATGAAGGCGGAGCCGCAAAGCAGCACCTACCGCCCAAACGTCCACTCTGCCAACTGCTGATCCGCCTTCAGGCGCGCCCGCTGGTGCAGCATGGCCTGGTAGATGTCCGCAGGGGCAGTTTCCTCAATCACGGTCAGCAGTGACACCGTGGCTTCCAAGCAGGAAGCGCTCACGGTACGGCGACCCCAGCCACGCTTGGTCCCAACAATGCAGAATACGTCCGTTCGGGACAGCCCACTCTCCCCAGCTCATCTCCCCGGCTCGCCGTTGACTTTGTTATCATATTTGATACCCTCCCCGAATGTCATGGAAGATCACATTCTTCGATCACATTGAAGGTGCTGGATTAATGGAAAGGCCGGATTTAAAGGGATTCAGGAAAAAGACTCTTGAGCGTCCTGACGTGCGTGAAGAGTATGAACGGCTGTCCCCCGCTTATGAACTGCGCCGCAAACTCGTTGCGCTTCGACAGAGCGCCGGACTCACCCAGGAACAGGCGGCAGAAAAATTGAATACCAAAAAGAGCAACATTTCCCGCCTGGAGAGCGTGAACTCATCGATTTCTCCAAAGCTATCGACGATAACCGACTATGCTCAGGCCATGGGCTACCGCGTCCAGATTGAATTCGTACCCCTGACTGCACGTGAGCGCAAGCGGGCCTCGGCGCAAACAGAAGGCTGAGGCAGGCCATCTCCGGCACAACTCAAATTGCGGCCTGACTGATTTCCACCCTCCCGTTAACGCCCAAACGTCCACTCCGCCAACTGCTGGTCCGCCTTCAGGCGCGCGCGCTGGTGCAGCATGGCCTGGTAGATATCCGCAGGGGCCGGTTCCTCAACCAGGGTCGGCAGTGACACCGCGGCTTCCAGCAGGAAGCGTTCACGGTATGGCGACCCCAGCCACGCCCGATCCCACCAGTCGAGAATACGCCCGTGCGCGGAGGACAGGGCGAGCGCGGATGGCAGCTTGTCGCCCTTGGCCAGGTTGACGTCGCTGCGGGCGGGCAGCAGGTTCCACAGGTCGTTGTTGAACCAGCGCGACCAGGGGAAACAGTGGTCGATATGCAGCCTGTTCGCCTCGCGGACACGGGTATCACTCCACACGCAGGGAACATCCACACCCTGCTGGCGCAGGTCCAGCAATCGGCCGGCGGCGAGGCTGGTATCGCGGCGCCCCTCCTCCCAGGCAAATACCTGCTGGTCGCCGGCGCGGGGATCACTCACATTCCACTGACTGTGCAGCGCCGCCCACTCGCGCAGGATGGCGGGCTCCAGCCAGCAGGCGTACTGGCCCAGGGTCTGCCAGATCGCGGCGGGAATACGGAACACACCGAACCGCGCCAGGTACTCCGCGGAAATCACCAGCGGCTGCGGCTGGAAGCGAAACCCGCGGCGTTCGAACTCAAATACGGGGTCAGCCCGACCGGGCCAGGTAATATAGCGGGTGGGCATAGTGGTGATATTGGCGCAGGCATCGCGGATGGCCTGGGTGACGATGGCGGCATGGTCCGCCGCCAGATGGCCGCCCACGCGCAGGTCATAGGGCGATATCTGCGCCAGCTTCCAGAAGGCTTCGCGGGCAAAGCCATAGCCCTGATCCGACTCGGGGCGCTCGCGCAGCTGGTAGTCGACCAGCAGGGGCTTGTACTGCTTCAGCCAGTAGAGGCCGACGATACCGAGCGGAATCTCCACCCAGTCATCCGAGCGCCGCATCACCACCCCGGGCGCGCTCTCGGCAATCCGGGTGAGCACCCGCAGCAGCCCCAGCTTGTAGGACGCCGACTTGTTGTCGTTGACGATGATGTGGCGCAGCAGCGGCAAGCTGCCGGTCCCATCATCCGGGATGGTGAACACCACCGTTTCCCACTCCACATGGGCGCGGGTCTGGTCCGGCTGCCGGACCGGATCCTTCATCACCACTGCCCGGCGCTGGGCGAAGACCGCGAGCTCGGCGGCGGAGACCGGATGAAAGCCGCGCTCGCGGTTCTCCTGCTCATCGCTGCCATGGCGCAAGGTGATGACCAGCGTGCCGCCCGGCTTGAGCAACTCCGTGAGTATGCGGAAGGCCCGCTCGCGCTGGCCCGGTGGCACATGCATCCAGACGGCGCTGAGCAGCACCAGGTCGAAACGGTGGCCGAGGGCGCGCAGGCGGGAGAGTTCGGGCAGGGAGTCGTCGAGCCAGGTGACGTTGGGATGGGATTTGGGTATGGCCAGTTCGCGCATGCCCCGGCTGGGCTCGACGGCGATGACGTCCCAGCCCTTCTCGGCAAGCCAGTTGCCGTCGCGGCCGGAGCCGGCGCCTATGTCGCAGGCGAAGCCGGGGGTGGTAACCTGGATCAACTCTATCCAGTGCGAATTAATCTGAGATGGCGACAACGACCGATAGGTCTCTGTCAGACGGGCAGCATTGGTGTCATAGAATGTGTCTCGAATCACCATTCAGATGACCTGGAAACCTTCCAATAGCTCGATCAATTCACCTGTGAAACCACCAATGTCTCGGTTTTGGATGTCACCCACCCCCTCGACGTTCATCTTCATACCAGAATACTCGAGCCAGCCACGACCACTACAGATTTGCTGATGGTAGTTCTCCGGATATTGGTTTGCGCCGACTAACGACACCTTAACTACTGTGGTCTAAGGCCATAATGACCCTACTCGAAAGAGCGGCTAATAATGGGAGAATACAATTACGGCGGAGCGGAAATGCCATCATAATCGATATCGGCCTGTATCCTACCCTCGTCTAGGGTTGATGCAGCGGCATTGCCTTTGCGCGACCTAATGATGTTTGGATCATTATATGACTCAGCCAGATAACTCTCCGCCAATTGAACAAATTTTTCTATGTCACCATCAAAGAGAGCGCCATAAATCAGAGCTCTCTTCGCGAACATTTCCGTGCATCCAAATTCCATCAGGGCTTTCCTAAGATCCATTGATTGAACCCTCAAAAAGTCAGGCATGAACTACTTGAGCGACGCGCATGAACCTGTTTTCTCAAAATTTCCCAAAAATCTGACATGGCCAAAACTCACCGCTTGAAAATATCGACCTTGGTTTCCAGGCACTTCCTCAAATTCAAATCGTTTGAGCCAATACCAAACCAACTGTCGGGCTTCTGATAAAAATCTAAACCGCGCCCTATCTTGATAGTCCAGCCGTTATCAATGCGAATCTCGCGATCATGCATATGCTCATTGACCTTCAACTCAAGCGCGAGATCAAGCTCCAGCAAGCTCTGCTTCAACTCGCCGAGTCGATCAGACATTTCTTTAACGTCGGTATCATTGTCGTAACTGGTAATCAGGCAGATCTTACGTACTGTCGGTGTCTTTATGACAGCTTCGCAGAAACGCACAAAGTTATGTATCTGGTGCGTGACGCGAATATAGGGATCCTCAATCTCTATTGATTTTGCTCCCGCCATATAGGGGCCTAGAATCGATTCATAGCTGTATCCGGTGGCACCATAGTGAATGGTGAAATGTTGCTCCTGGGGCTCTTCTACTGTCGGCTCAGAAGTTGCTGGTGCCGGAGCTGCAACAGTCAAGCTGCTGGCCGGCACCTCTGGCTTTGGCTTGTTTTCGAGAACAGACTTTGCCGCTTCCTGTGCGGACGACTGGGGAACTTCATCGGAGTGAATATCGCGACGACTTGGCTCCTGAGTGGCCGCTGCTGACTCTGACTCGGGGCAGTAAACCACGATCTCTTTGCCATCGGCATTGATGTAGGAAAGGTTGATCTTGGCAAACTCGTCATCCGATTTGCGCTTGTTCATCTGCTCCTTGACGCGGCGGCGGCACTCGACCGCGTAGGCGACATACTCCTCGAACTCCTCATCAGTCGGCGGGCTAGATGGATGCAGAATTTTCAAGAAAGCGGCGACAGTTTTTTTGATGCCTTTCTCGTCGCGGCCCTCGACGGATGAACCCAGCCGGATGCGCTTGTTAACCTCTTCGAAGCGGTTGGTTTGCTTGAGCTGGAAATGGAAAGCTTCGGCTAGGTAGTCGGTGATAAACCCATAATTACTGGTCAAGAACTCGCTGCTGTTCTTGGGCATTTCCCACCCGGGCAGATAGCAGGCGAAGCGGTCCATCACGGCCAGGTCAAACTCTTTGGGCAACGGCTGAAACAGGTCGTATACCTCGGAGTTCACGATCTGGCTGACGGACAGATCCAGGTTGCCGACAAACGCCATGGACGCATCGGCGATCACTTCAACGCCACGCGAAAATCGGCCATTCGCCATGAAATCTTTCATGATCTGGATGGTGTCGGGATCTTTGACCTTGATGCCTCCCACCTCATCAAAGGCCACCGTATCCCAATAGCCAACCAAGCCAATCTTCTTGCGCTGGTTGTTATAGAACAGCGTTGCCTTTGTTGCCTGCCCACCGCTGATCAATGTCGAGTAGGGTGAGAATTCGCTAAAGAAGTATGATTTCCCGGTACCCCGCGGTCCGAGCTCAATGAAATTGAAATTAGGCTCTACTAGAGGGAGCAGCCTGGCAATAAAGTGTAGCTTTACCCGCGGCGTTAGCTTGCTGGGCTCCAAGCCGACTGAACGCAACACAATATCCAGCCATTCATCACGCGTGCATTGCTCCCTGCCTTCACGATACAGATCGAAATTGAACCGACTCAGCTGTATCGGTCGTAGGTCCTCGATATAGAACGCATAATCGTCGTCTTCAATTTCGTTGTAGGCTATGGTCACTTCGCACCACAGCCCACCCTGAAGCAACCTGTCATTGTCGCGGTAGAATTTCTCCGAGATCGCCACGCGCCTGGAATCAAAGTTCTCCAAAGCGGCCCAATGGCGGCGGTCTTTCTCGACGTAGTTGACGTGGACTTTATCGATGAACCGGTGCTTACCTTTGGTGGCAACAAATGACTGCGCCTTGTTTGCCTCATTAGCACGTACATAGTTGTCATTGAGCGTTTCAAGTACAGCCTCCATGCCACCCTGAATCTCGGCCTCGTCGTCACTGGCACAGTATCTGGCCAGCAGAAACTCCAGCACGAAGGTAGGTACGTTGGTTCCCTTCTTGATTCGGTGCAGCAGGTCTTTTCTAACGACCTTGCCATCGAATATACCGGTAACTTTTTTATCTAACTCATCCATAGCTTACACCGTATAGTCCGTTTCCAGGTCCAGCTGGCAGAATGCAACCATGGTGGATGGATTAAGAGCTTTCACCTTGAACTTACCCTCATATTCCATTTGCATTTTCAAGGTGACGGGTACTTTGTCGCCGGGCTTCAAGGTAATGGTGCCGGTGGCAGGGTTAACCAGCCCACCGGGTTTAGCCTCACCCACCACATTGCCTTTCTTGTCGTGAGCTTCTAGCAGAATCTCGAAATCACTGCCCACTGAGAACATATCCTGGCTGTCCAGGCCGATTTCGATTACCGGCAGGCGTGTAGTGATGCGTTTAGCGCCGTTTTTGTAATTCAGCGATACTGTCGCCTGGGATACCGGTGCCTGTTCCGGTGCATCGAGCTGAAGGCTGATTACTGGCACCACGCACTCCTGCAGCGATGCGCCGCCGTGATAGTAGAGCATGCCAGTTTTATAGGAGGCCATACTCAATGGGCCCGCAATACTGGTAAAGCCACCTCGAATACCCGCTTTCTCGGCGCTCAAGAGGTAATGGCTGCCATCACTACTGCCATCCCCCAGCAAGCAGCGTTGATGCTCATTGAGCCAATCACCGTGTAGCTTGCCGCAGGTATCGCCCGCCCCAGCGTGGGTATTCATAAAGAAGCCGTGGTCAGTGGCAATCACGACCTCGGTGAAGCCGGCATCCTTGAGCTTGTGTACCGCTACACGGATTCGTTTGAGTGCGTTAATAATTTCCGCCGGCGCAGTATCCGGGTGGTTCTCGAAGTGGCTATCGATTTCGACGGAGCGCAGTACCAGCAGTTCAACGTGCTGCTCCACCGTGAACCTGTTGCGCACAAACTCCTCCAGGCGCCCTTCCTGGAAGCGCTGGCCATAACGCTTGCCTAGCACCTCCATCCGCTGGGCAACCGTGGCCACCTGCTTATCGCCGAGGTAGGGGCTATAACCGCTCTCGGTTTTCACCAGACGCAACTCACTACTGGCGCCGGGCAGCAGGCTCGCCATGCCGACCAGGGTGATACTTGGCAACTGGGCCAAAGCCGGCTTCAGGTCCACCTTGCCGTCCTCGGCCAACTGCTTCTCTAGTGCGACACCCAACTCATAGCGCAACGCGTCCACCATCAAATAGGCGACCTTGGTACCGCTCTGCTGCAGTTTGGGAGCCACCAACTTATCGAAGACATCGCCATTGGCGAGTCGTCCGACCAGGGGCCAGCCTGTCTGCTGCAGATGCTTGGTAAAGAGCAGCTGCACTTTTTCAATCAGCCGGCCGTACTGCTTCCGAGCCTGTTGCTGCACCGGCTGCATGATGCCCCGCGTATCCTGCCAGTCGTAGTCGCTCACCGCCTGTTCAAACTCGCGATGCAAGCGGTCGATCTCGCGGAGCTGACTGATATAAAAATCAATCAGGCTATCCATGCTCCGCGCATGGTCACTCAGCATCCGGTCGTTGTCCTGGCAGCACTCGATCAGGGCGAAGGCCGCGCGGATCAAGTCCCACTGAGCCAGGCTCTCCCCTTTGCCCGCCCACACAGATTGCGCATGCCGGCCCAGAATCGCCTTAACCTTGTCGGTATCATCACGCGCCAGGGCTTCCATAGCGCGCTGCAAAAAGGTGCGCTCTTCAAAGGGGAATGTATCCCGCTGGCCGAGATCCCCCATGTGGCCGCACAGGTTGGGTAAATCCAGCTCCATCTCAATGGCTTCGGCTCGCTCAATGTAGGTGGACTGGGTGCGGCGATCACTGCGCAGGCGCTCGCACATATCCTCTATCAGCGGTTTGGCCGCCACGTCCGCCCGGGGCACATCGTGTAGGTCTGCCGGCAACGCCTCTGGCAGGTCAAATACAAACTCGCTGAACAGTACATATCGCCACAACTCATCGCCGATGGCCGACCAGGTTTTACCGCGAGTCTTAAGGCTCAAACCGATACTGGCGTTTAACAGGGCTTTGGCTTCCGCGACCCAGGCTTCGCTGCCCTTCAGCGCCGCCTGCTGCGGTTCACTGGGTACCAGCAGGGCGAACAGAATATCTAGGGTAGATTCAACCTTGAGCAACGCACGCAGGTTGGGCCAGTTCAGGCCACCGCCAATCGCATCAATCACCGCAAACCCGGGGTTGGGGTCCTGAGCGAAGACTGTCCGCACCTGAGTTGCGTGGTCTGGCTTGGCTTTCAAACACAGATCCAGGTAATTGTCCCCATCCCCATCGGGGAAGACAGCGCCGCAAGCCCAATAGAGGGCAAAGGGGTCTTTTTGCTTATCTTCATCTTCCAGTGGCTTAGCGGCCGGCACATAGACCAGTAACTGCTCAATCTCATGGTCACCCAGTTGACCCAGGGCGGCGATGGCCTCGGCCCGGCTGGTGATGCTGGATTCTGTGCTATCTACCACGGTGCGCTTGTCCGTGGCCATCGCTTGGCACAGCGCGCGATAGCGTTTATCCGGGTCATAGACCACCAGTACCTGCTGCTTAGCCAAGCGCGGTTGGAGCACGTGTTCTTGTATAAACTGCTGTAAGCTCATGGTTTTATTCAACTTTCTCAGTTCTGGCTCATCGAAGAGCAGCAAACAATGTTTTGGATCATATAAACGAAATAGTGATCCACAAATCGCCTTGTCGTCATTCTATGAGCCAAGAAGCCCATTGTCGATCACTTCATGTCGATTGTGATCTAAAAAGCATTAACCCCTTCCGCAAGGTTCAAAAGCGCCGGGAAGCAGTACACCGTTGCACGCCGGCCCGCGCCCTTGCGCAGAGGGTTGATAATCTGATCTGTCGCCAGCTCATTAAGCAGGCGCTTGGCCGTAGCCTCGGGTATGCCGGCATGGCCGACAAAATCCGTTGACTTAAAAATGGGCCGCCCGAAAATCCAATCCAGGGCATGAATGGCATATTGCGAGCGTGTCACCTCTGCAACGCGCCCCTTCATGGCGTTATACAGCGCCAATATCTCACTGGCCTTGGCCTGATTGAGCTCTGCCTGGGCCTGAATCGCCTTCAGGAAGAACACGCACCACTGGGTCCAGTCCTGGCGTGCCGAGACATCCAGCAGGTGGTCGTAATAGGCATCTCGGTTGGCTTCAAGAAAGGCGGAGATATAGAACATGGGAGCCTGAATTAACCCCCGCTGCCAGAGAAACAGGGGCACCAGCATGCGACCTAACCGGCCATTGCCGTCCAAAAATGGATGCAGGGCCTCGAATTCCGCGTGCAACACAGCCAGCTGAACCAAGACATCTGCCTCATCACTGTGGATGTACTGCTCAAAAGCGGACATCCCGTCCGGCAGCTTATCGGCACTGATAGGTACAAAACGGGCGTTATCGACAGTGCAGCCCGGCGGGCCAATCCAGTTAGGAATCTTGCGATATTCGCCGGGGCTTTTATTGGCACCCCGCACTCCGCTCATTAGCACTTGGTGGGTTTCGCGAATCACCCGCTGCCCCAAGGGCAGTTTCTGTAGCATAGCCTCGGCGTGCCGAATGGCAGCGCGGTAGTTCAATACTTCCTGAATGTCGGCTTTACGCTCTGGCGCAAACTCCGCAGCATCATTCTCGCCCTGGGCTTCGTACTGTAACACCTCGCCCATGGTGGCCTGGGTGCCCTCAATACGCGAAGACAGCACAGCTTCCTGGGTTGTAAGCGGGCTGAGCAATACCGCGGCGTTGGGGATAGCGCTCAAGGTGCCATCGTAGCGGGCAATGGCCGCGTTGGCCGGGCCGATGAGTGGGATCAGCTGTGGCCAGTCGATCACTTTGGGAGGGAAGTGCCCGTAGTGATAGTTGGCGGTCATTCGTTATTCCCCTCTTGGCTAGACGCCGCCCAAATCGAATCCAGCGAAGGCTGCTCACCGGCAGCAAGACGGAGAACCGCTTTATGAACCAGCTGAGCCCGATCGCGCATGAACTGGTTAAAATCTGTCTGAAGTTTGGCTTTTAACGCTTCGCCTTCCAGCCCCTGGTAATGGGCTTTGCTCAATAGGTCATAGGAAACCAGGTGGGTCTTCAGTCGATTGGATACCGTCAGCTCATCAGCCCATTGAACCCGCTCCTTCAAATAGTCCAGAGGATCCTTGCGACCAATAATACGATTGGTCTTCCAGGTAATCAGCGCGCAATTCAGCGCGTAGTAGCTATCGATACCTGCCTCGGACAACAGGGCGTCAGGGAAGATATGGTGGTATTCGCGCTTTTGAATACTCTCAAACGAGGCGGGTTTGCTATCAGCAAAATCCTGAGCACCGAAATAATTGGATACCGCCAAAATGCCCCGGGCCTCAATACCGACCTTCTTCGGCCAGCCGGCCGCCATCAGTGCGTCCACATCCGCCAGCTCGTGCTCTTTACGGTTGAAGACGGGCACTTCGGATAACACTTTTTCATCGAAGTCAGGTGTGCTCAAGAATGCCTTGATGCCCCGGTGCTTTTCCTTAACACCAATAAAATCGGCATACGCCCTGGAAGCCGCAGAATTCTCGTAGCGGTCGGTAAAGAAGGAGGACCACAAATAGGCACGCAACAGCTTTTCAGCCTTGGCAACAAAATCGCCATGTTCCGGCACCAGCTCATACGCTGCCGCGACAACGGCCAAAACGTTACTCGTAGGCAAGCGCGCCTCGTCAAAGACTCCCTGACTTTCCAGCAGGTTCGCCATGCGCTCCAACCCGTGCTCGAGTTTCTCCCAATTATCGAGCAGCACCTGCTTATCCATTTCGACCATACCCTTGTTATTGGGTACTTTCTCCTGCAGCAGTGCTGAGGTCGCCAATATCAGGTTTCTCACATCGCCGAAGCGTGCCGCCTTGGGGCACTTGTTGACGAGATGTTCCTCCAGGTCATGTAAGGACTTACCCGCCACACTCTCCACTTCGGCAACGATAATGTCGTACAACGACAGCGGCTTGCTGTTGGTATTCATATTGATGAATACCTGAAGCGCAACGTCCTTCGGCGTATTGGAGGGCAACGAAAGATACGGCAGGTTAAAATGCGTCACCCGTTCGCGTAGGGTATAAATTTCCTGCTTCAATTTGTCTTTTAATGATGTGTAGCTCTCTAACTTCTCGAACGCCTCAGGGTCGCCTTTGCTGGGCTTTAAGTGCTGTGTGGCCTCGCTTATCCATTCATCAACTGCAGCTGATTTATCACCGGGGCAAAGCAAATGCATCGGAAATAGACCGCGCTCCAGACACTTGGCAGGGTAGTCTGCCCATACCGGCCGGCGAGAACCCTTTTTGTTGGTCCAACGACTCTGACAATAGACCTGCATCTCATCCGATTGCATGTACTCACGCTCATCGAATTGCGGCAGATAGATGAAGTAATCCTCGTACTCATAGTTGTTGTGCATACCACGCCAAAATGCGGTTAGGCGTTGTTGGCCATCCAATAAATGCTGGGTAACCGTCCCTTGCACATTAGGCTCTGCGGAGACGATGTAACGAGAGATAAACTTTTCCTCTCCAGCCACCTCCAATGCCAGTGTTACACCGACTGGCAAATTGTTGATGATAGTGTTGAGAAAGCTGGTAATGCGCCATTTATCCCAGGCTTCATAGCGCTGAAAACGCGGCAATTTGACCTGGCCCTGCTGGATAGCCTGGAACCACACACCCAACGTTCTATCCTGAGCTTTGCTGGACTGCTGCATAATGCTCATGAATTCACCTCCCGGACCTTCGCCTGAATCAGAGTATTCAGTTCAGCATCCGATAGCGCTTTGGGCTGCCATTCCAGTTTAGTATTGCTAGTCGCTTTTTTACCGCGCTTAACCGGCACTTCAACTTCATGCCAAAAATCATTTTCAACTTCGTGAGCAATAGCTAAGCTGCGATCCTGATGACATTTTCGCAGTACGCGCTCCGGCCAAATACTGCAGGCCAAGTGCGCCCAGTCGTAATGACCGTTTTCGAGGCTTTCCCAGGTTCCCTTGAGCTTTTTCTGCCATGCTTTGTGTTGGAACAATTTCCATAGGGGCGCAGCTGTGATCTGCACTCCGTCATTCAGATTAGGTTTCCAGAAATTGGCTATTCGAAGCAGCTCATCCCGAAAGTCACTAAGCTCTATCTCCAAATCAGTTAGTCTCGATAGTGATTTCTCTTCTTCTGCATTCCGGCCTGACTTGGCACGCAAAACGTCTAGATAGTCGCTCGTTTGTTTTAGTTTTGGCTCAACATAATCATTTACACAGGTATAGAGTGTCTGCTCATCGAGCTTGTGGTAGTAAACCCACAATGAATAGGATCCAGATGCTGTCTGCAAAGGCCAATAAATCGGAGCTTGTCGCCTACTTTTTGAAGTGAGCTTTAAATGCTTTTCGAAAAATCCTGAAGTTTTACTTAAAAATATTTCATAGGACTCATAACCATGAATCGAAAGCGCTTCCAAGCCTATCTTTATACTACCTTCCCCCCAAATACCTTCCAAAATATCCCACAGTTTCTGGGTTGATCGCGATTGATCAAAATCTTGTACTTCAAGAATACAACTATCGTATCCGTCAAATTTTTTTTCTGTTAACAAACATGGTGGAGTTTGGGTAATCGATGAAAAAAAATCCTTTTCTAGTTCGAATTCTTCGGCTTTCTTTATGTGCTCTAAATCCCACCTCCCGAAGTACGCACCAATGGCAACTTCATTGACTGTCGATGCTATTTCGCTTTTTTCTATAAGCCAGTCTAAATGACGAACATGGCTCAACGCGTGTATTGGACTCGTTCCGAGTATCATCGAAGCAAGCTCCAATTTTCTGTTTGCTAAAAAGGTTTGCTTCAATATAAAAGAAAAATTTCCTGCCTTATCGATTGCCAGTTGAACTAGCTGTGATTCACTCATTGTCAATAAATCATTGAGCCGATCTTCATCAAGTGTTTGTAATGCATCCTGGGAAAGAAAATCTCCACCAAACATTACGTCAATTAAATTTAGGCTTTCAGTTGAAAGTTCAAAATGGTCGGTCAGATATTTGGTAACCGCCGAATAATCGGAATAGATGGAACTCAAATTCCGAAACAAAATTGAACACATTTTGCTCTGTATTTGATCAAGGGAGTCACAAGCAACTGTTCCTCCGAGCGCTCCGAAGTTTGAGTCGATGGGGTTTAAAGAAGCGACCGATCGATGAAATTCTATGTTGTTTTTAACCCAGCCAATTATCAGATCTTTTTTCGATTGATCTAGCTTAGGAAGCGGTAGCTTTTCTATCATCGATGGCATGTAATGCCTGGCAGGGCTGCCTGACTCAGTGGCATCTCTCAGGCCTACCATTGATTCAACAAGCACACGAAATATGTAACAGTAACTCATCCCCAAAAACAGCAATAATTTTTCTTCATTCTCTTCAGTGTGCTCCACAAATCCCACGAATGGCCCTTGCTTGTCGAACAGACAATTCTCCGGAAGTATTCTTAAACTAAGAGAACTAGTGGTTCTTTCACTATAAGTAAGGCCTTTTTTCCCGTAGAGGTTCACACTTGGTATTTGTTTCGACCATGAGTCATAGGAACCTTCAATAAAAGCCTTCATTTCTTCACCATCTGATTCCCACAATGTTTTCAAATGTATATCTGCCCAGAACGGTTGATAATCTCCCCCTTTAGATAGGCCTAACCATTTATCCCCACTTTCAATAGGTGTTTCCCAAGCAGTTCTAACAAACCGGAAGTTATCGCATGTTTGTAATCCAGGTTTTGCTATAAGACCTTCTCTCTTTACCTCTACATTATGGCTACTTAGCAAAAAGTACTCAGGGAGCCAATAAAACATCCAAGGTGTACCTAGACTTTGGAATAACTTTTTCTCTCGAACAAAAACTTTCCCATCGCATCTATCTAACCGAGACAGACCATTTACTGAACTATGTAAATCACTACCTTTATCTACCGATGCATTCAGAGCACAAAAAATACTGTCGCTTAATCGGACTCCGCCAATGACAAATGCTGCAGTTTCCACCAATGCGTCAAGGACTCCGAATCCAAGGTCAGCGCATAGTTGGAGGCGGGACAACTTTTCAATTCGCCATTGTTGAAATGACTCAGAAAAAAGGAATGTCCTATTTGAAATACATCCTAGCAATCCGCTTTGGAGCATGAGTTCTTCCAACCTAGACACAAAGCAAGCTGCTAATTCTGTTTTTTCCCTAGAATGATTTGTGAACACATACTTTTTCGAATTGATTGAAACATCGCCAAAGGGCGGATTCATTAACACCACATCAAATCGTTTTCTACAGAGATCGATTAATGCAAATCCCTTAGCCGCGTCCTCGGCAAAAAGTCGCTTCTGATCAGAGTTGGACTCTGCCTTGTCCGCGTAATCGCTAAGCGCTGCCAGAATTAACTGCTCAGCGCCATCCCAAAAAGATTCGTCATCCACCCCACTTAAGTTGAAGCCCAACTTCTTCTGTGGGGTAGCATCATCCAGTTCCGCCTGGAACATATCTCCAACGGAGTGAGTGCCGGAGCGTGCCTGCCACTGATCTCTTGCCTCACGTATTGAGGACTGAATTTCCTCCTCTATTTTCAGCAAGGTGCCGGCTTCACCGGCTAACTCCATTTTGTCGAAGATGGCTTCAAGCAATTGGCCCAGTACTGGCGGATTGAGAGAACTAGCAAATTCCTGAAGTAGCGTCTTCTCACCTGGCATCGGCTCAGCACAGACGATATTGGACCTCCTAACCACAGGTCTTTGTTGGGGCTTGATACCCTGTTGCTGCCAGGCACGTTGGGCGCGTTGCCACAGTGAAAGCCCAGCGATCTGCACTGCGCGGGGGTCGATATCGACCCCGTGGATATTGTGTTCAATAATCAGTCGTGGGATTTCTGCCCTGTAGTCTTCAAAACTGTCATAGGTTTGATGAAGGGCCTTTAGATTCCCCTCGCGAACAAAGGCCTCCGCACCTAATTCTGCTTCCAGCTGCCAAGCCTCTTCGTAGATGCGTTCATACAGGTCGAAGGCATAAAGCCCAAAGTGCATGGAGCCGCAGGCCGGGTCTAGCATGCGGATACAACGTGGGTCTTTGATAGCACGGTGAGTAATATAGACAGGTTGCTTCAACAGCTCTTCCTGGCTTAACGCTTCTGCCTTCCCAGCCGCCTCATCTTGTTCAGGAGCCAACTCTCCTGGCGTCAAGAAGACTTCCGTCGGTCGACGCACCAGGTAGCGGCAACTATCAACCAGGCTGGTATTGCCCTGGGTCATCTCATACCAGATTCGCCCGAGTGTATTGTCAGTGAGGAACTCAACCACATAGCGCGGTGTGAAGAACTGATTACGGACTGCCAGTTCGCGACTATTACGCGGCGCCTGGGATTCGGCCCGCATTTTTTTGCGCTCTTCCTGGGAATTGAAATATTGGTATATCCAGCCAATGGTTTCGTCTTCGGCCCACAGCGGTTCAATCTCATGATGGTTGATAAGGTCGAGCAGCTCCAATAGCGCTGACTCTCGTGGAAACAAGCGACCTTGGGCACTATGGCGGTCGAACAACACAGCCAAGTCCAGTCTGAATTCGTCAAATACGCTGTAAAGATAGTTGCGGTAGGCTTCGCCCGTCTCACCCAATGCGCTTCCGGCAAGCTGCTTATAGAGCTGGAATCCTTTGGCGTTGTAGCCTTTGGCGATAGTCTCCAGCAAGAAACCACGAGCTTCTGCCATTCGCAACGCCGCCAGGCGGTTCAGCACGGTAAAGGCCTGCTCGCGCACTATGCGGCTGAGAACCTGCTTGGTTCGCTCTTTCTCGCTTTTACCATGGGTTGTGGCGAGGTAATGCGCCAGGGTATCGCGCAGAATGTTTGCCGTTTGACGCTGGCGATTGTCCAGGTGCGTCAGCGAATCAACTGAAGCGACAGAACCAGCCTTTGGATCTAGGCCATAGGTTGCCTGCAACTGACGGGTGAACTCCCCGGTCAGGAGGTTGCGTGCATCGTTGACAAACTTCTGCAGGCGGTTACGGGTGCTCTGATCAAATGCCATTTACTCTGCAGCCTTCTTAGGGTTCTTGTGTTTCGTCGTCACTAAGCCCAATCACCAGCTCAAACTCATGGGCATATTTCAGCTCACCGCGCAGCTGCTGCAACTCGGCAATTAGTGCATCTAGCTCGGCGATGGAGGTAATCTGCTGTTTGGGGTTGACGGTGCGGGAGATTTTCTTTTTACCCTCCGCAATTACCCGCTCTTGTTCTTCGCGCAATTTGTCTTGCAAGCGCTGTTGACCAATACGCTGGATACGCTGCTTGATATCCTGCACCTGGCTCTGGATGGTGTACTCCTGATTGACGAGGAGGCGCAGGCCCGTGAGATCTTCACTGCCGGTAACAGCCAACTTTTCCAGGTCGGCCAGCAGATTGTTTTGTTCCTGCTGGGTCAGCTCTGGCCACTCTGACAGCCGACGCAGGTCTTGCTCGGCATCGGTGATGCGCTGTTGCTGCTCGGTTTGCAGGGCAATGGCGGTATCCCGCACCCTAGATTTCAAGGTGGTTAAGCTACTTGCAAACTCGGTGGCGTATTTAAAGAAGTCCGCATGGTTCAGACGCTCGTTTACCCCTGAGATTTCATCTACCAACTCAGTTTTGAGCTGGCCGGGTGTGCCACTGGCGGGGAGGCTTTCCAGCTCTCGGCGGTGCTGTTGTAGCTCGTCAAGGGTCTTCTCGAGGCCCTGCTCCAACGCACGCTTGAGGTCGGCGGCCCATTTGAGGTTGGCATAGAGCTCAGACTCTTCACCCCCCAAACGCTGGGGCGCATCGGAAGCATCGGTAAACAGGATATCCTTGATATCCTGGCTGAGGCTCTCCAGGCGATCTGAACCAGGCAACTTCAGACCCTTGAGCTTTTCTGCCAGCGGGCCGTACTGGTGCTGTAGCTGCGGAAACAGTTTTGTCGTCGCCTTGCTGATGTCGTCCTCCAGCGGCACGACCATGTCACCGCTGAGTTCGGTCAGGCGCTCAGCCGCCTTGGCCAGGATCTCGTTACTGGGCCGCTCCTCGCGCAGAGAAACCCCCACAGACTTGAAGGCGTTATTGGTTTTCAGGGCATCGATCGCCTGCTGCCCGTTGACAGTAACTTCGCGACCTGCAACTTTGAGTTTGATCTCCCCTGCAACCAGCATGGCCGCCACTAGGTAGCGCAGCGTATCTTGTGACCAGCCAAAGGGAGCATCGGTGAACAGGTCGATTAGGCGTTTGCCTTCGATGGAGCCCTGACGTTCGATCATATCCCGAATACTGGTGATGGCTTTATGGCCGGTATTGATGGACGGCCTGCCGCCCTGGGTGTGCACCAAGCTCAACGGGTCGGTTGCGTTAGTGACGCCGCTAAGGTTACCGAGACGAAGGAATTTCTCTGCCAGGTCGGTTCCCGCCCTCACAGGTGCTTCGTTGTAACGATCAAAGACTTGCTCGGCGACACTTGCAAGATGTTTGCGAGCGGCCTCGATGAGATCCTGGTTAACACTCTCTACGGCCGTGACCTCACCCCGAAAGATAAACGAGCCCTGTACAAGGCTTCGCTTAATTAGCCGCTCCAATTCGCCCATCAGGCGATTGGCGCGATCGGTTTGGCCGTTGCAGTATTCCTTGACCTCTTGATCCGGCTCGTTGCGGTACTTGTTGACGATCTCTTTGCTGCGGTAGATTTCTGCGGTCAACTCTTCCATCTCTGGCGAGGTGCGTCCAAACAGGAAGATGGTGTAATTGGCGCTCTTATGGCGGCTCTCTTCGGTCAACCTGGCCTTGGCGGCTTCGTAGTCGGTGGGGTCAACCAGCTCTACCACCGTTTGCACGGTGTTGCGTTCACCCGAAAGGGAAGCCGGCACACCACCTGCCGTTTGGGCTTTAAGCCCTGTCTGTACCGATAAGGTGCCGTTCAGGTGGGTTGAGGGCAGTGGCGAGTATGCCTCACGCAGGGTTTCATTTTGAATTCGCCGCAGCTCCACCGCCCGCAAGGGGATTGTGCCCCGCTCCTGCTCGATATCGTTGAGTTTTTCACTGTGGAAGCACAGGTTGCCATCTTGCTCACCCAGCGGCACGATGGCATCACTAATCAGCTCTTCGACTGCTTTCTTCACCTGATCTGCAGCAGATGCGTCCGCGACACCGCCATGCATGAGGCTGGTAACGTTCTGAATAGAGATAGGCAGGTTGCCCAGAATTTGCAGAACGCAGACTGTCTTAGCGATGTCCTGGTGCAGCTTGGAGTCGGGGAAGCGAATCAGTACCTTGCCTACCGACTGGTAGAGCGACAGGTAGCCTTTTTCGATGTCTTTCTTAAGCGCATCAAATAGCGTGACCGTGGTGGCCAACCACCCTACCGGCTGGTTGGCGATGGGCGTACTGTGGTCCGCGCCTTCTACCAATACATCCTGAATCACCTTAATGGCGGAACGCAGGCCGATACCGCCGGTGGATTTCGCCAGGGCGCCCAACAAATGCAGCAGAATATCGAAGTGTGCCGGCAAGAACGGGTACAAGTTGATAAAGGTCTGCTTGTCAAAATCAGCGCCATAGGCGCGAGCATCCACCAGCTTGGTGTTGTGGCGCAGGGCCTGGCCATGTTTATCGAACAGATTGCCTAATTCGGTTTCACCAC
Organism: uncultured Haliea sp.; assembly: GCA_947258585.1. GTDB lineage: Bacteria > Pseudomonadota > Gammaproteobacteria > Pseudomonadales > Halieaceae > Haliea. Next base: position 14,648 of record CAMYIZ010000075.1, on the reverse strand, counting down.
TCGGCGATTTGCCCAGTAAGCGGCTGTAGCAGATCTCTTTTATATCGTTGGCTTCCAGGTCAATCTGGATGGGAAAGCGATCTTTTAGCTTGTACAGCTCGGGCGAGTTCAGTGAGGCCTTGGGATCATCCTCGGTCAGGGTTTGCTGGGCCGTGCCGACAATCCAGACTTTGCCATCGCCGATGTTTTTGAGGTTTTTGGCCAGGCCATCCAGGTTCAAAATCAGGTTCTGACGAGAACCGACATACTGCCCCACCTCATCCACGATAAAGATGATGTATTCCTTACCGGTTGCCTCTCGGGCAATCTCCAGCATCTCCTCCACCTGCTGGTCGGTGAAAACGACCCAGTCTTCCGTTACCGTTGAAAAGGACTCAGCAGTTTTGAAGAAATTCGGGTACATCTGGTGCGCGATTTCTGGCACCACGCTATCTACAACCAAGGGATCATTGCGATAGTTGTCCCACTGTTCGCCACCGAGCTGGTCGGCAAAGATGGTGAGGAATTCCTCATACCGACCTTCCTTTTTCATCCTACGCTCAAAGGCAGCAACCTTGAGGTTTTGCGAATAGCCCGCCCATTCCAGTATCTTGTAGTAAAGAACCGTCGACACCTCTTTCATGCTGGCATCGGCGAGCTGGGTACTGGCCAGGTCGAGCATGACGACTGCAGCGGGGAACCGTTTGGCGACGGTGGACAGGAGCTGTTTGGTTGTTTGCTTCTTGAACCGATTCTGCAAATGCTGAATGAACGGCGTGCCGTCGATGGTGACGCTCTCGTCAAACGCCAGACCCAGGTACTTGGTGAATGAGCTTTTACCCGAACCATAGAAACCCGACACCCAGACACCGACTTCATTTTCGCCACCGGCTTCCATGGCCGCCTGCATCTTTCCCAACAGTTTTTCGAACTGCTCTTCAATGCTTTCGGTCACCACATATTCGGATATTTCAGCCTTCAGGCGCTGCTCCTGGGACGCGCTGTAGGTGATCACCTTTTCGATGGTGCGATAGATGTCTTTGTTGCTATCGAATAACTGTTTTATTTCCATCGTTTTTTTCCTAAAACGGTACTCATTCTATGTTCTAGCCGCCCACATGGACCGAGCGATAGTTGCCATCTTCCGGGTAGAAGCCCAGGAACTTGAGCTGGGTTTTGCCGGTTCTGACACCTGGGTAAAAGAAGACAGTAGGCACATGAAACTTGCCCTGCAGCTGGTTCTCGATAGAACCAATGCGCATGTAAGGGTGAAGTGCCTCTACATCCGTCACTAATAAAATGGTGTTAGGTTGGCCTTCGAGTTCCTGCAACACAGTTTCTAACCTTTCCTGGAGAGAACCGTTAGTCAGCGCATTAGCCAACGCCTTGTTGGTTTTTTCCCACTGCAGCGGCGCTTTGCTATCTGCCGCGATCCAGATCTTTTTCAACGGTGCCGCGTCGAGGATTTTCTGTACTTCTTCAGCAATGGAGAACTTGTGCACACTCCAGCCGTCGTTACGAAGCTTCGCTTCCCACGCGGGCATCTGCCTTTTGACTTCCAAGATCGAGGCAGGCGAGAAAACCAGGTAGAAAATTGGCTCGAAACTGGCATGACCAAAATCCCGGCCGGCTTTGATGCGCTCCATAAGCTCATTGAAATCAGCTTTGAGTGATGACATCGATCACCTCCTGCATGGATTTAAACTGCCAACCAATCCGCGTGACATCACCGGCGGACTGGACAATGAGCCACCCGTTCTTCGCCAGCCGCTTGAGTTCCTCTCTCACATCGGAACCATCGAGACCGAACAGCGCCCAGGCCTTGTGATTGATAACCGCGTTGTCACCCAAGCCGTCAAAATGGAGCTTATAGGCGAGATAGAGAACGGTGGATTCCTGGATACGCACGGGTTGAATGGCGCGCTTTAATCCGCGACCCGCCGACAGCAGCCCGTAATCTGCACAGCAACCAATAAGGTAGGAGGACACATGTTTGATGGTAGAGTCTGACCAGGGCTTCTGGGTCTTACCTTCCCTGACCGCATGCCCCACGAAATCTTTGGCATCTTCCGTCGATATCGAATCGCGGCCACTTGAATACCGGTCCCAATAAATTTCCTGAATAAAATCCTGCAGGATCTCATTGGCAGTTGCGGTATAGATCAGAAATAACTGGTTGATTGCCGATGACGACAAATGTGCCGCCAACCGCCTTAAATACTCGGCACTACCGGTCTTGATATACCGTGGCGCAAAGCACTCGACGACAATGTTGCGCAGCCTTCTAGCGGAGACCATAGGAAACAGCCCGGAACCCAGGGCCATTTCGTATAGCTGATTCGCCGACAAATCCTTTTGATATAAGGACAAAAGCAGCTTCGTTTCATCAACGAGGCCCAACCCGGCTTGCAGCTGCGTCGTGTAGAAGGGCTTGATCTCGCTCACTCTGCCTCCCGCATATAGGGAAAGCACTTGTAGCCCTCTTTAAATGCTCGCGAGTAGTGACTCGCAGACTGGCGCAACTGCTGATTCAGATCGGCATCAGCGTAATTGCCCAAAATAACTGGGCCCTCGACTTTGACTGTATCGCCGGTTGCCAGCTCACCCAACCGTGTTTGGGCAGCTTCGCTGCTACTCAAGACCTCGAGCAGCTGTTCTTGGAAGTCGGTGTCGGCAAGTGCCTTAGCGGCCGCGCGCTCGGCGGAATCTGGCATGCGATACAAGTGGTAATTTGCGCCGACACCAATATGTTCATCATGTACGAGCATTGCCGCTTCGCAAACGCCGTGATAACGCGCGAGCATCGTGGTGCGTGAAAAGACAGGCGATAGAAATGCCTCGCTGCTGGTGCCAATAAAATTGCTGCCCCACCAGTTGCTCTGAGACTTCTCGCCGAGAAATCCGACCAGCAGCCGAAGCTCTACGATAACCTTTACTACGTCATTGTTCATTAAATAACCAATTACTGATTTGATGTTTACAGGCCAGGCCCACTCGAAGCGACTCTAGCGGTGCATCATTCTCTAGTTATCGCAGAAGAAGTCCAGCGGTTCACAACCTCCTAACCCCCACCTCCCCCAAATACATAAACCGCCCCGGCGTACACGTCAGCACCACCACCTGCGCATCCCGCCCCGCCGCTGCAATCGCCGCACCCATGCTCTGCAGGCGGGTGGGGTCGGAGAAGCCCAGGGCATCGTCGATGATCACCGGTACGCCGCCCTGGTCGGCGACGATGCGGGCGGCGGCCAGGCGGGTGAGGATGCCGAGCTGTTCCTTGGCGCCGACGCTGAGTGAGTCGAAGGGGATGGTCTTGCCGTCGCGAATGACGTCGAGGATGGTCCAGTCCTCGCCCAGCACGATGTCGAAGTCGCTGCCGAAGACGATCTTGCCCAGGCTGCGGATGCCGTCGCGCAGGGGGGCCACGTAGGCCTGGCGGGAGGCGTCGCGCTGTGCGTTGAGTGTTTCCCACAGCAGCTTGGCCGCGGCGGCGCGGCGCTCGGTGGCGGCGAGGGTGTCCTCGGCTTCCGCCAGGGCCTGCTCGGCGGCTTCCAGTTCCTCGAACAGGCCGTTGGCCTGGGCGCGGTCCAGGCGGCTCTTGAGCACGGCCTGTTCCTGTTGCTGGTCGATGATGTCGCGCTCGGCCCGGCGCAGGGCCTGGCTGGCGTTGTCCCGCTGCAGGCGGGCGCTGTCGGGGTCTTCCGCCTCCAGCTGGGCGCGCAGCTGTTCCAGTTCGGCGGTGATGGCCGCCAGTTGCTGTTCCCGCTCGGCCACGGCCTGTTCCAGGGCGGCGTCGGCTTCGGCCTCGCGCTCCTGCGCCAGGCTGCTGCGCTTGTCCTCGAGGACGCTGCTGAGCGCGTTGAGCTCGGTGCTGGCCTGCTGCTGTTGCGATTGCGCACGGGTGAGCTCAGCGCGCTGCTCAGCCAGGCGGCCGGCTTCCTGGTCCAGCTCCGATTCGCAGGCGTCCAGGGCCTCGCTGGCGGTTTCCAGCTGTGCCCGGGCCTCGCGTTCGCTGGCGGGCAGGGCCTGGCCGGGGTCGCGCTGCTGCAGGGCATCCTCGCAGGCCTGTTGCAGGCGCGCGCGATCGGCCTGCAGTGCCTCTTCGTCCGCGCCCTGCAGGGTGTCCTGCAGGCGCTGCTGGGCGGATCGAAGCAGCTGCTCGGCGTCGGCCCGCTGTTCGTCCAGGGTGATGGCCTGCTCCACGCTCTTGACCTGGTAGCGGGCCAGCAGGGTATCCAGTTCCCGCTGCTTCGCGTCCACCTCTGCCGCCAGCTCGCCGGCGGAGGCCGCGGGGGCGATGGTGATGCGTGCCAGCTGGGGAATGTCGATCTGCAGGCTCTCTGCCACCTGGCGCTCGAGCGGCGCGCCGGGGCGCAGGCTGATGGCTTCCCCGTTGAGCTGGAACTCTGCCGCTTGCAGGGCGTCGATGCTGAGGCGGGTGGCGGCGTTGTCGCGGGTGCGGCTGGCCACATCCAGCGCGCTGGCAGCGGCCTGGATGTTCTTGCGGCCTTCCGCGGTAATGTGAATGTCGGCCAGGGTCTTGCGCAGGGCCGTGAGTTCGGCGCGCTGGGTCTGCACCCGCTCCAGCAGCTGCTGCAGGCGCGCCAGTTCGGCGGCGTCCTGCAGGTAGGCGGTATCACGGCGGGCCTGCTGCAGGGCGTGCTGCAGGGCGCGGCGCTGGGTTTGCAGGTCCTTGTGCGTCGCCTCCGCTGCCTGCACGGTGCGCTCCAGTTCCGTCGCGTGTTCGGCCAGAGGCTGCAGCGCAGCCTGCTTCTGTGCCAGGTCCTGTTCGCGGCGGGCAATGTCGGCAGCGGCTTCCTGGCGCTTTTGCCACTGAGTGCGGGCGTGGTCCAGCAGCTGCTGCAGGGGCTTGCCCTCCTCCTCTTTCGCGGTCAGCCGGGCCTGCAGGCTGTCGATGGCGGTCCAGCGCTGCTCGTGCTGGTCTTTGGCTGCCTGCAGTTCAGGCAGGGCGCGCTGCAGGCGGGAAATCTCCGCGGAGACGCCCTCGAAGCGGCGCAGGTCGTCGTCCAGTTCCCGCAGAGTGGTCTTGAGCTGCTGCACCTGGGTGCTGTGCTGCTCCACACGCTGTTGCTGCTCGCCGTAGCGCGCCTTGCCGGTCTTCAGGGTGAAGTAGCGTTCGTACTCGGCCTGCACGGCGTCAAACAGGGCGCTTTCCTCGCCGCTGACCCCGGCGCCGCCGGCGGCATTGTCCAGGGCCCGGGCCAGGCCGTCGGAGTCCGCCAGTCTGACGCCGCCGATCTCCTTGCCTTGCTCCACCAGCAGGGCGTCCCACAGGGCCATGTCCATGTGGCCGCTGAGGATCTCCCAGGCGCGGTTGTGGGCGTCGTCGCCGGTGAGCTGTTCCGCCCGCGGCGCGAGGATGCGCAGCTCGGTGCCGGCCTTGCGGTTGTAGGTCTTGCTGTAGTGGAAGTGGTAGTCGCCGCAGCGAACTTCGGCGGCGACGCTGCTGCCCACGTCCTGGCCCACCGGCTGCACGGCCTGCACTTCCTTTTTCTTCGAGCCGGACTTCTCCCGGAACAGCATGCGCAGGGCTTCCACCAGGGAGGACTTGCCGACTTCGTTGGGGCCTTCGATCAGGGTGACGGCGTTGTCGAATTCGATCTGGCTTGCGCTGACGCCGCGCCAGTTTTCCAGGGTGAGGGTGAGCAGCTTCATGTGTTGCGCGCCCTGTCATTACCGCTGGCTGCCTTGCTTTCGCCGCTGGCGCCGCCCGCCAGCCGGTACATCAGGCGCAGGGCATCGGTGGCGGTGTCGTCAGTGGCTGCTTGAGCCAGCAGGGCTTTCCAGGTGGCGTCGGCGTAGCCGCTCAGCGCTATGGCGTTGTCATCCAGGGCGTCGGGGATGACTGCCAGGTCCGTGGTGCGCTCCCGGCGCTTGAGGCTGGCGAATACCTGGGAGTGCTTATCCAGCAGGGCATCCAGCTCTGCCGCCAGCGCCAGGTTGACGCTGCCGGTGAAGCCGACCTTGAGTACGGTGCACTCCTTGCCGCGCACTGCATCCAGCCACTGGGCGAAGGCAGCGAGGTCTTCGGGGGCGTTGATGTCCCGCTGCAGGGCCTGGAATTCCCAGAAGCCGGTGGTGAGTGGTGTGAGAGTGCAGACGTCGTTAGCGAGTTCTACGAGCAGCGCCTTGTTGGGATCGACTTCATCGAAATCCGTCACCAGCGGCGTGCCGGAATAGCACAGGCGGCCGCTGGTGCCGACGTTGGTCAGGGAGTGCCGGTCGCCCAGCGCCACGTAGTGCACCTGCCCGTCTGCCAGCGCCTGTTCCAAGCGCGCCTCGCTGACTACGCCGGGCTGGCTCTGGTCCGGTGACAGGGAATCCACCTGGCCGTGGCCGAGCAGGATGCGGGTGACGCCGGGGGCGGGCTCCAGGGCCTTCAGCGCCCTGGCACAGAGGTCTTCCGCCGGCCGCTTGCTGAACCAGGGTGCGCCGACCACCTCGACATTGGCCATGCCCGGCACCGGGATCGGCGTGCTGTCTTCAACCACGATGATGTGGTCGCGGGCCTGCTCCTTGAAGGCTTTGCTGCGAAAGATCGTCGAGGCGTCCAGCGGGTCGTGGTTTCCGGGCAGCAGGAACACCGGCACCGGCACGCTGTTCAGCGCATCCAGTGCCCGGCTCAGGGTCTGGGCCGAGAGCTGGTTGGATTCGAACACGTCCCCCGCCACCACCATAAAGCCGGCATCGTGCTCCTCGGCCAGCTGGCCCAGGCTGCGGATGGCGTCGATGCGCGCCTGGCTGTAGCGCGCCGCGGCTTCCTGGCTGAGGAAGGCGCGGGTCATGCCGATCTGCCAGTCGGATGTGTGGATGAATTTCACGTGTTGTTATTCCCCCCAATTTTCTGAGTATGGGGGAACCTGTCTCCCCTGCCAACGCACGCTGTGATTGACTTTGATGTGCGTCACAGTACTGGCGCGCCGGCGGGCTCGCCATAGTGGATGGGCGTACAGGTCGCGTTTTCGCGCAGGTGTGGTTTTGGGGCCCGATTGGATGGAACAGATGGACTGATTTGATGGCTACGCTGGACGGATTTGATGTACGGTTTTGTCCGCTGATTTGGCATGATTAGGTCTGCTTGGCAGGTGCAGATCGGAAGGCTATGCTATGGCCACACTGGCATTTGATTCGTTGAAGTACGCGCGGCGTTTGAAAGACGCCGGTGTACCCGAGTCCCAGGCAGAGGTGCAGGCGGAGCTGATGGCGGAAGCATTCGGGTTCTATGCGGACAATATTGTCACCAAGGATTACCTTGATAGTACGCTGCGCGCGGCGTTTGCGGAGCAGGATGCGAAGTTCGAGAAGCGGTTTGCTGCCATTGATCAGCGGTTTATCGATATCGAGCACCAGCTTGGGGATCTGAGAACAGGCCTGAAAGCAGAATTGGAGACGATGCTCACCGCACGCCTCAACCAGCAGGACGTCAAGCTCGCTTCCATCGAGGCTACCATGAGCGGCAACTTCCGGGTGCTGTCCGCGCTGATGGGCGTCACCCTGCTGGCGGTGGCGGTACCGGCGATCCAGAGTTTGCTGTGAGCGGCCGGTAATACCGGACACGTTTCCGCGGAGATTTCGGCCGGATTTGATGAAGGGGATCTCGGCAGCCTCTGATGATTGAGAGGGGCATGCTCACGCCCCGGGGCGACTGGGTCCTTTGCTGTGCCTGGCTTGAATGAATGTACGCCATGCGCAGGCTTTGCAGCATGGTTGGTGCCGGCTCGGCAGGGAGGCTAAGCTATGGCAACACTCGCATTTGATTCGTTGAAGTATGCTCGGCGGCTGAAGGATGCCGGAGTACCCGAGTCGCAAGCGGAGGTCCAGGCAGAGCTGATGGCGGAAGCATTCGGGTTCTATGCAGACAACATCGTCACCAGGGATTACCTGGACGCTACTCTGCGCGCGGCGATGACCGAGTTGGAGGCCAGGCTCGATGCCCGCCTCAACCAGCAGGACGTCAAGCTCGCCTCCATCGAAGCCACCATGAGCGGCAACTTCCGGGTGCTGTCCGCGCTGATGGGCGTCACCCTGCTGGCGGTGGCGGTGCCGGCGATCCAGAGTTTGCTGTAAGCGGTCGGTGATGCCGGACACGTTTCCGCGGAGATTTCGGCCGGATTTGATGAAGGGGATCTCGGCATCCTCTGATGATTGAGAGGGGCTTGCTCACCTCACCGGCGTGAGCCAATTCAGAAAGCCGGATAACGATGCAACACGGCGTCATCCAGCGGCCAGTCGACGCAGTCCAGCAGGTCATCGGCGACCTGGGTGATCACGTCGCGCAGCTCCAGCGGCTCCAGCAGTTCCGCGGGAATGCCCTCCATGCCCCACTGCACCCCCAGCAGGTTGCCGGTAATGGCGCCGGTGGAATCGGAATCGCCACTGTGATTGACGGCAATCACCAGGGCTTCGTGAAAGTCCGTCGCCACCAGCGCGCAATAGACGGAAATCGCCAGCGCCTCCTCCGCCACCCAGCCGCCGCCCATGCGGGCGATGGCCTCGTGGTAGGGAGTATCGGTGGACGCCAGGTCCGCCGCCTGGTCCAGGGCGTTGATGGTCTCGTCGGCGTCCATCCGCTCGCTCAGGCAATCCAGCGCCATATCCAGGGCATCGCTCATGTCCCCGCCGTCGCGCAGCACCGCCACCATGGCCGCCAGTGCGCCGCCCGGCAGCCAGCCCGTGGGATGGCCGTGGGTCAGGGCGGAGAACTCACAGCCCAGGTCGAAGGCCTCCTGCGGTGAGTCCGCAAACAGTCCCGCCGGGGCCACCCGCATCACCCCGCCACAGCCCTTGCTGTCGTTCATGGCGGGCTCGCCCGGCACCCGGGTATTGCGCAGGGCGCCGAGGCAGGTATTGCCGGGGGCGCGGGCACTGTGCAGCGCGTCCACGCCGTACAGCCAGCCCGCGTCCGGATGCAGCGGGTCCAGGTCGAACAGGTTCCGCTCCCCCTGGGTGAGCAGCCAGCGCTGGTAGGCCCAGGCAGTGACGCTGGTGTACTCGATCAGGCCGCTGTCGCGATAGCGCATCAGGCCGCGGATCAGGCCCTCGGCGGTAAACAGGGTCATCTGGGTGTCGTCGGTGATGGCGCAGGGCAGGCCGTAGGCGGGCGCGTAGTGGCGGATACCCCCGGGGCCGAAGCGCTTCAGGATGTTGTCGCGGGAGTGGAATTCCACCGCCGCGCCCAGCGCATCGCCCGCCGCGCCGCCCAGCAGGCAGGCGCGAAAACGGCTGCGCAGGTCGGGCTCGGCGCTGACCGAAAGGTCCAGTTCCATAGGGTCATTTCCAATATTGTCCGACCGCCCAGCATAGCCAGAAACGGCGCGGGGAAACAGCACGGCCAGCCCGGTTTTTCAGGGCAAGACGAACAGGGGGCGCCTATACTCACAGCACCGCCCAGCCTCTGGGCGGCCACTTGGATCCTCTTCGTTCAAGTACTGGTATCCCTTTCAGGAGCAAGACATCATGGTGACTGACAAAGCATATGCTGGAACTTGTTTTTGTGGTGCAGTTGAGTTGACCGTTACCGGCGAACCGGAAGCAATGGGCTATTGTCATTGCGAATCCTGCCGACACTGGTCGGCGGGGCCGGTCAACGCATTTACCTTGTGGAAACCCGATGCGGTGCGGATTACGCGGGGAGCCGACAATATCGGCACCTACAACAAGACGCCGCGCAGCTACAGAAAATGGTGCAAGACCTGCGGCGGGCACATTTGTACCGAGCACCCCGGCATGGGGTTGACGGATGTCTATGCAGCGGTGCTTCGCGACTTCCCCTACGACCCCGGATTGCACGTTCATTATCGGGAAGCTGTGTTGAGGGTTCACGACGGTCTTCCCAAGCTCAAGGACGTGCCGGCGGAGATGGGCGGCTCTGGCGAAACGGTGGCGGAGTAGGCGTCCGCCACCTTCCCTTTTGTCCCTTTGCATGACGGCCCCGAGAGGGGGCGGGTGAGGTTGACAGCCCGATCGTGTATGATGTCGGGTTGTTCGCCGGGTTTGCCATCACCACATCGCTGCAAACCTTTCACTTCGCCGACCATTGGAGGCGCACCATGGATAAAGATCCGCAAAAGGGTTATATCGCCCTGCTGGGCTGGAGCCTGAACGCCGTAGAGGCCGCAGAAAACTTTGACCGACGCTACGTTGTCGTCGCCCCCGACTGGGCGGAGGACTACTGCCAGAAACACGACATACCCTACGTTTCCTGGAATTTCGAGCGACTGAATGACCGCTCCATGGAAATCGCCGAGACCCTGAAAAAAATGGGCGTGGACGTCGCCGTGCCGCTGTACGAGGAAACCGTGGAGTGGGCCGGCGCCATCAATTCCGTGCTGCTGGACAACCCACGCCTGTACGGCCAGTCCCTGCTGCTGCGCGACAAGGCACTGATGAAGCGCCGCGCCCAGCTCGGCGGCATTCGCGTGGGCATTTTCGAGGAAGCCCACGACAAGGGCGACGTGATCCGCTTCCTGAAGCGTGTCAACCAGACCCTCTTGAAACTGGATGGGGACCCCAACGACCCCATTCACCTCAAAGCTTTCGACAAGGCGGGCTGCCTGGGCCACCGGGTGATCCGCACACCGGACGAGGTGGACTCGATCCCGGACGAGGAATTCCCGGTGCTGATGGAATCCCACCTGGACGGCTGGGAGTTCGCCGTCGAGGCCTGGATCCACGACGGCAAGATCGCCTTCCTCAACATCTCCGAGTACGTCACCCTGGGTTATTCCGTGTTCGTCCCCGCATCGCCGGATCTTGAAGCCTATCGGCCCCAGATCACGGCGCAGATCGAAAAGCTGATCAAGGCCTTCGACATCGAGTTCGGCCTGATCCACCCGGAGTACTTTGTCACCAGCGACGGCGAGATGTACTTCGGCGAGGTGGCCTACCGCCCGCCCGGGTTCAAGGTGTTCGAGCTGCTGGAGCGGGTCTACGGCTTCAACGCCTACCAGGCCAGTATGCTGGTGTTCGACCCCAAAGCCACGCCGGAAGAAGTCGCCAGGTTTTTCCCGCGGGAGATCGAGGACGCCAACGGCTACGCCGGCTGTTTCGGGGTCTACCCGCGCCGGCGGGTGGTCAGCAAGCTGGAAATCCCGGAGGAAGTGGAAGATCATCCCTACTTTGAATCCCACGAGCTGACACCGCCTGTGGAGGAAACCGTGACCAAACGCACCGCCTTCGGCACCCACTGGGGACTGGTGTATTTCAAGGGCCCGGACTCCCACCAGCTGCGCGATCTGCTCAAGCACCAGGAAGATCTGGACTACTATGTCTAGCAAACGATGCTGCCGGCAGTGACGGCGGACGACGACAAGCTCAAGGGCCTGCTGGAGAAACTGGACGAGGCGACCGCGCTGCTCGCCGCGGCGCGGGACTTCGCCAAACCGGGCAAACTGCCGCGGGTACTGGATACTGCGCGCCGCGTGATGCTGCACCCGGACGGCTGCGCCGCGATGGCGCCGCGCGCCCGCGTGCTCGAGGAAGCGGGGGTTTTTGCGGGTTCGGACTGGGCCTCGCCGCAGATCCTGGTCCCGGCGCTGACGCCCCACTCGCTGGCTAGCGCCGATGCCAACACGGTGGTTATCGAGGCCCTGTCGGAGCTGCGGCTGCTGGCGGTGGCGCATGGGGAATACCGGCATCCGCTGATTTCCGCGGAGCAGGCCCACCACTACCTGACCCAGGTGATCGCCATCAACCTGACCCTGCTGTTTGGCGCGGCAACGGAAGCCGAGCGGGAAACCCAGGGCCGGCTCGCGCAGCTGCCGCGCAACCTGTTCCAGTACCTCACCGAGCGCATCGGCTACGAGCACGTGATCGACCAGCTGATCGAGGAGATCTGGCGTATCCTCGAACAGCGCCCGATCCAGGTCGATGCGCTCAAGTCCATGATCACCCAGATTGCCACTTGCCAGGCGGACCCGGACATCGATCTCGGCGCCAGCGGCCAGGGTGCCAACCGCCTGGTCAGTGCCCTGTTCAGTCCTACCCGCGGCTGCCAGGAAGACCCCGGCATCGCCGTCTACCGGGAGCGCCTGGGGAGCATGGACCCCTCCGCCCTGCAGAGCGAGGCCACCGGTTTCGCCCGGGCCATGCACGACACCGGGCTGGTCTCGCCCTATCATCCGGTACTGCTGCGCTTCCTGCTGGACCAGGGCGACCACCTGCTGACCGAGGCGCTGGGCCTGTCCGCTACCGGGCGCGACTGCCTGCTCTGCTACCGCGATCTGGTGCACGCCCTGATCCGCGCCTGCGTGCATCCTCCCACGGCGCAGGCGACCTACGGCCTGGCGCTGCTGCTGGAGCGCGGCATCCTCTACCAGCCCTCGATGGCGCCGGCGCTGCTGCGCCAGCTTGGCCTGCAGTTATCCGACTGGTCCCAGGCGCGACTGACGCTGGCCTTCGGCGATGCGGTGTCGCCCCGGGCCAGGCTGCTGGAAGGCGTGCTCTGCATGCTGGGGCAGCCGCTGGGGGTGGGCCAGGGCAACAACCCCACCTGCCAGTCGGCCCGGGCCCTGTCCATGTGGGCCTACAGTGACCCGGATTACCTGCTGCAGATGGTGGCCTGGGCGGCGCGGGATGACGAGATCATCATGCACTTCGAGGGCCAGCCGATTTCCTCGCGGGAGAGCGAGGGCGGTGTCGCCACCACCCTGCCCCTGGACCTGGACCCGGTTTCCCTGCTGGTGGTGCCGCATCTGGACCGCATTTACGCGGAGATGGGGCGGCGCTGCGTGGACCGCGAGGGCGACCCCCACCGCTGGGTCAACCCCGAGTTCCACGGCTGGTGGTCCGGGCGCGGCTTTCGCATCAATGTCGATGTCGCCACCGGGCACCTGGCGGACATGGACGCTTTCCTGCGCCACTTCTACGCCAGCTATCACCCCTATTACAATGGCGACCTGCCCCTGATCCATCCCCAGCCCGCCGGCATTGCGGTGACCGACAGCGCCGCCCGCTTCATCGGCTGGCACGCCATCACCCTGCTGCGGGTGAACATCGATCCGACGGACGTAATGCGGGCGTATTTCTACAACCCCAACAACGACAGCGGCCAGGACTGGGGCGACGGTATCCGGGTCAGCACCGCGGGCAATGGCGAGCGCTTCGGGGAGTCCTCCCTGCCCTTCGAGGAGTTCGCCTCGCGCCTGTATATCTTCCACTACGACCCGCTGGAGCGGGGGGAGCTGGCCCAGGTGGCGCAGGAAGAACTGGACCGGGTGATCGCCAGGATCCACCGCAGCTGGGGCGCGGACCGCATCCCGGCGACGGAACTCCAGGCCAGCGAGGGCCCCCATGTTTGAGCAGATGCTGCAGGACGATCTCAGCCTGCTGGCGCTGCCGGTGTACCTCGCCGCCATCCTGCTGGAAGCCGGGTACTCGCGCCGCCACCATCTGCACCGCTACCGCCTGGGTGACACCCTCGCCTCCCTGTCCATGCTGGTGGCCTCCGCGGTGGTGGAACTGCTGCCGCGACTGCTGGCCCTGGCCATCTTCTTCCAGCTCCATGAACTGAGCCCGCTGAGGGATGTGATCGGGCGCCAGTGGTGGGCCTGGCTGCTGCTGTTCCTGCTGGACGATTTCACCTACTACTGGTTCCACCGCGCCAACCACGAAGTGCGACTATTGTGGGCCGGCCACGTCAACCACCACTCCTCGCAGTACCTGAACTTCGGTACCGCCCTCCGCCAGGGCGTGGGCGAGCGGGTGCACAAGTTCCTGTTCTGGCTGTGGCTGCCGCTGCTGGGCTTCGACCCGGCGATGATCGTCACCGTCATCGGCGTCAACCTGTTCTACCAGTTCTGGGTCCACACCCAGGCGGTAGGCAAGCTGCATCCCTGGATCGAGGCACTGTTCAATACCCCCTCCCACCACCGGGTGCACCACGGTTCCAATGTGCGCTACCTGGATCGCAACCACGGCGGGGTGCTGATTGTCTGGGACCGGCTGTTCGGCACTTTCAGCGAGGAGCGGGACGACGAGCCCGTGGTCTACGGACTCACCACCAATATCGACTCCGACAACCCCTGGACCGTGCTCAGCCACGAGTACCGCGCCATCGGCCGCGACCTGCGCCGCGCCACGACTTGGGGTGACCGCCTGCGGTATCTGCTACTGGCCCCCGGCTGGTCCCACGACGGGCCGGACAAGCGGGCCTCGGTGCTGCGCCTCAACGCCGGGAATTAGCCGCACTGTCCAGCCAGCACAGGCTGCGGCTGTAGTGCAGGAAGCGCTCGACATAGGCCGGCGAGATCCTCTGCAGGGTAGCCAGGGAGCGGATGACCAGGGCCTGGGGATTGAGCGGACCCGGGTCCTCCGGCAGGGCGGCCCGCAGCGCCGCCAGCTCCCGGTCAGCCGCCTGGCCCGCCTGCAAATCGAGAAAGCGGATGGCGGCGAGCAGGTCGCCGCCTTGCGCGGGCCTGTCACCCTCGGTTTCCGTCACGCTGGTGCTGCCGAAGATGGCCCGCTCCTGGGCACGCAACTCCGCATCGAACTGCTGCCTGGGAGACAGCGGCTGCTGCGCCTCCCGCTCCCGCAGCAGTTGCCGCAGTCCGGCGAGGGCCTCCCGGGCGGGTAGTGCACCAGCCGCTGGCGTGGCGGTCTGCCCGGTACCGGCGGGCTGTGCGCCGCGCTCCGGCCCCGCAGCTCGCTCG
>CAMYIZ010000074.1 GCA_947258585.1 uncultured Haliea sp. | reverse complement strand
TTGGATTATGATCTAGGATTCTTTGACGAGGATGTGGGGCGGGTTGAACCCGCCACCAATCCATTTGTACCGGAACTGTAAACCATGTGCCCGGTATGATCTGTAAAGGATGTCTCCGGTACAGACCTTTTGGCGTTTGGCGCGCCTGGCACGATTCGAACGTGCGACCGCCTGGTTCGTAGCCAGGTACTCTATCCAGCTGAGCTACAGGCGCGTTGAGGGGCGCTACTATAGGTATCGAACCCTTGATAGTCAAGGGCTTGCAAAGCAAAAATCTGGTCAGCCACCCAGCACACCGCCGGCAACAGCGCCCCGGGCCGGGGTGTCCACCAGCACCCCGGGGTTCATCATGCCGGCGGGATCCAGCGCCGCCCTGGCACCGGCAAAGGCGGCCCGGAACAGGGCCGGCGCCTGCCGGTCATAGCCTCTGGAGCGGTGGTCGCGGCCCACGGCATGGTGGTGCGTTACGGTGCCGCCCAGGGCGGTGACAGCCTCGTTGGCGGCCAGCTTGATCTGGCGCCAGCGCCCGAGCATGGCGGCCATGTCGCCGCGGTCGGTGCCGCGGGCATAGAACGTGAAGTAGGGAGCGGGGCCATCCGGGTAGACGTGGGTAAAGCGGCAGCTGAGCATGCCCTCAGCCCCGGTTTCTGCGCGGATTGCGCGGCCCACGGCGTCCTGTACGCCCTCGTACAGCGCGTGGAAACGGTCCCAGGTAATCGCGGTTTCAAAGGTGTCGGCGATAACGCCCCGGGGCGTGAGGTAGTTGCGATAGTAGGGTGCCCGCAGGAACTGGTTGCGCCAGGTACCGGCCTCACCCTGGCGGTGTTCGCCCTCCTCCGCAGCCGTGCTGCGCAGGGAGCGCTGGGCCGCTTGCCGGTCCCAGTCCCCGCCGTGATCGGCGACCAGCTCCAGGGCGCGGGCCAGCCAGGCGTCCAGCGGGTGGTCCGCAGACTCAAAGGCCAGCACCAGCACCGCGCAGTTACCGTCGCCAACGCCGTTCAGGAGCGCCTCCACCGGATCCAACAGGCGGCAGTTGCTGGGGAACAGCGCGGCTTGGCTGATCGCCCGCACCGCGGCGCAGGCGCTGGTCGTGGTGGCGAAGCGAATGCTGGCGGAGGCCCGGAAACGCGGCCGCTCCTGCACCCGCATCCAGGCCCGGGTGATCAGCCCCAGGGTGCCCTCGGAGCCCAGCAACAGCCGGTCCGGGGAGGGGCCGGCGCCGGAGCCCGGCAGGCGACGGCTCTCCAGCAATCCACGGGGTGTCAGCATGCGGATACTCTCGACAAAATCGTCGATGTGGGTGTACTGGGTGGCGTAGTGGCCACCGGCGCGGGTGGCAATCCAGCCGCCGAGGGTGGAGAACTGGAAGCTCTGGGGAAAGTGGCGCAGGGTCAAGTCGTGAGGTTTGAGCGCGGCCTCCAGCTCGGGCCCGAGGGCGCCGCCTTCGATCAGCGCGGCGCGGCTGCTGCGGTCGACTTCCAGCACCCGGTTCAGGTACTGCAGGTCGATGGACAGCACCAGTGCGTAGTCACCCTCAACCGCGCTTTCCACCCCGCCACAGACGCTGGTGCCGCCACCAAAGGGCACTACCGCCGCGGAGACATTCTCCGCCCAGGACAGCAGGTCCTCCAGTTGGGATTCATCCCGGGGAAAGGCCACCCAGTCCGGCGGCCGCGGCACTGATCGCTGCAGCATGCGCACGCCGTCGGCAAAGGACTTGCCACAGGCGTGGGTCAGGCGGTCATAGGGCGTGGCCGAGCAGATCGGCACCAGTGCAGCCGGTGGCCGCAGGGCTGACGCTGGCAGCGTGAACTCTTCCAGGCGCGGCGCCGTCACCGGAGCGCCTGCGCCGGTCATCCGCACCAACTCGGCCAGCAGCGCTTCTTCCGCGGGCGCGAGGTTTTCGTCGGCATAGCCCCAGCCCCAGAACCGCAGCTCCCGGCGGTGGGCCAGCGACTCGGGCACAGGCGCCGCCGCTAGCGGATAAAACCGGTTCTCGACTCCAGGTACAGGCGCAGGGGCAGTTTGCCGTCATCGCGCAGGTGGATGATCAGGCCGTAGTTGTCATGTTCATAATCCGCCACCCACTCGTAGCGAAATTCAGGCAGCAGGTCGATCTGCTCCGGCCGGCGCCCGGTGACGCGGACTTCTTCCAGGTCCTCGGGAGACACTTTGAGGCGCTCCTTCGGGATTGCCAGGGTAATCCTGCGCTCACCCTCGACCGCTCCGGGTTCCACCTCGCGCACATCGGTGCCGGAGTCCGCATCCAGATGCCCCTTGACCAAATTTAGCCAGCCGGTCTCGGAACTGAGCGGTTCTGCCAGTACGATGGGAGCGGCCACCAGGGCTGCGCAAAAACAAAGGCTACGGGCGAAGCGTGACATGATATTCTCCGGTATCGAGCGGCAGTGGCTGCAGCGCCGCGGTTCGACGATGATAGCGCAGTTTTCCCGCTACTGCAGATGGAGCGCGCCGGCAGGCAACTGCCGGCACCGGAACCGGAGAACCATTACCCCTCATGGCATTACTGATACTGGCTGTTACCCTGGCCCTGGGCATCTCGTTTATCTGCTCCATCGCCGAGGCGGTGTTGCTCAGCGTCACCACCGCCTATACCCGGGTTCTGGAGCAGGCGGGAAATCCCTCCGGGCGGCGCCTGCGCAAACTGAAGCATGACGTCGACCGCCCGCTGTCCGCGATCCTGACCCTGAACACCATCGCCCATACCGCCGGTGCCACCGTTGCGGGCGCCCAGGCCGCGGCGGTGCTGGGGAGCAATATGCTGGGGGTGTTCTCCGCGGTACTGACCTTCCTGATCCTGGTTTTCTCGGAGATCATCCCGAAAACCCTGGGCGCTTATTACTGGCGCCAGCTCGCGCCCCTGGTCGCCGCCCTGCTGCACGGCATGATCATCCTGCTCTACCCTTTTGTGCTGATGTCGAACTGGCTGACCAGCCTCATCGCGCGCGGCAAGACCATCCGCGGCCTGAGCCGGGAGGAGTTCGTGGTCATGGCGGAACTGGGGGAGATGGAGGGCGAACTGGCGAACAACGAGTCACGCATCCTGCTCAACCTGCTGTCCCTGCGGGACCAGACCGTGAGCGCAGTGATGACCCCGCGGCCGGTGCTCTTCAGCCTGCCCCAGGATCTGCGGGTGGAGGAGTTTTTCCACAGCCACGGCGACCAGCCCTACTCGCGCATTCCGATCTACGGTGAGAACCAGGACGACGTCACGGGCTTTGTCCTGCGCGGCGAGCTGATGCAGGCCCAGGCCAAAGGGGAGATCGACAGGACCCTGCGCGAGTTCCGCCGGCAGCTGCCGGCACTGGTCGGCGCGATCGACCTGCTACGGGCCTTCGAGGAACTGCTGGCAAAAGACGTACACATGATGCTGGTAGTGGACGAATACGGCGGTGTCGACGGTGTCATCACCCTGGAAGACATTGTCGAAAGCCTGGTCGGGAGGGAAATTATCGATGAGTCAGACCGCACCGCGGATCTGCAAAAACTGGCGCGACGACTGGGGGAGCACAGAAACCGTCAGCTGGGGGTCAAGCCGGCCACCGGTAGCGCCCCTGACAATACCTGAATTGCTGATGCGGTGACCGCCCGGCCAAGCCCCTCTGGACCCGGTGCATAGGATGCACCGGGTCCACGGGAACCTGGCGGGCGTCACCGCGATGCCATTACTTGTCCATCGCGCCCTGGATGGCGTCGTCAGCATCCTCGGCCATTTTATCGGCCTTGGCAGCAGCATCATCCGCGGCCTGCTCGGCGTCGTGCATCATGTCCTCGCCCTTCTGCTTGGCGTCGTGCATCATGTCTTCGCCCATTTGCTTGGCATCATGCATGGCGTCCTCGCCGCTTTCCATGGCATCGCCTGCCGCATCGGCAGTATCGTCCCAGGCGCTTGAGGCTGATTCCATGGCGTCGTCTGCGGCCGCCGATACTGTGCTGCCCGCTTCCTCCGCTTTCTCTACCACAGTGCTCATGGCATCTGAGGCAGATTGCTGCGCTTCCTGGGCGTCTTCCTTGCTGCAAGCCACCAGGCCCATGGTCATCAGCGCTGCCAGTGCCGCACCCGTCAACTGTCTTGTTTTCATACAATGCCCCTTCGTAGTTGTGTCGTTTTGTCCCGACAGGACTCTTTGAGACTACACAGCAATGCGGATGGAGTAAAGCCGGACCCATGTCACAGATCAATACCTCAGCCCGCAACGATGTCGGGGTACATCCTCGCGAGTCGCTGTAACAAGGCATTCTGAGCGCCGACTGTCACGCCCTCCCGCTCCATGGCGCGAATCAGGTCATCGACCAGGCTGTTGAACTGGGCAGGGGTGATCGCCAGGTGTCGGTGAGTCTCCGCCATTGAGTCACCACTGTAGCGACAGGGTCCGTCGGCGATCTCGCACAACTGCTCGGCGAGCTTGGTACGGAAGCGCTCGATGTCGGTATTGGCAAACAGCGGGAGCACGAGAGGATCCTCGGCGATTTCCCACAGCAGACCGGCAACGATCCGTTCGATACCCGAAGTGCCACCCAGGCGATCAAACAGGGTGCGCTCCTCCCGGGTCGCGGTGCCACAGGCAGCGAGCGCCAGGATCGCCAATAACAGCAGTTTGCGCAGCCCGGACATCCGCGCCCTCCTAATGATTCAACTGCAGCGACAGATACCAGCCGCCCTGTCCGGGCAGGCCGGCGATACTGCCGAGATCGGTCCACGCCAGCACCGCGGCAAAACGCTTGCCCGGGAACCAGCCGACAAACACGTCCGCCCAGTCGTCCTCCCTCGCGGTGGCGAGTTGATCGGGCTTCTGCCGGTACTCCGCGCCCACAACCCACTGCCGGTTGAGGAATATCCCGGCGGAGGCCTCCAGCTGCAGTTCCCGCGCATTGCCAAAGCCCAGCAGACCGGCCTGGTGGGCAGCGGTGGAGCGCAGGGTGATATTGGCGAACAGGTTGCGCCCGAGCAGACCGTTAAGCCACAGTTTACTGGCCGCCAGATACACATCCACACCGCTGTCCGAGGCCGCGCCCAGAGCTGTCGGTACCGCCATGTCGCGGTTGCGCTTGTACTGCAGGCCCGCGCTGAGCTGGGGGAGCCGGGTGTACACCAGGTCCCCCGCCAGCCGCACTTTGGCGCCGAAGATATCCTGGCTGATCACCAGGTCCAGCGGCAACACATCCAGGTGCTGGCGACTGGCACTGAACTCCAGCCGGTTCTCGATACCGATACTGAGCGAACGCACATCGAGCTGGAAATCGTCGACCCCGACCCGGGTCAGCGACGCAGCGCCACCCCACTCGCCGCTGTCCCCGTAGCCGCTGATCACCGCCCAGGGAACCAGGCCGCCGCCAGCCGCGCCCTCGAAACTGGTCGCGCCCGCAGTCGCCAGCAGCTTGCTGTCCGCCTGGGTGGCAACCGCCATCCCCAGGCCCAGCAGGGCCGTGACACCAGTGCGAATCCAGTCAGGCATGGCGCTCCCCTGAAATTGCCCGCACCTCGGGTGGGGGCCCTGCCAGCCAGTCCTGTAGCGCGGCGGCCGTCATCGGGCGGGCCAGGTAGTAGCCTTGCACCGAGTCGCAGCCCATGTCCTGCAGCATGTGCAGGGACGCCAGATTCTCCACGCCCTCCGCCACCACCTTGAGCCCCAGGTAGTGGGCCATTTCAATGGTGGAGCGCACAATTTTCTGGCCATCGCCGTCCCGGTCGAGATTCAGGACCAGGCTCTTGTCGATCTTCAGCTCCTGCACCGGCAGCATCTTGAGCTGGGCCAGGGAGGAGAACCCGGTACCGAAATCGTCGATCGCGAGGCGGATCCCGGCCTCTTCGAACTCGCGGATATTCGCCAGCGCAACATCCATGTCCGCCATCATCATGGTTTCCGTGACCTCGATGACAAGCGCCGAGCTGTCGAGGCCGGAAGCCTGCAGGGAGTCGATGGCATGGCGCACAAACCCGGCCTGCAGGATATCGGCGCCGGAGAGATTGACACACACGGTGAGATCAATGCCGGCCCGTTGCCAGTCCTGTAGCTGTTGCAGCACCTGCTTCAGCACGATGACGCTGATGGCGGTGATGATCCCGGTCTGCTCGGCAACCGGGATAAATTCATCGGGATAGACTTCCCCCAGCTCGGTATCAGTCCAGCGCATCAACGCCTCGACCTGCAGCACCCGATGGGCGTGGAGATCATACTTGGGCTGGTAGAAAACCGTGAAGTTCTCGGCATCGACCGCGGCCTGCAGGCGGTGCGCCAGCGTGATCTGGCGCAGGTGAACCTCATCCTGGCCAATCCGGTAGACCGACCAGCCGCCGCTGGCGCTGCGGGCGCTGCCGAGGGCAATCTGTGCCCGCCGCACCAGCTCGTCAAACCGCTGCCCGTGCTGGGGAGCAAAGACGAAGCCCAGCAGCGGTTCCAGGCGCACCGGCACGCCACCAATCAGCAGTGGTGCAGTGAAGTCGGCACGCAGTTTCTGCACCACGGCTTCGACGCCAGCGGGGGTAAGATCCTCGAAGAACAACAGGATCTGCATATCCGCCACTCTCGCGGCAATATCCCCGCGGCGCAAACTGGCGCTGATCCGCTCGGCAATCTGCTGCAGCACCGCGTCGCTGAATTCACTGCCGTAGAGATCGGTGAGCTGCTGCAGGTTTTCCAGCTCCAGCAAGCCCATCCCGAACTGGCTGCGCTGTGGACTCTCATTCATCCGGCTGTTGAACACCGAATTGATGTAGTACCGGTTTGGCAGCTGGGTCAGCATGTCATGCTGAGCCTGGTGACGAATGCGCGCCTCCCTTTCGGACACGGTGTCCTGCATCAGATTGAGGGTATCCGCGAGCAAGCCGAACTCCTCCCCCAACGCCAATTCTATCCGCCGCGAGTAGTTGCCATCCGTAATGCGACGGGCGGCGTCGACCAGCGCATAGATCGGCTGGGTGACGCCGCGCGCGATGACCAGCGCAGTGAGGCCGGCCAGGCCGAGGGCGACGAAGCCGATAATCAACATCTGCTGACGCAGGGGTTGATAGTTGTTCAGCGCCTGCTCCAGGGACTGCGACAAGACGGCCACTACCTCCTGCCCCTCCTCCCGCAGTAAATCCACCTCCCGGCTCAACCAGCCGGTCACCGCCAGGCTCTCGGCGAGCCGGGACGCCACCCCCGCGGAGGAGTCCCCCGTCTGCAGGCCCGCAGTGAGGGCCGGCGACAGGGTGGACTCCAGTACCCTGGCTTCGCGCCCGGCCACGTGGGCCACCAGCGTGATATCCGCGTTGGTAATGGCTCGCAGTTCTTCCAGCATGGAACCATCGACCGCTGTTGCCAGTCCGACCCAGCCCAGCAGGTCGGGAGCCAGGACCGGCACCAGGACCAGCTGAAACGTCTGCCCGTCGAACAGGGTCAGAATGGCGGCCGCCTCCCTGCTGCCGCTCGCTACCAACGCCGCCGCGCTTGCCGGCAAGCGCTCGACCGGGTGCGTGCTGAGCAAAACCTCCCCGTTCCGGGACAGCATGACCACCAAATCCGCATTGATCCGCTCGCCGTGGTTGGCAAGCGCGCTGAGCATGGTCGCCTCCTCGCCGGTGGCAATTGCACGCTTGAAGGCAAAATCCCCCGCCAGCAGCTCGGCCCGGTTCCGCAGCTGTTCCCTATCGTCCTGCAGCAGGGAACGAAACACCCGCTCCACCACGCCCAGTTCGGCGCGCACAAGATCTTCAACGGCATTGGTGGAGGCGCGCATCACCGCCAGCAGGCTGCTGGCCAGAGTCACCGCCAGCAGGCCGACAATGAGCAGCAGGAGGCTATTGCGGAAGCTGGTTCGCATCGCGGGAAAAGCGCTTCAGCAGGCTCTCCAGTTCAGCATTGCTCTTCCCCACCTGCGGATCCTCCCAGGCCAGGGGCAGCTCCAGTGCCAGGGTATCCCCGGTGGTGGCGTCGAGACGGACTTCCATATCGGCCTCCAGCTGCGGGTGCCAGATGCGCAGCAGGCTGGCGGTCTGTTCATCACCCCAGCGCAGGGTCGCACGGCCGGCCGCATCGCTGACAACGGCCGTGGGATCGGTGCTGACATAGAGATAGGCTTTCATGCTGTCGTGAATGTTGCAGCCCAAGGTCACAATACCGGAATTATGGAACGCCACCGGCGGCGCATCGTTGGCGCGAAACAGTTTGAGTTCGAAACTGTTGCCCTCGGAGAACGAGTAAACATGGTGCCGGGTATCATCGCTGTTGGGAAAACTGACTTCCGTTCCGGGGCTGATGACGGTGACATGCGGCTGGAAGCGCCGTTCGCGCTGGTCCACAGCCGCCCCCCGCAGCGGTGCCGCCGGTGCCAGATCGACGCCCGGCAACATGAGCACGGCAAACGGCACCGGACGACCATCGCTGCCGGTAAGTTGTACGGAAAGCGTCCCCGCCACCGCGGGCGACAGGCAACCCCAAAGCGCCGTCACCAACCCGAGAGTCGCTGCCAGTCTCTTTCCCACACTATCCACCCAAGCCCACATTCGGGCAGAGTATACCCGAGTCAGGCGAAATCCTGCTTTTCCATCCACGGAATCATGCGTTCGAAAGCAGCTTCGATCCGGTCGATTGAGGTGGAATAGCTGATGCGCAGTGCATTGCCGCAGGAGTCGCCGAATGTCTGCCCGGGAATGGTGCAGACACCGGTTTCCTTGAGCAGCCGCAGGGCCACGTTGTTGCCGTTGATGCCCTCTGGCAGCGACGGAAACATGTAGAACGCCCCCTCCGGCTTGTAGCCGGTCAGGTAGGGTGTCTGGTCGACCAACTCGACAAGCCGGTCCCGGCGGCGACTGTACTCCGCCAGCATGTCGTTGACGAAGGTGCGCTCCCCCTTGAGTGCCGCCACCCCCGCCCACTGGCAGGGTGTGTTGGCCACGGTCGTGGTGAACATATGGTAGCGGCGCAGTTTGCGGATGGCGCCCTGGCTGGCGATCAGCCAGCCGACCCGCATCCCGGCCATGCTGAAAGTCTTGGAGAAACTGCTGACCACCATTACGTGATCCAGGTCCGAACAGCAGGACAGCACACTGGGAAAGGGCTTGCCGTCGTACACCAGGTGATCGTAGACCTCGTCGCTGATCACATAGATGCCGCGATAGGCGGCCTCCTCCACAATCGCTTCAATGGTCTCCCGCGGATACACCGTGCCGGTGGGGTTGCTGGGGGAATTCAACACCACGGCACAGGTGTTCTGGTCCATGGCGTCGATCACTTCCTGGGGATCGAGCTGGTGATTGTGTTCGGCGCGGGTGGCGATGCTCTTGACGCTGCCACCGTTCATGCGGATCAGCGGTGCGTAGAGCATGAAGGCGGGATCCGGGACAATGAACTCCCGACCCGGCGCCGAGGTCGACGTCAGGGCCAGGTAGATCGCCTCGGTCGCGCCGGTGGTGACCAGGATGTTTTCCGGCAACAGGGTCCGCTGGTAGCGCTCCCCGTAGTAATCCGCCAGCGCCTCCAGCAGCTCGGGGAGTCCCGCATCCATGGTATAGCCGGTCTGGCCGGCGTGCAGGGCGTCCACGGTGGCGTCGACCACATGGCGTGGCGCCAGCAGGTCCGGCTGGCCAATGGAGAGGTGAATGACATCCTCCATGGTCGCCGCCAGATTCACCATCTTGCGGATTCCCGGCATGGGAATGGCCAGCAGGGCCGGGTTCCAGATCGGGTCTTCGGACTCGTAGAAATCGATATCGATATCGCTCATGGCAGCGTCCTTGTCTGGGGAGCGGCCTGCTGGTAGGCATGGCCGGCGCGCAGTACCAGCGCATCGTTGTAGCGGGCGCCCACCAGCTGCAGCCCGATCGGGAGACCGTCGCGACAGAATCCACAGGGCACACTGAGGGCCGGCTGCCCGGTCAGGTTGAATGGGTAGGTAAACGGCGTCCAGGTGGGCCAGCGGGTACTGGGCCAATCCTCGGGCACCTCCCGGTTCAGACCGAAGGCAGTAATCGGCAGGGTCGGGGTCAGCAGCAGGTCGTATTTCTGGTGAAACTGGGCCAGGCGCTCGCAGAGCTGGCCGCGTTCGTTGTTGGCCGCCAGGTAATCCAGCACGCTGAGCCCGGCCGCCTTCTCCGCCACCTTCACCAGCTGGGGATCCATCAACTCGCGCTTGCGGGTACCGAGGTCGCGCAGCGCGTTGGCAGCACCGCTATAGAACAGGTGACCGAAGGACCCCAGGGGGTCGCTGAAGCTGGGATCCACCTCGGTGACCGTGGCGCCAAGCTCGCGCAGCACCCCGGCCGCCACCGCCACGGCGCGCTCTATCTCGGGGCTCACGTCGACGTGACCGAGGTTGGCACTGAATGCAATCTTCAGGCCCGCGATCCCGGCGCCGAGATCCGCCTGGTAATCGATGCCCCGCCGCGGCACCGCGTGCACATCGCGGATGTCCGGCTCCGACAGCACGTTCATCAGCAGCGCGCAGTCCTCCACCGTCCGCGCCATGGGGCCGGCATGGGCCAGGGTGCCGAAGGGGCTCGGGGGCCAGTGCGGGACTTCGCCGAAGGACGGCTTGAAACCGACAATACCGCAAAACGCTGCCGGAATACGGATGGAACCGCCCGCGTCGGTGCCAAGTGCCAGGGGCGTCATCTTCGCCGCCAGCGCCGCCGCCGAGCCGCCGCTGGAGCCACCCGCCGTGCGCTGCGTGTTCCAGGGGTTGCAGGTGGTACCGTGCAGCGGGCTGTCGGTCACCGCTTTCCAGCCGAATTCCGATGTCGTGGTCTTGCCCAGGGGCACATAGCCGTGGCGCTCAAGGGACGTTACCGCCGGCGCCGACTTGCCCAGCTGGGCGGCCGGGTCGACAGTCTTCGAGCCGCGGCGGGTGGGCCACACGGGGGTCAGAAACAGGTCTTTGATCGCGACCGGGACGCCATCCACAAGGCCCCTGACCTGCCCCTTGCGGTAGCGCACTTCGGATTCCTCTGCACAACGCAGGGTGGTTTCCGGGTCCACCAGGCAGAAGGCATTCAAATCGGCGTCCAGCTGCTCGATGCGGCCGAGGGCCGCTCGGCTGACCTCGACCGGGGACAGACCACCCTGGCGAAACTGTTGCAGCAGCGCTGTTGCACTCAGCGCCGTAATATCCTCACTCATCGGATGCTCCCTAAGCCAGCATCCACACTACTGAGTGGCGCTTGTGGCTGTCAACTCCGCTCGCTTCGTTTCCGTGGCGGCCGCACAGACCCCGCGTCACTCCGTCGACCAGTTCGTTCGCGAGGCGCCCTGCAAGCCTCAACCGAACCAGGCGTCCCGCCGCACGGGAGCGGCCCTCGGGCCAGCAGGGCAACGATGCCCCCAACGGTCACCCCAGCGGCCGCAACTGCTCAATCACCAGCTGCAGAGACCGCCGGCCCCGGAACTCGTTGACATCCAGCCGGTAGGCCGCCTCTACCCACTCCTGCGAGGGATCCGGCCAGACGTCCAGGTCGACGTTGAAGGCAATGGCGTCGACCACCTCCGCGCCGGGCAACTCAAGCACCAGTTTCAGGTGCCGCTCACCCACCAGGCGCTGCTGCACGATCCGGAACCGCCCGTCAAACAGGGGCTCGGGGAAATGCTGGCCCCAGGGACCGCCATAGCGCAGGGCTTCGGCCAGCGGCAGGTCGAAATCCCCCGGTGCCAGCTCACCGTCTGATTCCAGCACCACCTCCAGGTCCAGGTCGCGCCCGTGTTGCGCGACCTCGGCGACAAAGGCTTCGGCGAACGCCGGGTAATGGTCCCTGGGCAGGCTCAGGCCCGCGGCCATGGCGTGGCCGCCGAACCGGGTGACCAGCCCCGGATTGCGGGTGGCTACCGCGTCCAGCACGTCGCGGATGTGGATCCCCTTGATCGACCGGGCGGAGCCCTTGAGTTCGTCACCACCGGGCTCGGCGTCGGCAAACACGATGGTGGGGCGGTGCAGGCGGTCCTTGACCCGGGAGGCAAGGATACCGATGACTCCCTGGTGCCAGCCCGGCTCGTACAGGGCTATCGCCGCCGGGGGGCTGCCATCCGCTTGCTGTAGCGGCAGGTTTTCCAGCAATGACAGGGCCTCCCGCTGCATGCCCAGTTCGATCTGGCGCCGGTCCTGGTTCAGCTGCTGCAGGCGGCCGGCATAGTCCCGGGCAATGCCCGTGGAGGGCGCCAGCAGGCATTCGATGCCCACCGACATGTCGTCCAGCCTGCCCGCCGCATTGAGCCGCGGCCCGACAGCGAAACCGAGGTCGGAGGCAACGACACCGGCGGCGGCGCGCCCGGCCACTTCCAGCAATGCGGCAATGCCCGGCCGCGCGCGGCCACTGCGGATACGCTGCAGCCCCGCTGCCACCAGAATACGGTTGTTGCGATCCAGGGGCACCACATCCGCCACCGTCCCCAGGGCCACCAGGTCGAGGCAGTCGGTGAGGCCGGGCTCCGGGATACCCGCGCCGGCAAACCAGCCGCGCCGACGCAGCTCCGCCCGCAGCGCCAGCATGACATAGAAGATCACCCCGACCCCCGCCATGGCCTTGCTGGGGAACCCGCAGCCCGGTTGGTTGGGATTGACGATGACGTCCGCCGCCGGCAGTTCGCGGCCGGCGAGGTGGTGATCCGTCACCAGGGTGGCAATCCCCAGCGCCCGGGCCGCCGCTACGCCTTCGATACTGGAGATACCGTTGTCCACGGTGATGATGAGGTCCGGCTGCCGCTCTGCGGCCAGCGCCACAATTTCCGGGGTCAGGCCATAGCCGTATTCAAAGCGGTTCGGCACCAGGTAGTCGACGTGGCTGGCGCCCAGGGCGCGCAGGGCGCTGACACCCAGCGCCGTGCTGGTGGCGCCATCGGCGTCGAAATCGCCGACAATCAGCAGGCGCCTGTTCCCGGCAATGGCATCCGCGAGCAGGACTCCCGCCGCCGCGGCACCCTGCAAACCCGTGGGCGGCAGCAGTTCCTGCAATGACAGCTTGAGTTCGGCGGGATCGGTCACTCCCCGGCCGCTGTAGACCCGGGCCAGCAGCGGGTGCAGGCCTGACTGCAGCAGCCCGGGGGCGGGCTCGGCCTGGCGGCGCGTCAGCCTGCGGGTCAGCACGGGCGCTCAGGCGCCCAGGTTGTTCGCCATGAAGGCCTGCACGGTGGCCAGGTCCCGGGGCAGCACCTCGAAGCGCTCCCGGCGGTCGAAGAGGTCTGCAAGATGCAGGGGCAGCGCCACCTCGGTCACGATCCCCGCGCGCTGGATGGCCTGCGGGAACTTGGCCGGGTGGGCGGTGGCCAGGGTCACCACCGGGATGCCATCGCCAATACCGGATGCCAGCGCCGCCTTCACCCCGATGGCGCTGTGCGGGTCCAGCAGGTACTCACAATCCTGCCAGGTCGAGGCGATCTGGGCACAGGTTTCCTCGTCCGGTACGCGGTAGCTGCTGAACAGGGCGCGCGCTCGGGACATGGCGGCGTCGGAGAAGTGGATATCGCCCTGGTCGAAGTCCCGCATGAGCTTGCTCACTGCTGACCCGTCGCGATCGTAGAGGTCAAACAGCAGGCGCTCGAAATTGCTGGAGACGGTGATATCCATACTCGGCGACAGGGTATGTTCCAGCGACTGCCGGCCGTAGGTCGCCGTGGTCATCACCCGGTGCAGCACGTCGTTGCGGTTGGTGGCGATAATCAATTGCGAGACCGGCAAGCCCATCCTGTGGGCCAGGTAGCCGGCGAAGATATCGCCGAAATTCCCGGTCGGGACCGAAAACGCCACCGGTCGCGCGGGGCCACCCAGGGCAACGGCAGCGTAGAAGTAATACACAATCTGGGCCATGATCCGGGCCCAGTTGATGGAGTTGACCGCCACCAGGCCACGGTCAGCCGGGAGCACGCCGCGGTCGCCAAACGTCGCCTTGACCATGGCCTGGCAATCGTCGAAGTTACCCTCAATCGCCAGGTTGTGGATGTTGTCGCCCACCACCGTGGTCATCTGCCGACGCTGCACCTCGGACACCCGGTCGTGGGGATGCAGGATGAAGATATCGATGTTCTTGCAGCGCTTGCAGCCCTCAATCGCAGCGGAGCCGGTGTCGCCGGAGGTCGCGCCCATGATCACCACTTTCTGCTGACGGCGCTCCAGCACATAGTCCAGCAGGCGCCCGAGCAGCTGCAGGGCGAAGTCCTTGAACGCCAGGGTGGGACCGTGGAACAGCTCCAGCACCCACTGATTGTGGCCAATCTGCACCAGCGGCGCGACCGCATTGTGACGGAATACGGCGTAGGTGTCGGCGATGATCTGCCGCAGGTCATCCGGGGGAATGCTGTCGCTGACAAAGGGCTCGATGATGCGCTGGGCCAGCTGCGGGTAATCCATGCCGGCCATGGCGGAGATTTCTTCCCGGCTGAACTGCGGCAGCGTCTCGGGGACGTACAGGCCCCCGTCGGAGGCCAGCCCGGTGAGCAGTACCTGTTCAAAATCCAAGGCCGGGGCCTGCCCCCGGGTGCTGATATATTTCACGTTTTCCCCCGTCAACCGTCCAGAACTTCTACCCGAATCCGGACCACCTTGCCCGCGATCGTGTCCAGTGCCTCAATTTTGGCTACCGCTTCATCCACCCTGCCCTGGGCCGCCCGGTTGGTGAGCACGATCAGCGGCACCGTCGCCTGCCCCGCCGCGGGCGCCTTCTGGATCAGGGCCTCGATGCTGATGCCCTGATCGCTGAAGATGGTCGCGATCCTGGACAACACACCGGGGCGGTCCTCAGCCTCCATGCGCAGATACCAGGGCGTTTCCACCAGGGCCATCGGCACAATCGGCAGGTCGCGCAGGGACTCGTTGCAAAACGACAGGGAAGGCACCCGGCTGACCTGGCCGGCGCTGAGGTCCCGGGCCAGGTCCACCAGGTCCGCCACCACCGCGGAAGCGGTGGGCTTGCCACCGGCGCCGGCGCCGTAATAGAGCGTCGGGCCCACCGCGCTGCCCTCGACCAGCACCGCATTCTTGACCCCGTTGACGTTGGCCAGCAGCCGGTCTTCGGGAATCAGGGTGGGGTGCACCCGCAGTTCCACGCCCCGCTCGCCCTGCTTGGCGATCCCCAGGTGCTTCACCCGGTAGCCCAGTTCCTCGGCATAGTCGAGGTCCTGGGGGGTCAATGCGGAAATGCCCTCGGTATAGACCGAATCGAACTGCAGCGGGATGCCGAAGGCAATGGACGCCAGAATCACCAGCTTGTGGGCGGCATCGATGCCCTCGACGTCAAAGGTCGGGTCGGCCTCGGCATAGCCCAGCGCCTGCGCTTCGGCGAGCACATCGGAGAATTCACGCCGGTGCTCGCGCATCTCGCTGAGGATAAAATTGCCGGTGCCGTTAATGATGCCCGCCAGCCATTCGATATGGTTGCCGGCCAACCCCTCGCGCAGGGCCTTGATGATGGGAATGCCCCCGGCCACCGCCGCTTCGTAGCGCACCGCCACGTTGTTTTCCGCCGCCAGGGCGAACAGCTCGTTGCCGTGCTCGGCAATCAGGGCCTTGTTCGCCGTGACCACATGCTTGCCGGCACGAATCGCCGCTGCCACCAGTTCCCTGGCCACAGTTGTACCGCCGATCAACTCAACCAGTACATCCACTTCGGGATCTGCCACCAGGGCAAAGATATCCCGGCTGACTTTTACGCCACTGAGGTCGCAGGAAGGATTGTCGCGGCGGGCGCCGACATGAACGATCTGCAGCGGTGCCTGCGCCCGTGCCGCGATCGCCTCGGCGTTCTCGCGCAGCAGGTTGAAAGTGCCGCTGCCGACAGTTCCCAGGCCGCAGATACCTATTCTCACGGGTTGCACGTTCGGATTCCCTGTCATTGTCTCGGTCGTGGTCATGGGTTCAGGCGTGGCCGTCACTGCGGAACATGCGCTTGATATTGCGCAGGGCCTGCCGCGTGCGGTGCTCGTTTTCGATCAGGCCGAAGCGCACATAGCCCTCGCCGTATTCGCCAAAGCCCACGCCCGGCGACACCGCCACCTGGGCCTCCTGCAGCAGCCTCTTGCTGAATTCGATGGAGCCGAGCGCCTCATAGGCAGGCGGAATCCGCGCCCAGACAAACATGGTGGCACGCGGTGGAGTCACCGGCCAGCCCAGGGCGTTGAGGCCGTTGCAGAGTACATCGCGCCTCGACTTGTACATGGCATTGATTTCCTTGACGCAGCTCTGGTCGCCTTCGAGCGCGGCGATTGCCGCAACCTGGATCGGCGTGAACATGCCGTAGTCCAGGTAGGATTTCATCCGCCCCAGGGCGCCGATCAGCTGCTTGTTGCCGCAGCAGAAACCGACCCGCCAGCCTGGCATGTTGTAACTCTTGGACATGCTGAAGAACTCGACGGCGACTTCCCGTGCACCCTCTACCTGCAGGATGGAGGGCGCGACATAACCGTCATAGCACAGATCCGCATAGGCGAGATCCTGCACCACCCAGATCTGGTGTTCCCGGGCCACGGCAATGACGCGCTCGAAGAAATCCAGCTCGACCACCTGCCCGGTGGGGTTGGAGGGGAAACTGAGCACCAGCATTTTCGGCCGCGGCCAGCTGTTGCGGATGGCGCTATCCAGTTCCTGGAAAAACTCCTCTTCATTGCCCATCGGCACATGCCGGATGTCCGCCCCGGAGATGACGAAGCCGTAGGGGTGAATCGGGTAGGCGGGGTTGGGCACCAGAATGGCATCGCCGGGGCCCGTGGTGGCCAGCGCCAGGTGGGCCAGTCCCTCCTTGGAACCCAGGGTGACAATGGCTTCGCTCTCCGGATCCAGGGTGACGTCGTAGCGCCGCTGGTACCAGTCACAGATCGCCTTGCGCAGGCGCGGTATCCCCTTGGACTGGGAGTAGCGATGGGTGTCACCGCGCCGCGCGGTCTCGATCATCTTCTCGACGATGTGACTCGGTGTCGGCTGGTCCGGATTACCCATGCCGAAGTCGATGACGTCCTGGCCGGCCGCGCGCGCCTTCTGCTTGAGGTCACCAATGATATTGAACACATAGGGCGGCAGGCGCTGGATGCGCTGGAACTGGTCTTCCACGGCTAGGGAACTCGCTTGGGCGGCCGCTACGGGGCCGCGAACTAAAAAAGGTGGCAAACAGTACTGAGTACGCCCCGCACTGTCAACGGCTCCTCCGGGCGTGCGTGCCGGAGGACCCGCTGGCGCAGTGGCCGCTAGCGCAGGCCGAGGGTAACCATGAGCTCATCAGCGGACTGGTAACCGGGGATCATCTGCCCATTGGCGGTGACAATCGCGGGGGTACCGCGCACACCGAGGGACTGCCCCAGCTGATACTGGCCAGCGATGGGGCTGCCCGCGCAGACATTGTCGGGCACCGATTCACCGTTTTTGAGGCGGGTCAATGTGAGTGCGGGGTTCTCGGCGCACCAGGCTGTGGCCAGTTTCCGGTAGCCCTCCGACTCCAGGCCCGCGCGGGGATACGCAAGGTAGCGCACTTCCACCCCGCGCTTGTTCAACTCCGGCACTTCCCTGTGCAGCTTCTGGCAGTAGAAGCAGGTCACGTCGGTGAACACGGAGATGTGGGACAGGGTCTCCCCTTCCGCGGGGAAAATGATCATGTCCTCCGCGGACACGGCGGCCATTTCC
The DNA here is from genome assembly GCA_947258585.1 of uncultured Haliea sp. Classification (GTDB taxonomy): domain Bacteria; phylum Pseudomonadota; class Gammaproteobacteria; order Pseudomonadales; family Halieaceae; genus Haliea. The sequence goes on along the minus strand of CAMYIZ010000074.1, from coordinate 155,576 downwards.
TCAGCCCGCATGCCGTCGCGGCGTTTCTCCGCCAGATTCACGTAGCCCGCCGGCCCCACGGTAAAGAGGTCGCCGACAATGAAGAACTGGCCGCTGGCACTGGCATAGACCAGCGGACCCTCCTGGAACTGGACGGCGTACATGCCGGCAATCTCACTGGCTTCGATAGTGGCGACCTTGAGGCCGTTGGCGGGGCTCTCGAGCATTTTCCGCAGGGAATCCTGCACGTTGGCCGGCACCGGTTCGGCCGCCCGGGTCAGCAGGGAGAATGCGGTGACCGCTACAAGCACTGCGCCAATGAAAACTCGCTTGAACATGAACTATCCTCTGGTTGCTATGGCCCGGGCCGACAGGATTCGACTCGCCGCGCCTGATTGGAGCACGCGGGGAACCACAAGTTCCTCAGCCGCGCGGGTGGTGCTTCGCATGCAGTTCCTGCATCCGCTGTTTCGCCACATGGGTGTAGATCTGCGTGGTGGTCAGGTCACTGTGTCCCAGCAGCATCTGCACTACCCGCAGATCCGCACCGTGGTTGAGCAAATGGGTCGCGAAAGCATGGCGCAGGGTGTGCGGGGACAGCGGCTTGTTGATCTCCGCACGTCGGGCATAGAGTTTAATACGATACCAGAAGGTCTGGCGAGTCATCTGTGTGCCCCGGCGGCTGGGAAAGACCACATCGCTGGGTATGCCCTTGAGCAATTCCGCGCGCGGACCAGCCATGTAGCGTTGCAGCCAGCTGAGGGCCTCCTCCCCCATGGGGACCAGGCGCTCCTTGCTGCCCTTGCCGAAAACCCGCACCACGCCCTGGTTCAGGCTGACCTGCACCAGCTGCAGTCCGGTGAGTTCCGAGACCCGCAGGCCGCAGGCGTAGAGCATTTCCAGCATGGCCCGATCCCTGAATTCCAGCGCCAGCTCCGTATCCGGCGCCGCCAGCAGCCGGTCGACGTCCTGTTCGGACAGCGACTTGGGCAGCGGTCGCCCCAGCTTCGGGCTGTCCACGTCCAGGGTGGGATCCTCCTGCAGCCGCCCTTCGCGCAGCAGGAACCGGTAGAAACTGCGGGCGCAGGACATAAAGCGCGCCGTCGACCGCTGGGACTGCCCTTTCATCAGGCAGGCACCGAGGTAGGACTGCAGGTCGGCGCGGTCGGCGCGCAGAATCGTGGAGTTGCGGGACGCCAGCCACTGCTGGTACTGGCTCAGATCCCGTCGATAGGCACTCAATGTATTGTCGCTGAGCCCCTTCTCCATCCACATGGCGTCGATGTAGTGCTCAATGTCGGGGTGGGTGGCAGTCATCGCGCAAGATTACCACGGAAGTGCTGGCAGGGAGGACTGGGGACTGAGGTGCGGGAGACTCTGGAGGATAGCCCGGAGGAGCTGTCAGGGGCTGGCCGGACACGCCGTGAACCCATCCATGGGGGCTCGGATGCGACATCCATGTCGCATACGGTCCGTCCAGCCCCTGACAGCTCCTCCGGGCCGCGGGCTTGGGTACCCTGGCGGCCCCTTGCAATTGGACTTCTGGGCGGCGACTTCGGTACCCAAGCCACAAAACCCGGACACAAAAAAGCGGCCCGAGGGCCGCTTTCCGGGGAATACCCTGCACCTTAGCGGGCGCTGAGCTTTTCCTTGATCCGCGCCGCCTTGCCGGAGAGTTCGCGCAGGTAGTACAGCTTGGCCTGGCGCACATCGCCGCGGCGCTTGACCGTGACGCTGTCGACCAGCGGGCTGTAGGCCTGGAAAGTACGCTCCACGCCGACGCCGTGGGAAATCTTGCGCACGGTGAACGCGGAGTTGAGGCCACGGCTGCGCTTGGCGATACAGACGCCTTCAAAGGCCTGCAGACGCTCGCGGTTGCCTTCCTTGACCTTGACCTGAACGACCACGGTGTCACCGGGGCTGAACTCGGGCAGATCCTTTTGCATCTGTTCAGCGTCAAGCTGAGAGATAATCTTGTTGGTGCTCATGGTGCGCTCCTGTCGTTTACCGTGCCTAGCTTCACAGCTAGCGAATTAAGCCAAATCGCGCTCCTGGCGGTACAGCGCCAGCAGCTCCTGTTCCTCGGGCGTCAGCGCCCTGCCCTGCAGCAGGTCGGGGCGCCGCTCCAGCGTGCGACCCAGTGCCTGCTTCAGGCGCCAGCGGCGGATCTTTTCGTGATCGCCACTGAGCAAAACCTCCGGTACTGTCCTGCCCCGGTACTCCTCGGGACGGGTGTAGTGCGGGCAGTCCAGCAGGCCGTCAGCGAAGGAGTCCTCCTGCGCCGACAGCTCGTGCCCAAGTACCCCGGGCAGCTGGCGGATAACCGCGTCTATCACCACCATCGCGGCCAATTCGCCGCCACTCAGCACGTAGTCGCCGATAGAGAGCTCCTCGTCGATCTCGCTCTCGATCAGGCGCTCATCTACGCCTTCGTAGCGCCCCGCCACCAGCACCAGTGCCGGCTCCTGCGCCAGGTCCACCGCCTTGCGGTGATCAAAGCGCTGCCCCTGGGGCGACAGGTAGATCACCCGACTGCGCTCTCCTGCCTGCTCCTTCGCCGCCGCGATGGCCTGCTCCAGAGGGGCTATCTTCATCACCATGCCGGGGCCGCCACCGAAGGGGCGATCGTCCACTGTGCGATGGCGGTCCTGGGTGAATTCGCGGGGATTGCTGTGGCTGAAGCCAACCAGTCCCTGCTGTACCGCGCGGCCGGTAATCCCGTGCTCGCTGATAGCGCCGAGCATTTCCGGGAACAGGGTCACTACCGCAATATGCATGTGCCCACCTGCCTCCGCCGACCCGCTCCCTAGTCTTCCGGGAACCAGTCCACCTCTATTCGTCCTGCCGCCTCGTCCACCTGCCTCACGGTAGTACCGGGAAGCCAGGGGATGAGTCGTTCCCGCTGGTCGATACTGCCCTCGCAGGGCTTGATCACCAGCACATCGTTGGCACCGGTTTCAAGCAGGTAGTCCACTTCACCCAGTAGTACCTGACCTTCTTCCGTGCCACACCAGACCTGCATACCCTGCAGCTGGTGCCAGTAATAATCGCCTTCTTCCAGCGCCGGCAATGCCTCGCCGTCCACGCTGACATCCAGACCCTGGAAAGTCTCCGCCAGGTTGCGGTCGTCCACCCCGCGGATGTGGGCTACCAGGCCCTTGCCCTGCCGGCGGCCCGCGTCGAAGTCTATGGCCTCCAGGCCGCCCCGCCGCTGTATCTTCCAGCCACCGTAGTCGAGGAAGTTTTCCATCGGCTCGGTGTAGGAGTGAATCTTGACCCAGCCCTTGATCCCGTAGCAGCCGGTAATCCGACCGATGACGAGACGGGGGCTGGCAGCGGGCTCACTCATGCCACCCGCACCGACTCAGGCCGCTGCGCCCGCTTCCCTGACCAGCTTGGCGACGCGGTCGGACAGCTGTGCGCCCTGGCCCTGCCAGAATGCGATGCGCTCGGCGTCCACCTGCAGACGCACTTCCTGGCCGCGGGCGACGGGATTGAAGAAACCCACGCGCTCAATGAAGCGGCCATCACGTGACTTACGGCTGTCAGTGACCGTCAGGTGATAGAAAGGGCGCTTCTTGGCACCACCACGAGAAAGACGAATTGTTACCATATTCCGTTATTTCCTGAAAATGAGTCGGGATCTGCGGCCAATCTTCCGCAATATCCACGGCTAATACCGGCACCACGGCCGCAAAGGTGGCGTATCATACGGAACTTCAGCGGGTTTTAAAAGCCCTCGCGGGCGGAAATTTTCAGTGCTTCTAACAACTTACCGGAACGGGAAGCCACCGCCGGAGCCGCCGCCCGGGGGCATCATTCCACCGAGACCGCGCATCATTTTCTCCATCCCGCCGCCTTTCATCTTTTTCATCATCTTCTGCATCTGCTTGTGCTGTTTCAGCAGGCGATTGAGGTCCTGCACCTGGGTGCCTGAACCCTGGGTAATGCGGCGCTTGCGCGACCCGACAATGAGGTCGGGGTTGCGCCGCTCCCGGGGCGTCATGGAATTGATCATCGCCTCCATGCGGGCGAACATTTTCATGTCCAGGTTCTGCTGCGCCATCTGCGCCACATTGCCCATGCCCGGCAGCTTGTCCAGCATGCCGGTGATCCCGCCCATGTTGTTCATCTGCTGCAGCTGGTCGCGGAAATCCTCCAGGTCAAAGCGGCCGCCCTTCTTGACCTTGCGCGCCAGGCGCTCCGCCTTCTCCTTGTCGACCTTCTGCTCCGCCTCCTCGATCAGCGACAGGACGTCGCCCATGCCGAGGATGCGGGACGCGAGCCGGTCCGGGTGGAACGGGTCCAGGGCCTGGGTCTTCTCGCCAACGCCGAGGAACTTGATCGGCTTGCCGGTGATGGTGCGCACGGACAGCGCCGCGCCACCGCGGCTGTCCGCGTCAACCTTGGTCAGGATGACCCCGGTGAGGGGCAGGGCCTCGCCGAAGGCTTTGGCGGTGGTGGCCGCATCCTGGCCGGTCATGGCATCGACCACGAACAGGGTTTCAGCCGGCTTGGCGACCCGGTGCAGCTCTGCGATCTCGGCCATCATGGCCTCGTCCACCGCCAGGCGGCCGGCGGTATCGATGATCAGCACATCGCTGAAGCGGATCCGGGCATGGTTGATAGCTGCGACAGCAATATCCACCGGTTTCTGGTCGGGCTGGCTGGGGAAGAAGTCGACCCCCACCTCGGTGGCGAGTGTCTCCAGCTGCTTGATTGCCGCGGGGCGATAGACGTCGGCGCTGACCACGGTCACGGACTTCTTCTCCCGCTCCTTGAGCAGGCGCGCCAGCTTCGCCACCGAGGTGGTTTTGCCCGCGCCCTGCAGGCCCGCCATGAGGATGACCGCCGGCGGCTGCACTGCCAGGTTGAGGCCTTCATTGGCGGAGCCCATGACCGCTTCCAGTTCCGCCTGCACTATGCGCAGGAAGGCCTGGCCCGGGCTCAGGCTCTTCATTACCTCCTGGCCCAGAGCGCGCTGCTTCACCGCTTCGACAAAATCCTTCACCACGGGCAGGGCTACGTCCGCCTCAAGCAGCGCCATGCGCACCTCGCGCAGGGTGTCCTGGATATTCTCCTCGGTGAGACGCGCCTTGCCGGTAATCGAGCGAAGGCTCTGCGACAGGCGATCGGAAAGGCTCTCAAACATTGGGATAACTCTCGGCAGCGGCCGGCGCTATTGATTATGGCCGGACAAATCGGTACAAAGGGGCGCAGTATACGTCACCCGGGTCCAACCCCCAAACATGCCGCTGCCCCTGCTCGCCATTGTTGCCGCGCTGCTTTACTTCGCTGCCGCGGGCCTGCACCTGTCGCACATCCTGCAGCGGCGGCCACGGCTCAGTGGGGCGGTGATCGGTATGGGCGCCATCGCCCTGCTCTGCCACGCGCTGGTGGCCTGGTTCAGCATTTTCGACAACCATGCCGTCCACCTGGGCTTCTACAAGATCCTGGCGCTGATCTTCCTGGTCATCAACGTCGCCTGCCTCGCCTGGCTGGTGCGGCGGCCGCTGCAGAACCTGCTGGTGGCCCTGATGCCACTGTCCGCGGCCGCAGTCCTGATCTCCGCCTTCGCCCCCCATTCCGGCACCACCCCCGAAACCCTGGGCCGGGGCCTGCTGCTGCACATCGCCGCCTCCATCCTCGCCTATGCAGTGCTGGCCCTGGCCGCAGCGCAAGCTGCTCTGGTGGCGGTACAGGACCGGCAGCTCAAGCACCACCATGCCACCGGCATTGTCAGCTTCCTGCCGCCCCTGCAGTTAATGGAAACCATGCTGTTCGAGCTGCTCTGGGCCGGGGTGGTACTGCTGACGGTCGCCATCGTCTCCGGCTTCCTGTTTCTGGAGGATATCTTTGCCCAGCACCTGGTGCACAAGACCGTACTCACCCTGGTGGCCTGGGTGATCTACTCCACCCTCCTCTGGGGGCGCTACCAGCTGGGCTGGCGCAGCCAGACCGCGGTGCGCTTCACCCTCGGCGGCTTCGCCCTGCTGATTCTGGCCTTCTTCGGCTCGAAACTGGTGCTGGAACTGGTGCTGCAGCGCAGCTGAGCCGCCTGCAATTGATGCCTTGCGGGGCTTGCTCCCGCCGGGCTTTTTCTTCAAGATAGCCGGTCCATTCATGCCAAAGGTCCGCCCCCGCTTTGAACGAAGCACCGCTGGGTCTCTTATACTCAGTCCTGGTAGTCCTCATTCTGCTATCCGGTTTCTTTTCCAGCTCGGAAACCGGGATGATGTCGCTCAACCGCTATAGGCTGAAACATCTCCGCAAGCAGAACCACAGGGGCGCCCGCCGCGCCAGCAAGCTGCTGGAGAGGCCGGACCGACTGATCGGCCTGATCCTGATCGGCAACAATGCGGTCAACATTCTCGCCTCCGCCATCGCTACCGTGATCGCTATCCGCCTGTGGGGTGACGCCGGCATTGCGATCGCCACCGTTGTCCTGACCCTGGTGATCCTGGTCTTCGCGGAAATCACCCCCAAGACCATCGCCGCCCTGCATCCGGAGCGCGTTGCCTTTCCCTTCAGTATCGTCCTGCTGCCCCTGATGAAACTGATGTACCCGGTGGTCTGGACGGTGAACAGCGTCACCAACGGCCTGCTGCGCTTGCTGGGCGTGGACCCGGCGGCGACCAAGGAAGAACACGTGTCCTCCGAGGAGCTGCGCACCATCGTCACCGAGGCGGGGGCCCTGATCCCGCCCCGCCACCGCGGCATGCTGCTGAACATCCTCGACCTGGAAGAGGTCTCGGTAGACGATGTCATGGTGCCCCGCAATGACGTCTACGGCATCGACCTGGACGACAGCGACGACGATATCCTGCGCTGTATCCAGAGCAGCAACCATACCCGCCTGCCGGTCTGGCGCGACGACATCAACAATATCGTCGGCGTGCTGCACATGCGCAACATCAGCCGCATTATCGACCGGCAGGGCCTGGACCGCGACGCGCTGGAACGGGAAATGGACAAGCCCTATTTCATTCCCGAGAGCACCCCGCTGCACACCCAGCTGCTGCATTTCCAGAAGAACAAGCTGCGCCTGGCGATCGTTGTGGACGAGTACGGCGAAGTGATGGGCATCGTCGCGCTGGAGGACATCCTCGAGGAAATCGTCGGCGAGTTCACCTCGCGGATGAGCGACGGCAGCGACGCCATCTTCGCCCAGCGCGACGGCAGCTATATCATCGCCGGCAACGCCAACCTGAGGGACGTCAACAAGGCGCTCAACTGGGAGCTGCCCACGGACGGCCCGAAGACCCTGAGCGGACTGCTGCTGGAATATCTGGAATCCTTCCCCGACGGTAACGTGGGCCTGGCCATTGCCGGTTATCGCCTGGAAATTCTGGAACTGCAGGGCAACGTCGTGCAGGCCGTGCGCGCCTCCCCCGCGCGGGTCAAGGGCAAGGGCTGGTTATAAGGCGAGGCGACCCCGCAGCCGCCTAGCCTTCTTCATCCGTGAAGGCGTCCCTGTGAAACGCTGCCGCCTCCATTACTGCGTTCAGCCCGCACTCAACAAGTTCCGGGACGTCCCCGCCGGCCAGCACCTCCAACACGGTATGCACCCCCCGGGACAGGGACGTCAGGTTGTAGCCGCCCTCCAGGACCAGAGCCAGTTTGCCATCACAATGCCTGTCGGCTATGTCCTGCACGATGCGGGTGAGCACCGCGAACCCATCGTAGGTGAGGTTCAGGGCCATGTCGTTGCGGTGCGGGTCGAAGCCCGCCGAAACCAGCACCAGGTCCGGCTCAAAATGCTCGGCGGCAGGAATCAGGATTTCCCGGAAGGCTTTTTCGAAGGCAATGTCGCCAGCATCCTCCGGAACAGGCACATTCACAGTGTAGCCTTCGCCGAGCCCGGCCCCCACGTCTTCCAGGCCGCCGGAACCCGGATAGAATGGGGCGGCGCAGTGGATGTCGAAAAACAGCACATCGGGATCTGCCCAGAAGATATCCTGGGTCCCGTTGCCGTGGTGGGCATCCCAATCGACGATCAGGATGCGCTCACAGCCCAGTCTGGCCTGGGCATGAGCCGCCGCCACAGCGACGTTGTTGAACAGGCAGAACCCCCGCGCCCTGACGGGCTCGGCGTGATGGCCTGGGGGTCGGACCAGGGCGAAGGCGCTCTGGCATTCACCCTTCACCACCGCCTCAACGGCGGCAATGGCATTGCCCGCGGCCGAGGTTGCCGCCTTGATGCTATCCGGCGACACGGCGGTGGTATCGCGATCCAGCCACGCGCGCTTCCCCTCAAGTGAAAAGATATGATCGAGATGCGTGGCCGTGTGAACCCGGCCGAGCTGTTCGTACGTGGCGTGGGGACCCGCCTTGAACTGAACACCCTGAATGGGCTCCTGTCTGAGTAGCTCCATGATTGCACTCAAGCGTCCCGGATGCTCCGGGTAGCTCCACTTGAAATCGAGCTCCTGCAGAATCGTCCTGACCCGCTTTTCCACCCTGCTGGGAAGAAAGGGCAAATCCACTTCGGGATGGTGCCCGAGCATCACTTCATCGGTAAAAACGGTAACAGTGCGATCACCTATCACTCATCACCCCCTCACAGGCTACCGCAGTTTGGGCAGGTCTTCCGCGAGCCGTCGATCCCGGGCGCGGTCGAGAATTTCGCGCTTCTCGGCGGGGTCGGCCATAAACCAGTCGGTAATCTCGGCCGCGCTGCGGTAACAACCCAGGCAGATATCCTTTTCATCCAGCAGGCACACGGAAATACAGGGCGAGGCAAGCTCCCGGTCCGTACTCACGGCTGCACCTCCAGACCGCTGTTGTAGCGGGCCGCATTCTGCACATAGTGCTCCGCGTTGCGGCCCAATGCTACCTGCTCTTCCTCGGTGTACTGGCGCCGGACTTTCGCCGGTGCCCCCAACACCAGGCTGCCATCGGGAATTTCCATGCCCTCGGTGACCAGGGCACCCGCGCCTATCAGGCAGTTCTTGCCGATCTTTGCGCCATTGAGGATGATCGCGCCAATGCCGACCAGGGAGCCATCGCCGATGGTGCAGCCATGGAGCATGGCCTTGTGGCCCACCGTCACGTTGCTGCCCACGATCATCGGGAACCCGGGGTCCGCGTGTAGCACCGCGCCGTCCTGGATATTGCTGCCGGCGCCAACCTCGATACGCTCAGCGTCACCGCGCAGGACGCAGCTAAACCACACGCTGCTGCGCTCATGCAGGGTCACATTGCCAATGACCGCCGCGTTGGGGGCAATAAAATGGCCGCTGCCCATCAGGGTTACTGTCTGCCCGTCGAGGCTGTACTTCATGGGGTTTCCTCCGTAAATGTGAGCGGGTCCAGCCCCGCCTCCAGGCCCAGGTTCGCCAGCAACAACAACACCCGGGCGGATGTGCCCCATACGGTATCATGGGGCAGCCGGAAATGCGGCACCCGTACCGGGCGTCCATCCACCGGGTCGGGCAGATTGCGGACATGCCAGCCGGTGGCATCGGCGAACTGCAGCAGCGGCAGCAGCAGCAACTCGGCCACTTCGCTGGGGTCCGCCCGCAGGGGCAGGTCGGCGGGGATGGTCGCCACACAGGGATGAATGGTGAAGCCGCTGCGGGTCATCAGTGGTGCCAGCTCGCCCAGCGGGCGCACCTGCCCCGGCGGACAGGCCACCTCTTCCTCGGCCTCCCGCAGGGCCGTGTCCCAGGGGCCACTGTCACCCGGCTCGCGCTTGCCCCCCGGAAAAGCCACCTCGCCGGGGTGCAGGCTCAGGTGCAGGGCGCGGCGCCCAAGCAGAATCCGCGGTTCGGGTTCATCGGTCAGCGCCACCAGCACCCCGGCCTGGCGTCCGCCGCCGTCCCAGACCGGCCGGCGCAGCGGCAGGGCCGTTTGCAGGCGCTGAAACAGCCCCGCCGGCGTCGTCATCCCTCAGTTGCCCTCGGCCTGGCGGGCATAGAAGCGCTCCGCGAAGCCGTCCAGATCGCCGAGCTCGATAGCGGCGCGAATGCCCGCCATATGGTTCTGGTAGAAGCGGAGGTTGTGGATGGTGTTGAGCTGCGAGCCGAGGATCTCATTGCACTTGTCGAGGTGGTGCAGGTAGGCCCGGCTGAAATGCTGGCAGGTATAGCAGTCGCAGTCCGGGTCCAGCGGCAGGGTACTGGTCTTGTGACGGGCGTTGCGCAGCTTGAGCACCCCGCGGGAGGTAAAGATGAAACCGTTGCGCGCGTTGCGCGTGGGCATCACGCAGTCGAACATGTCGATGCCGCGGCGCACGCCCTCCAGCAGGTCGGCGGGGGTCCCCACCCCCATCAGGTAGCGGGGCCGGTCCGCGGGCAGCCGCGGCTGCAGGTATTCCAGCACCGCGATCATCTCCTCCTTGGGCTCGCCCACCGACAGGCCGCCGATGGCGTAGCCGTCGAAGCCGATCGCTTCCAGCCCGGCCAGGGACTCGGTACGCAGATTCTCGTACATCCCGCCCTGCACAATGCCAAACAGGGCCGCGGGACTGTCGCCGTGGGCGGCGCGGCTGCGGGCCGCCCAGCGCAGGGACAGTTCCATGGACGCGCGCGCTTCCTGTTCCGTGGCCGGGTACGGGGTGCACTCATCGAATATCATGACGATATCCGAGCCCAGTTTGTGCTGGATGGCGATCGATGTCTCCGGATCCAGGAATACCCGGGAGCCGTCCACTGGCGACTGGAATTTCACCCCGGCTTCGGAGATCTTGCGCATGGCGCCCAGGCTGAACACCTGGAAACCACCCGAATCCGTGAGGATGGGGCCCTCCCAGCCCATGAAGTCGTGCAGGTCCCCGTGCAGCTCGATAATGTCGGTGCCGGGCCGCAGCCACAGGTGGAAGGTATTGCCGAGGATGATCTCGGCGCCGATGCCGCGGATATCCCGGGGCAACATGCCTTTCACCGTGCCGTAGGTGCCCACCGGCATAAAGGCAGGCGTTTCCACCGTACCACGGGGGAAAGTGAGACGACCACGGCGGGCGTTGCCGTCACCGGCGAGGCATTCAAACTGCAGGTGACAGCTGCGACTCATCGCGACTCCAGGGCGGCGGGCTCAGGTGTAATGAACATGGCATCACCATAGCTGAAAAACCGGTAGCGCCGGGCAATCGCTTCCCGGTAGGCGGCAGCGATGTGTTCGCGGCCGGCAAAGGCACTGACCAGCATCAGCAGGGTCGATTCGGGCAGATGGAAGTTGGTAATCATCGCGTCCACCACCCGAAAGCGGTAGCCCGGATAGATGAAGATATCGGTATCCCCGCACAGGGGCGCCACCTGGCCACCGCCGCTGGCGGCCGACTCCAGCGAGCGCACCGCCGTAGTCCCCACCGCGACCACCCGCCCGCCACGGGCCCGGGTGGCGGCCACTGCGGCACAGAGCGCCTCATCCACCTCCAGGTATTCGGCGTGCATGTGGTGGTCCTCGACAGCGTCCACCCGCACCGGCTGGAAGGTACCGGCGCCCACATGCAGCGTAACCGTGGCGCTTTCCACACCGGCGTCCGCAAGCTGTCGCAGCAGCGTTTCGGTAAAGTGCAGGCCCGCGGTGGGAGCGGCGACCGCGCCATCGCGGGCGGCGAACACGGTCTGGTAGCGCTCCCGGTCCGCGGCCTCGTCCGCGCGCTCGATGTAGGGGGGCAAGGGCATGTGGCCGATGGCCAGGAGAATTTCATGCAGGGCGACACCGGTGGGCGCCTGCAGCTGGAACAGCGCCCCCTCCCGCCCGGTGACCGCAAGTTCCCAGGGGCCGGGATCTGCACCCTCCTCTGCGGCCAGCTGGATAATCGTGCCCGGCTTCGGCGACTTGCTGGCGCGAATATGGGCAAGCGCCGTGGCGGTACCGGTCATCCGCTCAATCAGGATCTCCACCCGCCCGCCGCTGGCCTTGCGACCCCAGAGGCGCGCCGGGATCACCCGGGTGTTGTTGAACACCAGCAGGTCGCCGGCACGCAGGCAGGCGGGCAGCCCGGTGAATTGCAGGTGCTGCAGCGCCCCGCTGGCGCCATCCAGTGCCAGCAGGCGGCTGGCACTGCGCTCGGGCAGGGGCCGCTGGGCGATCAGCTCCTGCGGCAGGTCATAGTGGAAATCGCTGACTTTCATCGCAAAAAAAGCCGGCCCGAAGCCGGCTTCCTCGCCTGCAAACCGGGCTCAGGCCTCCGGTTCGCTCCCGGCATCAGCCTCGGCGGCGACTTCTTCCGCGGCTTCAGCGGCAGGCTCTTCGGCGGGCGCTTCCTCAACCGGAGCCGGCTTAGGAGTGGGAGCCTTGACCAGGCCTTCCGCGGTCAGGATACTGACCTTCTCGTCGCCGTTCACCGGCTTGCGCTTGGCATCCTGCACGGCGTAACGCTCATCGCCACGCTGGAAAATGCTGTATTCAGGGGTTTTCTTGACCAGTTTCATCGCCACGATCTTTTCTCCTACGATACTCAGAAATTTGGCCCCGCGGGGGGCATCGAACGCCCCGCACGGTCCCCGGCGGAGCGGCGCGCAGTCTACAGGGAAATGGCCCCGAGGTTAAGGAAAATCATTGCAGTCGGTGCCGCGATTGCTATAATCGCGCGCTCTCCACGGGCCCGCGCTGCGCGCCCGTTGCCCTTCTGCCGGAGTGGTGAAATTGGTAGACACAGGGGATTCAAAATAAGCAAGCTGTTTTGTATCCCAGGTAAAAATCTGTAAGCTTGCACTCAGTGCCAGAGTGATGAAATTGGTAGACATGGGAGATTCAAAATCTCCTGCCTGCAAGGGCGTGCCGGTTCGAGTCCGGCCTCTGGTACCATCCCTCCACTTTTTAAGCGCAACGGATTATTTTCCACCCCAGTTCCTAGAAAACGTCATGGGATACACCTGGGATACAAGCTGAAACAACCTCCCTCAACTTTGAGTAATCCGGGCAGTCCCAATTTACGGGAACCAAATTTCCCGGGCCTCGCGGCACTCGCAACCTAACACCTAACGGCCGAAAAATTTCTACTTTTTCGTAGCTGTCCCAAGGTGGTCCATGAAAGAAGCGGAGAACATAGAAATACTTTTAAATCTATTGCTTAGGAGGAATGGCGAAGAGCGAGGGATTCGAATTCACAAAGGGCGAAAATGACGCCACCGGATGCCCTCCCACGCCCTTAAAATCAGAGACTTAGGAAATTGTGCTGGGCATGGGGTGGCATGAAAAGGCGCGCGGGTGGTCCGAGGATGGTCCCATATTAATCGACAATCCTACCATTGACTGCAGCTCGCTAGGCCGTCGCTGTCTTCGCCACCGCCTTGTGCCTGGCTTTCGACTTGCCACTTTTTACAGTTACCAGGCCTTGTGCAGTCACCTGTTTGGTCGGCGTCCATTGCTCCAACTCGGCTTGGTATCTTGCCAGTGTGTAATTGGCTTGCATCGCCATCCAACTCTCGGCCGAGCGTCCCAGTACCTTGCTCACCTTCACCGCCAAGGCCGGAGACAAGTCGATCTTCTTATGAACCAACCGGCTCAAGGTGGACGCTGACACATCCAGCGCATCCGCCAATTCGGTGGCCGTGGGGCCCAGCTCATCTATATACTTACGCTTGATGAATCCGCCCGGGTGTACAGTAATTTTAGCCATCAGTGATAAATAGCACATCGCCGCCGTGGTACACCTCCAGTAGGATATCGATGAACTGGAACGCTAAAGTTTTTCCCCTTCAACTTCTACGCCAGACCAGGCCAGGAGACAGTTTTTAGGGGATTAAAAGTGATTGTTAGAAATTCTCGCTCAATAGTGCCCTTCCGGCATTGGAATTCGACTGCCTGCCCAATAGTCTTGATACACGTGCCCCAACAATTACGAGTTTCTTTAGATCAACGCCACTGTCGATGCCCATGCCATGCAGCATATAGACCACGTCCTCGGTCGCGACGTTGCCGCTGGCTCCACTCGCGTAGGGGCAGCCACCCAGACCAGACACGGAGGAGTCGATTATGGTAATGCCATGCTGTAATGCGACCAGGATATTGGCCAGAGCTTGGCCGTATGTGTCGTGACAGTGAACGGCAATTTGGCTGGCTGGGATATCAGCTAATATGCAGTCCAATAGACGGGACATACTGCCGACAGTACCGGTACCGATAGTGTCACCCAGTGCTACTTCGTAGCAACCCATATCCAGGAGAGCAGTACTCACCTCCCGGACTTTCTCCCGCGCGACTTCACCCTCGTACGGGCACCCCAACACACAGGACACATAGCCTCGCACAGGTAGTCCGGCATCGCTGGCGGCGGAAATCACTGGTACGAAGCGCTCCAGGCTTTCGTTCACGCTGCAGTTAATATTCTTCTGTGAGAAGTCTTCCGAGGCGGCAGCGAACATGGATACTTCGTCCGCTCCAGCAGCCAAAGCACGCTCAAAACCCTTTAGATTCGGGGTAAGGGCGGCATGACGAACACCTGCTTTCTTTTGCAGCCCGGAAATTACCGCATCGCTGTCGGCCATCTGCGGCACCCATTTTGGGTTGACGAAACTACCTGCCTCGATCACATTTAGGCCGGCGTCCGCCAAGTCGCTAATCAGCTGAATTTTGATGGAAAGATCGATGGTATTAGACTCGTTTTGTAGGCCGTCCCGGGGGCCGACCTCTACCAGAGTGACACGTTGAGGCAAGCTCATTCCTGACAATCTTCAACAGTGAAGTCCACCAGCTCGGCGCCACCGGCCACCAGTTCCCCCGGCTGGAAGTAGAACGCTTCCACGGTGCCCGCTGCCGGGGCGCGGATGCTGTGTTCCATTTTCATCGCCTCCATGACCAGCAGGGCCTGGTTGGCCTCGACCGCGGTGCCCGGCGCTACCAGCAGGTTCACCACGGTGCCGTTCATGGGAGCGGTGAGGCCCCTGGCGCTGCCTGAGCTGTCGGCCTCGCCGGTATCCGGGCGCAGCTCGCTGAAGCTGATAGCGCCGGAAGACAGGTACAGCACAAAGTCCTCACCGGTGGCGGCGAGGGTGGCGCGCTGGCGGTGCCCCGCTGCTTCAAAGCTGAGGGTATCGCCGTCCAGTCGGCCTTTGATGACGGTTTCCTGGCCGTCCACGCGTAGGCGGTAGGCATCCCCCAGCCAGTCTGCGCTGACCGCGAACTCGCGGCCGTGGCAGCTCACGTTGAGGCGCTGGGTATGGGCTTCGTTGAGGCGCCAGGCATTGTGCGAGGCCCAGGGGGTGTAAGGGTCCATGCAGGAGGTCGGGCGACCCTGCTGCTGACGGTGGAGCAACAGGGCGAAGGCGGCCAGGGGCAGTCCGCTAGCCAAGTCCTGCTCGGATTCGTGAAAAATCAGCTCGCTGTGGCGTTCGATGAAGCCGGTGTCCAGCTCTGCGGCCCGGAACGGTGCACTGGTGGCCAGGTTGTAGAGGAAGTCCACGTTGGTCACGGTACCGCCGATGCGGTATTCGCTCAGGGCTCCGGTCAGCCGCTGCAGGGCGCGTTCCCGGGACTCGTCCCACACGATCAGCTTGGCGACCATCGGGTCGTAGTACACGCTGATCTCGTCACCCTGGCGCACGCCGGTATCCACCCGCACGTTGGCGGATTCCTCGGGCGGTTGCAGGAAGGCGAGGGTGCCGGTGGCGGGGAGGAAGTCGTGGGCGGCGTCCTCGGCGTAGATGCGGGCCTCGAAGGCGTGGCCCTGCAGGCGGATCTGGTCCTGCTGCAGGGGCAGGGCTTCGTCACTGGCGACCCGCAGCTGCCACTCCACCAGGTCCTGCCCGGTGATCATTTCGGTGACCGGGTGTTCCACCTGCAGGCGGGTGTTCATCTCCATGAAATAGAAGCTGCCGTCTTCGTCCAGCAGGAACTCCACCGTGCCGGCGCCGCTGTAGTTGATGGCCCGGGCGGCCTGTACCGCGGTGTCACCCATCTCCCGGCGCAGGGCTGCGGTCATGCCCGGTGCCGGCGCCTCCTCGATCACCTTCTGGTGGCGGCGCTGCACGGAGCAGTCGCGCTCGGCGAGGTACACGCCGCTGCCGTGGTTGTCGCAGAACACCTGGACTTCCACGTGACGCGGTTTGGTCAGGTACTTCTCCACCAGCATGGTGTCGTCGCCGAAACTAGCGCTGGACTCGCGCTTCGCCGCTGCCAGGGCCTCATCGAACCCGGCGGCGCTCCACACCTGGCGCATGCCCTTGCCACCGCCGCCGGCGGTCGCCTTGAGCAACACCGGGTAGCCCATGGCGTCGGCGGCCTGCTTCAGCACGGCGGGGTCCTGGTCGTCACCGTGGTAGCCCGGCACCAGGGGCACGCCGGCCTGTTCCATGATCTGCTTGGCGGCAGACTTGGAGCCCATGGCATCGATAGCGCTGGCCGGGGGGCCGACAAAGACAATGCCCGCCTGTTCGCAGGCCCGCGCAAAACCGGCGTTTTCCGACAGGAAACCGTAGCCCGGGTGAATGGCGTCGGCGCCGGTGTCGATGGCGGCTTGGATCACCCGATTCATCTGCAGGTAAGACTCGCGCGCCGGCGCGGGGCCAATATGGACTGCCTCATCAGCCAGTTCCACGTGCAGGGCGTTGCGGTCGGCATCCGAGTACAGGGCCACCGTGGTGATGCCCAGGCGACGGGCGGTTTTGATAACGCGGCAGGCAATCTCGCCGCGGTTGGCAATCAGAAGCTTGCTGAACATGACTCAGTCCCGTTTCCAGCTGGGGGAGCGTTTGTTGAG
Organism: uncultured Haliea sp.; assembly: GCA_947258585.1. Lineage (GTDB taxonomy): Bacteria > Pseudomonadota > Gammaproteobacteria > Pseudomonadales > Halieaceae > Haliea. Next base: position 138,949 of record CAMYIZ010000074.1, on the reverse strand, counting down.
AAAAGCCGAGAGACCTTCCTGGCCCTCCGGCGACACACGGATATGGGCGATGCGCGCGCAGGTATCCTCGACCAGTTCATCGGTGATCGGCTGGCCGGCGACGCAGTTGACCAGGTCCTTGGCCGCGCGCACGGCTTCGGGGCCGTTGCCGAGCACGGCGTCCACCAACTGCCCCAGCGCGCCATCCAGTTCCGCGTCGGGCACCACTTCACTCAGCAGCCCGAGCTGCAGGGACTGCGTTGCGTCGAAGCGTTCACCGGTCACAAAGTAACGCCGCGCCGCCCGTTCGCCGATGGCACGGATGACGTAGGGGCTGATGGTGGCGGGCACGAGGCCGATTTTGACCTCGGACAGGGCGAAGCTGGCACTGTCTGACCCGATGGCCATGTCACAACAGCTGACCAGCCCCACGGCGCCGCCGAAGGCGGCACCCTGCACCCGGGCGATGGTGGGCTGGGGCAGCTCGAACAATGCCCGGAGCATGCCCGCCAGGGCCTCGGCGTCTTTCATGTTGTGGCCGTAGTCGTAGCCGGCCATGCGTTTCATCCAGGCGAGGTCGGCGCCGGCCGAGAAGTTCCTGCCTTCGGAGGCGAGCACCACGACCCGGACGTCATCGCGTTTGGCCAGTGCGCCGAAGGACTCGCGCAGCTCGGCGATGATGGCTTCGTCGAATGCGTTGTGTTTGTCGGGGCGGTTGAGAGTGATGGTAGCGACGCCCTTTTCGTTTACTGTTGTGCAGACTGTTTGTTGGTCCATTCGATTCTAGTCCCGTGATTCTATCGTTCTATCGGGGGCGGCTCGGCATCGCGAAGCGGGGGAGCCCTCGGAGGAACGTCCGCGGCGAGGGACGGCGGCTGCCGAGCGCACATGGATGTGCTTGTAGCGTTTCCGGAGAGGGCTTCCCCGCTTCGTGATGCCTGACAGGCACCGAATCACAAGCTGCGTACCCAAACATAGAAAATCACATCCTGAACACGCCAAACTTCGACTCCGGCACCGGCGCATTCAGCGAGGCTGAAATCGCCAGTCCCAGCACCATGCGGGTGTCTGCCGGGTCGATCACCCCGTCGTCCCACAGGCGCGCCGAGGCGTAGTAGGGATGCCCCTGGTGCTCATACTGCTCCAGCACCGGTTTCTTCAGGGCCGCGATCTCCTCGGCGCTCATCTCCACGCCTTCGCGCGCCAACTGGTCCTGCTTCACCGTGGCCAGCACGCCAGCGGCCTGCTCGCCGCCCATCACCGAGATGCGGGCGTTGGGCCACATGAACAGGAAGCGTGGGTCGTAGGCGCGGCCGCACATCGCGTAGTTACCCGCGCCAAAGGAGCCACCGATGATCACGGTGAACTTGGGCACATCGGCACAGGCCACCGCATGGACCATCTTGGCGCCGTGGCGGGCGATGCCGCCGGCCTCGTACTGCTTGCCGACCATGAAGCCGGTGATGTTCTGCAGGAATACCAGCGGTGTTTTGCGCTGGGCGCAGAGCTCTACGAAGTGGGCGCCTTTCACTGCCGACTCGCCGAACAGGATGCCATTGTTGGCGACGATGCCGACCGGGTAGCCGTGGATGCGGGCAAAACCGCACACCAGGGTCTCGCCGTAGAGTGCCTTGAACTCGTCAAACTCGCTGCCGTCGACCACCCGGGCAATGACTTCCCGCACGTCGAAGGGCTGTTTGGTATCGGCCGGGATTACACCGTAGATATCGTCCACCGGGTAGGCGGGTTCGACCGGTTCGCGAATATCCATGCTCACCGGCTTGACCCGGTTCAGCCGGCCTACCGCGTTGCGCATGAGCTGCAGGGCGTGGTGGTCGTTATTGGCGTAATAGTCGGTCACGCCGGAGGTGCGACAATGTACATCGGCGCCGCCGAGTTCTTCGGCGGACACCACTTCACCGGTTGCCGCCTTCACCAGCGGCGGGCCGCCGAGGAAGATGGTGCCCTGGTTTTTGACGATGATGCTCTCGTCGGCCATGGCCGGCACGTAGGCGCCGCCGGCGGTGCAGGAGCCCAGTACCGCGGCAATCTGGGGGATGCCCATGGCGGACATGCGGGCCTGGTTGTAGAAGGCGTGGCCGAAGTGCTCGCGGTCGGGGAAGACCTCGTCCTGCAGGGGCAGGAAGGCGCCACCGGAATCCACCAGGTAGAGACAGGGCAGGTGGTTTTCCTGGGCGATGGTCTGGGCCCGGCCCTGCTTTTTCACCGTCAGTGGATAGTAGGTGCCGCCTTTGACCGTGGCGTCGTTGACGAAGATCATGCACTCCTGGCCCGCCACCCGGCCGATGCCGGTGATGATGCCAGCGCCGGGGACGGGGCTGTCATAGACCTCGTAGGCGGCGAGCTGGCTCAGTTCGAGAAAGGGCGCACCGGGGTCGAGCAGGGCGTTCAGGCGTTCCCGGGGCAGCAGTTTGCCACGGGCCGTATGCCGCTCCCGGGCCTTGGCGCCTCCGCCCTGGTGGATTTGGGCCACTTTTGCCTTCAGGTCATCGACCTGGCGTTGCATGTTTTCGCGATTGGCGAGGAAGGCTTCGTCGCGGGGATTGATGCGGGTCCTCAACACACTCATCGGGTCACTTCCCTGTTAGCGGGTTTCGTTGAACAGTTCGCGGCCGATCAGCATGCGGCGGATCTCTGACGTGCCGGCGCCAATCTCGTACAGTTTGGCGTCGCGCAGCAGGCGGCCGGTATTGGCTTCATTGGTATAGCCGAAGCCACCGAGGGTCTGGATGGCCTGCAAGGCCATCTGGGTGGCTTTTTCGGCGGTGTAGAGAATCACGGCGGCGCAGTCCTTGCGGCTTTTCTCGCCGCGGTCACAGGCGCCGGCGACAGCGTAGAGGTAGGCACGGCTGGCGCTGAGGTCGGCGTACATGTCTGCCAGCTTGCCCTGCATCAACTGGAACTCACCGATGCTCTGGCCGAATTGTTTGCGGTCGTGGAGGTAGGGGACCACTTCGTCCAGGCAGGCCTGCATGATGCCTACGGGGCCGCCGGAGAGTACGGTGCGCTCGTAGTCCAGCCCGCTCATCAGCACTTTGACGCCTTCGCCCTCACCGCGCAGGATGTTCTCCGCCGGTACCGGGGTGTCTTCAAACACCAGTTCACAGGTGTTGGAGCCGCGCATGCCCAGCTTGTCGAGCTTGGGCGAGCGGGAGAATCCGGGGAAGTCGCGCTCGACGATAAAGGCGGTGATGCCTTTCGAACCGGCCTCCGGGTCGGTCTTGGCGTAGATCACGTAGACATCGGCATCGGGACCGTTGGTGATCCACATCTTGGCGCCGTTCAGGTAGTAGGTGTCGCCTTCCTTGCGGGCGCTGAGTTTCATGCTGACTACGTCGGAGCCGGCGTTGGGTTCGCTCATCGCCAGGGCGCCGATATGCTCACCGCTACACAGTTTCGGCAGGTATTTGGCCTTCTGCGCTTCGTTGCCGTTCTTGCGCAACTGGTTCAGGCAGAGGTTGGACATGGCGCCATAGGACAGGCCGACCGACGCTGAAGCGCGGCTGATTTCTTCCATGGCGATGGCATGGGCCAGGTAGCCGAGGTTGGAGCCGCCGTATTCCTCTTCCACGGTGATGCCGAGCAGGCCCATATCGCCGAATTTGCGCCACAGGTCGGCGGGGAATTCGTTGTCCTTGTCGATCTGGGCGGCGCGGGGTGCGATCTCTTTCTGGCACATCTGGTAGACGGCGTCGCGCAACATGTCGAGTTCTTCGCCAAGGCCAAAGTTGAGGGTGGGGTATCCGGTATTCATCGGCGTGTGTCCTGAAAGTTTGGTCGCAGGAGGCGATCAACGCCGCTTCCCGTGGGAGTCTTTGAGGGATTGCTAGCAGAGCGCCTTGAGAAAATCATATCCTCGCAGCTTAGGTAGTGCCCCGTTCCGCGTGAGTTGGATAATCGTTAGGCGCCCGGACGACTGCAGCAAAATATACTTTGTCGCCCTATTCCGCTATAGTCAGTTATGCTCGTTGGGGTTCACTGGAAACCTGAACCAACAGCTTCCCGGTGTTGGTACCATTGAAGAGCTTACACACTGCCGTCGGTGCGGATTCAAAGCCTTCGACAATATCGAGCTTGTATTTCAGCCGCCCCTGTAAGTACCAGTTGGTCATGTCCTGTTCAGCCTTGGCCCACCAGCGCTGATCCGCTGCGTAATCGAGCACGATAAACCCCTCCATCCGGGCCCGCTTGTACAGCAAGCTTAATATATTCGACGGCCCCGGCAGTTCGTCATCATCGCCGTACTGGGCGATACCACCGCACATGGCGATTCTCGCCTTCATGTTTATACGGGCGAGCACCGCGTTCAGAATGTCTCCGCCAACGTTGTCGAAAAACGTATCTATTCCGTTCGGACACGCCGCGTCGAGCTCGGATTCAAAAGACTGATGGCGGTAATTGACTGCGGCGTCGGCACCCAGTTCTTCTGTCAGCCAGGCGCACTTCTCGTCGGTCCCGGCAATACCGACGACCCGGCAACCCATGATTTTGCCGATTTGCACAGCCATGCAACCTACAGCACCGGCAGCGCCGGACACGACCATTGTCTCGCCAAACCTGGGCTGCAATATATCCAGGATACCGAAATAGGCTGTCAGCCCGATGTGTTCAAACAAGGTGAATCTGGAAGCAAGGGGGAGTCTGGGATCCATTTCCAAACGGGTTACAGCACCGGTGCCGTCGGAAACGCTGTATTTTTCCCAGCCAAAGACGCCGGTGATATTCGAGCCTTCCGGAAAATCCGCATTGAGAGATTTTTCCACCACGCCCATGGTGAACCCCCGCATGACATCACCCAGGGCAACCGAAGGCATGTAACTTTCCTTTTCCCGTGTCCACAAGCGGAAAGTGGGGTCTAGCGACAGGTAGATTGTGCGAACCAGAAACTCGCCATTCTTGATTTCCGGAACCGCTGACTCACGCAACTCGAAATTTTCAGGCGTCAGGTTGCCCTCGGGGCGTTTAACAAGGTGCCAGCTTTGATTGCGCTGCGCTTCTTCATATCTTTTCATTTTATTCCTCATCTATTATCGACCAATCTGGTACTTATCCACCTTGCACCGACATATGTCGGCGCCATCAGCTCAAAATGGTCTCTCGGTTGTCAACAAAAAACTGGATCGATTCGGGGTTGGCCATGGCGTCCACATTGGCCGCCTTGTCCACACTCTCACCGGACAATATCTTCCTTACCGGGACTTCCAGCTTTTTGTTGGTCAGGGTGTAGGGCACTTCGTTCACCTGAATGACCTTGTCGGGAACGTGTCTGGGTGAATACTCCGACTTCAAGGCGGCACATATCTTCTGCTTTAAAGGCTCGTCGAGCGTCAATCCGCCCTTCAGCTTCACAAACAGGGGCATCAGAAAGCGACCCTCGGAGAGGCTCAAGTTGACAATCAACGAATCGTCCACTTCAGGCAGAGCTTCCACCACCCGATAGATTTCTGCGGTACCAATCCTGACGCCATAGCGGTTCAGGGTGGAATCGGAGCGTCCGTAAATGAAGCAACCGCCACGTTGGTTAACGCGGAAATAATCACCGTGGCGCCACAGGCCGGGGTAGTCTTCAAAATAGGACTCGCGATAACGGACACCGCCCTCGTCATTCCAGAAAAACACCGGCATCGACGGCATAGGCTTGCAGACCACCAGTTCGCCAACCTCGTCGATGAGTTCATTGCCATTGTCATCAAGAGCGTGCACATCAACGCCGAGACAGCGGGTCTGGATCTCGCCCGCATACACCGGCAGGGTAGGAGAGGCACCGACAAATGCCGAGCAGATATCCGTTCCCCCACTTTGCGAGGTGACCCACAGATCCTGCTTCACATTCTCATAAAACCAGGCCATCACGTCCGGATCCGCGGGAGAGCCCCCCAGCAGGACCCCCTCGAGCCTGGACAGATCAAAGTGTTCACGGGGAACAACCCCCAGCTTTTTCATGGTGGCGACAAAGGTAGGGCTGGAGCCGTAGAAGGTAGTCCCGCTATCTTCCGCCAGGCGCCACAGCACCGTCGGATCCGGTCCTATCGGATTACCGTCATACAATACCGCCGCGCACCCGGTCACCATCGCTCCGATGGTCAGGTTCCACATCATCCAGCCGGTGGTGGTGAAAAAGAACATTGACGAGTCCGGCTTCAGATTCATGTGGAAGCCAGCCATCTTCAGGAACTCCAGGGTAATTCCCCCGTGGCCGTGGACAATCGCCTTCGGCAGCCCCGTCGTGCCCGAGGAATACAGCACCCAGAGCGGATGATCAAACGGTACGCGCTCAAAATGGAACGCATCCCTGTCGACGGCTGGCCCCGACACAATCTCATCCCACAGCAACGCCGACTCGACGACCAGGGCGCTGTCGGGATACAGGTTGGGCACCTGCACCACGGCTTGCAGGCTCTCCAGGGCGTTGATGATCCTGGCCACCTCCTGCCGGCGGTCGAACGCCTTGCCGCCAAACTGGTAGCCATCGCTGAAAAACATGACCTTGGGTTCGATCTGCTGAAATCGATCAAGCACGCTCTGGTAGCCAAAATCCGGTGAGCAGCTTGAAAAGATGGCGCCTACCGAGGCGGACGCCAGGAAAGCAATCACCGCTTCGGGGGAATTGGGCAGATAGCTGACAACGCGGTCACCTTTAACGACTCCCATCCCCTGCAATTTTTGCGCCAGCAGACGCACCCGGGCTGCGAGTTGCTCCCAGCTAACCCGCCGGGGTTCCCCCGATTCCGAGTAAGCGTACAGGGCGATGGCATCGGGACGCTCATTACGCAGAATATGCTCGGCAAAATTCAGGTGAGTGCCGGGAAACCACTTGGCGTCGGGCATCACTCGCTCGGTTAACACCTCATCATAGGGGCTCTCACTGGCCACCTCGTAGTAATCCCAGACCGCGCCCCAGAATTCCTCAATACATTCAACCGACCACTGCCACAGTTGGTCGTAATCCGTAAACGCCTTGCCCCGGTTAACCTGCAACCAGGTCATGAAATCGGCAAGATTCGAATCGCTGATCTGTTCCTTACTGGGTGACCAGAGCCAATCCCCTTCGCTTACTGCCATCCGGTGATCCCCCTGCCTCAAGATTTTTCTCGTAAGGCCGCCAGGCGATCCAGCACCATTTCGGGCACTGCGTCGACCGGAATACTCACGCACCAGAATTGAGATTCAGCAAGGGCAATATCCGCCGATCCATTATCTTCCCAGAACGATGGCGCCAGTTTGCGGCCCTGGGCGTCTTCATTGGCCGAAGCCAGACACACTGTGACGCCGGTTTCGGAAGCGGGCAGATAGTCGTCGGCGCAGCCATCGAGGACCACACTCCACCCGTAGTGCTTGGCGACATTGATGAGTGGCTGGTAACGGGCCGTCTCAGAATCGCTCGCAGGTGCCTTCCCCTGTTCCTCGCGCAGCACAATGCCGCTCAAACCGCAGCTGGCAAACTCCCGCAGAAAATCCGCCAGATACATGGCGCCAGATTCCGCATCATCCCAGGACACCTCGACATTCTGTACCTGCCTGGCCTGGCAGTGGGCCCTACCAAGCCAGTCCCGTGGAGAGGGAAGACTTATCAGCACCGGAGTATTCTTGTGCACTTCACAAAGCGCACTGACAATTTCCTTGAGATGCTGTCTTGCCGCCGGGTCTGCCAGCAACGTACGCAGAGCATATCCCAGTCGGCTTTTCGCGCCCATGGCAACCAGCAGATCGGGGTGGCTTGCCAACCAGTGGTCATAGAAATCAGCCAGTTCGACGCTCAAAACATCCGACTTGAGCAGACCTTGCAACTGGTTAAAGAAAGAAACCAGTGCGGCCACGTCATCCCAGGGAGCAGTTCCCTTTCGGAGCAGCTTTTCGCCGTAGTTCCAGCCATCAATCCACAGCGGCGTTTGCTGGGCCGCTACCGCGCTCAAATGGTTTTGCAATTTTGTCGACACGATGTCACCACTCAGTTAGCGCCCAGTTGTTGCTTCAGTTGGGCAACTTCCTGTTCCAGGCTGGAGATACGCAAATCCTTGGGATTGGCCAGCATCACACCTTCGGAACCTGCCTGGATGGAGCGCGGTGGCACGCCGGGGGCATTGACATATAGCAGGGAATCGTCATCACCCCAGCTACCAGCATAGGGTACGCCCTCCGGGGGCTTGTCTTTTACCCATGACTGCACAAATTCGTCGTAGGGAATGCCTCGCTTGATGCGCGCCTGCCGCTCCTCTTGGCGAAGATTCTCGGTCTCTTCGAGGTCGAGTACCAGATTGTCGGGATTGAACGCCACCTTGTACATTCTTAGCGCGGTTTCCTGACTCAACAAGCCGTCTTCAATATCCTTGATCACCATTTCCGGTGCCCGGTCGAGGACGTCACCGTAGCCGCCGCCGGCGCCCTGGCAAATCATGTAAATCTCGCCTTCGTTACAAAACTCGAAGTTCATTGCACCCTGAGTACTGTATTTGCCGCCGGGAATCTTCTGGGCGTTCATCAACTCCACCATATCGAAATCGAACTGCTCAGGGTTCTTGGCCAGGGTTTCCAGAATATTGATGTTCTTGATTTTCGCCAACGGATAGGAAGGACAGCTATAACCGCCAAACAAGCCGGGCGCAGTACTGAATTTTGCACCGCACTGACCACTCATAAAGCCAAACTCGGAGCTTTGTCGTACCGTCGCGATCTGTTCGTAACCTTGCCCGGAACGGTACTTACCAAAACCAACCCGGTCTTTGGCCAGTTTTTGCGACACCAGACGGACAAAAGGAAGTTCCTCTTCGGCCAGTTCCATTTCTCCGGTATCCGCCATATAGCCAAAAACGGGGGACAGGGCATGTTCGCCGTCCTTGTTCTCGCGGCCGCCGGTACCGTTGCCGTTGATATCGGCACAGAAGTTTCCGGTAATCTCGCTATGCTGGGTCAGCCCGCCGTAAACAAAGGTGGCAGGCTGATTGTAAGATGGGGCTGAAATGGCCGTGAAGCGCTTGGGCATACAGTACTGCGCCTTCGCCAGCGTCAGGGCAGGCAGCGAAAAGGCGCGGAATATCGCCAACAGACTCATAGCATTTGGAGCGTCAACCGACGAATTAAGCAGACTGTTTTCATCAAATTCGACGTCGATTGGCGCAAATGCTGCCTGGTTCTTTGGCAAATCAGGCCAAACATACAGTGTTAGTCCCGTCGCCAGACAGGTTTTAAAAGAAGCGCCCACCGAGTTAATTGAACGATTGGTATATTGGGGCGCAGCACCATTGAAGTTCCAGGTCATTTGACCATCTTTAATGGTGACTCGCATAGGCACCTTGGATAACAGGTTTTCTCGGAGTGTGCTATCCAGGAATGTGTTGATTCGATAAGTGCCGTTGGGAATTTCCTTGATACGCTCTTTCACCATGGCGTCGGTGTCCTCCAGGGACTTTCTCAATGTCCCGATCAGACTATCGACGCCGAACTCCTCGATGATGGAGTGAATTCTCTTCCGCAGGCGGATAGCGACGTGCAGCTTCACTTTCATGTCCGCCAACTGCAACTTCGGGTCGCGCACAGAATTTTGCAGGAAGGTAACGATATCCCGCCGCAGTTCATCATTGGACGCGACCTTGAAGGGGCACATTTTCAGCCCTTCATCAAACTTTGATTCAGCGATTGAGGGCATACCACCCGGCTCTATGGCGCCGTTCTCGCCTTCATGTATGGTCGAGGAAACCCAGCAAACCAGCTTGCCGTCCCAGAATACCGGCATCATCATACTCTGGTCGGTGTTGTGGATATTGCCATACCGGGAATCATTGTGAATGAAGGCATCACCGTCATGCACACCCACACTGGAGTCATCCACCCAGTATTTATTGATAAACCGGATGGGATACCCAACCACTGAAGCAAATGCCACCAGGCCGTGAGTGCCGGTACTGGCCATATCTCCATTTGCGGTGAAAATCGTTGTCACAATATCGCCCCACTTGGCACCAGGGGCAACCCCCATCTGCTCTACCATAGTGTGACTCTCATCCAACGCTGCAAGTATTCGGCCCCTGCAGAGATTGGCCATGTGCGGATCAAACTCAACGCTCAGAATACGCTCCTCTTCTTCAGATCGCGGACACAGACCATGGTTGTTCATGATCTCCTGGTCGGGACCATGAAACAGCTGGTTTGCCTTCAGAAATTTTTCGAGGATTTCCTTATCCTCGGATGAAAGGTTTTTTGCATCTGCAACATTCGCCATGATTCAGCTCCTGAAATTCGTTTACATTCGCTTTTATTATTTGCCGTCTTTCCGGAAGAACCAAACGGCACCGCGATGGGATGCATGGAAATTCCAGTCAGGCTCAACGAGATAGGTCGTATTAACCGTGGTAACCACGGCGGGCCCCTCAATAAAAGTACCCGCGGCCAGAGCTGCATCGTCATAGACGGGGGTGTCAAGAGGCTCATCTACACCGACAAAGTGGCATGATCTGCTTGATACCGGCTCCATCGAGAGCTTGTCTTCCACGGGTTTAACGTGGCTGAAATCTACTTTATCAAGCTCGATATACGAGCTGACACGGATGGTATTGATGCGCACCCCGGACTCGGTGGCCTGGCTGCCCTCACCAAAACGTTCGCCATAGCGTTTATCGAAGCGGCCCATCAATGCCAGGACATCGTGCATGCTATTGAATCGTGTCACGTCTGTTTCCACGGCGGTTTCGACCCGCTGATTGCCGTAACGCATATCGAATTCCAGGCGGATCTTGATGTCGTCCGGATTCATTCCCTGTCGCTGAAGATCATCCCGGCCTCGCGCTTCCAGCTCCGAAATCGCGGTGTTGATACGCTCGTAATCCGTCAGCATCGACTGCGTACCAGTGTGATACAGCACCGTATAGGTCGACATTTCATGGATATGCATCTGATTGACATTGCCCGCACCGAGCGCAGAAAACACAGAACTGAATGGCGGCGCCAATACCCTGTTCACGCCAAGCGCATTGGCGATACCACAGCAATGCAACGGCCCGTTACCGCCATAAGCCAGCGTGGTAAACTCCGAGGGATCATAGCCACGGGAGCGAAGCTCGGTGGCGATACCGTTCGCCATGTTGGAATCGGCGGTCTGCTTGATCTGCTTGCAGATATCCAGCAGTTCCATATCCATGTCATCGCACAACTCTTCCTCTAGCACGAAGCGGGAACGGGCTGGATTGAGCTCGATGCGACCGTTAGCGTAGTTGTCAGGATCGAGGTATCCCAGCATGAGGTCTGCGTCCGTCACTGTCGGCTTCATGCCACCCCGGTCATAGCAGGCCGGGCCGGGGTCAGAGCCGGCACTTTCCGGCCCAATTTTGATGGAGTTGTGGAGATAATCGTAGGAGGCGATGGACCCCCCACCCGCACCCAGCGTCACCAGGTGAACCATGGGCACGCTCACCAGCCAGCGGTCGATAACCGGGTTGAAATCGTAGTGCTTCTCGCCCCCCTCCACGACGATGCCGATATCAAAGCTGGTGCCCCCCATGTCCGTGGCAACTATGTTGCCCAGTTCGCCGCTAAAGGACAGATGCTCGGCGGCGGCCACGCCCGACACCGGGCCGGAGTGGACGGTTTGCAGGGCGTCGGTTGAATTGAGCTGGGCCATGCCGCCGGAGTTATGGCTGATAAGCATCGGCTTGTCGTAACCGTTTGAGCGCAGGTACATTTCCAGGGTTCCCAGCCCGTGATACATAACCTGGTGCAGATAACCGTCGATAATGGTGGAGGTTGAGCGCACATATTCACCCTTGCGCCCCGCGACCTGGTGGGACAGCAACAGCGGAATCGCGCCTAGCAGATAGGACGGATACTCCTCCAGGAAGATTTCCCGTGTGCGCAGCTCATGCTCGGGATTGACCACGCTGTTGGCATAAATAACGACAATCGTCTCCGCACCCTGGTCGACCAACTCGCGCATCTTCTGGCGCAGGTCATCCTCGTCGAGGGTCAGGATTACGTCGCCATCATAGGCAACCCGCTCCCGCACACCACGAATCATCGAGATCGGCACGATGGGGTCGGGACGCACCGCGTTACATAGATCCCGCTGTTTCTCGAAGGGCAGACCCTCACCGTAACCACGGCCCCTCGACAGTGGCACCGTGCTGTTGAAGCCCTCTGTCGTCAGCAAACCAATACGGGGACCGTTGCGCTCGATTAATGCATTGGTGCCCAGTGTTGTCGAGTAACGCACCGAATCGACGCCACTCAACAGGGTTCTCTTGTCGATCGCTAGCTCTTCGATCGCGATGTCCAGGGCGTCATTGAAACCCTGCGCGAGGTTATGGTGTGTAGTCAGAGCTTTGGTACCAACATATTTATCTCCCCATGCGACAAAACAATCCGTGAATGTCCCGCCGATATCTACTGAGATACGCTGCATATTCTTATCCTCTGGCAAACGCTTAGTGCTGGTGTACGTGTCGCGGGATTTCAACATCAGGAATTTGCGGCTTCTCCGGCACGTCACCCCAGCCAGCCACTTTCTTCTTCAGATCATCGATATCCGGCTCCATATCGTGAACTGGCGCATGGCCGGGAACCGTATACTCGACTTCAATCATGGTGCCGCAATACGGACAGCAAAATTCGAGAATCGCCATATAGCTCGGATCCGGACAGAACGTGTATTCGTATTTTTCCGGGTCCAGCAGCGGCTGATGGATTTCATGGGGAGGGCGGTCGTGAACCAACAGACCGCGCTTATAATTATCCCGGGCAGAAATCAGCTCATTATCGCAGTTCCTGCATTCCCACATCTCCGTATCCAAATTGATACGAAGGTACTCAGTCATGTTCGCGTGCATCACAATTTCCTCATTATCTCTTTTCCAGGATCAGATCGCGGTTCCCCGAGACAGACAGGGTCCAACCTTCATCCACCAGGCCGGTAAAAAAGGATTCCTCGATAATCAACGGGCCATCCGCGACCGCTCCCGGCTGCTGCTCCTCGACCCTGACCACCGGAATTTCCTTGAAATTTCCCGCGCCTGTATTGACTCGCCGCTTACTGTTGATAACCGGTTCCCTCGCGGTCTCGTTGCCGACCTCGGCCATCTTCAAACCGCGAATATTTTTCCTGGCCTCGTACACCAGCACCGCCTTGTCATCCTCGTGGAAATCACTGGGGAACCCGGAGTTCTCGTTGATTTCAATGACTTCTTCAAGGCCATCACCGGCGATTCGCGAGAGAGAAATGCGGATGTCACATTCGGCTATATCAATGCCCTCGGCGAACAGATCCTTCTCGGCCCGGCTGCGGGCATCGCTGATGACAGCGGCGATGCCGGCGCTGGATTTATCCGCCAGATTCATACGGTAAACCTGGGATATGGGGGAAAAGCCGATACCAAAGGCGCTGAACACCGCGCCCAAGGCCGGAATAATGACTCGACGGGCGCCGCAGGCGTCGGCAATACGGGTGGCGGCCAGCGCGCCCGCACCGCCAAAACCGGCAATGGTGGTGTCATCATCTATGGTCGAGAACTGCCGCAGGCCGTCGGCAATTTTTCTGACCCAGGCGGCGAACATGAGATCCAGCGCCTCGTCCAGGCTGACGCCCAGCGGTCCGGCCACGTTCTTCTCGATCACGTCGGCTGCCCGCGCGCTGTCCAGGCTCAGCTCACCGCCGAAGTAAGTCCCCGGGTCCAAAACACCCATCAACAGGAATACGTCGGTAATGGTGGCTTGCTTTCCACCCAGGCCAAAGCAGGCGGGCCCGGGTGCGGCGCCAACGGATTCAGGACCCACCGTAATGCTCTCGCCATCGGAGGTAATTACCGAGCTGCCGCCCACACCGGCGCTGAAGATCTCGGCCAGAGGGAAATTGACCTTGACGCCTTCAACCGTTCCCTGGGAGTGCTGCGCCAACTGACCATCCACCACCACACCGATATCCGTGGTGGTGCCACCCACGTCGTAGGAGAGGATCTTTTTGTAACCGTAGTGGGCGGCCAGTGCCCGCACCCCTTCCATACCGCCTCGGGGCCCGGAGCTGTAGGACTTGATGGCCATGGTCTTAGCAACCCGGGCGGCGCCACCGTCATTGCGGAAGATCAACAGGGGGTTTCTGGTCTTCAGATCCTTCAGGCGGTGATCCGCACTATAAAGAAAACGCTCCATTGCCGGGTGCAGGAAGGCGTTCAGCAGGGCCGACCAGGTACGACGGGCAAAGTCAGTATCGTCGCTGAGTCCGCCCGCTGACAGTACCGGCACCACCCCCAGCAAATGCGAGGGGAATTTTCGGCCGATAATACGGTTCAGCTTGTTCTCGGTGCTTTGGAAATCATCCTGGGTCAACGACAGCACGATACGACTGGCGCCCTCACCGACGGTCCGGTTCACGGCCCGCATCAGGTCCAGTTCGAGATCCGCGCCGGTCAGGTCAAGATCGACCTCGGCAACGCGCCCTCCCACAATGTCCTTGTAGAGCGACTTCTCCGCATCCGTTACCTGGAGCAGGCCGGGATCGGTGCCCTTGGCAACCAGTAGACCCAGCCTCGGCCCCTTGCGCTCGACCAGGGCGTTCGTACCCTGGGTGGTCGAATAGCGGATATAGTCGGTGCTCTGCAGCAGCTCACCGACCTTCGCCTCGTCACCATACATGGACTTGGCCAGCTTTTTCAGGCCATCGAAAAAGCACTTGCTGAGATCGAAAGGCGTGGTGAGCGATTTGGTATGGAACACCTGCTCGCCGTCAAAGGCACAGAAATCGGTCAGCGTGCCGCCATTGTCTATATTTATTAATCTTCCCATCGTCATTTCTCATATCAGTTCGACATCCAGGATGATTTCATGCTAGTTACCCCCTGAAAGAAACACACTACCCCTAAAGGTAGTTTTTAGGCCCAGCTGCGTAGTCAAAGCTGATTGCAAGCTTAGGGAGAGATTGCGCCAGTGTCCCGGTCGACCACCCTGTAGGCAGCCCTCTGGCCATTGGTATTGACGGGTGGGTATCATTCCCTTCTGACCTGACGCAGTGACTACGATAGAAAAGGTCGACAAGAGCCACGACTACGGATATCTTAAGCTAGTGTGAGGCCTCTCTTTGATAACTTTAAATGGCCTTTCAAGCTTGGCGAGGGTCGAATCAGCGGTAACGGCCCACACAAACGGCTGCACTGTGGGATTGCATTGTTCGGTGTACTGCTTTATGCGCCCCACCAAATCCGGAACACACGGCGGTTTCAATGACCAAGTGCAAAAAGAGCAGCGTGATGCTGTCTGAAGTCGAAATCATCCGGCGTAAACAATTGCGCGGGACATTTGAAGCCCAACGATTTACGCGGTCGGGTGTTGAGCTTCCAGGCAATGGCATCAAGCTCTTCTTGAGTGAATGTACTCAAGTCGGTCCCCTTGGGCAAATACTGCCGCAGCAAGCCATTGGTGTTTTCGTTGATTCCCCGCTGCCAGGGACTATGAGGATCCGCGAAGTAGACCTTCACCCCGGTCGCCGCCGTCAGTTGCTGATGAGAGCTCATCTCACGTCCCTGATCGTAGGTCATCGACAGGCGCGTTTGCGCTTCAATGCGGTTGAGCACGTGACTGAAGCCACTCAGCGCAGCCTCGGCGCTGGCGTTGTCCATCTTCGAAAGAACGGTAAAGAGGGTGGTGCGCTCCACCAGGGTGCCCACTGCCGAACGGTTATGTGCGCCCTTGATCAGATCCCCTTCCCAGTGGCCAGGGACCAGACGTTCGTCAATCTCCGGCGGCCGATCGTGGATGCTAACCATGTCGGGAATACGCCCGCGGCGGTCTTCTCCTCGCGCTCGTGGGCGGCGCTTGGTATGACCAAACCGCAGCCAGCCAATCACTTCCGTACGCAGCTCTCCACGCGGCATCGCGTAGATGGCGGTATAAATGGTTTCGTGAGAAACCTGCAGCGACGGCGTCTGGGAGTGCACAGAACGCAGTGTGCCAGCAATCTGCTCGGGGGAGTAGCCCGCCTTGAGGTACGCCATGACATGACGCCACAAGTCCGACCCCAGCGTCAGGCGGCGCTCCACACGCGGCTTGACTGCACAGGCCCGGGCTCGCTTTTGAGCAGCATCTGCCCGATAGCCTCCGGCCACAGCGGGCCTTCCCGGACGCGGAGGCTCTTTGGGCCGGACCCAGCTATTGCGCTTCAGTTCCCGCGAAATCGTGGACGGTGGCCGATTCAGGTTGGCGGCAATTTCCGCGGGCTTGCGACCCAACGTCAACTGGGCCTGAATGATCGCCCGCTCTTCAATACTCAACTGTACGTAGACTTTTCCCATGCAACATTATCCCTCAAAAATGTTGCACTTGGGGTTTGAGCGCGCCCCGTCTATTATGAACGAATGCCTGAATTAATCAGAGATGCCCTAACAGATATGACTCCACATACTAACACCAATACTGCCCGCAGACGGCCAGACTACTCCTACAAATTCTCACCTCCCTCCCCCCTTGCGACAGCCATCTCCAGACCACGCCTGACAAAATCAATTCGATCCAGGGATCGTTACTCTGCAGTCGTGATTCAGGGACCTGCGGGATACGGCAAGAGTACGCTCCTGCAACAGGTTTATGACGAGTTTACCCGCAGCGGTGTAATCACTCGCTGGCTGACCTTTGACGAATCCGATAACGATATCAGTCGATTTAACACCCTTCTGAATCAGCTCCTGCATTCTATCCAGGAAGATATGCTCGCGGCCGAGGCATCCCACCACGCCGCCAAGATCGTTGGAACCAGCGCAATTGAAAATCTGCTGAATTCCCTCGCTGCAACAACTAAGCCTGTTGCTCTGTTCCTTGACGAATTCCAGACGATAACCGACAGCACTAACCTATCGCTTGTCTGTAACCTTATAGAGCGTTGTCCGCCAAACGTTACTTTCTATGTCGGAACCCGGTCGATTCCCGAATTCGCAACAGGGAAGTTCGTGATCGGTAGCCGGGTAAGGCCTCTGAATGCGGAGGAGCTTTGCTTTACCGCCGAGGAAATCCAGGATTTCTTCTCTCTCGTTTCCATTGAGGCATCGACCAGTGAAATCGAGGAATTCAGGCGACGAACCGGCGGCTGGCCGGCGATTCTTCAGTTACTCCAACTGGCGCTGAAAGGGGGTGCAATAGACAAGCATAAACTGATGGTCTGGATACAGGGATATGAGTCAGAACTGGCCGACTATTTGACAGCTAATGCAATGCAGAACCAGCCCCCCGAATACGTCGATTTCCTCCTTAAAACCAGCTTTCTTCCCCGGCTATCGGCTCCGCTCTGTGAAGCAATCACAGGTATGGGTAACGCTCAAGCCATTCTCGAGGACCTGGTAGCCAAGGGTATGTTTATCCGGGAAGTAGATGCCAAGAAGTGCTGGTACAAGTATCACTCACTGTTTTCCGATTATCTCCAGTCCTTCTACCGGGAGAAACACCCGTCGAGTATTAAGGAACTTCATCTCACCGCTGCCAACTGGTTCAAACAGGAAAAAATGTGGAGCGAGGCAACACAACAAGCCATCGCCGCTGAACAATTCGAATACGCCGCCGATATTCTCAACGACTGGTCAGTGTTACTGTTGTGCAATGCCAGGCTCCAGACGCTGGTGCAACTGTGTTCTTCGCTACCAGACAGTGTCGTTAGGGAGCGGCCACTGCTTTGCCTGAGCTTAGGGTGGGCACGGCTGTTTTTCCTGCAGCAGAAGTCGGCAATGGAGCCCCTTGAATGGCTCGAAAACCTCTTCGCCAGAAACAGCGACGCCAGGGAATTACTATCCGCTTCTAAAATCCTCCGCTGCTGCTATTACTACGTAAACAATGATTTCGATGCCTTCGCGAAGCTTTTGCCGAAGCTTGAAATAGAAATGGGGGAGATTCCCCAATACCAACTATTTAGCATGAGCGCCCTAGGTAACCTCTCCGCCATATACCAGTTGAGAAAACGAAACTTCGTATTAGCAAAAGGTGAAGCTACCG
Source organism: uncultured Haliea sp. (assembly GCA_947258585.1). Classification (GTDB taxonomy): domain Bacteria; phylum Pseudomonadota; class Gammaproteobacteria; order Pseudomonadales; family Halieaceae; genus Haliea. Next base: position 121,003 of record CAMYIZ010000074.1, on the reverse strand, counting down.
TCGGACTTTCATTATCAGAGGCCGGGTACGCAGCATTCAGCGGCGCCTATGCGGTTGCACTGATATCCATCTCACTGATGCAAACTGGCGATCTGAAACTGGCATTACAAAGGTTGAAGGACGGCCTCGACAGTGAAGATCTGCGTGTTCAGGGCTCTTTCTCGTCTGCCGTATTGTCATCGACCTACGGCCATGCACTTTACGAATCCGGCCAATTTGTCGAGGCGGAAAGTCACTTACGCGACACCATTGATACCATATCAAAGACACTTCCCACCGAATGGCTGATCGCGTCCTACATTAGCTTGGCACGCGCCAGCGAAATCAACGACAACAATGGCTACGACTCCGTTGAATTTTTGATGCAAGCGGAGAAACTGGGCATTGACCGCCAAAATAATCGCCTAATAATGGCTGTTCGCCGGGAGCATGTCCGCCGTGCCCTGATGAGGGGGAACGTAATAGAAGCAACCCTGATTGCGGAACGGATATTGAGCATTGACCGCGATTATTCAACCCCGGAATACTACCACTTCACCGAGGGCTGCGATGATGATTCAATCTGTCGCTACAGACTGAGATTATACACAGGTGATCGGGACGCACTTATCTCCGATTTGGACAAGGAAATATCAGAGGCCATCGAACACGGGTGGGTGCGGCGAAAAATCAAGCTCTTAATCCTACAAAGTATCGCCTGCAGGCTGACCAACAATGCCTCGCAAGCCAAGGCGCTGATGTCTACGGCACTAGAACTTGCCGCCCCCCAGTTCTACGTCGCGACTTTCTTTGAAGAGGGTCAGGCCTGTATGGAACTCATCAGTGACATTTATGACCAAAACGTTACCCGGAAGAAGACAAAACTGCACGACTTCATTTCATGCTTTATTGAGGACGACCACAACGAATCCCACCATAATGTCGCCGAACATGATAGTAACCGTCTGATCGAGCAGTTGACTAAAAAGGAAGAAGAAGTGCTTAATCTGGTTGTGTCAGGATTTTCCAATATCGAGATCGCCGAACGTTTATTTGTTAGCACCAACACTGTCAAATTCCACATGAAGAATCTCTATGGCAAGGTTGGCGCAAACAGTCGCGTGAAATTGATAGCGCTGGCTCGCTCCATGGGAATAGGAGATTAACGGATTTTACCACCAAGGCCAAATATAGGTCGACGGATTGGTTACGTTATCAGATATGGAAGCTACACAGTCAGCTAAAACATAACAGACTATTGAAACTGCATTGAACGATGAATTAATTTTCTGCACAAATGGAGCTCATCCCGAGACAGGTAATGTAATGGACGCCCCTCGGATCGTAACTGGAGATGAGATTCGGTCTGCTGTAATAAATTCGGCGTCTTGGTCTGCTCCTCATGATTAATCCAGCAGGCGCCTTGATGAAATCCGAACCCGAGTTCCTAATCATTACGCCGAGGGTACAGCAGCACTGAACAACACATGTCCCAAATAGGGTTACCCAGCTTCCAGAAAAAATACTACTTTAGAAGTTGGCTAACCCCAAAATTGATTTACTACCAACGATACCCGACTTCTATCTTATACATTCTGGGCGGAAAGTAGTTAATTTGTCCAGTCTGGTATAGGCTCGCAAAATTAAACATTTGTGACGGCTTCTTTTTATCGGTGAGGTTTGTGACCTGCCCAGAAACGTACCAATTTGATCCAAACGGTTCATATGTGGCATTGAAATTCAAATTAAAATTTGATGGTAAGAGAGTTGCAGTGTAAGCGATCCACAAACCCCATCTTAGAATCGCCAACCCAGGCTGCTACGGTGCTGCTTCACCTCATCGGAGAGCAACAGCATGGATCCCGAGCAAAGATCGAAGCCAGACATTTGGCGGCAACACATGGAAGGCTGGCATCAGAGCCAACTCACCCAGAAAGAATATTGTAAACAGAACGACCTCTCGTTCTCCAGCTTCTGTTATTGGCGCGCTCGGCTCAACCGCTCCACTACCAACGGCAGTAAATTGATTCCCGTTGCAGTGGGCCGAACAGCCGTGTCCGTGACGGTGTTTTTGCCCGGCGGGCTTCGCCTGGAAGTGCCCAGTCATGCGCTGCCCGATGTGTTGCCGATTATCTATCGCACCGCGCAGGTGCAACCTGAATGATCCGTCCGGCGAATGACATCCAAGTCTTCCTCTATGCGGACCCTGTCGATATGCGAAAATCCATCGACGGCCTTTCTATTCTGGTCGAGCAGGAAATGGCGCTGTCACCCAGCATGGAGGCCATGTTCGTCTTCTGCAATCGTAGTCGCGACAAGATCAAGATGCTGTGCTGGGAGCGTAACGGATTCATCGTTTGGTACAAGCGCCTGGAGAAGCAACGCTTCCGCTGGCCCAAGGCGGATGAGACGTTAAGCCTGTCCGGCAAGGAACTCAATTGGTTGCTGGACGGGTTCGATCTTTTTAACAACAAACCGCACCAGCCTCTGCACTTTGACTCGGTGAGCTGATCAATCACTGGTAAAATACGCGCCATGAGCGCGTTAAAAATGCCAGCTACAGGCTCGCTTCCGGATGACCCGGAAGCCCTCAAAGTGATTATTGCGGAGCAGGCGAAACGTATCGCGGCGCTCGAAGAATATGTGCTGCTGGAAAAAATCCGCAAGTACGCTGCGAGCTCGGAAAAATCGCCTGACCAGCGGGAGATGTTCAACGAGGCCGAACTGGCCGATGCCGCTGAGACCCTGCTGGCGGAGTCTGAACAAGCGAAGGCACAACAGTCACGCGCGGGTACTCCTTCCAGAAAGTCAGGCCGCAAACCTCTGCCGGCAGACCTGCCTCGGGTTCGCATTGAGTACACGCTGTCAGATGCCGAACGGCGCTGCCCTTGCGGCTGCGAGCGCACCGTGATCGGCGAGGAAGCCAGTGAGCAACTGGAGTTCATCCCCGCCAAACTCCAAGTGCTGGTTCACGTGCGTAAAAAATACGCCTGCCAGGCGTGCGAAGGCAGCATCATGACTGCGCCGTTGCCACCCCAGCCGATCCCCAAAAGTAATGCCAGTGCGGGCCTGTTGGCACATGTAGCGATCTCCAAGTACCAGGATGCACTGCCTTTATACCGGCAAGAAGCCATATTGAATCGATCGGGTATCGATATTCCCCGGAACACCCTGGCGAACTGGATGATTAAAGTCGGGGTGTTGCTCCAGCCCCTCATCAACCTGCTGGAAGATCAGTTGCTGACCTATCCGGTGATGCACTGCGATGAAACCACGCTGCAGGTGCTCAAAGAACCCGACAAGTCCGCCAGTACTAAATCGTATATGTGGGTGCGGGTCGGCGGACCACCCACGCAGCCCATCAGGCTCTTCCATTATGCACCCAGCCGCAGTGGTGGGGTGGCCAGTGAATTACTGGAAGGCTATCAGGGCTACCTGCAAACCGACGACTACGCGGGTTACAACGCTGCCTGCGCGAGCAGTCGAATCACACAGCTGGGGTGCTGGGCGCATGTGCGCCGGAAATTTATCGATGCGCAAAAAGCAGCCAGTGGCAAGAAGCCGTCCACCGGCAAAGCGGACATGGCGATCAGCTTGATTGGTAAGCTGTACGGCATTGAGAAAAAGATAAAAGCGCTCGATGCACAGGCTAAATACGAAATCCGCCAACAGGAATCGGTGCCGCAGTTGGCCAAGATCCGGGAGTGGCTCGATAAGTCCCTGCACGGAACGTTACCCAAGGGGTTGTTGGGAAAGGCGTTGTCCTACCTGGACAAGAACTGGAGCAAGCTCACGGTTTACACTGAGGATGGGCGCTTATCCATCGACAATAATCCGGCTGAAAATGCCATCAGGCCCTTTGTGGTCGGTCGCAAGAATTATCTGTTCAGCGCCAGCGTGCGCGGCGCCACCGCCAGCGCAAACATTTATGGTCTGATCGAAACAGCGAAGGCCAACAGCTTGGAACCTTATTGGTATCTGCGTCGCGTGTTCACTGAATTGCCCAAGGCGGTTACTGTAGAGCAGATCGAAGCATTGCTACCTTGGCGAATTGATTTGCAAGACGGGGTTCGCTGATCGCTTACGTTGCAGTATCATTTAGTACATCGACATACCGCTCCCCGACATAGCTGAAGCTTAAAACGTTGCTGAGCGTACCTGAATTAAATAGATCTACCTCATACCGCAACATGCCATTAGTTTGGAACTCTGGAGCCTGACCGAGTTCAAGATCTGCAGTGTCTAAGCCGCTGGCTGTAAGTTTTGAAATGTCCTTCACTTCTGTATCGACATATCCGAAACCAAGGATCAGGTCGAATCCGTCCGCGAGATTAGCGACGAGCTCCATTTCAGCCCCCTTAACCGTTGCATCACTATTTAGTACCTGAACACCCAGGGATGCGTTTTCCACTGAAAATGCTGTTGCCTGATAATCCTGATAGTCGTAATAAAATAGCGCGGCATTAAGGCGCACTCTTGAATCGGAACTAGACCATTTCATACCAACTTCTATTGCATCGTTCTCCTCGTTATCGAAGGGAATTGCATCCAGTTTACTACTGCTGAAATTCACCAGTCCATTATTGAAACCACCAGATTTTACAGCATGTTTAAAGGAGCCATACAACAAAAGCTCGTTGTTAGGCAAATATTGCAATGAAAGTTCATAGGCAAAATAATCGTCTTCATAAACGGCCCTATAATCTACTTCTGGATCGGATTCCGGATCTACAATGCCTAGTACATTATTGGCTAGGAAATTTCGGTATCCATTTCTATCAAGAGAAAGTATGCCGAAAGTATTACCCTGAAAGCTAACTGTTCCGGTATCTGGATGATCATGCACATAGAGGCCTTCTGTTTGCTGAAAGTCTCTCTCCTCATCAGTCCATCTTAATCCACCAGTTAGAGTAACTTTTTCCGAAATATCGTAAGCTATGTTTCCGTATAAAGCATAAGATTCCAAGTCTGCGGTATTTGGAGTTATCTGGACGAGCCCTCCTGGGGTGTCCTCAGGTTCAATCGAACTATGCCCCTGGAAAGTACCCGTGCCACTTGTAATCGGTAGAATCCAATTGTTTTCATAGTCTTGATCGAGGTAAAACCCCCCCACTGTAATACGGGCATCATTCAAGTCGACAGATAAACGAAGCTCTTGAGTCCAATAATCCAGTTCAACAACATTATAAGCGTGACAGATGGTTCTGGGCGTCCCGTCACAGTCCTCCAGTGTATACTTGCTCTGGTCTAGATATCCGGTGATAGATTTTATAGTCACTGCATTGCCAACATCCCAGTTAACAGTTGCTAAATGATGGTCAACCTCGTTCTCAAAGTCATTTACTCCGTCAGAAATAACGTGAGTAGAGTTCGCGCCACTCCTGAAGGGGGCATATCCAAAACCATCCGCCGGAACGGTTACAGTGTCACCAGGAATAGTCAACATAGGCTGGGAGCTATCACCACCATTTCTTCCTTCCGCAAACCCATACTGATACTTGTAGTTAAAGCTAAGTGTGTCTGAAGGAGTCCATTTAACGATTGCCCGGGCAGATTGGAAATCGCCTTCATGCGTATCACCACCACCAGGACCAGGACCTACATAGAGATTCTTTGTTGTGCCGTCATGAACTTCGCTTTCACCTGAAAATCTGATGGCTAAAGTATCCGCAATCACGGGAATATTAAAATAACCTTTAAATTCTTTGCGATCATAATTTCCGATAGCCGCGGCGATTTCCCCTTCCAGCTCGTCACTCGGCTGGTTATTTCGTACAGCCACAGCTCCTGCAGTCGAATTTCTACCAAACAGCGCCCCCTGAGGACCTCGCATGATCTCCGCTCCAGCAACGTCATATAACAGAAAGTCCGTAGCGGAATTCGACATAATATAGAAGTCATCTATGTATACGGTAGTTGGAGATTCACTTCCTTCGTTGAAATCGGCTTGGCCGACGCCACGAACATAGAAAAGACTGCTATTTCCGCGCGCACCCCACTGTTTTTTGAATTCTACATTGGGCGACAATTCAGCTAAATCTCCTGCACTAGACGCATTCATCTCTTCTAACTGATTACCGTTGAAGGCAGATGCCGAGATACCTACTTCCTGCAAGTTTTCTTCGCGCCTTGTAGCCGTGATGATTACCTCTTCCACCACTGATCGTCGTGACTCCCCCGGTAAGTTATCTTCCGCTGACGCAGAACCAGAAAGGCATACCGAAACTAACAGAGCATGTTTCCATTTATTATTGATATACATGTTGTGATCCTCCACGAAGTAATTTTTATACAGTGTGTTTGTATCGTAATACCGACGACTTTATGTTCCGCAGCTATATTATTCTCGTCATATTCGAATTTTCTTTCTTCACCACTTTGCTGAAGGTTAGCAGGTTGAACACCCACATTATTGTTCATCAGGGACGGTATAGTTGGCTCGTAACGACCTTTTGCGCCCCTGACCTTCTCACCGCCAGTGTGACTACGACAAGTGCGAGTATTCCCACCACCTTGATCGAAGGGACAACTCAGTATGAAACAAAAACCCTACACCGAAGAACAGATCATCGGCTTTCTCGAAGCGCATGAAGCTGGAGTCAAATCGCTGACCTGATCCGTGAACACGGATTTTCCGAGCAGAGCTTTTACCGATTCAGGTCCAAATACGGGGGCATGGAGACCAAAGAGGTGAAGCGCCTACGGGAGTTGGAAGCCGAGAACGCCAGGCTCAAGAAGTTGATCGCCGAGGCCGAACTCGAAAAAGCCATGTTGCCCGATGTACTGGGAAAAACTGGTAAAGCCCACCGGAAGGAAGCTTCTGGTTGGCAATCTCCAGGAATCCCTTGGCATCAGCCAGCGCCGGGCCTGTCGGCTGGCGCCGATCAGTCGTAAAGCAATCTGGTACGTGCCACAGCGACCGGCCATTGATGCGGACCTGGTGGTTAGGAGTGAAGCAACTGGCGGAGCAATATCCCCGCTACGGCTACCTGATGCTGCACGCACTGCTCCGGCGGGTGGGCCTGGTGGTCACTCGCAAGCGCATTTACCGGATTTATTGCGACCTGCGCCTTTAGGTGCGCACCAAGCGCCCGAAGAAGCTCATCCGCCCCCGGATTCCACTTGAAGTGCCAACTGAGGTAAACCGGAGGTCACTGGATTTTGTCCACGACCAGCTCGCAGTTGGGCGGCGGCTCAAGGTGCTGAACATCGTGGATGATTTATCGCGGGCCTGCGTCGGCTAGCTGACAAATCTGTCGATCTCGGGCGAGCGTATGGCGCGGACTTGGACCAGATTGGCCAGGAGCGCGGATTGCCAGATCGTGATAGACAACGGGCCAGAGATGACCAGCAAGCGATGTATCTGTGGAGTCCGCAGCGCAGGGTAAAGCTACATTTCATTCAGCCGGCCATTTGAGCAGGCGGCCTAAACTTGGATTTCTCTCACAGGATGTGGGAACCCTACGGGAAGAAGATCACCGAGATGAGACAGTAATTCGAGAATACATCTGCCATCAGGAACGGGAACACCGAAGAATAGACCAGTTACAACTGGTTTGAATTAAACGCCCCCCCCCTTTAGGGGGAGCAAGGAGCCGCAGACTCCGTGATAGCCTCTTGAGCGGCTCACCAACTAAAGTGCCCGGCTTTGCCGGGGGAGATTTACTGATGGGCCGCAATAAGTGACCTCCGAGCGGAGATTTCAATCCAGTTGCCATCGGGATCTCGGACAAAGCCGTACCGAGCAACGTCACGAAAGTCGATAGGGTCCATCCCAAATCTACCGCCTTTAGCCAATATGTTTTCAATCACGGCGTCTGCATCAAATACTTGAACGGTAAGGTAACGAAAATTACTATCTATAAAAGTATCGCCCTTGTACCCACCCGGACCATCTTTCACAAAAATCAAACTGTCCCCACAACGAACAACTCTATCACCCACCTGATCGAACTCCATGGCATTACAATAAAATTCCATCATTTTCTCTGGATCTGGCGTACTTACTGTGATTCCTATACCAGTCACTCCGCCCGTGCCTTTAGGTACGATGCGGACTAGTTCGCCTCCAGGGTGCAGACTTTCCCGCGTCTCACAGATACCTTCCTTGGCTATTGTCAGGCAGGAATAACCTGAGGCTCTGTTACCATACAAAGGCGATGAATAGTGGTTCACCTTGATTACTGAATTGTTAGCGTCATGACGATATTGGATCCATCCTTCTTCCATAAAAAGCTCTTGGTCCAATTTTAGACCAACAAACTCGCCCCAAAACTGCAGATGCTCATCAAGGCTATTTGTGAACAATCCAATATCCAGGTGAGGTTTAGCAAGTCGCATCGCGTTTCCTCCCTAACTAGGAAAAATATCGAGGGCATCATTATCCATCGCCTGATTGGCGGCTTGAGTTACCATATACATAAAAAGTCTATCACCTCTTTCCGTTCGCTTGACTATCACTGTTGCTGCAACCGCGACTACAATTTGCGCGAAACTATAGTGCCTGTAATCACTCATTAAATCGTCGAAGCTATAGTCCGTCACACCGTTAGCGATCAGCTCACTATAATAATAATGTAGCCAGTCTTTCTCATGCGCTCTCCGTAATTCACTATCTATGCCACCAAGAAAATAGGCGACGTCCATCCCGGTGCCGAGAAAATTACTGGTTTGCCAATCCACAACCCCCACCCGTTCATTCCCGAAAAGCATATTGTCTGCTCGAAAGTCGTTGTGAGTGAAGCATTTGGGATAATCCCTAGGCAAATTCCATACACTATGATTTCTAAAAAATTTATTACATGCCCTTATTACCTCGGGATCCATCTGGCTGGCATATGTTTCCTTGAAGTAGTCCCATGAAGAGACAACCAATTCATTTGTATAGAAGCCTTGTGCACCAGTGGGAACATAAATCCACTCTTGCTGCATGAGAGCTTCATCGTTCCAGAAAGCTGCGTGTAGCTTAGCCGCCTCTTTCAGTGCAAGACAGGTATTTTCAATCGAAATTCCTTTCATTTGATCACCAGCTTCCGCAGGCGCAAAATCTTCCAGTAGAAGAAAGAAGTGATTATCTTCGTTGATCTCCGCTACATACGCGCGAGGAGTGTTGATCTTTGCTCTGTCTGCTAATTCTCTATAGAACATAACCTCTGAACGGTAAAAACCCATTTCTTTTCCTGAGGCAGCGGCGGTTTCATTCTCCGATGGATATTTTCCAATCAAAGTTTTGGGGGCATAATTTCCATCTTTACCATCATACTTAAGCGAATATCTGCGAGTTTCACCTAACTGGCCTGTTCCCACAGGTTCCACCTCCAAATGGGTTACGCTAAGGTCGAATCCATGGCGATTTAGTACTTTTGTAAACCATTCTGCATCTACATCGTGTGAGTTTGTAACCAATTGCTTTTTAGTATTCATAGTGATCTTACCTCGATATTTTTATCAATTAGGAGTTGATTGAAGAACGCCGAATATTCAGGAATCTTGATAATTGCACGATGGAGGTAACGTGTAACTTCATGTTGAGCGCTATGACCTTAGCCTCTCACATTCGGGATAAGGACTAAGGGGTATGAAGGTCATATCAATTCTGCTCACCAGATTTTTATCCTACTGTCACTCTCTTTCGTTGCTCCGCTACCGTATTGCCCGTACATACGCTCTGTGAAACTCGTCAAACGACATTTGCCATCCAGTCATAAACGTGGCTAATCAGTATAAATTCAGCGTCTACTTATCCCACCTGGCTCCGTTGACCGTATGCGAGTTCACACAGTAATATTAACTTCAGACGATTAATTGCTATTTCGTGACATGGAATTAGGCCTAATGGGACAGAACACAGCAACTAAGCGGCCACATATCCGCCCAGGGCCGCTCCTCTCTCCTGCCTTCCTATGATCCATCAGCCGCCGCCAGCGTGCCCGTGCGTCTGCTGTATAGAGATAGACTATCCTCGAGGTAGGGTGATATGTAGCACATTAACAGGGCGACGGAGCCCGTGGGAGACGGGACGTGAGGCGAAGTCGTTGTGCCAATATGCGTCTCTAGGCTAAGTATTGGAAGGTTGAGGGTTACGAACCGATTAGTTGAATTATCACCACCTACACGGCTGATCAGGTGGTATTGAAGTACGAAGGCGACGCAAGAATGGGAGGGGGTAGCCTGCCAGCAGAAAATGGGGTAGCTTACGGCTCCCGCCGTTAGAATGTGACCGGTTGCATCTTCTCTTCATTGAGGCGAAGTATGTATTTGACCAACCGTTTCCAGAGCGCTCGCTGGGTCACTCCCCCCCTGCTCCGGCGGCGGGCCTGTTGGTCAATCGCAAGCGCACCTACCGGATTTATTGCGACCTGAGCCTTCAGGTACGCGCCAAGCGCCGGAAGAAGCTCATCCGGCCCCGGATTCCACTTGAAGTGCCAACTGCAGTAAACGAGAGGTCGTCACTGGATTTTGTCCACGACCAGCTCGCGTTTTGAAGGCGGCTCAAGGTGCTGAAAATCGCGGAAGATTTATCGCGTGTCTGCGTCGGCTAGCAGACAAATCTGTCGATCTCGGGCGAGCGTATGACGCGGTACTTGGACCAGATTGGCCAGGAGCGCGGATTGCCCAAGCGGATCCTGATGGACAACGGGCCAGAGATGACCAGCAAGGCGATGTTTCTGTGGAGTCAGCAGCACAGGGTAAAGCTACATTTCGTTCAGCCGGGCAAGCCAATTCAGAACGCCTTTGTCGAATCATTCAATGGTCGGTTTCGCAATGGCTGCCTCAACCAGCAGTGGTTTCGGAACCTTGAGGATGCCAGGCAGATCATCGACGCATGGAGGGTGGACTACAACGAAATGAGGCCGCACAGCTCGCTGGATTATCAATTCCCAGCAGCCTTTGAACAGGCGCCCTAAACTTGGATTGCTCTGACACGAAGTGGGTACCCTACGGGGAGAAGGTCACGACTTCAGCCCTGCGGCCACCATAGAACCAATGACATCCTGCGTTGCCAATCACATTATGGTGATAGGGAGACGGCTAGAATGCCAATAAAATGGCGATAATTTCCGCTTGTCGGCGAGTGTCAATCTATTTATTCTGAAGTAATCAAAGCACTTTTTCTGAACTCTCTAGGAGTCACGCCGATTTCCCGTTTGAAAATTTTGCTGAATGTGCTCGAATCTTTAAATCCCCACTTGAAAGCGATATCTGTAATACTCTGATTACTATATATACGAGAAGAAAGCTCTTGAGAGCATCGATCTAATCGTTTTTGTAGTACATAGCCCGAAAGGGTCATATCCGAACGGTGAAAAATTCTGTGGAGATGGCGAGCAGAGATATTAAATCGACTGGCCAACGAGGTGGCTGACAAATCGAGATTCCCCAGATTTTCATCAATATAGGAACAAATTGCTTTTGTTTTTTTTATCATACTAGGGGGGCTGACGTGAAATTCTTGATTCTCCAGTGTCGAGAGAAAAAGCTGCGTGGTTGAATCTAGAATAATCTTTGCCTGTTGGGGGTATAAATTACCAAAGTCTGTATCCAACGCCAACAAATGGGAAGCGAAGAGTCGGCCTGGGCCAGTTTGCGTGCCTAATTGAATTCCAACAAAATCATCGATTGCGGGAAAAATCCTCCTCATGCGAGAGTGGGTAACCGAAAGGGTAACCTGATGAAGATTATTACCAGTTATAAACTTCATGGGCCTCGTGCTATCCCACATTACAAGTGAGCCCGCCTGCAAGTCAATTTCTCGATCGTCAATGATTAAGCGCTCAGAGCCATTAACGATGTATAAAATGTTAAATAACTCCTGCGCATCCGAGGAAATCTCCTTGGAACCCCGCTTCCCACGTATATCAACCAGCGCGGAACTCAGATTTACAATGCGGAAATCCTCAAAACGGCCTTCTCTTATAAAAGCAGGAAAATTATCACAACGAACCTTGTCAATAGACCAGGTTAAGTGTGCTCTATTGACGAAATTACACCAATGATCAAACTGTCTTTCTGGTGAAAGCGCTAAGGTGCTCCAGACAGAACGATCATCCCACTTATTTTCGATTGGATTGACCGGAAATTCCATAGCTCGTGTTGATTCCTCCATCGCTCTTTGCTGCTTCTGTTGGCAGGGAAGAAATTGATTCAACCTTTCACATTCAGTGGTGAAGGTGGCTTACTAAGCTATTCATAAATAAAGCCTCATCATTTATAATCTGGAGTCATGAAATGCAAAAAGATTTTCGATACGCGGAAGCTTCCGCGCGGCGCCAAGGAGCAGTTGCGCATGGCTGCCGTAAAACGGGTTGAATCCGGCGAGAGTCCCGAGGCCGTTGCCGCGGGTCTGGGTATTAACCGGCGAACGATCTATCGGTGGTTGTCGGCCTATCACTACGGGGGAGCGGGGGCGCTCAAAGCCAAACCCATTCCGGGTGCTCCGGCGAAGCTTGATGCCAAACAAATGGCGAAGCTGGCGCGAATTATTCGCAACAAAGATCCGCTGCAACTGAAATTCGAGTATGCGCTGTGGACCTTGGCAATGATCCGGGAACTGATTCGACGGGAGTTTGGCGTCAAGCTGAGCGAGGTCTCGGTGGGACGGTTGATGAAGCGACTGGGCTTCACCCCACAACGTCCCCTGTATCGTGCCTGGCAGCAGGATGCGCAGTTGGTGGAGCGCTGGCAGCAGGAAGACTATCCAAAGCTGGCGGCGCGTGCCAAGCGGGAAAAAGCGTTGATATTCTTTGCCGATGAGTCGGGTATTCGGTCGGACTACCATGCGGGTACGACCTGGGCGGAGAAGGGTCAGACACCGGTGGTAAAGGCCACCGGAAGACGCTTTTCGCTGAATATGATCTCTGCGGTAAATGCAGGAGGTCACTTTCGCTTCATGACCATCGAAGGCAGCGTGACTGCCCGAGTCTTCAGAGAGTTTCTCAGGCGACTGATTACAGGAATGGACCGCAAGATTATTCTGATCGTTGATGGACATCCGACTCACAGAGCGAAACTGGTCAAGCGATTTGTGGAGGAGAACGTCGAGCGGCTTGAGTTGGTCTTTCTGCCACCTTATTCGCCGGAGCTCAATCCCGATGAACTGGTCTGGGCGCATGTGAAGAAGCGCATTGCCAAGACGACGAGCAAGACCAAAGACGAATTGAAAAGGACGGTCGACCGAGCCATGCGTGGTCTTCAAAAAATGCCGGGGGTCGTCTCTGGGTTTTTTCATACACCAACTTGCTCTTATGCAAAAATATGAGGCTTAGTTAACCTAGGTCTTAGTAACTATTTATTTGATGCAGTTATCCAGCTTAATATTTATCCCAGAAAATCCTGTACGAACTATCCAACGCAGTCACTACCCAAACGGGTAGTATTTTTGAAGTACTGATACTTTTTCACTTCAAAGACTCTAGCTCCCGATTAGAGCTGCAAGCCGAACTATCGGCCCATCGACCAGTTAGATTACCTCAAAACCATTGCACCGTTCCGGGGCTGATGTTGCTTGATAAATACTATCCCCACTTCGACTGTCACATTGATCCTCATCGTGAGCCATGAGCCCCAAACGCAACGTACGTCGCTCACAAAGCCACTACAACACGATCTCTCGTGAATGGCACCATATTTCGTTACTTATGACACCTAGTGCGTAGCTGCTACTGTCAAGGGCCAGTACTTTACCGCTTATACATCGGGTTTGCACAGAATTGTCGCGGGCGCAGTGTCAAGAACTACGATCGGCTGCCGCTGTGGTGGGAGCTGCCGGCATGACGATCAACGTCGACAACCTGAGCCACGAAATGGGAGCACTGAACCGCGTTACCCTTGAGCGCGTTAAAATTCTCGATACGCAGGCATCGCAGAAAAGGATAAGGCAATTCCACTCTGGTACTCGAGTCTACTTTGCGTCGACCTGTGAGGATCACCCTGTCGGCACATCCATAAAGCTCGACCAGAAAGCGGTCACCGTCATTGACCAGGATGGGGAACACGGGAATGCCTCACGGCAAGTGCTCTCGCCGCCGGGGACTCGTCAAGTGGAAACGTCATTAATCTCCCGCACGAGAATCGCTAACAACCTATGAAATTCGCGCCCTCAGTCTACCCTGTAGTTGGTTGAGACTTCACACTGGTCCTTTCAGCGCAAACGCTGTAGGCTCATCCTCCAAAAAGGCACAGGCCGTAATGTTCCGGGTATTCCTGTATCACGTACCCATACGGAGCAAGGCAGCCCTGGTCAGGTATTTATCGTACACACCCTTCTCATTTACCTGTGTTCGATACTTGCTGGATATTTCCTTCACCTGCTCGAGCCGGGTGACCCGATTGGTTTGCACATCATGCGCGTGGACACGGGTCCAGGACCAGAGAGGGTGCTCTCCATCGAGCACTAGCGTGTCACCCTTTTCATAGATGGAATAGGCGCCGTCAAAGGAGCGGTAAATCTCCCCGCGACGGTCGTAGGACACCATGCTCAATGGCAGCAGCGTCCTCGCATCGAACCAGACCCGCTTCTTGCCCACCGGCGCCCTCGGGTATTTTACGGGCTCGGCCTCCACGACAATGGCTTCCGGAACCAGTTCGACATCGGTGTCCCAGAATGTATCTCCGTGAGGGCCTCCGTGTGTGCCGCCTTCCCAGTTCTCGTTGTCCGCGTTCCAGCTTCTGGAGACTGCCGCCAGCATGGGACCGCGCCCCACTATTCTGAAGTTACCCCAGGTTAGAAAGGGGTCTCCGGCGGCCCAGGCGTCAGACAGATACAGCGTGGAACCGGGAATCATGGGCTCGAAGCGCTGATTCGTCGGAAAGCGTCGTACACGCTTGAAAGCCGGTAAATAGCCATAAAGATCGGGGAACTGGTTCTGGTCATAATGCCAGATATTCAGATACGAGGTTCCCCGCACGTCATTCGGCGACAGGAAGAACACTGACTGGTATCGCAACTTGTCTTCATGACCCTCCCAGTAGGGCCTGGGCTCCACCACTATCCTTCCTACCGGTGACAGCTCCACCCACATCGAGTCATAGCGATAGGCAATCTCGCCCTGGTCATTGATATCGCATTCCTTTACCGCGCTGACGGAGATGTCGTGGCGCCCCCAGCTCAACGTGGCGCCGGCAAAAATTTCCGTGGCGTTCTTCGGATCGGGAAACGGGTTGCCGCCTATCCAGGGTTTGCCCTCGTTGGTGACAACGTTTCCATCGCTGGAAAACATCGCCTTGCCCGCATTCGCGAGGGTGGCCTCTACGTACTCCCATGGATTGAGCTTCATGATATCCGTGGTGGTATCGATGATTCGAAGCACTCGCCCCATCTGGGCGATCTGAGTATATTGAATGGGATCGAGCAGATCTTTGACGAGGTGGACGTTCCCTGCGTCAATGACATTGCCGGTACTCAGCTGTCCTCTACTGTAGTTTTCGATGGACAGAAGCTCTTCGGGGTAGGCTACCGATATATCACCGGTGTCAGCGACAGCTTTCCACAGCGGGGAGATGACACCCGTAGTAAGTACGCCAAGTGATGCCTGTTTCAGAAAGTGACGTCGCGTATACGCCCTGTCATACTTGTTAATATGCATTGTAGGTACCTTCGTATTCGTTGATCTGACACTGTAATTGCCGGTTCCACTTCTCCAGCGTTACAAATTGGGCAGCATCCATGCTGGAGATGTAAGGTGCTGAGTTGGTCAGCAACCTGCAGGCAATATCCCTGCTTTCATAGCTCTGCAGTTCCAAACGGTTTATGGCTGAATCCAGCCAAAGGGGAGATCCCTCCACCGATGCATGCGCTATACGTGCCCAGGCCCGGTCTGCTTCAAACAGGTTTCCACTCTGCTGTGCTGCTTCAGCGTAGATCTTCCAGGCATCGCCAGACTGCGGGAACTCATTGACCATATCGGTGGCCAGCTGGAAAGCCAACTCACTCTCGCCGGCATGCATGAAGCTTCGGATCATGACCAGGTGGAGATACCGAAACACTTCAGGGCGGCCAGAGAACTGCGGGATCAGCCATTCTGCGAGCTGGCCCAGCCCGGAAAGGTCTCCCGACCTGTCCCTGGCAACGACCAGGCGATAGAGTTCATCCTGCATCCAGTAATTTGTATCATTCGAAGCCAGATTTCCCACATATCCCGGCAAACCTGCTGGTATTCTACCCGCCAGTAACAGTCTCGCGCGAAACAGCCGCCGCTGAAGTGACTCGTCATTCGGGTAGAGTTGGGAGATTTTGTCAATTCGCCGTGAAATCACCACAGGATCTTCTTTACCCAGCGCGTCAAACTGAACCGCCAACGCTGCCACCGCAGGCTCGTTGCGCTGACTTTTCTTTAGCTCACGATAAACACGCGCACCCCGCTCCGCCAGGGTACGTAATTCCTCTGTGTCGTTTTCCCGGTAGGCGTTCTCGAACTGCTCTCCCAGTTTCAGGTAACGGGCCAAGGTCACCAGATCCTGGCTGCTGCCGGCATATTTTTCAGCGGTCGAAAAATACTGAAGGGCGATCTCCCTGTCCTCCTCAAATCTCGCCAGCACAGCCCATGCGCGCGCCACGGTCATATCATTCTCCTCACTCCCCTGTGTACGCCCCACCACATTTCTGGCGCTCTCAACATAGGCACGCTTGCTTTCGGCGTCGGCGCGATACTGGAAGAGTTTTCCGGCTACGGCGAATTGGAGAGTCGACAATGCGGGCTCCAATTTCGCCGCCCTGACTGCCGACTCACGTAACTCCAACACGACCGCCAGAGCATCTTCATACAGATCAATGTGGTAGAGGGAAACCGCATAATGATACTGGTATCTGGAGAGATTGAGCGAGTACGTGGCTCCGGATGAGGCGATAAAGTCACGGTACTTCAATACGACCGTGTTGTATTTTTGATAATCGAACGCATACTCCAGTTCCACCAGATGACTGAGTAGGCCGACATCCGTGCCGACGACTTGTTCTCGATAGGCCATCAGTTCCGTCAGGCGCTGATCGTCGATAAACCCGGACTGTAATACTGCACGTAAACGCTGTGCCGCGAGAATGGCGCCGGTCCCCTCTTCACGTTGCTTTTCGAGCAGGATTAATGCCTCGTCCCAAAGCGCGTTCGCCGCCTCCTCCGACAGTTGCCCGGTTGCAGGCGAGATAACTGTCTCTGCACCCTGCTGCAGCTTCAGGACACGGAGTTCTCTATCCACCGCCATCTTCAGATCAGTCAAAGTGCTGCCGGACAGGGCCTGCTCCAGCAAGCGTATTCGCTGCTCTGCCTTTTGATACTCATCGCGCTCAATCTCGACTTTTGCCAGCCCCAACCAACTACCGTAGACAATGCCCGGGTAATGTACATGCAATGACGTGAATTGAAACGCTCGCTGGGCGGCGGACAGCATCCGCAGGCGCTCCTCTTGATTCGGCGCCATTGTGGCCAGACTGAGATCAATCCAGGCCTGCCAGTAGCGAAGTGTTGCAATCGCGCCGTTCATCAGATACCAGGCACGTGATCGATAAAATGTTTCAAGCGCGGACTCATCGTCACGATACCGACGCTCGATCGCCTGAATGACCTGGCGACAAAGTACGGCCAAATCCGCACCGCGCTCGCGTAATGTATGCAGTTGTGAGATTGTCGGGGAGAGCTTATCCGTGCTTGCCACCACCAGAGCGTAGGCATCGGCCAGCGTGGCGCAGTTAGCGGAGGTGAGGGCATGTGAAGCGTCACGGGCCCTGGCCACAATGGCGGTCGTGGCTTCGATCGCCTCTGCTGCGGATGCGGGTTGCGTATCAGGCAAATCCAGACCGTCAACTTCTATCGCACCAAGCTGCTGTGAGCTACACAGGCCTGCCAACGATAGAATCAGTATTACGATTTGCCGCAAGTCAGAGACCATCCATCAACAGCGACATTTCCGTCGAGAATTGGCCGCCCATTATCAGGTTGAGCAGTTGTCGGGTAACCCGGATATCGCCATCCATGGTGGCGGCAAGGCCATTACCAGCGTCTGCTATGGCCTGATAGTCGAGCATCGGACTGTTCCGGTACAGCGCCTTGTTCACAGCCCTGCCCACCGACGCCTCGATCAGGGCCGGGTTTGAATCCTGGCTGACATCGAGTGTTGACAGCTGGCCCGACTTTTCCGCGACTCGTCTTGCGATCGCGAGAATGCTCGGCATATTCTCCTGATGCGGCGGCGCATCCCCAATCAATATGACGGTTCGCCTGGAACCGGGCCGCCAATTAGACTCCCGTTCTGCCAGGTTCAACCCCGCCGACACCGCCTCCTGGTAAGAATCCCCTCCTTTCGCTTCGATGGACGCCAGAAATTCTGCCAGTTTGAGTTGGCTGAAGGTGAGGGGCAGTATCCTCGCGACAAATTCGGGATCATTGAAATCCCTGTAGGCAACGATGCCGAATCGGGATACAGGGACCAAACCGCGAACAATATCGACAATATCCGCGATTCTTGCCGTGACTTCCGCGATTACCCAGTCCATGGAACCTGTGGCGTCTACCACAAACACCACGTCAAGGCCCGTTGATGACAGCCCTTCAATATACGCGGCAAAGCTGTCGGGAGACCGGGACTCCCCTATACCCGTAGCCGATCCAAAGCCGGCAAGGCCATTGCCGGAGGATGCTGCCAGCGGAATCGCCAGCGCATCTATCCCCAGACCTCCCGGTGTCCCCCCGGCAGCGGCGTCCAGTCCCAGGTCGACAAAGGAGTCCGGGGCGACAAGGGCCGAAGATTGAGTGGACACTTCTGGAGGAGCCAGTTCCGGGGCAGGGTCAAACTGAAGTTCAGGTTCTTCATTCTCCTCCTGAACATTTTTCAACAATATCACCTGTTCATTGGCGCTGCCCGGCTGCTCGCGTGGAAGAACGGATATCGCTTCATTTGCGCTCCGATACAGGTAATTATGCAGTAGCAACGACGCCAGCAGCGAAACTGTCCACAGGCGTAGCTTGCTACTCCTGAAAGCTGGCAGCAGGACGCTCACTCTTCTGAACCGTAACCAGGGCAACGCTCTCAACACCCGTCTGTTTAAGCGTCACTATCAATTCGAGGACAGCCGCGGAGCGGGTGGCAGCATCAGTAAGCACAACCACCTTCGGTGGCAAAGAAATCCCGCTGCTATCCGCAATAGATTTCAGGGCATCCACTTTCATCTGCTGACCTCGCCACGTGATCACTCCATCCGCCGCGAGGATTATCGACTCTTCATTGCCCCGAACAGGCTCGTCAACATTCGATAGCGGAACCTCGATCCCGCTGGCGTCGATACCCTGAAGATGACCTACCACGAGAAAGAACATCAAAATAAGAAATACCACGTTGATCATGGGTATCACGCTATGGTCCAGCCCAGCCCCTGTTCCTCTCGGGGTGAGATTGCCGGATACAATCTTCATTCCCTGACCGGACCCAACGATATATTGTTCAGGCCATACTCCTGCAATATATCAAGTACGAATACCGCCGCCTGTACAGGCGCTTCACCGGAAAGCTCCAGTCGCACTGGAATACTGCGGCTGAGGTCATTTTCGTCAAGATACGACCGGAACTGCTCCATCGTCATTGTCCGACCGGACACCCATACCCGCTGCAGTCCGAACACCTGCACTGACAAGCCGGATACCGATTCTGATCGATTGCTGGCTTCGCGCGTTGCCGGAAAGTCGACCTTGACCTCGTTAAACACGTTCAATGTGCTCTCCAGAACAAAAAAGATCAGGAGGATAAACACAATGTCGACCAGAGGCGCCAGACTGATCGTTCGTTTTACCTTTCCATTGGCATGTGTAAGATTCATTCCGCTCCAGGTCTTTCGCTGCTCACGCCCGCCTTGTACAGTTCGGCAGTAAATAATTGAGTAAACAGCGCTTCTATCCGAAGGGCGATATTCCCCGCACGATTACTCAGGAACCAGTGCATTATCGAGAACGGGATTGCTACCGCCATGCCCATGGCGGTTGTCAACAGCGCCTCCCAGATGCCAGCAGCGAGACTGGTCGATTGTTCCGCAGCGTCAGACACGGCCAGATCCTGAAAAACGTCAATGATGCCAAGGACAGTTCCCAGCAAACCCAGCAACGGAGCCAACAAGACGATCTGCTCCAGGAAACCGAGTAATCCGTTGATCTTTACCAGAAGCTCTTTTCCACGTACCTCCAGCTCTTCCCTGACGAGTTCAGCCGCAAAGTGGCCCTCGTCCAGCCACTGGATCGCCTGCAGCACCAGAGCCGATAAGGGGCTGGCCGACCTTTCGAGCGAATCATCGAGCGCCACAGCCCGACTGCCCTGGCGGGCGATGACTCGCGTTTCGAGTTGCCGCAGGCGACCGTTGGAATACTGACTGAATTCGATCAGTTTGAAAAAAAAAATGGCCAGTCCGAAAACGGACATGGCCAAAAGGATCAATACGACGGGCCCGCCGAGAGACAGGAAGGCCAGTTGTTGCTCCACTATCGACATGCTTATCTCTCGATGGAAATCCTATTTCGTCACACTAGAACTGATAGCCAACGCGAAGTCCGAATTCGTCGGCCCACTCGATGGTCTGGATAATATCGTCGTTGTCACCATCACTATCGAAAATGTTGGCGTAAGCTTCAATCGTCCAGGCGCTGCTGGGCTTGTATCTGACCCCTGGCTGCACAAAGAGTCCGCCATTAAGGTCATACAGCAACGCAAAGTCGAAGCGCCAGAGCAGGCTGGGAGACGGCTGCTGCATAGCGAAGGCGACCGCATGGAAGTCGTCCTCACCCCGGGGAATGCCATCGTTATCCATACCGCTCAGGTGTCGCCCGAACATATCCGATTCGGACTTGAACATATACTCTAGCACCATGTAGGTGGCCGGCATCTCCCGACTGAACCGGTGATATTTTTCCAGTATCAGTGAGGCTACGTACTCGTCTTCTTCTATGAAGTCCCGGCTGAGGGAGGGGCTGGTAAACTTTTTGTCGGGGGTGTAGGACATTTCGAACCGCGCAACGAGCTGATCCAGCAGCGTATCCGGCTCACCGGTGAACACGTAATTCGCGCCCCAACCAAAGACATTCTCGTAGGGGTACTCCCTAGCCAGGTGTCCACGTAACGGCCCAAAGCCGGAACCAGTGCTGTCAAAGAAGAAATCCAGCTCAAACGCAGCACAGTCCCGCTCGTTGAGTCCGAGCGCACCGCAGGTACCGGACGGGTCTCCGGTGACCGCGAACGCACCCAGTGCCTGCACCGCGTCGAACTCATTGATCGTTGAGTCGAGGGCGGTAACACCGTCCAATCGCGCGGCCGCAGCATAGTTGTACCATTCCTCGGCAGTCCAGACACCGATCGAATCCAGCTCGAAGGGAGTTTCAGCCACCAGGCCACCCAGCGCTTCCAGTTCCGGTATGCCGGCGAAGGGATTGATATTGGATTCGGTCCAGCGGAACACGCCATCCGGGTTGTGACGGCTCACGCCGAAAAACTGCAGGCCGAGATCACCCAGCTGGCCGCGGAGGCGGAACCCCGAGTTCCACTTGTCATCGACTTTGTTGTATCCCTCTTCCTGCTGTATTACGAAGGCAGAGAAGATCACGTTATAGGGTGTGTTCTCGTTACCGTAGACTGTGGGATTGAACTGTTGGGCGAACAGCTCAAGTTCCCACTCATCGCTGAAACGATAACTGCCGCGAATTCCGGGTGAAGCGATGCGCTCGTCCGCATATTCCTCGGATGCCCAGTCGACAAAACTATGCCTGCGCAAATCCAGCCCATTGGCCACATCGGCGACGCGGAAGAACAGCGCTTCACCCCAGGCTATCTGCTGATTGCCGATACGCAGCCACAGCGGACCGTTATTGTAGTCGAGATAGGCGGACGGCATGTCGATCATGTAGTCGTCCCCACAGACCTCCAGTGCGGTGGCGCAATCACCATGGAACGGTACTTCAAAGTAGTTGGTCCCATCGTAATCGTCATACACACCGTAATCATAGAAGCCGCGCAACTTGACGAAAGCATCCCAGTTGCTGGAGATATTGATCTCGAAATCCAGCTCGGCGCGGGTGGCCATCAGGTTCCAGTCGTTGTCAGCGTCTTCGCCGACGTCTCTCGTGATCTCGAGACCCGAAAATGCGCTGGTAACCGGCACCCCGTTAAACTCATTGGCGCCCTGATTAAAGATATTTTCATCGTTGTTCAACGAAAACGCCATTTCCTGGCGTATAAAACCGGAAACACTGACATCCGCTGCCCAGGTCATTGAACTGGCCGCCAACAGGCAAACTGTACCCGTAGC
Source organism: uncultured Haliea sp. (assembly GCA_947258585.1). Classification (GTDB taxonomy): domain Bacteria; phylum Pseudomonadota; class Gammaproteobacteria; order Pseudomonadales; family Halieaceae; genus Haliea. Next base: position 98,754 of record CAMYIZ010000074.1, on the reverse strand, counting down.
TATGCTCGCGATCTTTCCTGTATTTCTTGTCATCGTACCTTCCTCTCGTGCAATTCTTATGAATTTATGCATCCAGGACTGCTGGTATCCAAGCATCTCAATTAACTCGAAGCACCTCGCCGGCTTGCCCTACAACAAAAACCACTTCTTCCGTGAACATTTTGTTGGCATATTTGGCTTCTTGCTGCACCACGCCGATCCCCTGATACCAACCCGTCAAGATACGTTCACTGGTAGAACTCGACCACGTTTGGCCATTGTCACTGCTTCTCAGCATGTTCCTGATCCCCGTGACGATAACCTCACCCTGATAGGACGCCCACACGTCCAGCAGGATAGACGACACGCCCGAATCGATACTTACCCAACTGGCGCCGCCGTCTTCCGTTCTGAGCAGGCGGCCCTCCTGCCCCACGGCAAAGCCGGTTCCAGTATCCAGCAATTGCACACCAAACAGGGAGGCGTCACCCTGGTGACTCACGGTCCATGTATTACCGGAATCGGCTGACTGCAGGACCAGCTCGAACTCACCGACGATGGTGATTAAACCCTGGTCGCCAATCGTTACATCATAAATATGGGGTTCGAGATAATCGTTGAGAATCGCCTCCCAGTCGAAGCTCAGCTTTTCCCAACTGCTGCCGCCATCCATGGTGCGCAGCACAGTCCCGAATGCACCAACGGCCACGCCCACGCCCCCATCACCGAGTTCAACGGCGAAAAGCCTTTCCTCGGTGACCGGCTCCGGGCTCAGCCATTTGCCATTGTCGTAGACATGAACTGCGCCCTGCTGACCGACAGCCACCCGTTTGTTCCCGGAGCAGGTAATGCCCAGAAGCGCTCCGTTGAACTCATCACTGCTGTCCACCTCCCAGGTGCCGCCGGCATCAAGAGACGAGAGCATCATTCCGTGGTTGCCTACGGCAGAACCGCTCTGGCCACTGAAGCAGATGTCGTACAGTGCATCGTGGGCAATCCCTTGATGTCTGAGTTCGAGTTCCTCAGCCAGGCTGGTCACAGCCGCAGAGACAATCGAAACCAGCAGCAGACATTGGCAAACAATCCGTTTCATCATAATCATCCCGGACTCTAAAAGGCGCGACGCAGCCGCCCCGTCAATCAACACCCCGCGACTAGCGACCCAGGCGCCTGATGGCCTGCACGGTGAGGTACTTTTCGTACATTTCCGGGCCCATGGCATAGTCGGTTCTGTAGCCGCCCCGGACCTCCTTCACCTGTGCAAAACGGGTCATCCGGTTGGTCTGGATATCGTGACTCATCACCGTACGCCACGACCAGGCCGGGTGATTGCCGTCCATTACCGTCTCATCCGGTTTTGAGTAGGGGCTGTAGGAGGGCTCGAAGGACTTCCATATTTCGCCGCGACGGTCATAGGTGTTGTAACCGACATACATGCTGTTACGGGCATCGACATACATGCGCTTCTTGCCGACCGGAGCGCGCGGGTAGCCCGTCGGTTCCGCTTCCACTACGAATACGTCCGGGCAGAGCTCCATATTTAGATCGAAGAAGGTCTTATCCTGTGGCCCGCCGTGTACTCCCGGCTCCCAGTTTTCATTCCCTGTTTCGAAGTTTTGGGAGACCGCACCGAGGTGGGGGCCACGATGGACAATTTTATAGTTACCCCAGGTCAGCATCGGGTCGCCGGTAGCCCACGCGTCAGACAGGAAGAATGTCATTCCCGGCAGCAGCGGCTCGAAACGCTGGTTGGTCGGGAAGCGACGAACCCGTTTAAAGGCCGGCAGATAGCCATTGAGGTCCGGCAACTTTCTCTGGTCGTAATACCAAGTGTTCAGGAAAGATGTGCCTTTTACATCATTGGGGTGGGTAAACCAGACCGCCTGATGACGCACTTTGTCCTGGTGTTCCTCTCCCGCCAGATAGGGTCCGTCGGGGTGGTTCACAAGGCCTGAGGTGTTCATCTCGGCCCAGACGAAATCGTACTGGTACTGTTGATCACCCTCGGGACCAATCTCCCAGTCCCGCATGGCGTACATCGACTGGTCGTGCCGCCCCCAACTGAGCGTCAGGTTGGCGGTAACCTCTTCCGCTGTATTGGGGTCTGGAAAGGGATTGCCGCCAATCCAGCGATCACCACTCTTGGTCACCACATTGCCATTGGCGTCGAACATGGCCTGGCCCTGGTTTCTCATGGTTGCTTCGAGATACTCGTGGGGAAACATCTGAGTGACGTCAGTGGTGGTTTTTACAATTTTAATACGGCGCCCCATCTGGGAGACCTGAGTGTACTGCACCGGATCAAGGAGATCTTTTACGTGTTCGACATTGTCTGCGGTAACATAGTCACCGACGTTAATTTTTCCCTTTGTATACGCGCCGATATCCAGCAATTCCTCTGGATAGGCCGCAGAGATATCAGCCGCCTTGGAGATCAGTGGCCAGAGCGGCGTTAACACACCCGCAGCCAAAACACCTTTGGATAAACTTTCAAGAAAATGTCTACGGCTGAAATTTGCATCATACTTTTTTATATTCATCTTTGATCTCCCATTCGGGTTGATAAAGTTGTGTACCCTCAATTGAGTCGCTTTCTACACGAAGGCCTCATCACCAGCAGCGTAGTCCGACAAATCCACTCCCTCACCTACAAGCAGCTTTTCGGAGCGGACAAACTTCGGCTTGATAAACCACACCAGCAGTGGAATAACCACCAGCGCAATCACCATGTTGATCAACATGATCATCACCAGCAGCAGGCCCATATCCGCGAGGAATTTCAATTCGGACATGAAATACCAGGGCAGGATTCCAATCAGGACGATGGTAGCGGTGAAGAATATCGCCTTACCGGTGGTTGCTACCGCAGCAATGTTGGCCAGGCCATAATCATCGTGTTCCTGGTATTCCTCGCAGATTCTGCTCAGCAGGTAGATGCCGTAGTCAATCCCCACACCGATGCCGATAGCAGCAATCGGCAGGGTGTTTACATCAAGGCCGATGTCCATGAACACCATGACTGCGGCGAGCAGGATGTTCGACATATTGACGGGAATCATCAACAGTATTCCGGCCACGAACGACTTGTACGCAAAAGAGCAGGTCACGAGTATCACCAGATTCAACAGCGCCAGAAGGTACCACTGGTAGGTATCCACGGTGTCATTGATCGACTGCTGCAGCGCAATGGTCCCCGAGCCCAGGCGTATGCGGAAATCCTCGAAGTCGGTTCCCATTTCCTCCAGCGCGGCGCGTGTCTGCGCCAGGGCCACATCCACGGTGTCCTGCTTGTTGTCCTTGAACCACATGGAAACCGTGGTGTTTTGCAGGATGAAGTCCGTCACATGGGAAAACGCTTTGGGGCTGCTGCCGACCATGGTACCGCCAGCGGCCGCACTCACTGCCTGGTCCGTGGGATCAAGAGGAGCCCATTTCGGGTTGCCTCCACTGAACAGGCGGTTAGCCTCTGGCAGGTAGTCGGCAAACGAAAGTGTCGCCTGCGGTGGCTGTTCCGCGCTTTCCATGCGTCGTTGCAATTCATTCATGGCGAAGATCGTTTCAGCCTGGCGCGCAACGCGATTGGGATTCTCGATATCCTTCGCCTCAAAAATCACTTCGAGCGTATTCAGCCCGGGAAAATTTTTATTGATCTGGCTGACGGCGATGTTGTAGTCCGAATCCTCAAAAAGGAGATTACTTCCCTCCACGGGATTACCGATTTTTATATCCAGGGTCTTGATCAGGCTGGCGACAAACACCACCAGGACCACAGTCCCGGTGACACGCGCCGTTTTGCCGTAGGTTAACTTCCCGACCCTCTGCAGGACATGCTTTATCCCGGCATGCATCCAGGAGTGGCCGCCATCAACACCGATAATCTTCTCGACATTTTTCGGCTCCGGCAGATAGGACAGCAGCAGGGGCGTAAGGAAAACACCGGTGGGCACGAGCATCAGGGCCCAGAACCCACAGAAAAGAGCAAACCGCTCCATGGCCGGTATCGGCGCGATGGCAATCAGGAACAGGCCAGCGGCGTCCGTTATGATACCGAGCGTGCTCGGCGCCAACATGACGCTGAGGGATATCTCCGCCGCCTTGCGCTTGTCCTTGACGTGATAATAGATCTCATAGTACCGCTCGATAAACTGCACACAATGGCTGAAGGAGCGAGCCACAAGCAGCAGCGGCACCACCATGATAAGCGGCTCGATAGGCGCCTTGAGCCAGCCCACAAAGCCAAAGCCCCAGATTGCGGCTACCATACTGGTGGCGAGGGGAACGACAACGCCGACGACATTGCGCATGTAGAGCAACAGCGATAAAACCAGGGCCAACGCGGTGATACCGAAGATGCTCACCATCTGCGCTTCGTAGTGATAGACCCAGCCGGACAAAATGGGCTGCCCCGCCACGTAGACCTCGTGGTCTGCGTCCTGTTCACGCTCCACCAGCTTCTGGATATAGTCGAAGACCTCACCGTAGTCCAACAGCCTCTCGATAAAGGTCGCGGTGATCAGGGTCGCTGTTTCGTCTTCCGAAATCAGAAAACGACGCGCGCTGGGCGCCTTCGCAACTTTTTCCCGAAACTCAAGTAACTCTTCCTCGGTCTTTGGAGGATGGTCACCCATGATGGGATGTGTTTCGATGCCGAACGGAGTCGCCTCCGAGTAGCGCGCTTTCTCGGTCGAAATGGACAGTACTTGGTCGTGATCGACTGCGGGCGTAAGGTCGATTTCCCGGGTCAGATCCCAGACCTTTGACAGCGTCTCGGGATTGTAAATATCGCCGTCTTTGCGCTTGATCATCACCGTGACGGTCAACGGGTTGCCGAAATTGGGATGATCTTTGTAGGTCTTGACGAAGGGATGCGACTTGGGCAACAGGTCGGAGAAAATGGTCTTCAACTCAACATAATGGGTTGGGATCCATTCGTGTCGTAACCCGGCCGAGAAAAATACTGTCAAGGCCAACAACAGCAGCATCACCGGCAAGCGGTGGTGCATCGTATACTTCGCCAGCCTTAACCTTAGGGACTTCACTGTTATTATGCCTCCACCTAAGAACAGGTATTGATTACTTTTGTTACCCGGCCTTTTGGCTACTGCCTAGATTGACTACCTCATGAAGCGATGGAGTCCACTATTGTGTGACGAATTGAACTACCCCGAAGGGTAGTTTTACCCCTTCAGTGCTTCATAAATTTTACCTATTTGCGAATTGGCGATGGCTGAACCACGGATTCAGCGGGAGTGTTAGGAATGCTGTGTCAATCCACTAATCTCAATATGAGATGACTGACCCATAAGCGACGAGTTCGATTCTGACAAAGCCCTGAATGCCCTGCAATTGGGCCAGGCAGTCACCCCCCGCTGATCAAGAAACTCTCGGAAGCGGCCCTGGAAGGCGAACTGGATTCCCATCTGGCCCAAGATGTCACTCCCAACTGCAAGAACGGCAAGACGATTAAGAGCACCGCCGGCCCCTTCTAGCTGGATACACCCGGGACGGGGCTGGCGCGTTCGAGCCCCAGTTGGTCAAGAAGCACCAGACCTCGGTCAGTGACGAAATCGAGGCTAAGATTCTGTCCATGTACGGCCTGGGGATGAGCCACCGGGCTATCACCACGCACGTCGAGGATATCTCACTGGATAAGTGATGACACATCGACTCTAAATGATACGCCAATCCCGCTCACTTGGCAGTTCCCAGTGGCGGAGATACGGGAACTGCTGCTCCCGTCGAAATGTCAAAGAAACCCGGTGTATCGCCGGTGTGAATTGGCGTTTCGGTGAGCACCGAGAACATGGCCTGCGACGCGACCGACAAGGTGGCACGCCGGCGCGTGAGTACTCCGACCTCCCGCGTGATAACCGGCGCTCCGATGGGGCGGATCACTGCGCCCATTTCCTCCATCTGGCCGGCACTGAGCGAGGGCACCACGCTGATGCCCAACCCCGCGGTTACCATTCGCCCGATGCTTACCAACTGGTGCGCCTCGAAAGTTGGTGTCAAAACAATCCCACATTCCACGAGGGCACGCTCTACCAGCTGACGAATGCTGGAGGGGCGCTGCAGGGCGATGTACGGCCAGTCCTGCAGGTCTTCCCAACGCAGTTCGGGCCTGTCCAGCAGGGCATGATCAGAGGGCAACGCCGCTACCAGCCGATCGCGGAATAGCGGATAAAAGTTGAGGTCCTGAGCTTCCCCGGGATCGAAGGTCACCCCCAGTTCGACCCGACCGCTCCGCACCATCTCCACAACTTTCTCCGCCACAACGTCATGTACGGTGACGTTGATATCGGCGTACTGCCGGTGAAATCGGGCAAGGTATGCCGGTAGCAGGCTGGCGGTAAAAGTAGGCATGGCGGCGATGTCAAACTTCCCGCGACGCAGCGCGAACAGATTGTGCACATCCTCGAGAGAACGGTGCCAGTCGGATAGTAAGCGCCTGACCACCGGGTAAAATGCCTCGCCCTCGGGGGTGAGCGCTAGCGAACGGGTGGACCGGGCGAACAACCTGCCACCCACCGCGTCCTCCAGCTTGCGGATGCTGATACTGAGCGCTGGCTGGGAAAGATGTACCAGCGCGCAGGCCTCAGCAAAGCTCCCGGACCGGGCCACTGCAACGAAGATCTCCAACTGTTTCACGGTGACATTCATATTTTTTTTAAATTAATTAATATTATTTCTAAATTTGTTAAATATAAGACAAGAAGGCATTCTAGGCAACCGCATGCGCAAGACCCGCCATAGAGCGCCAGTTTGCGCTCGACAGCATTCATTGACGGTAATCGGAGGAACCCCAATGGCCGGATTCGACAAGGTGGTAGGCAGCTACGAGGAAGCGATGGCTGGCCTGGAAGACAATATGACCATCGTGGCCGGAGGATTCGGCCTGTGTGGCATTCCGGAAAACCTGATCAAGGAAATCAAGCGCCGGGGTACCAAAGGCCTGACCGTGGCTTCCAATAATGCGGGCACCGACGGCAATGGTCTTGGCATCCTGCTGGAGGACAAACAGATCAAGAAAATGATCGCCTCCTATGTCGGTGAGAACGCCCTGTTCGAGGCGCAGATGATGAGCGGTGAACTGGAGGTTGAATTGACCCCGCAGGGCACCCTAGCGGAAAAAATGCGCGCCGGCGGCGCCGGTATACCCGCCTTCTACACGGCTACGGGCTACGGCACCCCGGTGGGGGAAGGCAAGGAAGTGCGCGAATTCAACGGTCGCAACTATATTCTCGAGGAGGCCATCCAGGGCGATTTTTCGATCGGCAAGGCTTGGAAGGGGGACCGCATGGGCAACCTGGTCTTTCGCAAGACCTCGCGCAACTTCAATCCGATGGCCATCACGGCCGGGAAAATCGCAGTGGTGGAAGTCGAGGAAATCGTCGAAATAGGCGAACTGGACCCCGACGAGATTCACTTGCCCGGCATCTACGTCAACCGCCTGATCCAGGGCGCCTTCGAAAAGAATATCGAAAAACGCACCGTACGCAGCGCATAAGGAGCATTCATCATGGCATTAACCCGTGAACAACTCGCCCAGCGCGTAGCCCAGGAATTCAAGGACGGTTACTACGTCAACCTCGGCATTGGCATCCCCACCCTCGCCGCCAATTACATCCCCGAGGGCATGCAGGTCATGCTGCAGTCGGAGAACGGCCTGCTGGGCATGGGCCCCTTCCCACTCGAGGAAGAAGTGGACGCCGACCTGATCAACGCCGGCAAGCAGACCGTGACCATGGTCAAGGGCGCCTCGATTTTCTCGTCGGCCGATTCATTTGCCATGATTCGCGGCGGACATGTCGACCTCACCGTACTCGGTGCCTTTGAGGTGGATTGCCAGGGGAATATCGCCTCCTACATGATTCCTGGAAAGCTGATCAAAGGCATGGGCGGCGCCATGGACCTGGTAGCCGGCGCGGACAATATCATCGTCACCATGACCCACGCCTCCAAACATGGCGAATCCAAGTTACTGACCGAGTGCACTCTGCCGCTCACCGGTAAGGCCTGTATCAAGCGAGTGCTGACCGACCTGGCCCTGCTTGACATCGAGGGTGGCAAGTTCATCCTGCGTGAGCGCGCTCCAGGAGTGAGCTTAGAGGAAATCGCCGCGCTGACCGCAGGAGAACTGATCATCCCGGACGACGTTCCGGAAATGCAACTGTAACATCGCCTGATAGGCAATACTGAAGAGGTAATCATCATGAACCAAAGGGAAGTAGTCGTGCTCAGCGGCGTACGCAGCGCTGTTGGCGATTTCGGCGGCGCACTCAAGGAGATCCCACCCACAGAGCTTGCCGGGCGCGTCATCGCCGAGGCCTTAAGACGCTCGGGGCTCAAGGGGGAGGATATCGGGCACGTGGTTGTTGGCAACGTTGTGCACAGTGACCGTCGCGATATATACATGAGCCGCGCTGCCGCGCTCAATGCCGGACTGCCTATCGAGACTCCGGCGCTAACGGTGAACCGGCTTTGCGGCTCGGGGCTGCAGGCTGTCATTTCCGCAACACAGTTGATCCTGCTGGGCGACTGCGACGCGGTGGTGGCTGGAGGCGCCGAGTCCATGAGTCGCTTGCCACACTGGCTACCGGGCATGCGCTATGGCACCCGGATAGGTAACGGGGAGGTCGTCGATGCCATGCTCGGGGCGCTGACCTGCCCGGTCGGTGACACCCATATGGGCATCACCGCCGAAAGCCTGGCGGAGAAATACGACATCAGCCGCGAGGAACAGGACGAACTGGCGGCGGAAAGTCACCGCCGCGCGCAGCGGGCTCAAGAGGAGGACCGGTTTGCCGAGCAGATACTGCCCATCGAAGTAAAGACGCGAAAGGGGATTACCGTGTTCGAAAAGGACGAACACATCAGACCCGACTGCAGCGCATCCGACATGGCGGCTTTGAGCCCGGTGTTCAAGAAGGAGGGTACGGTTACCGCCGGCAATGCCTCCGGCATCAATGATGCCGCCGCCGCCGTAGTGATGATGGAACGCAGCCTCGCGGAGGCCAGAGGCCTGAAGCCAATGGCGGTACTGAAAGGGTATGCGTTTGCCGCCGTCGACCCGGCCATCATGGGCATCGGCCCCGCGCCGGCAGTCCGCCAATTGCTCAAAAAAACTGGCGTCAATCTGGGAGAAGTAGATATCTGGGAGGCCAACGAGGCCTTTGCCGCGCAAGCGCTGTCAGTGATCAAGGAACTGGGGCTGGATCCGGCGAAGGTCAATCCGAACGGCTCCGGAATCAGTCTCGGGCACCCCATCGGGGCCACCGGTGCCCTGATCACGGTCAAGGCCCTGTACGAGTTGGAACGTATCCAGGGCCGCTACGCTGTGGTCACCATGTGCATTGGTGGCGGCCAGGGTATCGCGGCACTCTTCGAGCGCTGCGACTGATCAGCCATCCGGGCTGGAGCAAAGCTGCCACCCAACGGAGCGTAGCGACTCGGGGTTTGCATGGTTACTCGGATGCGGTGGTTTCCGTCAACCTGGCCAAGTGTTTTCGCATGGATTTTCTCCGCATTTGGATCTTGTAAACCAAGCACTTTAGTCCAACGGCGTTATACTCGATCTGAGCTAGGGTAGACGCAGATGGAGTCTGCTGATGAATACTGCCACCCGTATTACCAATTTCCTTAGGGCCAGCGCTGCGTTGCTCGTTACTGCTGTGGGCGCTCTTTGTAGCGCCGATGATGACGAAAGCGAAGATCGCCCTTTAGGAGATGGCTCTGATCGATTTGGCGAGTACAATTTTCGTACTGGCCGTATGGATTCCGGAACCGACCCAGACGGTTGGTATGAGGAAGATTTGTAGCAACTATCTATTTCTTCATTCCTTTTGAGATCGCCATTCTGCCAAGGCTGCCGCCCTGCCGTCCCGCATCGTCAGCAGGTCTCGCAAGCGACGACGCTGCTGCTGTAATGGATCGGCCAATGTTCACTCCCGCCCACGCCATCATCCCGCTCCACAACAGCGGCAATCCCAGATAGAGACTGGTCGTAATCATATTCAGCAGCATGCGCTTAGAGTCATGTTCCCCAGGGTTGGCAAAGATCTGCAGGAAGACGTTGACGTCCGGATACATTGACAGAATCAAGTTCTGATCCACCCACATTGCCAGATACCAGAGTACCGTCCAGAATTTGATGGTGAAAATCGCCATGCCTGCGACCACCATCATGGCAATGGAGTAGCGGGATAGGACGACCACCAGCGGCAGCAGTGCATAGATACCCAGCAACATAATGGCCTGGACCATGGGTAACGACTGCAGCACGGCGGTCATGGTGACGGAAAACAGGGCCGATGCTGTAATCACGCCACCGGCTGCAAGACCCCCTTTGACCATATTCCCTGCCGTATTGAACAAACCCGAACCGGAAGTATTATTGGCGATCAGTTCGTTGCTCGACCAGGAAGGTGGTGCGTTGGTAAGCACGGTTTTGGCAACAGCATCATTTTGCTGTTCACTGGCCAGTGCCGGCGCGATGGCGACCACCAGCCCGGAGAAGCCTGCGGATGTCGCATCCGCTTCATTGATCAGCTTCTCTCTCAGGCCAATCGCGGCATCGTCCCACCACTGATTGCAGTAGGGTTTGCCCCAGGCCGGCGGCGCCGTCAGATCGTACTCTGTGTCCCTGGCTGCGTTGTAGGCCCAGCCGACAATCTGTTTGGCTGGGCGCAAGGTGTCGTAATAGCCTGGGGTATCGCGGTAGACGTGGGAGCCCATCCAGTCCGGGTCGTCGGCGCCGTAGGTGGCGAGGATGCCACTGATCGCCGGGGTATCGGGCCGTTCCGCCTGGTACTTGGAGCGGGCCGGGATGTAACACTGGCTAAAAAAATCGCTGACCTCCTGCCGAAGGCGAGGGTCCGCGATGGTGGCCAGGCGGGCTTGCTGCTCAAAGGTGCGCATATCAGCGACCGTTGGCAGGCCTTCGATGATGGCGTGATTCAACCCTGAGCTGAGGGAGATCACGCCGTACCACCAGACGGGGACATTGACGGTTGCTGCAGAACCCGTGAATCCGGCCGTGCCATAGGTACTCTGTGGGGACGCTACTGTCGCAGTTGCTGGCGTAGGATTCAGTAAAGTCGGCGGTGGTGAATGGGACAGGGTTGCGGCGTTGAGGGGTGTGAGAGCAGCTGGCTGCCCGGCGAGCACGACCACCAGCAGCGCGATAAACAGCTCGATCTCCATCCGTCGTAGCGACAGGCCACTGGCAGGGCCGACTTCACCGCCCTGCGCCGGTTCGCGCCAGTTATCGATCAGGATCCCGAGGAAAGGGAGATAGACGATACCGGTACCGACCAGCACGTCCCACAGAATACCGTAGAAGGCCCAACCAAAGAGTGAGGTGAAAAGCTCCAGGTAACTGTCGACGCTCATCAGCCGATCGTCCCAGCAAGGAGGTCGAGGAACTTCACGACCATCCCCTGCCCTAGCACCAGCTCAAGCAGGATCAGCCAGGTAACCGCCCGCCATCGTAATCCTGCGAGGTACTCCGCCTGGACGGAACTCAACTTTCCTGACGCAGAAAAATGCTGGACAACGTGGCGCCAGCTGAACACCACTATGGCAATAACGCCCCAGCGCATCAGGGTCAACGCCACCCGCCAGGTGTTCATCGTCTGCTGAATCGATTCGATGGACTCGGTTTGCAATCGATGCATCAGTACATAACCCACTCCTGCGGTCAGTAAAGCGGCCACAGTAGTGCACAGCAGAAAGCCTTTGCGCCTGGTGCGGATATTACTGCACACGACCGCCTCGCAGGGGGTTGGGGTCGAGTGTCGGCACCTCTGGTACGGTCAGTGAACTTTGCCGTTTTGCAGCCGCTCGCTCGAGCAGCGTGGCAACGGTATCGGAGACTACTTCTCGGCGCACCCGGGTTTCGAACAGCAGGTTTTCAATCTCTTTATCGAGCTCGGCGATAGAATTATCAGCGTGTTCGCGGGCCACCTCGGTGGCGTAGACTTCCGGCACCTGTCGTCCCGATAGGAGCAGACGGCGGGCATAAAGTGCTTTCTCGACCGTGCGCGCGGTGCTGATCTCGGAGACTAGGCGCCCCATGATCAGGCTCTGCTCGGAGGCCGGCATCTCGCGGATCGCTTCGATCACCTGGCGGGTGATGGCCACACCGGGGGCTGTGATCTGATCGAGATTGGCCAACGTGGGCGGGGTCGCGCCGCTAACCAGGTTCTGGATCTCAGTGGTGACAGTGGCCGACTCCTGATAGAGCTTCGGTAGCAGGCCCGTGCCAGGAATGCTGTCCTTGCGACAGGTATCACAGGTAGTGACGATGTTTTCCCCTACCACATCCACCGTCCAGTCGCGGGCGTCGGCCGGTGATGCCCAGATTTCCGACAGGCGCGTAGCCGATGCGGCTGGGACCGGACTGGGATCGGTCACAACCCGATTCATATTGATGTTGTAACCGGCTTCGACGATATCACCCGTGAACTCCAGCACGGGCTGGCCGCTGCCGCCAGCCTGCCCACCGATCCACGGCACACCGTTATCGCCATTGGAGGATTCCACCGTGTCCTTGGCGGTAACGGCATCATTGCCGCCAATCCCCATCTGTACCTTCCAGTCATTCCCCTTGGATAAGGTGATCAGATCGGCATAGGGATTCTTGCCCTGGGCAATCTCGGCCTCCATCTGCTCACAGGACTTGGTGGCGAGCTGCATGGTTTCCTCAGCCTTGATCAGGGCGTTCTGGAATAGATCGTAAAGACCGGGGTTGGCCCGTTGCAGGATCAGGGCGGGCAAAGCCGCTATGGCGCTCGTGGCCGCAGCCGTCATGGCGTTCATCATGTTGTCGACGCCGGCACCGATGTCGTTCAGGGTGTTGGTCACCGCGGCCACAGGATCGAACTTGCCACAGCTATAGCCCAGCCCCAGTTGGGCAGAGCCACCCAAGGTGACAGAAACCACTGAAGGATTGGCCGGTACCGAAACAGGTTCCGCGCCACCGATCTCGTAGTACCACAAACCATCTTCAGTCGGCGCCTGCGCGGCGTTCGCGCCATGCCCCAACAGCAGGAGTGACGGGAGGAGAGATATACAAAGCACAGTGCGTTTGATCATGGTGGATAGATGATCCAGTTGATGTCGTACAGGAAGAAATGGCCCTGCCGTTCACAGCACTGGTAGGGCCGCCACAGATTCCAGGCGTAGTCGCCCTCTGCATCGACGCGGCCACCACCCCAACCTGCTGCGCTTACCAGATCATTGGTGCCAAATACGCTGCAGCTGGATTCAGCTCGGGGCAGCAACATCTGCCACTCGCCAGTGCTGGCATCGCCTTCAACCAATGGGCCAGGTGACCAGATCCGCTGGTCCGCGCTGGAAGACGGCGAGATCTGGTCGTAAATGTGCGGTTGACCGCCTCGCGTCACGATATCGCCGGCGCGTTGCGCGTTGATCGCCGCCGCCTTGGGCTCCTCCGCCTGCGTTGTCCAGCCCGTTCTCGGGTACACACCACCCCAGGTCTGGAGCGGCCAGGTGCCAATTTCTCGCAGGCCAGGAATCGAGCTGGCGGGGTAAAACATCTCCGGGATCTCCATCCGCCAGGAAAGCGCATCCAGGCTGGACATGAAATAGGGGTAGAAGGCGATGGTTTCGGACTCGCAGAGGTAACCGGTACCCGCGACAATGTCTGATAGGGCGCTCACCGGATGTCCGATGACATCGGTCTCCCGGAAGATCAGATTACGGTGGTCCCTGTTGCCCTGCCCGCCTTCTGTTCGATTCCCGGCACTCTCTATGGCCACGCCAAGCAGGCTGCCGAGCAGCCCCGTGGCGGCCGAATGTTGTGCAGCCCCAAGCACACTGCGGATCTCGGTCCAGGGATTGCCGCCGAGATCGTTGTAGCTGCTCACCACCGCATCCGGCTGGTAATGGCCAACCTTGATCGAGGTCTCGACATTGCATTCATAGAGGGAACAGCGCAGCCAAAAGCACATCCCCACCGGCATCCAGCGCATACAACTCAGTGCTGCACTCGTGGTTTGAGACACGATTTCCGTGGTGGTGATGGTTCCAGCATGCCCCATGAGGGAGACCCACATCAGCAGGATGGGGCCGAAACGGCGGAAACTGCGCATCATGGGCGACGCTCCCCGGCCTGCCATTCCCGATACAGTTGGGTTGCCGCGACACGATCGGTCATGCCGTACACTACGAACTGGCCATCGAAGACAATGGCGGGATAGCGATCAAGGCCATACTGCATCGCCTTCACCAGTCCGATAGCGGCATTTTCCAGTTCACCACTGAGTCCGACATCCACGCGCTGCAGGTGTCGAAGTGCCGTCTGCTTTGCCGTATCGGGATCCGCGGGTAAACCGTTGGAGAGTGCCTGCTGCAGTCGGTCGATACGATCTATCACGTACACAGACGTAGCAGCAGCGTCGCTCTCAGCCGGGTGGAGGGAATCGGTGAAAACCTCGATTGAACTTGGGAGCTCGCTTGCCCCGACCGACTGATAGAACAGCACGACGAAGCAGGTTGAAAGAAGACGGAGGGGCTTTCGAGCATTCACCGGCGGTCACCCAGCCTCAGATACCGTTGACGAGGTCTTCATGCTGGGGGATTGTCGGCAGGAGAGAAACGAAGAATTCTGACCGGAAACGTGGTGGTTTTTGCCCCGCCCTACTCCCGCTTGCGCGATGCTTCGATACGACTGGCGATCTCGTAAACCGCCTCCAGCTCCGTGCAGTTCTTTTCGCGCATAATGGCCGCTCGCTCGGCCTTCTCGTGCTTTTCCGTCATGGCCAGCGCCAGTGACAGGGCCGGCGGGACATTGCGAAACAGGGCCTCGACCTTGTCGGCCAGCACCACGCCTTCCACATATTTCCCCGGCTCCTTGCGCGCTGAGAGCAGCAGGTTACGCTGTTCATCATTCAGATCCTTGAAGCGGGCGATCTGATCCACTTCTTCTTTCGGGATCACCAGGCAGAGCCACCACTCCATCATATTGAGCATTTTACGGCTGGCATCCGGGAAGTCCTCCAGGTTCTGGGTGGCGATCCAGAACCAGGCGCCGAGCTTGCGCCACATCTTGGTAATCTTGACCACATAGCGCGCCAGCAAGGGGTTGGTGGTGATGATATGGCCCTCGTCGGTGACCACCAGCGTGGGGCGATCGTCGTGTTGGTGACGTTCCACCAGGTCGTTGATGTGGCTCATCATCGACAAGTAGGCGACAGTGAGCTGATCCTCGTAACCTTCGCGGGCCAGCATGCCCATTTCGAGGATAGTGACATCGGCTTCCGGCCAGGACTGCCCCGGCCGGTTAAAGAAATGCCCCGCAAGCCCCGAGCAGAACAGCGCCATGCCATCGCCCATCTCCAGAGCACGGTTGCGCCGGTGTTCAGGGAGTTCACGATTTGCAGCAATGGCCCGGAAGGCATCGACGACATCCTGGGTAATCACCTGCGTTCGACTTGTCTCTTTCACCGTTTTAGCGGCGAGGAATATGGCATTACGGATCAATAGCCGGTCTGCTCGGGTCAAGCGGGCATCCTCGCGCTCGTCGCCGCCGGTGATCATGATGCGCGCGGCAATTTCCATTTCACCGAGAATATCCCGGTTGCCGCCCTCGTCCTCCATATCCTCATCATCCAGTGACGCTTCGATAGCCGTATCGTTGACATCCAGCGGGTTGAACGACTGGCGCCGCTCCAGCAGGCGCAGTGCATCGGCGAACGGCGGCAGGCTGACGTCGACGTTGGGATTGAGAGTAATCTGATTGACCGTCAGATCGTGGCCGGCAAAGTGCTGCCCCAACAGGGAGAACGAGCCTCCCGCTTCGATGATGAAGACGCGGGGCCGGTGGCGCGCCATCATCTGTTGCAGCAAATACACCAACAGCGCTGACTTCCCCGCCCCGGTCGGCCCGAGAATCAGCATGTGAGCGTTCTTCTTGCGGTCATCCCGGTGCAGCGGGTCAAACACCAGCGGCTCGGCGCCACGGTTGTAGAACACCAGGCCCGGATGGCCTGTCCCACGGGAGCGCCCGTAGATCGGCACCAGATTGGCGATATGGCGGGAGAAAATCAGGCGCGACCGGCGCCGTGACTTGTCCAACTCCACGTCAAAGGCCATAGGGAGATTGCGGATATAGCTGTCCAGTGTCAGCAAGTCCGCTTCCTGGGTGATCGGTTGCAGGCCATTGGGCAGCAGTAGTGCGTTGAGTCGATTCAGATTGGCGCGCAAGTCTTTGTGATCCTCACCGCGCACGTAGAACGCCAGGTTCACGGGGTAGAGTTTGTTGCCCTGCGCCATCTCCCTTTCCACCTGTTCGGCATCTTCCCGAGTGATGGACGCTTCCGCCGAATCCCCCACCGCGGCGCGCTTGATCTGGGCAATGTGATTACGGGTCACGTCCTGGGGTTTGATGGTGATGGTCATGGCCATGACCGTATGCTCGGGCAGCCGGTCAAACAGCGAGAATACCTGATCCCCGGCCTGACGCTCGGCGGTGAAATGCCCAATATCCGGTGTGCGCCGAAGGCTTTGCACGGTCACGACGGTATGCGGCATGTTGTCGAACATCCAGCTCGCGGTGGCCGCATCCGAGCGCGGCATCGACAGGGTCAATTGCTCGGCAAAATCGTAACCGAATGGCAGATTTTCATCCCCGGGATAGGGGGCAATCTGCAGCAGGGTTTCCGGATCACCCTTGGCCACGCCCGGCCGGGGATTGAACCAGGGCAGTAGCCACTCATAAAAGGCCTGGCCATCGGCCCGCTTGGCCTTGATGCCGACCGACGCCAACGACGCGATCCATTTGATGGCCACATCATTGAGGGCCTCTTCCATTTCCAGTATCGAATGGGATTTACCGTTGTGTTTGAGACGGCGGTAAAGCACTACACGAATGCGGCGTTGCTGTCCCTGCCAGCGAGATCCGGTCACGGTGGTGTCCTCAAACAGGCCTCCCGCCCTCGAGATCGCCTGCAGGTGGCGGGCCATCACAGACTGGTAATAGTGCGAATATGCCGATGCGCGAACCGCTGGCGACGGATACTGTTCCATCGATGTATTAAAACGATGCAGCCGAGGCTCATCCTGCACATAGATCTGTAACACCCAGGGCGCTTCATCCCGTTCAGGAATGGATTCATTGATGGCGATCTGGATCGCATCCCGCAGTTGCGACATAAACACCGGTGTTCTGGCTTCACAACCGATCGGGGTTATGTCGAACAGCGCGCCCATACTGATGCCATCCTCCAGCAGAAGGGCTTTGCTCTCAGGGAGGTACTCCATCCAGGGCAACAGATCGGTGAAAGAAGGGGGTCGCTCGTACTGCTGTTTGATTGACGCGCTGGTTACTGGTGCACTGTCGCCCTGATTGGTTCTCTTCGCTGGCATCAGGCGTTCCTGTCTAACTGTCTGGCTGAGTAGGGTCGGCGGTCAAAGGTGCCGCTGGGGGCACCTCGCCAGGCACTTCTCCCGGTAATGCGTACTCCACCGTTTCGTAAAAGGGAAAGGTGGTGACATACCCCGGTACCGGCGTGCGCTCACGGCCTGACAGGTGGGGAAAGATGTACATCACCAGCGTGGGATTGGGCAGGCGCGGAAAAACGGTGTCGATTTCGTTGGCCGCTTCTCTCACAAAACCGCGGTAGTGCTCGAAACCGGATTGCGGCAATGGCTGGCCACCAATGGCGCGTCGCTGATCGGACTGCTGAACATCGACCATGTGCTGATCGTAGATGGACTTCATGGTCGGGCCGTCCTGTGGCAATACGGTTTCCTTGGTGCTGGCACAGCCGACCGTGAACCCGCTAATCAAGACCAGAGCCAGTGGTAGTCGTCGCTTGTCCGAAGAGAGTCGTTTCATGATGGAGTTTCCTGCCATTGGAATGAAAATCGATGGGCAGTTCATGGTCGACATGGATCGCCAGCTCGACGCCTGCGGGCACGAAAACCGCATCGAAACTTTGCGCCTGGCGCTCCCACAACCACTTCGCCACTTCGTCGCTGCCCCCACTCAGGGTCTTGCCCAGGATGTATTGACCTGTCTCACCGGAGACCACGCTGGTGGCATTACCTGAGTCACTGATCAGGGTAGTGGTTTCGGCCTGCGCGGCGGCCTCGCCGGCGGCTTCAAGCGCCATCACGCCAATGCGTTGGGCCAGGAATGCCGGCGCGTTGGTCTTGCGCTCACCGGTGATACAGGGGATACCTTGCGCATCGGAAATCCATCCCAGTGGTCGATGGCTGCTTCCACTGGAACCACCCAGCTGATTGCCGCCGCTGGATCTATCATCACTGGAAAGGGTTTGAATGGTGCCGTCCTCGAACACGAAGGTCACCGATTCCAAGGTCCCGGTCACACAGGACAGCGTCCAGTCCCCGACGGCGGTGCCGCTCCAGATCATGCCTTCGACACCCGGGATCCGCAGTCTGTTAGCGGCCAGGTTGTCCTTGCCGGTGATCACTTTGAAGGGCATGGGGTCGCGAACCTGCCCCTGAATCGGTACCCGCCCCACCAGGGCGGTCATGCCGGTGGAACCGATCAGGGTTGCGTTCCGTGGCACGGTATAGACCGGCAACGAGGTATTGAGCACAGCGCCACTTTTGTCGACCAGCGACGGGACTGTCGGGCTCGCCTGATCCAACGCGCTGCGCCCTGTCCGGCTGTAGCGGTTGAACAGTGACTCGGGGTCACCGTCGGGTGATGAGGCAAGCTCTAGGGGGCTGATCCACACCAGCGCTTCCGAATCCGGTGGTACGGATCTCACGCCATCCAGGCCGAGCCCAACGGGAATGTCGGAACCTACAGTGGGTGACGGATGGTCCGACGTACCGTAGTGGTTCGCCAGGGCGTCTACCCTGGCGGTTAATGCCGCGATGGCTGACGTCGAGGCCTGAGGGTCCGTGTCCGCCCGCTTTGAAGCCAGTGATTGCTCCAATCGGGACAGCACGTTGTTTTCGATCTGCTTACGGTCTTTGATCAGATCGCGATTTTCCTGTTTCAGCACGGTGTTATCTCTCCGCAATGCATTGAGCTCCGAGGTCATGGCGCTGACATTGGCTGTTAAGGTCTTGATTGTGTCGGCCGGTGTATCGGCATCCGGTTTGGGCGCCTGCGGTACCGCGTCCAACAGTTGCGGCTGTGCCGCATCGGGTGAGCAGGACTTGATGGCCACCATAGCCGTCAGAAGCAGCACCGAGCCGGCGAGAAGGGGTAATAAACGATTACTGGTGACCATCGACATGCTACCAGTCCCTCCTCACCAAAGGGCCACGTCGAAGGGCCGGTCAGAGATCAGATACACGGCTGAGGTATCTGCGTCTCCTCCCGAGGGTAGTAGACGATTGTGCTGAAACGTAGCCGCCAACCAGGCACCGCGGAGTTCGCGGGGATCCAGGATGACCGCCTTGGCGGTACGGTTGGTCAGTCTGACCGCGGTGACATACCGCAATCCCGCCTTCCAGGCCGCCACGGGCACCGCTTCAACGCTACCACCACGATGTAGGTCGACGGGGACATCCTTGACGGGTATGGCGACCACGCCCGGCGTATTGGGCAAGAGTCTTTCCGGTGCATAGAGCTGTTGCGCCGCGAAGCGGGTTAATGCGACATAGCCCCATTGATTGAATCGGTTGGCAGTGACAGTATCGGAAGGCACATCCTCCGCCTTCGCTTTACGCGCTTCCAACACCACCTGCACTTCAGGGAGTGGCGGTCGTTCATCGACGCTCAACGCTGCCGAAAGATCGAGAACAAACAGGGGGCCACCGTTCTCAGAGCGCACCATCACACGGGTCGATTCGAATGGCTGTCCCGCCAGTAGGTAGATCGTACCGTTGATGCTCTGGCTGCGCAGGAACGGGGTCAGCGACTGCGGCAGGCCAATACTCACCGAGTCGGGAAAATGGATCAGCCGCTCCTCGCCCACGACCAAAGGGATAGCGATCGGTGTTTTGCGCCAGACCACACGCTCCAGGCCAGTCGAGACGATCTCATCGACACGGGAGGGTGTGTCTTGTGTCGCGCCAGCTTGAGTACTGGAAAGATTGAGAACCCAGAACAGGACCACGACGATCCACTGGCTTGGTGTGGAATATTGTGAGGCAGACATCACGAAGGCTCCTTGTTGACCGCAGCACCGTCTGAGTCGGGCTCCGACAGCTCGGCTTTACTGAGGCGGCGGGGGCCATCAGCGCCATAACCATCCAATGCCAGACCCCAGGGGTTGGTTTCGGGGTCGATCGCCTGGCGCACCACGCGGATGGGATAACGAATACTGGTTTGCTTGACGGTCATGCCTTTCACAGACTCCAGCAAATCCAGATCCAGCCACACCACCCATACATCAGGTGACAACACATCGACCCGGCGTTCCTCGTAGCTGTGACCGGGTACTTCATGCACGCCCCGCACCCGGAATGCCAACTCACCGCGACGCGCTTTGAGCTCCATATCGGCTATCAGGTCATTGCGATAGCGCGGTGTGAGGTAAGGCGAGATCCGGAATATCGCGTGGCCATAATCCGTTGCGCCGTTCTCAGACCAGCGATTGAGCTGCTGAAAGATGTAGAACGCGAACGCATAGACATTGGCTGGAGGCACCTCCTCCGCCGCCAGGACAGCACCGGAGCGCAGATCCGGCGGCACATAGACCCGCAATTGCTTCGGTGCCTGGCTCCAGCCAATCCAGAGCGCGAGGATTATCAGCCCTTGCAAACAGATGACAATCCATAGCGAGCGAAGGTGTGCACGGACGTTATCAATCTCGAGACGATAACGGCGCATGCTGCGTCCTCCCGATGTCCCAAGCCCCCGAACGTAGCACCCACGGTGCACGAGAAAGTCCCAGAGCCTGCAGTCGAATACGCAACCATTGCTGGTAATACCCCTCAGGCCGTCCACGCTTGATCCGCTGAAACAGCGTCGCCAAAGCAACCACTGTCGCCACCACACCGACACCGGCGATGCCAAACCCCATGGTGATGGCGCCGAGCAACCAGGCCAGTAACAAACTAAGGGGCAACCACACGGCTATAGCCAGTCCCACGATCGTGCCCAGCTCCGAAGATGAGCAACCTTTGAAAATGGCGGGCTCGGCATTCAGCCGATCCGCCAGAACGTCATGGTCGTTGGACATCGCCTTTTCTCCGCGGCTTTGTGTTTAGCGCCTCAAATGACGCCGGCCGCCTCAGTAAGGAGGTAGCTGGCAAAGATCAGGACAATCGCGCCGACAATGCCCAGCACGCCCACCTCAGCCCATTCCGCCTTACCCTGGCGTGCTTCGTTGAATTTGGCGAAACCCAGATAGGCGATCCAGAGGAAGCCGAGCACTGCGATTGCCAGCCCCAGTACGAGACCGCCGTCTTTGATATAGCCCTGGATCAGGCCAATCCAGTCACCCGCGGCCGGCGCTGTGCTCGGTGCCACCGGCGTCGGCAGTACCGCCCAAAGCGGTGCAGGAAATAGCGCTGCCGCTGTCGCCAGCAATAGAGCCCGGAAACACCCGCGCTTTTGCCTGAATCCGCATGGTGTATTTGATGTATCCATAACCAATGTCCTCTCTTGTTACGCTGATGAAAATGGGGATCATCCCCGCATCCCATTGCGGCACGCCGCCCGCCCAGACCGAGTTTCGTCAAGGCACTCACCGCAAATAGAAACCCAGAACCATCAACACAATGCTCGCCCTCAGCGTGCTCCAGGTGAGATCAAAGACCGTAGCCTGCCCTTCGTGCCAGGCTCGAAATGTGCCGATGGAAATCCAAATAACCCAGACAAAAGCCAGTACCAGGACGATCGATGCAATGGCAGTCAACAGGGTCGCTGGCGTAATACCGGACCCAGCTTGGAATGCGGCCTGTTGTACAGCGGTCATGAGCAGGGCCTACCGACGGTAGTCGCCGCGCAGTGGCGGGAACGAGCGTGGCTGTGCACGAGGTGAGTCGATTTGGGCCTGGATACCTTCCTTGATCTGTTTCAGATCCTGACGCAGCCAGTCATAACGAAAGCGGATACGGGAATCCGGATTGGTATTGGCCTCGGCCTGCTTTATGGCCGCCTCAAGGGCATTCAGATCGTGGATGACCTTTGCGAGGGCATCGCGCTCGGCGCCGGTATCCGCCGAAGCGATTACCGGGGCCATTGATTCAATGAGGAGAAAAGAAAGTAGCCAGAGATGGCGTTTCATCGCACTGCTGCTCCCGTGGGTTGTTACGGGGCATAGTGCGGAAGTTAGCTGGGATGGGCGATGGAAAATCGATTCAAAGGGAGGCGTGGTTTTATCCATCTGCAGGTGCAATTCCACCTGTGAGCGGATATTTTTGGGTATTCAGGGCTCAGAAGCTGACCCTAAGACTCTCATAAAGTCCAGTTCGCCATAGCTGGAAAGCCCATATGCAAGGTACTTAAGGATCATCTGATTAATTGCCGATGAATAGCGGACCGATCCAGTATCTTCCACTTCCCATCATTTCTGGGGCATCTCCGCGGAAACGTCATGCGGAATCGCCGGTCTATTTTGTCGTTCGGGGCAATATGGCCCCGAATAGCTGCGCATCAGGCGCAACTTCCCTGCAATTACATTCGGCTTCTACCCAACAGCGCCTTCTTTGCAACAACAAGGTTACTCAGGGCGCAGGCGACGAACAGGCGATGAGCGTTTTTCGCCAGCCCACGGTAGCGGACTTTGTTAAAGCCAAACTGCCGCTTGATAATCCCGAACTGATGCTCCACACGTGCCCGGACGCGCGACTTGTTCCGGTTTTTCGCGCGCTGGTCTTCAGTCAGCTTTCGGTTGCGGCTGCCTTTGGCCTGGGTAAAGTCTTGAGCAAGGGGGGCGTAATCGGTGATCGTCTGCTTTTGGCCGGTGTAGGCGGAGTCGCCCCAAACCCGGGTTTCTTCGCCGTGAAGCAGGTCAGGCAGGACCTGGGAGTCGTGTACGTTGGCCGCTGTCGCGACCACCGAGTGAATGAGCCGGGTTTTACTGTCGACGCCAATATGCGCCTTCATGCCGAAATACCACTGGTTACCCTTTTTCGTCTGCTTCATTTCCGGATCGCGCTCTTTCTTCTTGTTCTTGGTGGAACTCGGTGCGCTGATGATGCTGGCATCGACGATGGTGCCGCGGGATACCTTCATCCCGTTGTCCTTGAGGTACTGGTTCACCAAGTGGAACAATTGGTCGCCCAGATTGTGCTTCTCCATCAGATGGCGGAACTTGCAAATCGTGGTCTCATCCGGTGCAGGTTCGCGCCCCAGGTCGATGCCTACAAAGTTACGCAGCGCCTGGGAATCGTACAGAGCTTCTTCGGCAGCCGGATCGGAGAGGTTGAACCAGTGCTGCAGGAAGTGGATTCTCAGCATCCTCTCGATACCGACGGGTCTGCGACCGGCGCCCTCCGGCTTGGGATAGTACGGCTCAATAGCGTCACAGAGTTCTTTCCAGGGAATGATGGTTTCCATTTCCTCAAGGAACTGTTCCTTGCGGGTTTTCTTGCGGTACTTCTCGAAGCCGCTTCCAGAAAAAGAGTCCTGACGCATGGGGTTCAACCTGAATTGAAGATGCCGTCTATTATGAACGAATGCCTGAATTAATCAGAGATGCCTTAATCTATTCGTCTATATCGCGAAACAAATTTGTGAGCGGTGTATTTTGCGGCGTTGATGATGCTGTGGGTGCTGCGGTCGAGGAACTCGGCTCAAACTCGTCATTCATACTAGAGACAGCATAGCTTATGTCCCTCCGAGCGGACACCATGGCTTTTTGACTATCAATTCTATCGGATAATGCAGTCGTGAAAGATTTCACAGCCTCTTCGAATGGCTCGAAATAATCATCAGGAGACGAATCGCCATCCCAATCTCTACGCAACCTGTCAATGTGCTGGGAAATACTTGGAAGAACTTCCGTTTCAGCCAGATTCAAAAGATCCTCTATCTCTTTCGCTGTAAAAACGCTTTGGATATCGTCATCATCAAGAAAGCTTGAATCAGCATCCTCAATAACACTCCGTTTTACGTCATCGTAAAATTTCAATCGGGTTGCTTCCGGTAGTAGGCCTTGGCTATGTAGCGTAGCTACAAGCTGTGCGTCTGTGTCCTCCCGAATAGGTGCGGAATAATATGAGATGCCGTCAATGATGTCCGAACGGTTCAAGAGTAGACGCGCTGAAAATTTTTTATTCGAGCGATATGAAAGAAAGCTAGCAAGCCTAAACCTCTCCAGTCCGCCAATTCTCTGCTCCAGAAGCTCATGCAAGCCGTCAGGTATGACCACTGACGTACCGGAAAATTCGCAGCCAGCACAAACAACCTCGTAGATGATTGAGCCAGGGCTTGCACCCCGCAAGTATATTTCCACTTGCTCAGGGCTACCAGCGACATACCTTGCAAAGGCATCACTAATGGTAGGATGTTTATAAGTCCAATAAGGACCCTCATCGCTCTTTACCAAAAGCAAAAGACTGCCGTTCAATGCTTCGAGCTGCTCTCGTACAGCTCCTGCATTCACTCCGAAAGCGGTCGCCGCTGATTCTATGTACTCCATGGAAACTGGAGAAAATATTCGCCCATCATTCATAAAAACGACAGCAATGGCTGCACGACAATCAGGAGACAAGTTTGTAATCGTCTCCAAGAGAAACTCTGCGGGCTTTTCAAAAAAAGCTGACACTGCATCTCTAGTAGGTTGTAGTCGACCTGCAAAAAATACCGAGCTAAACCGCCGTGCCGCTTCAGGAAGAAAATCCTTTCGCTCAGCAATTGCGGGCAGATGACTTTTAACCTCTGCACGAAACTCTGTCGGCTGATCACCCAACTTTAGGTGATTATAAAGAATCTGTGCCTTTTCCTGAGCAGAGAGTTCATGCACGTTTATAACTACTTGGCTTTTGCCTAAAATCGGCAGGGCTTGTATCTTAAGGTCCCTCTGCGCCGCCTTCCAAATATAATCACGTGATGTGATCAAGAAGCGTGTACCCCTTTTTATGGCCCCCTGAATAAGAGGGAGAGTCTGATTCCACGATTCAGTTCTTTGCCTCTGATACTGGGTATTCCCCCATGCGTCATCAATCCAGAAAAACTGTGGCAAATCAGGGTTCAGGTGCTTTGTTATATCCTCAGGCGATGTAGCGCGAATTGTTCCACACTGCCATATGTCTGCCGCGCCGACAGCAAGGCTTGCACCTATCGTTGACTTTCCTGCAGCAGGAGCTCCAAGTAACAAAACGAGATTATGAGTGCTTATAGCTCTGACACTCTTTCGGTGGGCTTCTGTAATAACAAGACGCTGTAGATCGTCACCCATAGCACTGAGAATTAGCTGTGCCTGAGCATATGCGCGCTCATCCAACAGTTCACTCAAATCACCGAGACCATAGAGTCGTGGTGCCATCATACGTAGACGCGGTGAAGTGCGAATCTGACGAACGATCCAGTCGTAGCCAAATACGCGGCATCTTCCCACTCCTACAGCCTCAAACGCGGCTTTGATCTTAATTTCACTCGCACCAGTAACCTGATGATTTGTAAGAATGATGTAGTCTGCTGCCAGTCCCATGGATGCCAACGAGCCAGCCTTGTCAATTTCATCACTCAGTTTCGAAACTGTGAGGTTATCTTTTTCACTTGATGTATATTTACACTGAATCGTAGATTCACCGGCGGCGGGATCGTCACCATCCCAACGCCCTACAAATGCCCCATCGCGACCAGCATCATTACCAGGGAGGAAGTTTTGGACGGGACGTCTAAGGCACTCCTCTGCCACGGACACACACAGATCCTGAAAGGCTTTCCAGCCAAGTCGGTGCAGCGGATAACCAACTGTTGTCTCTAGAATCGTGCTGATACTTTCACCTACCATGGCACTCTCGCAGTTCGACAATCCATAATCAGCTGAATGGAATTGTGTTGTCGAGTTCGAGGATTTTTGAACACAATGCTTCCAAACTTGCTGAACGCTTTCCGTTGTCCCATGCAAACGCTAGACTTGCACCAATATGCAGTGAGTTCTTTTTGAGATCACCGACCTGCCCATATAGTTGATCGGCCTGGTTCCGATAATTTATCCAATCATCCGCACCAATCTCATTTTTCACCACAGTACCTATATCTGAATGCCAAATCGTATATCCCGTTCCCCAAACTGTGTCAGGCGGAAACGGTGTGCCGTCATCACCACCAACTAGTTTTAAGAGCGACCTGTTGTCCTTCTCATGCTTTGCCTGACTACCATTCCGATCCGGCTTATCTGCGTCGGAGTCAAAGATGAGATACGTAGGTATTTTCATATGGTTACATATTACCAGCGGTCGATGTAGCTCACTTTTTCCATTTGCAGGTACGATATGACACCCCAAGCGCCTGAATTCATCGGACAGGTCTAGCAAGTTGAAGTACGCCTGCAAATATGCGACATCTTCCAGGCCTTCAACCAAGATAAGTCGACGAGTGAAGAACATTTCATTCAAAGCAGGTTGTAAAGCCTGATGTATTTTTGCAAGTGCACCCTCGGGTTTGGTAGGAGGTTCTCCCGTCGCTTGGGCGACTGCATCAGCTATCTCTTCAAAGGACATATAGCTGACCAATGAAGCCGGATTACCATCTGCCTTGCGGACCATACGAACGTCCTCAAAACCCTCCCCAGAGACGAACCAAGGATTATGAGTGGAGACAATGACTTGTGAATTCCCTTGACTCAATTTGCTCAAAACAGAGGCGAGATGACGGGCTTGCGGCGGATGTTGATACAGCTCCGGTTCCTCGCACGCCAGAATCAGCGTAGGACTCTCATCTGCATGAGTGCCCGACAATTCTTGTAACAATGCTAGAAGGTATGACCTTTGGAGGCCATGCCCAAATCGAGCAAGCTCGCCTTCAAAATTGCCTTCACCAGCAAGGATATGAGCCCACGGCTCTTCAACGCGCACGGATTTATCTGGATCCTGTTTCCATTGCAGGCGTAATCGGGCGTCTGGATGTGACCATTCAGAAAGGCGCATTTGAAGAGACTGAGAAATATCGTCAAGAACATGCTGGTTTCCATCCAACAGCTTTTGATACTGTTCTTGCATACCAGCCCTAAGCTCCTTAACTGACTGATCGAAGTTCGTCTGTGACCGAACAGTCCGTGAAAGGAGTTTGCCAAGAGCAGAATTTCGAACCTCGACTTGTTCCGAGGATGCGTCCTTAACTGCTGGCACGTAAACCCACTGGATATGTTTGTTCAGGCGATTAGCGCCCTTCGAAAACCCGTAGAACTGATCCTCGCTTGGAATCAGTTCACAATCGTCCGGATGTTCAGACTCGTACTTACGCAACGCATCGATCATAGCCTCCTTAGTTCCTGGAGCATCCAATTCAGGAAATTGCTGTTTAATGCCGTTATACAGGTCTCTTAAATCGGCGACTTTCATTCCGCTTTTAGCGGCCTCGAAAAATGGAGCAAAAGCTCTCATTGCTTTGCGTTGACCAAATTGAATGACCGGGGCTTTGCGTGTACTCTCGTCAAAAATAGCGACAGCCGACACGACAAGTTGGTCTTGCCGAACGTAGTCCGCGAAGTCTTCCTTCGCTTCGTCGCTGAGTTCCGTGAACGTAACAGTGATCCTAATAGGGTTATCCGTTTCCCTGCAGTGATAGTCTTCCTCGTCAAGTTGACTAAGATCTGTGGGAAGCCCGTCGGATTCGCGAAAAAATGCATTCAGCGCTGTCAGTACCGTCGACTTTCCAGCTCCATTTGGACCTACGAGACATGCATAATTATTAAATGGAACGGTTTCATCTTTAAACGACCTGAAGTTCTCGATGCGAACAGAAGCAATTTTCAATGTATTTCCTCCAAGCTCATTTTATGCGGAGTCCAGCTCCCCGGTGTCAACTAATTGCAAAGACAAGTGCTGCCCACCGACTCCTTCAAATAGTTGTTCGCGACACGTAAGGACAATGATCTGTACCCGCTTCCCAACCAAGGACCATTCGGACGATGCGGATCGTGATTCCCTGGCATAAGGTGCCACGTAACCTTCTAGAATTTCTGCAAGCGATCAAGCGGCTGACTCAGTGAATGGGGCAACAAAGCCTCCATGTCATAGACTTCACCGGCGACAAGTATATGACCGGCGCCATGCTCGACTGCAATTTCTCCCAGCCGAGTTGTTGCAGCAAGTAGCGACTCCTTTAACAGTCCCATTATCCCTTCATCGGCAAAGCGAAATACTTTTCCGATCTGCCAGTCCAAAGTGTGTTGCTGTTTCATCAAAATGACTCAGCCCTCCTTATATTCTCTTGCATATCAGTACAATTCAGGATTAGGTCTTGAATTGTTAACGTTCGCATAGGAACCCTACACATTGGCTTATTCCTAAAAATCATGACGCAGGGTTTAAACTTTATTCGCTCTGCTATTGCGCCTTATCACCTCTACCACTTGAGCCGTCTGTCTACTATCAATTGCGGCTCCATGAGTTCCGTCGCCTTTGCCTCTCAGGTCTTCAACACCAAGCACTTCTGTAAGCAAATCCATCGAGGGGCCCCTGTGGCTGCACGGAAAATTCATTACCTGCGCCCAGGGGGTGGCTGCTTTCTGGCTACAGAACAACCCTTGAATTTTCGGCATCTCCAGTCCGTATCGATCAACGTGATCCAGCAGAATAGGCCAGTCAAAACTGGCGTTGTGGATGACTATGAGTTGGTCCTTCAGGGTCTCGGCGATCGGTTGCCACAGTGAATCGAAGGGTTCGAATTCGGCTGCCTGTTCGTTGGTAATCCCGTGAATCGACAGCGCTTCTGCCGAGATTGGCTTCTGCGGTCGGATCTGAAATTCAACCGATGTCGCAATCTCCCGATGCCTCACGACGGTAATGCCGAGCGTCACAATATCCGGTAGGCCATTTTCGTCCGGGAGTCCGGTGGTTTCGGTGTCGAGGACAATGTAGTCGTCCGGAAGCTGGGTGAAGATCCACAGCAGCTCTTTATACATCGCCATCACCTCCTGCCACTGCCATCGAGGGATTCCACGTGGACGATGGCCCCTTGATCATAGTGGTAGCGCAGATACCGCCAGTGAATCGCATCAGACAATGCTCGAGCGCGCATCACCCCGTAGCACTCCCCTTCGGCTCTCACGCTCTGGTAGTGAACTCCGAAACTCCTGGCGCCACGTAAGGCGTCACCGAGCTGCTGGGCTTCACCGTATTGATCAGGATCGTAGATCGCGTCGCCGACCAGATGACGTACATCGTGGAGGGTTGTAGGGCCCACATGCGCGCGAATCACGCGCATGTCCTGGGTGGTCTTGTCGATGCGGGACTCCCGCAGGAAGCGCGCCCGGTGAAAGGCCGATTCGGCGATGGCTACCGCCTGATCGGCGGCGCAGTAATAGATACCGAAGTCCCGGTTGAAGCGACCACCTCGCCCATCGACCGGGGGGTGGGTGAAAGCCGCCATGATCCAGGAGGCGCCATCGCCATAGACACGATCTTCCGGTGGTACCAAGCGAATATCACCGACTTCATCGCGCAGTCTGGGGTTGGTCAGGGACTCCACGGCATAGAGCACGTCCCAATCCTGGGGATTGGAGACGCGCTCGAACAGGTGAATCTGGGGGTAGCGCGACAGTATGATCCGATAGACGGGTTCATTGACCTCACTGCCGGGCAGGGTGTCGATATCGATCACCAGCCACCCCGCTGACCATCGAGGAAATCCCGCACTACTGCCAGGTCCACCACCTGGCCGGCCAGCAAGCGGTCCAGCGGTGCTGTGCCGTTGAAGAGCGGATTGTCATTGGGCGTGGCCAGCCACTGGTCGGCCAGTGCCGGATCGGGGAACAGGATTTCCAGGGACTTGTAGATCCCCAGGATGTAGCTGGCCCGCTCCAACAGATCCCTCGTCAGCTTGGCCTTTTCCGGCTGGCTCTTCCAGTTGTAGAGGGTCTTCTCGTTGCTGAGCCCCAACAGGGTCATCTGCTGGGCACCGGTCAGGCGCCATTGGCTGAAGATAGTGAAAATCGCCGGCAGCAACGCGCTGGGAACACTGGAACCACGTTGCAGCAGTTGTTCAGCTTGAGCGATCATGCTTACCTCCTTTCAACCTCGTTACCTCACTCAATACTGTACTGTTACAGTATTCAAATACAGGCTAGCAGGCTGTATTGTTACAGTCAACTGTATCAGAGGTACTTTTTGAAGGTGCTGGCGGTGATGGTGACCGCGAAGGCGAACGCCAGTGAGAATGGCAGGATAATCCAGGAGGGGTGCAAGCTACAGGGTAAGGCCAGGTACACGACCCAGGCCATGATCATCAGCGGGATGGCGGCTTTCTTGGCGTAGTGGTAGACAAAGGAGCTTTCCCTGCCGCCGCCCCAACGCCGCAGATCCCGCCGCACCAGCCCGTCCACCAGCGCCACGGCGGTGAACAACCCGAACACTGGTGTCGCCAGCGCCAGGATAGCCAGTCGCACAGCGAAGACCTGCGTGATCTGCATGGCGGCCAGAACGAACTCAGATACCGGCCGGTAGAAGCTGTGCAGCGTCGGACGCAGACCGGTTTCCTCAGCAGCCGGTACCGGCGTGATCCAACGGATCAGATCCACCAACCCCGTCCACTCGAAGGCCACCTGGTATATCCCCTCCGAGAGCCGACTGGCGAAGGCCATTGGTTCGGTGGTGATCCAACTGTGCTGAAAGTCGGCACCCAGGAACAGTAACTCCGCCACCAGCATCTGACGACTGTGGCCGAGGCCCTGCTCCTCCCACCAGAACATCATGCCGACCCACTCCACCAGAATGGAGAAAAGCAGGGAGAGGAACAGCCACTTGAGGCCGTGGGCAATACCTGTCAGCAGCCGGGACAGCGTACCGGGTGCTGCCACCGCTCGCCGGGGATCACGGGGCTCGACCATACTCAGGTCTACTCACCGGCGTCTGAAGTAGGGATTGCGAGCTCGGAGACGGCATGCCACCAGTGATCGGTCACGCGGTACCAATGGTCGTTGGTGACATAGCTGCGACGCATGGCCTCCGCTATCGCCTCAAAGTCACCCGGCATGACCGCGTCATCGCGCTCGTCCGGCAGCGGGATGCGGATTTTCCAGAGCTGGCCCCCTTCCAGCAGGGCGAACGCCTGCCCCTTGGGAAGCGTGACCATATCGGCGGCGGTCAGCATTGGCACCTCGGACACACTGATCCGATCCTCGTTGCGGGACTTGAAATCGACCCCGGAGCCCGGGTCCGAGGAGTCGTCCACACCGGACACGCTCATCAGGCTAAAGACCTCCACCCGCGGCAACTGATCGGTCAACATCGCCGCTGTGTCCAGCTCTTTCACCCGCAGCATCAGCAGGGTGTTGAAGTTCCCTGCCACCTGCCCGGCTTTCGCCCGGTTGCCCAGGCGCGCCTCCACGTCGGACCAGGTCTGGGTGTAGGCCGTCACCTGAAACCCCGCCCCGCCCGCCTTGTTCAACAGCGGCACGAACTCATCGCCAATCAGCTCATTGAACTCATCGGCGTGGAGGGAAATGGTTGGCGTCGAGGGTCGCCTGGCGGTCCTCGTGGATACCTGCCCGCTGTCATCATGCCGGCCAGGGTCTACGCCATGCTTGTAGATCTGGCCAGCCACCGACACCAGGTCCGCAAACATGGAGTTGCCGACAGCGCTGGCCACAGTGGTATCGGTGAGCGCGTCGAGTCCCACATAGACAATACCTTTGCGGCGCACCACCTCCATCCACTCGAAGATGGGTCGCGAGTCCCTATCGTCCTGATAGTTCGGCGAGATCAGCCCGGCGATGGTACCGGTGGTCAACTTTTCCATCAGGGGGCCGACCGAACTGACAATCTTGTCGAAATACGTCTTGTCGTATTTGAACGCGGAAATCAGCCCATCCAAGACGGGATCGTAGATGGCCTTCTCCTGCAACAACCGCATGCAGGCAATGGCTTCCATGGAGCGGCCACGCAGGGCATTGGGCAGATTGCGTTCCTTGATATCCGCTGCACGCTCTTCTACCAGTGACCCCCAGTCTTCGATGCCGGCGACTTCCGCACAGTGGCCCGCGTACTCCACAAACAGCGGCTCGATATCGTTGATGTAACGGCGCACCTGCTGATAATCCGGCCGGCGCTTCAGGGCCACCAGCGCGCGTGCGATGATATTGACGAAGCGCCAGGCAAACTCCTTGAAGGCCGCCGAATTCCCCTCATTGGGCAATTGATTGGCGATACGGGTCGCCACTTCGGTGATACGGGAGAAATTCCCAATGGCGTTGTAACGCGCAGAGAGTTCGGGAAAACCCAAATGGAACAGGTAAAACTCGTCCAGCCGGCCGGCGCGCTTGGCCTCCGCGTAAATGCGACGCAACAGGTCGGCATCCCCTTTGGGGTCGAAGACGATGACGACGTCGCCCCGGCGGATATCCTGGGTGATCAGCAGTTCGGCCAGGCGAGTTTTGCCCACCCGGGTCGTGCCCAACACCAGGGTGTGCCCTACCCGTTCACCAAGGTCCATCCATACAGACTGCTCGTGGGGCTCCACCGCATGCAGGGCGGGCTTGCCGCCCACCGCTGGCAACGGCGCCAGCGGATTCCAACGGCTGCGACTGCGCAAGGCCCTGGCCAGGAGAGCCAGGCCGGGGATAGATTCCCACGCCACCTCTTTCTGGCGTGCCCAGAGATACAGTCGGCCGGGCTGAACGAAGCGCTGTACTTCCGGCTTCAGCGTATCGCGCAGGCGCTGTGTATGCTGCTGGGACCAGCGAAAGCCCCGCCCCAGAAACAGCTTGTGACGACTGACCGGTATCTGTTCTGCGCGCAACTGATACAGTGGCAGACAGCGCATGTGGCGCTGATAACGCAGTACGCGCCAGGCCTGCCGCCCTCGCCACAGCCCGAAAGCGAAGAAGGTTACCCCGGTGGCTGTAGCAATCCCCGGCGGCATCATCAAGGCACCGGGCGCCAACCAGGCCAATGTGCCAGCAGCGAATGCCGTGGAGGTAGACCACAACTCCACAGGCGGTCGCAGCAGCGCCTCCATGGGGTGCGCGCTCATTGCTGAATGCCTTCGCGGGTAATCAGGATCGGGTAGCGATCGATCCCCAGCGCCCTGGCCAGATCATCACCGGCACCCAGGGTCATGGGTAAGCCCTGTGCTGCCGCTACCACGCTGCGGACATCCTCGTCCGTGTCGGCCTGCACCAGCATGCCGACAGCGCCCAGAGATTGAAGCGTGTTCCGATGATGCGCCAGCCATCGCAGGGACACCTCGTCAGATCCCACCAGGAAAAATGGGCGGGGATTGCCCTGCGCCAAACGTGCCAGCACCGCGGGCGCTAACTGATGACCCGCGATATCGCCGACCTGCAGTCCGGGTGACTGCACCGGCAGTAGATTCCTGAAGTCTGCGGGTCCCGATGTGGATGCAGGTGCCAAGCTCTTGGGGTTCTGCCCAATAGCGCCGGCTACTGGCTGTTGGTTGGGCAACAGCGGCCTCAACAATGGCGCCAGCGGCCGCGTCTGGCCGCTGTCATAGATCACGGTCAGCTCAGCCAGTGCCGTTGGAGCCAACGTCAGGGACGCGAGTACCCCAAGCACAAGGTGTGGTCGAACCGGTTGCTTACGGGGCGCCATCAACCACTCCTAGCGGCTCATCGGTCAGTCGCAGCCAGTGCGTCTGGACCCGCTGGCTGTAGCGCTCTGCGCGACGGGCATTGTTCGGGGCGTGATAACAACCGGCGCTGGGCAGCCAGTGATCGTGCGCTGCCAGACAATCGCGCAGCAGCGCCGCGGCGACCCGCAGGTTGTGGTAGGGGTCCAGCGCGGCCCAGGCCGAGCCCAGGACGTTCTGGTGGTAGCGCCAGCTGATCTGCATCAGGCCAATATCGACAGACGGCTCTGGACCAGCAAGAGCAGATTGCAAGGCTTGCCAGGCAGCCTGACGTGATGGGTAGTAACGCCCCTTGCCGTTGATGTTGAGCGTCCAGGGCCAGGGCCTGAACGCGCCGCCACTGAAAGCGCTTTGCCCACTCTCAGCCAGGGCCACGGCATACAGGAGCTTCGACGGCACTCCGGCTTCTTGCGCCACCTGCCGATACCCCACCGGTACCGACTGTGACTGCGCAGTCGCCGAACACGCGAACAAGCCCAAAAGGCAGACTACGGTCGACGGGATGACCATCATCGCCCCATCAAAAATGCAGCGCCGGCAGGGGCGCCAACTGCCCTTGCCTACGTACCACCAGTACCGGTAGCTGCTGCCCCTGTTGGCCCGTGTACGTAGTCACTTCGCTCAACGCACCGGCGTCGATGTTCAGGGTCATTTTGTGCTCGCTGACCCAAAGAGGATCGATCTGTTTCGAGGCGGCCCACTCGCGTATGTCATCTTCATCGCCGGCAGCGACATCGACCAGGTACACATCGATACCGGCGAACTGGGAGATCTGGCTGACCAGGCGTTCCAGTACCGCATCACAGGTCGGGCACTGGGTATCCGCAAAAAACAACACCCGGTCGTCCGGGTGCCACGTCCACTTTGTGTGTTTGACCTGATTCGCCCTGACAGCGGCGAGGGCGTGAGGATCGATAAGCAAGCCGCCGGCGAACAGGCGCTTTTGGGCGTCGTCGTAGGCCCTCTGGAATGCCAGGATGCGCTCGGCGTCCTCGCGCATCATGACGGCCCATTGCTCGGCATAGCGCCGTCGCTCATCGTCATTGCGTGCATGAATACCCAGCACTTCGATGGGCGACAGCGTGGCGGGGCTCACGCTGCCCCGTATGCCTTGCATCAGGGACTGGTAGCGTTGCCACTCCGATGCATCCAGCCCCCAGAGCTCGGCCCGCAATGTCTTGGAATCGACCCGTTTCGTCGCCGACGTCTCAACGGACTGTTCGATCGAAGATTTATACGCAGCTGGATCGCGGGCTTGGCCCATGACTGGTATGGCGACGCAAAGACTGACTGCCAATGCGGCGCTGAAAAGCCCCTGACAACACCCACCGCAATGGCCGTTAACGATCATTAGTCTTGATCTCTTGCTCGACTGCCCCGGAAAGGTCACGTTGGTGAATGCGGGCCCGCGTAGGGTCACACACGGGCACAGCGATATCCCTTCCAACCGCCGGTGCGCTTCCTGGGGATGGAGGAACGGCTGTCTGGACGGCAGTGTCCGCTTGATGCTCAGCGGGTTTGTCGCCGACCCCCGCCACCAGGGCCGCTACCAGAACAACGGCGAAGAGAAAGACGTCCATTACCGCACCTCTACCATAGCAGCTGAATCAGGTGTTCCCGCACAGCGCTCGAAGGCCAGCAGGCGGTGAACCGGATCCTGCACCAGATCAAACGCGGGCCCGACGATCAGCCCGATCACCGTTTGAAGTGGCATGGGCTCGAACCGGCGATGAACACCCGGCAGCGGCAGCTCGAGCATGGCCTTCACCTCGAGCGGCATGACAGAGACCGCCGCCAGGCGATACCCGGAATCACGCAACAACCAGTGCAATGCCTCCCCGACTGTCTGTACGTCGACGGGAATGTCGATTGCACTGGTCACCGCCAGCAGATCCCGCTGACCCTTGGTGGGCCCCGCGGCGAGAACGCTGTAGCGGCCAACCTGCGTCAGTGCGCCAAGATCCCTCTCGGGCGGCGCTGCGGCGAAGGCCACATCGCTTACGGTGGTAAGGCTAAAACAGCACAACAGGCTCGGAAGGATGCGCGGTGAGCGTTGGTGTTTGGCGGAGAACATGTGCAGGTCTCGGGTATCAGGATGGGCTTCATGATCACCAAGCCACCGGCGGACGTGAATGGCTTATCCAGGCAAAACCTGTTGCGCTTGTTCGATGTCGCGCCTCAACTTTGCATAACAACTTACCTTCCTAAATACACCGCACTGATCTGCTCGCGGATGTGGCCCAGCTCGCGACTGATGG
This sequence comes from uncultured Haliea sp., assembly GCA_947258585.1. GTDB lineage: Bacteria > Pseudomonadota > Gammaproteobacteria > Pseudomonadales > Halieaceae > Haliea. Next base: position 62,859 of record CAMYIZ010000074.1, on the reverse strand, counting down.
TGAGGCGCGCCTGATAATCCTGTTTGCGCTGATCGACGGTTAGCTGGTTTGCCGTCGGTCCTCCCGCCGCTGGACATGCCCACCCGGCCAGGTGCAGGTAGCGAGCCTGGGCGTAGGCGTGGCGCAGCCCATGGAGCTTGGACAAGCCCGCATGCGTGGTGTGACGTTCATAGGTTCGCAGCTGCTGAATGTAGTTTTTGTGCGCTGGAATCAGGGAGCCGCTACCCGCCAAGCGGCGTGCGCGTGTCAGTACATCGCGCTGCTCCTGGGTGAGCATTGGTATCACCCGCGCTTTGCCCCCTTTGGTCCAGGAGGCTTTCAAGCGAATATGATCGCCCTGATCCGCATAGGTGGGCACAAACTTGATCGCTTCCTCGCGGCGCAATCCGAACGCCCGCTGTAATTCCAGACTCATGCGCACATGCGCATCCGGCACCGCGGACAGCGCCTTGTCATCAACGGCGACTGCCTTCGATGTGTTGCTGACGAATTGTCGATCAGGAATGCCGTAAAAGTCGTTGGATCGTGCGACGACATTGCGCCGATCCACCTTCGCGGCCCACCAGCGCAAGCAGTTCATGCGATTCTTGATGGTACCGGCCGCCATCCCCTCACTGAGCCAGCGCTTCACCAGCACATCCACGTGCTTGGGCTTGAGCGAATGTGTTGTCATACGCCGATAGCCCATCTCCTGCAGTTGATTGGCAATCTGGTTGAGCATCCGCGCCCGATTTGCCTGGGTACTGTAGCTCCCATCCCGGTTGCGCTGACACAGCTGTTTCAATTGGTAGTTCAGGTCTCGCATCGTGTACGTTCCAGTCTGGTAAGTGTTTGTGACCAACCAGCAGGCACGCAGCCTGACCGGGTCCGCCGAGACGGAGGGGTCAAGGGACACTACTCCCGTTCGACCTGATAAGCCTGGTCGCAGGCAACCTGGCGGCTCTTCTGTCGAAGATGGTGCCAGGTGAACCAGTGGCTCGAAGAGCCAGCGTTGATGGTGATTACTTCACCTCCTGTTGAATGTCCGGAACCATCGGTCCGTGGGTTGAGAGAAACCGGCTGTGTGCCGGCGTGGGGAAGGTCGACTGCTTGCCAGTCGGGTTAGACGCAGCGTTTGCTGCACCGAAGTCGGGGAGAACCCCCTACGTCGAAAGGACCTTGAAAAAGGATAAAACTAAAGCTCCTGTTGAAAGCGACGGGCGTTTGGCCCACCTGTCGTGAAAAGAACCCGTCGATGCGACGGCGCGTTGAGTGTCGGCTGTTTGCCAGCCGGGATTGCACTGGCAGCTGCCAGCGGGAAGAAAAGAGAAACCTCCTGGTATTGAAGACGAGCTGCAGCGAATGCTGTGCGCCAGTGAAGCTCTGCTAGCGCGACTGCCGTTTGTGCCAGTTAGGATGGCAAGGGCGACCCCTCATCCACGTTACCGCCGTGGCCGCGTCTGAAGCGATTGGCAATGCTCAGCAGCATTCTAGCCAGACCGAACTCGCCTGGAACGCATCAATTCGGGCGCTATCCGCTGTCGTTCCGGGCTCCGCCGCCCTCGTCACTACCCCGCTTCGCTCAGCAGTGACGAGGGCTTCGTGCGAGGCAATGCCCACGCCAGGTCTGCGACCTGTCACGGGCATTGCGCAGCCGTGGAGGTACAGGCCACGGTGACAGTGGAACCAGTGTCAAAGCGTCAGTGAGCTACGGAGTCGTCTTTACGGGGTAAGCGGAATTGCCGGAACGGCGGGCAGGCAGGTTGGAGGTGCCACTTTATCCCAAGTGGCCAGGGCAAGGAGCCGAATTGCTCGGCGAGATTAAACTTCGTTTGGCAGCATGATCGTAACGACCGGTTCACCCGCATCGCCCGGACCCACCACCAGTTTCAGGCTGACCTCTTCCGCTTCCGTTGAATGGCCGTCTTTCGGTACCCGGTACAACGCGTAGGTCAACCGATCGCCGGAGTCACTGGTGGCATTGATCGCGTAGAACGCCATGAACAGCACATCCCACAAACGCCCGGACTCGTCCTGGTAGACCTGCAAGCGGTTGTCCCGCTCTGTCCAGGCAACGCAATCACACCAGGCAGCGTGACTGACGGCGACCGGCAACACGAATCCAGCCTCGCGCGCTGTCGGTGTGACATCGATCAACACGCCATCTTCGATGGCCTGCTGACGGCTGTAACTTGCAATGACAGGGCCAAACACATCTTGTAATGACTTGAACTCTGCTTCTTTCATGGGGAATCTCCCTGAGTTGTGAGAAAATCAGGGAGTACCGCCGCCCCACCGGGACGACTGTGACTCCCCGATGGGTTGAATGAATACCGGCTACAACAAACCGCGCTCCGCGAACGACAGCGACTCGCCGGCCGTGACGATGAAATGATCCAGCACCCGTATATCCACCAGTGCCAGCGCATCCTTCAGGCGACGAGTAATGGCCTCGTCGGCATGACTGGGTTCAGCAACGCCACTCGGATGATTGTGAAAAAACATCACCGCAGCGGCATTCAACGCCAGCGCCTGCTGCACCACCACGCGGGGGTACACCGCAGCGCCGTCGATCGTCCCTTGGAACAACTCGGCCGTTTCGATCACTCGATGCCGATTGTCCAGAAACACACAACCAAAAACTTCAGCTTTCCGGTCCGCCAGCAGCATCCGCAAATAGTCACGGGTACGGCCAGGGGCGGGTAACTCGACACCTGGTTGGTGCAGGTCCTGGAGTACGGCAAAGGCCAACTCCACGAGGGACTGACGTTCCGGGTCGTTGAGTGAAGCCAGCTTCAGCTTCGCGACACGGTTTTGAGTGTTCGCCCTTGCGGGCGATGATTTCGAAGCCATAACAGGTCTCCTTGAAGGGTGCGGGGAGACCGATTCCGCGAGGAATGGGTTCCTCGCGGGATTAAAAGCTTGGCTACATCTAAGGATGTAGCCAGAACGTCGATTAAACAGTTGCCTGCTGGGAAGCAGACGGGGATGTCAGATAGGGGTGACCGTCCACTTTGATCCATTGGAATCGCAGCAGGCGGGACTTCAGTCCAACACCGGTCGTACCGGCACGTTCGCCTTGTTTGAAGGTAAAGGTCTGGGCCTGAAGATCACTGAGATGGAATCCCACCAACACTTTCAGGCCGGCTTCGACCGCAAACGTCAACTGGCGTACCAGATCCTTCGCTTCTTCACCGACCACCACACATTCAAAATAGGTGTGCTGGACATTGTCGGCTGAGCCTCGAAGCGCCGCGATGGTGACACTGAGAAAGGGAAACCCGTTCTCCGGTGTCACCTCACGGACGCGATTGAGGTAACCGATACCGTGGATATCAAGATCGAAAAACTTCGGCTTTTCAGCGCTAGCTGTTCTCGTGTTCATAACACATTCTCCTTGAGCTTAATGAACTGCCGGGGAATGCGACGCCCTGACGGGCATCGAATCCCGGCAGGGTGAGTAAACGTCGGGGGCGACCCCAACGGTGGATTGACGGCATAGCCGCGGTATCGATTTCGCAATCCGACGATACCTGGTGTCACTGAGACCGCAGTGACCACGTGTGAAACCTTCAAAACCCGCGCTCCACATCGTCGCAGACGAATTGCAGGTACTTGAGCATGCCCCTGGCGTTGGCGAAGGCGGCATGGTCCGCAATGATCTGGTTCGGAAACCAGTTGCCGATATCGGCGGCGAGTGCGGCACTGCCACCACCGACAAAGAGCACCTGATCGAGCTCGGCACCCAGCCCGAGTTTACGGCGGGTTTCACCGTACAGAAGCTCGACCAGTTCGCGTTTCGCTGTGGCGACCAAGGTCGAGATATCATGATCCCGACCGTGCAGGCGCAGTTGCTGGCGATCAACTGCCCTGGCGATGCTCTGCTCGCCCAGCCCGGTCAGGTCGAATTGCTCCTGCACTCGATCCGCAACGCGGGATTTCAGATGCAGCATACCCCGGTTCAGAGAACCGGATGAGCCATGCACGATGCCCTGGTCCTGCACCACTACGTAGTCCGTCGTGCGGCCGCCAATATCGACGATCGCAATGGGCGCACTCAGTCGATCGGCGTCCAGGGTCACCCCGTCCGCCTGCTGGACAATGACATGGTCATACCACGCGGCAAGCGCTTCGGGGATCACCTCGTGAAACGCGACGCTGACTTTTAGGGTGGGCTGTTGCCGGCCTCGCACGGCGGAGCGCGGGTCGACGGTCAGCTTCAGACTGTCGCGCTTTTGATCAATCCCGCCCTGGCGCAGCTGTCCGTCATTGCGGTAGTAGGCGCCTACCGGTAAACCGGTGACCAAATGAACCGACCGTCCCGAGAGACCTGCTTCCTGCAGGGCGTGCTGCACAATCACGCGGTTGAGCGCAGAACCGGGGTACTCGTCAAAACTGGTTTCCTCACCATCCACCGCGCCAACCGAGTAGATCGCACCACCTGTCTCGTATTCAAAGATGCGTTGTTCCTGCGCTCGAATCCAGGTCACGCCGGCGGCGCCGATGCGAGCCCTGGACGGCACCGAGAACAGTCGTCCGTCGGCCAGGGCCACCTTGGTATAGGCATAACCATCATCTAACCCCACGGGACACACCGCCATCGGATCCGGCGGCGGTTGTTGTGAAGGTTCTTTCTGTGCCTGGTTGATTTGACTGCTCTCGCTCACGCTTTTCCTCCTCAGAATCCGCCGGCAACGTCAGGCGCCGATAATGCTTTTCAGGTGTGCGAAGGGTTTGGCCGCGTTGGCGCTGCGGACCACTGTCGGCGCCTCGACAGAACGCCGGTCATCGAGTTCAGCGGGCGTTGCTGTACCACGGTGCTGAGCCTCGCCGCCCGATGGAGGCGTCCGCGCGGATGTCGATCGATAAGCGTGTTCGAACACACCCTGTGGGCTCGGCACTGCGGCTTGCGATCTGAGTGTCTGACACTCCGCGCTGAATCCGGTCACCAGGAGATTCCTCAACCAGTCGCCCTGTCGCGGCTGCGGCAAGCGCTGGAGGCGATTCAGAATCACCGCCTCCAGGGGAACCCGTGTATCCAGGCAGACGTTCAGGCAGTGGTGTGTCGCTGCGAGCATTCGGCCTAGCCCTCCCGTTCCGGGGCGGTGTCGTCCACGCCATGCACCTTGAAGGTCACTGGTCGCAGACTCGGCAATTGCTCACCACAAAGCACTTCCCGGGGAACCTCGCCCATGCAGGCACGCGCCTTCTCGGCGCGGGCTGTCCCCTGCAGCACATCACGACGACAGACTTCCAGGCTGTGGTAACCCAACGGCAGGGCAAACACCCGTCGCAGCCAGCGGCCACTGCCCCTGACCTGCTCAGCCACATCGCCGGGCAGGGCGATGCCCAGATGCCGGGCTGTCAATGAGCTGCACATCAGACGGTCATAATCCGCGAGCATTTGCGCCGCCCGAAACGCATAGGGATTGGCAAACTGCAGCGATACCCGATGGGGACGGCTGGACTGGGCAGCACTGACCTCGAAGGAATCGCTGCAGGCCAGCAGGGTCTCGATGTGCGCCTGGAGGCGATGCAGCCGTGACCGGGCATCGGCAATACTGTCTTCGACCTTGATCAACCACCAGTCCGCGAAGGGGTCGTCGAGCCTGATCGCCTGCCATAGCACCTTCAGGCGTTCCGCGCACCCGACGAGCCCGATGATCGCTGGCTTTTCATCACTGCCACGTCGCCCTCGGATGAGACTTTGCGCCTGGTAGGTTTGGACGTTGAGCCAAACCTCACCCTGCAAAGCGCCTGGGCCCTTGTGATTGGCGTAGTCCAGCGGTTGGGCATCGGCGTGGGCGTCGTCACTGTTCATTGGCACCTGTCCTGTCGAATCCTTGAGTGCTAATGAACCCACAGTTACTAAGCAGCAACCATCGACTATCCCACCGGCTGTCGCGGAGCTTTGTTGCGCTTCGCCGATGCGCAGCGGTTCCACTGGAACCACGCGTTGCACGCCGCCGGCGATGCTATCCGGTGCCCACGGGGATACGGGTTCGTCAGGTATCGTCGTCGGTGACGAAGGATTGACGCAGCTTGGCCAACTGCTGCAGGCCATAGTCTCTGGCGATTTCCCGCTGCCGGGCGTCGATCGCTTCCTGTTCGGGATTGGGTGCTGGCGGGGGCGGCTGCGCACGCGATGCCCGCGCTTCGGCCACCTTGATGCCCAGGTTGGGTACAAACTCGCTGCGCTGTACGGCCTTGCATAACGAGTGCAGAAAGCGAAGCTCGTCGTAGACGGGCTTCATGCCCTTTTGCTCAGACTCGAGCCGCCCCTGCAATTCATCCAGCACCTCCTGCCGGTCCTCGGGGGCAATCATGTGGAGGTAGCGATCCGCCAGCAGTTTCTGGTTGTCCGACAGCCTGGCGGGATAGATGAGGGGGGCATCGCCCAGCGAGGGGGCCTGATTGGATAATGTGGTCTCATCGCTGTTGGAGTTTGTTGTCGTCGTTGTTGTTGTAGTTTTTTTATAATCACTACTACGACCACTACTGTAGTGCGTAGCTTTCACCGCCTTCGAATTTTGGTTGCGGTGAGAACTCGCCTCAGATCGAACCGCAGCAGTCCGTTTCAAGTGATTGACCGCCTCACCAGTGAAGGCGAAATAGCGACCGGTAGCGCCGGGCTTCTGGCCGGCATTGCGCACGACACTCGCCGCGCTTATACGCCGCTCAATAGGAGATTCCGACGCCAGTGGGCACTCCTGCGTCCGAATGGACTCATCCAGGCTCGCCAGCACCGACTGCGCAACCGCGCGCACACGACCGTGGTGGTGTTGCTCCGATTGTTGAACAAAGGCCATATAGGCCGCGTCGAGATGCAGGGCATCGCGCAGTGGCAGCGGCTCGTCGTGCAGAACGTAGATGTTACCGGTGAATCGCCCGGATTTTTGACGCGTCCTGGCGCACAGGGTCAGCCAGCGGGTCAGGCGCAAGATGGCAATGGCGCGGGCGACCGTCGATGTCGAGGCGATGTTGGTGTGGCTGGCGATGGTGTCGTAATCGGGGAACGCGGTTCGGCTACCGGTCTCTCGAGCGTGAGACATGATGACCATCCACACCACCTTGTCGACCGGTTCGAGAATCGGATCCTGGATGACCAGACTCGGGATCGACTGGTGCCAGTTCCCCAGAAACAGCATGGCTTCCGGAGGGGCTTGCTCGCCCTCCCCGACCAGACCGGCAACCGTTGCCTTGATCAGTGCGTCGAGAGCAACGGTCTCCGGTCGCAGCAGTGACTCTTCATGCGCCATTCTCGACGACCTGAGTGGCGCCGGGCGTCACGGGGTCGCCGTACACCTCCCAACGCTGCACCAGCGCCCAAATGGCCCGCAGCCCGATACCGGTCACCTGGTGGAGCGTGAGATAGTCTGCTGCGGTCAGCGGACTATCCCCCCGCGCTTCTACCCTGTCCTGCCAGGCATGCCACAGGGTATGGGTATCGCTTTCGTCCAGCTCAGCCGGCCTACCGACGGCGGGCTCGAGCGTCAGCAGCCGACGCCAGCGCGTGTATTCCCGGGAACTCATGCCAAACAGCTGCTGCATCATGGTCAAGGGCGCATCGGTGACGAGCAGGCTGCGCTGCAGCTCTTCGGACTCACGCTGATGACGCAGGTGAGTCAACATCGGCCAGAAAACCTCTCTGTTGAGGTCGATCTTGAGGCAATGTACACGCAGAACATCGGCGCGATACAGGTCCGCGAGGTTCATCTCCCGTAACGCGTCCAGTTCCTTGGGACCAAAATTCATGCCACGAAGGGCCTGTTGATCCCCCTCAGCCAGGCAGCGCAATGCGTAGAGCAACACCGCCGTGGTGAGATCCGCTTCCTTGTTGGAGGACATCAGCGCTCCCCTGCTCCCCAAAGATCATGGTCCCGCTCAATGGCCAGCCGCTTCAGTGCACGGTAGGCCTCCATCATCTGCAACAGCAGTTGCCAGTCTTCGGGGTTGAGTTGTTGCCACAACTGGCAACCGAGCTGCCCGGGATCCAGGGTCCAGACGCTGCTGAACAACAGATCCGCATCGTGTGACGCCAGCGCCTGGTGCAAAATCGAAGGTTCCTCAAGGAACGCCAGCACGACCTCAGGCGGCGCCGCTGTCACCTCGGCACAGGCGGCCAATTGCCACCACAGCGCCGACACCAGGCCCAACATCTCCTGGTCCAGCGTTTCCGTGAGCTCTGAGGGCGGGACATCCGTTAACAGAAACCCCATGCCGATATCGGCAAGGACCATGATCTGGCCGCCAAGACCGTGGTGCTCCGCCAACCGTGTTGCTGTCGTAGCGATCCGGCTGCGCAATGCCGCAATGGCCACTGCTTCCGGCTCGCTCGATTTGTGCGAGGATGTACTAAAGCTTCGCGTAGGCGTGGCAGTGGATCTTTCATCGTCAACCGCGCCCTGCGCCTTCGGGCCCGGTGTTGCTGTGGGCACAGAGGAGGTGGTGGCAACCGGGGATTCCGCTACCGCGGCACTGGCGTTGCCTGACGCTCTACGCGGACCCGGCTGCACGCTCTCAGGCTCGTCGACTGGGACAATGCCGTGCTCAACCGTTCGGCCCGCCAGGCAAGCCTCGATCTCGAGCTGAATGACGTGTTCACTCTGTTCGGCCGCCACCGCAATCTCATATTGCAGGGCGGTGTACAACGGCTGCACGTCCCATTCAGCACCGTCATAGCGTCGGCACAACTCGGCAAAAACCGCATTGAACTCGCCTTCATCGCCCAGCTCGCGCTGTATCCAGAGCTGCCGAGCGGCCCGTTCCAGCGACCGGATCTTTTCGATCTGGGGCCGCCCCAGACCGGCGTTGAGTGCCTGGGGCATGACCGGCCAGAGCGTGTGGACGGCATAACCCATCTTCGAAATAGTGCTGTGGCTGAGGCTGAATCCGCGCTCACGAAACAGCGTTTCCAACTGCCGCTGTGATAAGCCGTCCGTGCCGAGCTCTGCTTCCAGCAGCGACTTCGCCTCAAAGACCGCGTGGGCCTTGTCGATAAATGGCAATCCGCCTCGGAGTTCATTCTCCCGAAGGTGTGCGAACAGCACCGACGATTCCTGCGACCAGGGTCGAATCACACACTCCACCCAGTAGTAGCACTCGTCCGCAGTCTCCTCGTACAGCTCTTTCAGGATGCGCAGCCGCGTATTGCCACCGCTATGCAACACGTAGTCGGCCATGCCCGGTTGTTGGGTGAGCACCAGAGGCTGATCCAGCCCGCCGTCGCGGATGGAGGCTTTGATGCGGTCGTATTCGGGGTTTTGCTGGCGGCGGGGATTTTTGCCGTAATAATGAATGCGGTCCACTGCCACCCGCGTTACACCCGGTGCATCCTCGGTGGAACCCTCCGTCGTGGCCACGGGATTACGCTGCGCCATCATCTTCGGCCACCGTCAGCGGGCCTTTATCGTCGTCACCAGTGCCTGGGTAGAAGATTTCAGGGTGACGAACCATGGACGCCCGCGGTACCGCCTGGAGTCTACCGCCGGATGTTTTGGCCACCAGCCGGGTCGATTTCTCAATCTGTGTGGCTAACAGCGGACTGGCGAAGCGGTGATTACCCGCGATCTGATACAGGTAGGAAACAGAGTTGTTACAGGCCGTGGCAACTTCTGCTCGCTCCCTCTTCGTTGCCATCTTTAAGAAATACTTTAGCTCCATGCGAACATACATTAGCACCGAGCATATCAACGCTCAACTTTTGATGCTAATTTTTTATTTATCATTATGCTAAATTTTGCTAAACTTCCTTACATGACTAGAAAGCACAGCCCTATTCGGCTCAAAAACCTCGAGATCCTTATTCGCGAAGCGGGTTCGGCAGCGCGCCTGGCCCGTGCCGCACAGACCAATAGCTCCTACCTCAGCCAGGTACGTAATCAACTGCCCACGCAGAAAGGTACCCCACGCAGTATCGGTGATGATCTGGCCGCCAAGTTGGAAGCGGCCATGAAGAAGCCACCCGGCTGGATGGATGTAGATCACGACACCCAAGCTTACGGCGCCGGTGACGGGCCCAATCTCAATAACCATCACCGCCTGATTACATGGGATCAGGTGGGGAAAAGTCACGGTAAGAACCGGATCGAAAATGACTCGCCCCCCTACATCACCGAGCTTCTGATTTGCCCCGTCAAATGCAGTGAAGAGACATTTGTGCTGCGCGTGCGTGGCGCCAGCATGGAACCGAAGTTTCGCGAAGGCGAACTGATTTTTGTCGATCCCCTGGCGCCGGTCAGTCACGGCAAATTCGTCGTCGTTCGTCTCGAAGCAAGCGGCGAAGTAACGTTCAAACAGTGGATCGAAGAGGAAGGGAAACAGTATCTCAAGACACTCAACCCGGATTGGCCCGATCGAATTATCAAGGTAGATAGGAACACCACCGTGTGCGGTGTTATCATCTTCAAGGGTGAGGCGCTATAGCACAGTTAGCACGGTGATAAGCATTTTGTCGGCGGGGTCACTTGTCGCATTGATTAGCTCAATGCTAATGTTTTGCACAACTGACGACTAATGTGAGATTTTGTCTCTTCCCCCGGAAACCAGAATATGAACGAAACCGTAGCAGTTATAACTGAGCGTGAACTCACCACCAAAGAGGCGGCTTCGCTGCTCGGCCTGTCACCTGGCACACTGAGAAAATGGCGCTGCACCCATGAACAGCCAAGCTTGAGTTGGAAAAAGCGCTTTCGTCGTGTTTTTTATCTCGAGTCGGATGTTCTCGCTTTCAAAGAAATGAATACCCATGCCTCATCTAATGAAACATACATATGATTATTGTTTGAATTGATCTTTTTACTGCTCTTCTTCACCAGCGGTCCAATAGTTCCTTACATACGTCAATTCCCGCCTGCCCCATAATGTGGTCAGCAATGTCCTGGCTAGCTTCCCTGAGCCTTGTCATCGAAGGATGAATATAGTGCGCATCCACCCCTTCCCTTGCATGGGTGAGTAGTTCATCAACCAGAACCTGGTTGATGCCCAATTCAGTACCCAAGGATTTGAAGGTACGCCGTAGATCATGGTTCGTAACGGCTATTCCGGATTGTGTTTTTATGATCTCCCTGGCGCTTTTCGTATCTCGGTAACGCCCTCGCCCACCAACACCTGGAAAAAGATACACGGAATCGCCTGGGAGATATTTCTTTCGGTTGAGGGCAATCGACTCAGTCACGGAATTCAAGGGCAGCACAGCCCTTTCTCCACCCTTCTTGGTAATAGTAAAACATCTCTTTTGAAGATCGATATCCTGCATACGGATGGTTAGCGCACCTGTCACTCTCACGCCAGAGAACAGCATAAACAGCAATGCATCTCTGCCGTTTCGTAGCGCAGAGGTATGATCATGATTCCTGAGATTAAGCACTGAAGTGAGGTACGGTTCTAAATCACCATCATCGAGCCTGACAGAACGTCGATTGGTGCGGTTGATGTTGATACCCAATTGTTTCATCGCCCGGCTGACAGGGTTGCGCATGAACAGTTCAGACTCATCATATTTGGCCTGCGCCCAATTCCACACTGATCGCAGCATTCGCATTGCTATATGTAATTGTGTTGCGCCCCGCCCTACTTTCTGCAAATAAACCGTCTTAACCTGATCAGGAGAAATTGAATACAACGGTTCATCCAACAAATCGAATAACAAGAGACGACTGTGGCGCTCAATATCCCAAATATATCGCGGACTCAACTGGCGCTCGGCTATAAAGCCATTAGTCAAAACTTCACCACTCTTGGATTTAGTACCGTGGATCATTTCTCTCAGAGAGGATTTTGCCTCTGAGTGCGCCTCCTCTCTGGCCTGCTGTTCTGCCGCTTTTTTGGCGAGAAGCTGTGGATCACGGCCGTTCTGGATATCCAGAAATAGGTTATCGGCCTGCTGTCGTAGCTCAGTCAATGTGGTGGCGCTATTCCTTGCTTCACCTACCTTCATTAATTGTCGCTTGTATAACTGCCCTTTGAGCTGGCCACACACACGAATACGCGCATACAGGCAGAAACCGCTGTCGATGTATGATTGGTTGGGCCTTACCCGGATGGCCAGGTGACTGTCGGAATCATATAGGTACGATTCTGTGGCAAATTCTCCCTTATCGATTCGCTTCTCTATGACCCGAAGGCTTTGCCTGCTGAATTTGAATCGATTGGCTGACGCTTTTCCCACGCTCTATTCCTCGTGACTGAATACTTGGGATACACCTGGGATACACGGGGTCGTAATTTTGATCTCTCAGGAGCAACGCGAAGTAACAATAAAGTTGCCGAATATATTCAGGGTATAGAGATATATCCTTCTATATCAACAACATAGAGAGCGCCAATCGACACTGAAAAACATCAATTAACGCTGAGGAATAAGATTAAAATAACTATTCAAAATCCCCCGCCGTAAAAAGCGTGCCGGTTCGAGTCCGGCCTCCGGTACCAAAACTCCCTTGAATTCAGTCAGTTCCGATTACACCCCGGACAGTGATTGCGAATCGCCTCTACGTGCCTACACATCCAGAGTGGTTTTCAGCCTTTGAACTACGGTCGACCCACATTGCGGATGCATTTTGCGTTATTCGCGATGCAAACTCCGAACTGCTTGGTTCAGGGGCAACTCCATGACCACTTCGCCGTCATCTACTTCACCGTTGGGTCTGAACCCAAGCGACAGGTATAACTGCTCCGGACCGCCCTCTCCGGGTACGTAAGAGATTTTCAGTTTGTCGAAGATACCCTTGCCGCGGGCATGCTCAATGACGAGCTGCATGGCTGCTCTGCCAATGCCCTTGCGCTGATGCTTCGCGTCGACCATGAAGCGCCAGACTGCGATTTCTGGGTTCCCCGGCAGCGGATCAAGCAAGGAGCTGTCGGACAACATGACGAAGCCAACCGGTTCATCGCCAAGGTAGATAGCTCTGTACCAGGCTTCAGGGGCGAAAAGCGCCTGCGCCAGTGACACCGCGTTTGGCGCCACAAACCGGTTCTGGTATTCAGTAACGGTGAGCATGAGAACCGCAGGGAGCGTTTCCGCGGTAATCTCCCTCAAGCTTACCTGGTTTCCGATGTTGTCCATTTGCCTTCCCTTCAGTGAGCTCTGGAGGCGGGGGAGTGCCGATACCTCTCAGCTGCTTTCCACGCGCAGGCGCGAGAGGCGGATTTCGCTGATCCTCCACTCCCCCTGCCAGAGCCGGTAACGCTCATGGTAGTGGCCATAGCCGTGAAGGTAACGGAACGGCAGTCTGGAATCCTCACCGGCCCAAAGCTTGTCCTCCATGGCCCAGACACCCGTTGCCTCCGAGGGCGAGAGTACCTCAATCTCCGGAGAATGGCCGTGGTGCACGGTCGTCACTTCCTGCAGGACAGGGGCGAGGTTGGCAACATAGACAGCCGCGCCGCGGATGAGCTGGGATTCGTCCCGCTGGCCGCTAGCGTCGCGCATGTCCGCTACCAGATCCGGCGCGAACACCGCCTCGTAAGCGGACCAGTCCTTGCTGTCCAAAGTGCGAAAATAGCGCGCCTTGAGCTGCTGTATCGCATTCACAATAATCAGGCGTTCGAGGTCGGTCATCGGTCTTGCTCTCCATGATTCCCCCGCCGCGAGCAGGGAGCTGGTGCATCCTCCACAGCCGCAGAATACCAGAACAGCGGCAGCATCCCAGCCTAGCGCCAAACCGGAGATCTACCATGTATCATGACCTCAAGAATCGGGGTCCCAACCGGTAGCCAGTTGGTGCTATTGAATGAGATTGTCTGCACACTATCCATCACTTCCGCCCCGCGGCGCGGGGGCCAGGAAACACGTATTTACTTAAACGGGGTTGGGATCCCAGCAGCTTTACGGCCGCAGAGGTCAATGACACCTTGTGGGTTTCGCCACCCTTCACCCGCTCGCCCGGGATGGTCCACAGCTGCGCTTGCAGGTCGATCTCATCCCAGTCGTTCTCTTCACTTTGCTGAGTACCGCCGAGAAATCCAGGATCGCACGGGGCTTTTTTCATGGATCACTCAGTCGTTCAATCACGCCTGAGAAGCCCTGTCAGTGTGAGCACCACAACTGCCGATAGCGCAGCGCCGAACAGGCCGAAGAGACTGTGCAACGTCAACCACAGCCAGCGCGCGGGACCGTCTGGCACGAAACGGCAGAAGTCGTCCTGGCCGAGGTGAATCACCGGCAGAGCGAAATCCAGCGCATAGTGCAGGGTATCGAGTCCGGGACACCCCAGGGGGACGGCCTTTGTCCCGAGCCCGAATGGCAGTACATAGGTTGTGGGCTCGGGAGCTTGCTCGAAGGGAAAAAACGTCTGGTCGAAGGCAGTAACGGCCCCCGTATACATGGCTGCACCGAACAGCACGAAAAGCAGAAAGGACAGCACTGCGCGACTGGTGGAGTAGCCGTGATGACTGACCAGCATGAGCAGCTGGGGGAACAGCCGCAGCCAGGGTCGGTCGACCCGGGCCGCAAGCCGCATGCGGATCTTTTCTACGGCGATGGCATCCGCCTCGCGCGACAGGCCGCTGTTGCGCAGCACGCGGGTCAGCTGCTCGTAGGGCTGGGGGCGGTAGCTGGAGGCCCCGGGACGACCAGCGCAAAACTGGCGCCTTAGCCACGCAACTCGCTTGCTCACCAACTCGCCCTGATCGAGGTGTCGGATCCGCTGGTAGGAGGCGCCGTCGAGGTCAATATAGCCAGGCGCTGGCCAGCCAGAGTCCACGCTATCGATCAGGGCATTCATCTGTGCGCCGGCCAGCAGGAACCAGCCCTCTACCGGGGTAGTCACATCCTGCCGGAATACGCCGTCTGCTTCCGGCGCGCCGACGTTGTAAAGGACCAGCGAATTCGAGATGCGGATCTGCTGCGCGTTGAGCGCCACCATTCCCCCGCGGCCCAACAAGCCCGAATAGTCCGGCCCGGGGCTGAGTCGTGCATTGGTCACAAACAGACCGCCGCCGACCACGGCAGTGAGAAAGTTGATGCGGCCGTGGGATTCAAACGGCAGGTCCGGCAAATCGCGCGTCAGGAACACCGATTCAACGACCAGGTCCTCGCAATGCAAGGTGCGCCCGCCGGGATTGACCAGGCGCGCGGAGCCGCAGTTCAGGTCGCCGGTGATCTCCGCCGCGACCAATGCCACTTCGCCGTGCACCTCGCAACGGTACCCCTCGCCGGGCAACAAGTCGACATTACCACCCACAGTAGCTGATCGTGCGCTGAGGGCGGGCTGCCCATCCACCTGCAGCAACGCGCCACTCAAGTTCACCCCGGCGTCGATGCGGGCACCGTCCAGACGAACGCTCCCCGTGGCCTGAAAGCGCCCCTGTGGGCCGGCGGAGAGGAGCAGGCGCCCGCCAATATGGGCGTGACTGAGGTACACCGCGCAATCACCCACCTCACCCAGGTCGGAGAGGTAGTCCGTCACGCCGGAAAACTGCGAGCCGGACAGGTCGAGATCGGCCCGGGTGGTGAGGCTGATGCCTATCAGAGCCGGCAGCGTGCAGTGCACCAGCCGCAGCGAGAGGAAATCCCCGCCGCTGAAGTCGACCGGTGAGTCGAAGCAGCATTCACGAAACAGCAGGGTCATCGCCACCCCGTTGCCCGCCGCTGGCAGCGCCCGGATCGGCCCTATAATTTCAGCACCGCGCAGGCGAAGCGGGCAGCAAAGTTGTGGTATCCCCGGCTGCGAACCGCTGATCAACGCCTCGATGAACGCGCCGTGCAGTCGGCGGGCCGCGGCGGGTTCTGCCGTGAAATCGGCGACATCGCGGTCCGCGATCGCATCCAGCACCCGCTGTTCGCTGTCGCTTGGCCGTTCAGGGTTGAAGGCCGGTGTGATGTTCACGGCGACTATCCCTTTTTATTGGTCGGTGAGCATGATGACATCGCCGCGTGAGCGGGGGAAGGGGCTGCCCGCGGCGGTGGCAGCCGGATCCCAGCGCGTCCAACATCATGAACAACAGCAGCAATTGGTGTCAGCCCTCCCCAGGTCTCCCGGGTGAGCACTGAGTTGGATCAGCCCCTTAACCCCGGCGAAGTCCAAAACGCGCTCCGTGTGCAGGCGAACCCGACTGGCAGTTTCATGCTTGGGGCTAACAGTTGGGGCGGCGTCTGTCAGTTCCTTCGCTATCTTGGGCATTGCACTCTCCAGCAGCTTGGCCTCCGGCACCAAACATTGTGGCTCAGCCCTCAGGATACAGAATCGCGGGCAGGCTCTTGAGCGCATTCAGCCTGGCCGCGTTCCAGGGGTGCTCATAGCTGATACGCAGGCAGTTGGTAAACTGTCCCGTAACTGAGAATAGCGGCCCGGGGGTGATCACGATTCCGTTCGCCAGGGCCTCGGTATAGGCCGCCATTGCGTCGACAGTGGCAGCGAGTTCCACCCATACCGTCAAGCCCCCATTGGGGCAGCTGACGCGCACCTCGCCCGGCCACTTGCGCAAAGCGGAGAGCAGGCAGTCACGCCGCTCCCGCAGCAGGCTGCGCTGCCTCCGCAAGTGTGCCGCAAAGCCGCCATCACTCATGAACTCGGCGACACCTCTCTGGAGATAGCGACTGGTCGCCAGCTGGGTCACGAGCTTTAATTGCAGGATTCGCGCGTGCCAGCGCGCGCCAGAGATCCAGCCCAGCCTGATATCGCGGGACAGGGATTTGGAAAACGAGCTGCAGAGAATGACCCGACTTTGCGTGTCCAGTGCCTTGAGTGGATCCGGCGTGGCCCCATGCGCCGTGTCCGCATAGATATCGTCCTCAATGACCGCAAGGTCATATTGATCGGCAAGCGCCAGGATCCGCAGTTTGGCTGCATCGGGCATCAAGGCTCCACCCGGCGTCGCGAAAGACGGCGACAGGACGCAGGCACGTATTTTCCAGCGTTTGAGTACCTCCTCCAGGGCATCGACATCCATGCCAGTCAGGATCGACGTGGGCACCTCAACAACCCTGAGACCGAGCTGCTCCAATAGCTGCAGAACGCCGTAAAACCCCGGCGACTCGACAGCAACCACATCGCCTTTGTCACAGCATGCGAGCAGCGCGAGGAACAATGCGTGCTGACAGCCGGAGGTGATACACAGCTGATCCGGGCCGGGGTGCCAACCGCGCCGTGCATTGTGCAGGGCCAGTTGCTCACGCAGGCTGAGATCTCCTGCCGGCTCGTCGTAATACTGGTAGTCCTCCCCGCGCTGGCGACGCAGTGACCTTCCAATTGCACGGTTAAGCGACATGATGCCGGGGGACAACTCGCCTGTGTGTAAGCCCGGCAGCAGGTCAAAGGCCCCGCTCCTTCGCATAATGTCCTGCAATACATCACTGACGGTAACCAAACGCGGCGCAGAAATCAGGGCGCGGCTGGCCGGCTGAGCCTCGCTCTTTGGGGGCAACGCGACAAAGTAGCCCACCTTGGGTCGACTCTCCACCAGACCTTGAGCTTCCAGGCGCTGCAGGGCGTGCTGGACCGTGGCGCGGGAAAGTTGCTGCTCCCGGCACAGGGTCCTGATCGAGGGCAAGCGGTCGCCAAGCGCCCAGCGTTGCTGTTCAATACCGTCAACAAGCCACCTTTCCAGCCGCTGGTAAAGATACTCAGATTCCATCAACATGCCCGCCAGAGTACACAACTGTGTCTATTAATTATAGTTTTACTGTCCCTGACACTATACCGCTCTCGGGAGTATCCTGCCCCTCAAGTTTCCCGGCAGGCCGGGCGCTATGGAACTGAAGAAAACGACGGGATGAGTAGACTCACAATGCTTGCACGCCAAAAAAATGACGAACTGACACTCTGGCAAGTGCTGGGCAGCGTCCTCGCATCATTCTTTGGCGTACAAAGCTCCAGGAACCGCGCGCGAGACTTTAACTCCGGCAAGGCGAAGGATTTTATCGTGGTCGGCTTCGTGCTGACGGTAGTGTGCTGTTTCACGCTGTTTTTTGTGGTTTCGATGGTGATACGCCTCAATGCATGAACAGGACGGTCTGAAAGCTGCCTCCAAAATCAGGGGGGCAGGCAAGAGGCCGCGCGATTTTGTCTACGTGGACGAATTCTGGCGAGCCGACGAAAGCTGGCCGCACTATTTTTTCGATAACCAGCTCTGGGTCTACGTCGACACCTACAACGCCGAGCTGGTTGGCGATGAAGATTATTGCAGAATCATCATCGATGCCGGAGAGAACTACAGATGGCTGTATCAACGCGATCTGCAGGAGCGAGAGCAGGTCTTTGAGGTCCTGCAGAACATTGCACGACCTGTTTCAGAGAACCAGCTCAAGAACCTGGGTTTCACTTTAGACAGGTAACAAGTGTTGGACTCTCCATGATCTGTGATGAGTCCCCACAACCCCAGCCCATGATCCTCTTCGCCAGGGCGCCGGGTAAAGCCCCCAGTCCAACACCACATGCTGGACGCAAACCATAAAACCCTGTAGGTTCGATCGGCTGGCGATTCCGGATTGCCATCAGCTTGCTGCCGGCTACGGCCATCGGAAGGACCGCCAAGTCCGGCAACAACCCAAACCGAAAAGACTTGCGATCACACTTGGGGAAGAATATGCGAACTCCGTTCTGGGTTGCCGGCGTGTTACTGTCGGCCATGAGTACTGCGCCTAGCGCCGATACCATCAACAGCGACCTGTCCGTAAAAGGCAGCCTGTGTGTCGGAGCCGCCTGCACGGATCCGGAAGACTTCGACTTCGACACGCTGCGCCTGAGAGCAGACAACCCGCTTATCAAACTGATCGATACCAGTAACTCCGCGTCATTTCCCACCAACGACTGGAGCCTCGGCATCACCGACGATGGCGTTCCCGGCCCGACGCGTTTCCTGATCCGGGACGAGACCGGTGGCCGGGATGCACTCATCCTCGACCCTGACGCCGGTGGGGCGGTAAGCCTGGGCGTCGGCTCCACGCCGGTCGATGGCGCGGTGTCCGTGGGCTCCTCTGGCGCTGAGCGCCGAGTGGCGCACGTCGCCGACGGTATCGCAGACACCGATGCTGCCACCGTTGCCCAACTCAGTGCCGCCGAGGCCCGCATAGCCAGCGATTTCGCCGCTCAGCTGGCCGCTGACAAGGCTGCGCTCGATGATGAAATTGTGCTGTTGCAGTCCGAGATCAGCGCTCTCAGCACCCGACTGGATGGATTTGTCACGCTGCTGGGCCTCGAGTGATGGCCTCTCTACTGACCCCGCCCCGACGCAGGTGGAGCCTGCGGAAACCCACTCACGCCCTGGCGACGGCACTGGGACTCCTGACTTCCCTGACGGCAGGTGCCGCGATCATCAATGACGATGTGCTGGTGCAGGGACCTGCCTGCGTCGGGTTCGATTGCCCAACAGCGGATGTCCTTGCCCTCCCGGAGGACTTGTTCAGCCTGCGGGAGAACAATCTTCGCATTCTCTTCTTTCAGGAATCGGCGCCGGACGAATTGGGAAAGGTCTGGAACCTCCGGGCAAACTCGCCCTTCAACTATGGGGCATCGTACTTTCGCCTCGAATTGAAGTCACTGACCAAAGACAATGTACTGATCAGCGATGGCACCGAGCCGCGCTACGATTGCTCCGAGCCCTTTGACCTTAACTTCCCCGGTCAAGAACCACCACGGGACGGGGTACATCCGCCCGGCGAGGTCGTTCTCGTACCGGGACTAAACCCCGACGCGACAGGGCCGGACGATTCCTATGCCTGTCTGCCGCGTGAAGATTACACCCGCCGCGCCCTGCTCACCATGGAAGCCGAGGGAGCTGTCACCGTCGGCTACGGCAGTGTGCGCAAAGCTGGCCATGTTTCCGTGGGCGACACAGGCGCCGAGCGCCAAATCAAACATGTCGCCGACGGGCAGGCTGCTACGGACGTGCTGACCGTGGGCCAGGTCAATGGCCTGTCGACACTGGCCGACAAACAGGCTGAACTCGATGGCCTGCGCACCCAGCTGGCTGCGCTGACGGCGGTAATGGAAAGCCTTGAGCAGGCCGACCAGGACGGCGATGGCGTAGCCAATATCGATGACCCCTTCCCCAATGCCAGGGAGTCATTGCCGGCAGATGGTATCGTGATCGGTATTGTTCCCGATACGGCCGCCTCAAGCTGCACACTGGTATCAGGCAGCGCGGTAGCCGCGGCGTCCCTGCCCGCGCCACCCGAAGGCGTGCTGGCGTATGCCACTGCGGCATCGTTCAGCTTGAGCGGCTGCGACATCGGCGAAACTGTCACGGTGACTATCGATCTGGGCGCAGCGCCACCACGGAAAGCCGTGGCTTACAAGATCGGCGAGAGCTGGGTACCGTTGACCGGAGCCACGATCAACGGGTCGATTCTGAGCTACAGGCTCGAGGACGGCGGCCCCTTCGATGCAGACGGCGTTGCCGACGGCAATATCTCTGACCCGGTAGGGATCGCGTTCCCTCCCCCGGGTATCCCGACCATGAGCAGCCTGGCGCTGGCCGGCCTGGCGCTGCTGATGAGCCTGGCCGCCTTCGCCAGAGTGCGCGGCAGAAGGCCTGTCTAATCCACGGTGGGGGCACCCGCCCCCGCCTCCGGCATCTGCAACAGTTCAAGACAGAGCGGAAATTCCGGATTCTCCAGGTAGGCGAACACGGTGTCGGCGTTCCAGCGCTTGTACCAAAAAGGGGTGTATCCCACGGTCGCGAGCTGTTTGATCCAGGCATCGGTATCCGCCACCCGGTAGCGCAGGTGATGCATCCCCTCACGACCGGACTGGACGAACTCGCTGTGGGGACTGGTGCCCTCCAGCCACTCAATCAACTCAATCTCGACGTCGCCGCTGCGGCCGAAGGCGATCCTGAGCTTCACGTCCTCGTTGCGGCCGCGGAACTCGGCGCCGTTCACCGAGCCGTCCATAAACGTAAACGGGCCGAACACCGGGCCGAACTGTTGCACCCACGCATCGAGATCGTTAACCACAAAACCGATCTGGTCGATGGGCGGCAGGTCCAGCTGCTGCAATTGTGGGTCCTGGGTCATGACGACTACCTCTTGTGACGGGGGGCTCCACGATCTCCCAGCGAGGCCGCTGCGCCCGACAGCAATAATGCACTGCCATTAACTACTAGTAATCAATAATCAATATATACAAGGGGACAGTATATTTTTATTGGCATAAGCTGCAAGCTGGTTTTAATATGCATTCATTAATTAATCATAAGGATAAGGTCGTGGACCCGATCAGACAGCTCGTACAGGAACGCCCGGACTTTTTCGCCAACCGCCCGGCCCACCGGGAAGAGCCTGTCCGGATCAATGACTTCATCTGGATGTCCCCCGGCCTTTCCGCTGCCTACATGCTGGTGACCGACGCCGGACGTATCATCATCAACACCGGTATGGGCTTCGAGGCACCCGTGCACAAGCGGGCTTTCGACAGTGTCTGCTCCGGTCCCACCCCCTACATTGTCCTTACCCAGGGGCACGTGGATCACGTGGGTGGCGTACAACTGTTCCGGGAACCGGAAACGCAGCTGATAGCCCAGGCCAACAACGGCATCTGCCAGCGCGATGACGAGCGAATCCGCGATGTGCGCACACGCCAGGCCTATATCTGGTTCAGGGACGCGTTTGAAGCCAGCGCGAAACTGGCTGCACAGCATCCCGGCGCAATTACCCAGGACGTACCCGTGCCCGACGTGGTGTTCGAGGACCACTACCGCATCGAGCTGGGCGGACTGGAGATTGAGCTGTACGCGGTCCCGGGAGGAGAGACCCTGGACAGCTGCGCAATCTGGCTGCCGCAGCACAGGATCCTGTTCAGCGGCAACATGTTCGGCCCGCTGTTTCCCCATTTTCCCAACTTCAACACCATTCGCGGCGACAAATACCGGTTTGTGGAACCCTACCTGGATTCCCTGCGCCGGGTGCGCGCCCTGGAGCCTGCCATGCTGCTCACCGGCCGCTTCGACCCGATCATCGGCAGCGAGCTGATCCGCCAGTGCCTGGACCGCCTGGAGCAGGCGGTGGACCACGTGCATCGCACGACCCTGGAAGGCATGAACGCGGGCAAGGATATCTGGACCCTGATGCGCGAAGTACAGCTGCCCGAGGAACTCTATGTCGGACAGGGCTACGGCCGGGTGGCCTGGGCGGTGCGCACGCTCTGGGAGTCCTACATGGGCTGGTTCAAGGCCCAGGCGACCAGTGAGCTGTATCCGACGCAGCCGGCGGCTATCTACGGAGACCTGGTTGAACTGGCTGGGATGGCTGCGGTGGTGGCCCGTGGTCGCGAACGCCTGGAGCGTGGCGACCCGGAAGCTGCGGAGCTGCTCGCCGAAGCAGCGCTGGCGCACGAACCCCGGCACCACGATGCCCTGAGGCTCGCCCTGGACTGCCACAACGCGCTGCTGGAGCGCTCGGGCGCGGGGAACTTCTGGGAAACCGGCTGGCTGCGCACCCGCATTGGCGAGTTGCAGCAGCAGCTGAAGAGCTGAGAGCCAGGGTCATGGGCAGATCTGGAGAACACCAGCGTCTCACCCCACGCAGTGCGGCGACCCGGGCGCGACTGGTCAGCGTCGCCGAACGCCTGTTCGCCGAGCGCGGGGTGGAGGGGGTGCCCCTCAGCGACATCAACAAGGCGTCCGGCCAGCGCAACGCCAATGCCTGCCAGTACCACTTCGGTGGTCGGGAGGGTCTGCTGCAGGCGATTATCGACAAGCACGTGCCCGGGATTGCCGCCCGCCGCGGCGAATTACTGGACGAGCTCGAGGCCCGGGGCCAGATCACGCTCGAGGGGCTGGTGGATGCGTGGCTGCACCCGGTGGTGGAAAAACTCCAGGACCCCGATGGCGGGCGGGAGTTTATCCGGGTCAACGCGCAGCTGACCGCACAGCATATGCTGTCCCTGCTGAAACCCGGCCAGGGCGCACTGCAGGCACCCGGCGCTGCGCGCCTGATCAGCGGCTGGAACCAGGTGCTCGACGCCCTGCCTGCTGCGGTGCGGCAACAGCGCCTGCACCTGGCCTCCATCCTGGTGTTCCACGGGCTGGCGGACCACTCGCGGCTGCAGGAGCAACTGGGAGAAGATGACCCGGCCCACAACACCGAGCTGTTCGTCGCAACCCTGCGCGACACCATCATCGCCATGCTCCAGCAAGCTGCCTCTGCTCACTGTCTCGACACAGCGGCGCGCGCAACCCGGGCGAGAAAGTGAGGCGCGACCTATCCGGCACGCCGAACAGACGACCTCGTGATTCCGAGTGAGCCCCCACCACCAATCCGGAGACTCTCAATGTACAAGGACCTCGAAGCACGCGTTGCCGTCATCACCGGTGCGGGCAGCGGAATCGGCAGGGCATGCGCCCTGCGACTCAGCCAGGAAGGCTGCCGGCTGGTACTCAATGACATCGATGCCGCCAGCCTGGAGGCGACCCGCGCGCTGCTGGTGGCACCGGATCTGGCGGTCGGGCTGGTGGCGGATATCGGTGCACCGGAGACCGCCGACGAGTTGGCGGCACTGGCACTGCAGTCTTTCGGCGCACTTCATGTCTGGGTCAACAACGCCGCGCTGGTGCGTTGGGGACAGGTGGCGGACTGTCGCAATGACGACTGGGACGCCGTTTTCCGGGTGACGCTGGACGGAGCCTTCTACGGTATCCGCAGTGCCATCCATGCCATGCGCGGCAATCAGGGCCCAGACCGCGGCAGCGTCATCAACATTGCCTCTGGCGCCGCGCTCGCCGGGGAGGAAGGCTTGGGCGCCTACGGCGCGGCCAAGGCCGCCCTCGTCAACCTGACCCGCACCACCGCAGTGGAACACGCGCGGGAGGGTATTCGCTGCAATGTGCTCCTGCCCGGCCCCATCGCCACGCCCGGCATGCTGGCGGCCGCCACACAGGCCCCTGGCGGCGTCGCTGGCTGGGAAGCACAGACGGTGCCGGGGCGCATGGGGCAGCCGGAGGAGATCGCCAACGCAGTCTGTTTCCTGGCGTCATCCCAGGCCAGCTACATCAACGGCGCCAGCCTGAGCGTGGACGGAGGGGTCTCCGCCCGGACCAACTCCCCCCGCTTCAACCAGACTGCCGGGCGATGAAATCATCCAGTACCTGGTACAGGTACTGGCAGTCCTCGGTGGTCATGGTGGGATGGCAGGGCAGCATGAGGCCGTGGCGCATGACCCGCTCCGCATTGGGGTAGCCGGCGGGATCCAGGCGGTAGTTCACCTCCTTCATCATCGGCTGCAGGGCCACATGGCCGGAGAAGATCACCCGGGTGAAGATACCCGCTTCCTCCAGGTGCACCTGCAGCTTGCGGCGGCTCCAGCCCAGCTCCGGGCGCAGCATTACCGGGTAGCAGATCCAGGTAGTAAAGACCTCGTCGGACACGCGCGGTTTGATGAAGTAGTCAGTATGGCTGTCCATGTACTCGTCGTGCAGGCGGAAGCGCTCCTGGCGCAGCCGGGTGAACTCATCCAGCTTGTTCAGCTGCTCGTGACCGAAGGCGGCGCCGGCCTCGTTGGGAATGAAGCCGTAGCCCAGCTCCTCGAAGATGAACATACCGTCGTACTCGATATCGCCCAGGTCTTCCAGGAAGCGGCCGTCGCTGTCCTGTTGCCGGGAACCGTACAGATACTTTTCCGAAGAGCGACCCCAGGCGCGCAGCATCAGGCCGCGGTCCCACAGGGCCGGGTCATTGACCGCCACCAGGCCGCCGTTGCCGAGGCAGGTGATGATGTGAAAGATGGAGAAGCTGGTGATGCTGATATCACTGCGAGTGCCCGCCGGGGTACCGCGAAAAGTGCCCCCCAGGGTGTCGGCGCTGTCCTCGATGATCTTCAGGCCGTGCTTGTCGGCAATGGCCCGGAGCCGGTCCCAGTCGGGCATGCCGCCGACCAGGTTGGGCACCAGCATGGCTTTGGTCTTCGCGGTAATCAGCGGCTCGATGCGGTCGATGTCGATCTGATAAGTGTCGGGCTCCACGTCCACCAGCACCGGGACATGGCCGTTGAGCACGATGCTGGAGATGTCGGTGCCGAAAGTCAGGGTCGGGGTGAGGATTTCGGAACCCGGCGGCAGGTCCAGCAGGCGCACCGCCAGCAGCAGCGCCGAGCTGCCGGAGTTGACCATCACCCCGTACTCCTTGCCCAGCAGTTTGGCGCAGCGGCTCTCGAAGGTGGAGGTCTGTCCGGCGACCACCATGCTGGTCTCCATGACTTTCACCACGGCGTCGATTTCCTTCCGGTCCAGCATGGCGCCGCCGTAGCGGATCTCTCTCGGGGGTAGTCTCATATGCTTTCCTCTCTCCACAGATTGACAGAAACAATTCAGCGCATCAGCGCCCCGCCGTTGACGTTGTAGACCTGGCCGTTGATCCAGCGGCCCTGCTCCGACAGCAGCAGGGCGACGACCGCAGCAATGTCCTCGACCTGGCCGAGGCGGGTGCCGGGAACCCGTGCCAGCATGCCGTCCAGCAGCTCCTGGGGCAGCTGGCCGCTGGCCCGCATCTCCGGCGTGAACACGAACCCGGGCGCCACGCAATTGGCGGTGATGCCCTCCGGCCCCCAGCGCGAGGCGACGTGGCGCATCAGGGCATTGAGCCCGCTTTTGGCAACAGCGTAGGCCGGGCGCGTGCTTTCCCCCACATCCGCGGCACTGGAACTGGTGTAGACAATGGCTCCCTGCTCCCGCTGCAGGAGGTGGGGCAGCACCGCCCGCGTGCACAACAGGTGGCCGCGCAGATTCACCTGCAGGGTGCGATCAAACACTGCCAGGTCTTCGGCCAGGGCATCGCTGTCCTCGAAGATGACCCGGAGGTCCGCGGCGTTCACATGAGCCCCATCCAGGCCGCCCAACTGGGCGACTGCCAGACTGACAGCTTCCTTGACCGAGGTCTCGTCCGCGATATCAACATGGACGGCGAACGCCCGGCCACCGGTGGCAGCGACCTCCTCCGCGACTCTGTTCGCGGCCTCGACGTTGATATCCGCGGCACAGACATGCGCTCCCTCCAGCGCGAGTTGTTTTACGGTTGCGGCACCAATGCCGGTGCCGGAACCGACGACGATAATGGCTTTGTCCTGCAGTCTTCCCCGCATGTCGTTCTCCCGTCCTTTCATGGCAAGCACATCCGGGCTCCGGATTCGCCCGAGCCCGTGACAAACGGTAATGCAGGGTGTGACGCTGCAACAGCGCAACCGCAGGCAAGAGACGTCGTGGACTAAAGATGTAGACCAGGGTAGGGGCATTTACCCCGCACCTTCTTGTCAACGGCGCCCGCACAGCTCACGATGGCCAACCCGACAATAACAACAGGAGTGACGGTGTGAGCAACCTGGACCACGATGCCCGGGACCAGCAGCTTCTCCAGGCCTGGGACCAGTTCTGCGACCAGCTCAAGGCCGCCGGGCGCATCCCCTTCCGTGACGGCGTTCCTGTCGGAGACCTGAGCCGCAGCGCAGGCTTCCGCTGCCTGGCCCAGAACATTGGCCTCGGCATGCAGTTTTTCCTGGAAAACGACGACCCCCTGCATCCGGAGCTGCTCCACTATTTCGACCCGATCCGCAAGCAGGGCGGCGACAATCCTGACGCGGTCTACGTCGGGGCTCCCATCAACGGCACCGACACCTACCGTATCAGCGGCAATCGCGGCAGCGCGCGCTATTTCGCGGTTACCGCCGTGGAAACCGGCAATACGCCCTGGGGCGGCGGCGTTGCCCACGCGCTCTTCGGCCAGGATCTACAGGTTGAGCCGGACGGCAGTTTCGAGCTGATCTGCAGCCCCGACCCACATCCCGGCAACTGGCTGCAAACTTCCCCCGACACCTTCCGGGTGACCTTCCGCCAGTTTTTTGCCGACTGGGAGACCGAGCGTCCCATGCACGCCGGAATCGAGCGCATCAGCGGGGCCGCGGCACCCAAGCCGGTCATGGACCCCAGGCGGCTGGTGCAGGGACTGGACGCCGTGTCCCGCTGGGTCGGCGATTCACTCACCTACTGGGCGGACATGATCGAACGCTGGAAAGTGCGCCCAAACACCTTCCTCTCCTACCGCCAGCTGGATGACAACCCCATTGATGCCACCCCCGGTGGCGAACCGCTTATCGCCTACTGGCAGCTGCCCGCGGACGAGGCAATCATCGTCCGCGTGACCCCGCCGCAGGCGCATTACTGGGCGGTGGAGTTCGGCAACTACTGGTGGTGCTCCATGGACTACCGCAGCATTCTCAGCAACACCAACTGCCACTACGCGCAGCTGGAAGACGACGGGGAGCTGATCCTGGTGATCTCCCACGTGGATACCGGCCACGCCAACTGGCTGGATCCTGCGGGCTTTACCGAAGGCTATGTCACTGTGCGCTGGATGCAGGCGGACCGCTATCCCATTCCGCGCGCCGCCCAGGTGAAACTGGCGCAGCTGGACCAGCACCTGCCGCCCGGGGTGCAGAAGGTCACCAGCGCGGAGCGTGCCCAACAGATCGCCGCCCGCCGCCGCGGGGTAATCCAGCGCTTCGGCGTCTAGAACCCATTCAACAAGGGACGATCGCTGGCACCGTCGCGCGATACAACAACTGTTCACTACAGGGCAGACAACTTTACGGGATTGAACGGGGGGCACAAAATGGATCTGCAACTGCAAGGCAAGACCGCCATCATCACCGGCGGCAGCGGCGGCATCGGCCGCGGCCTGGTACTGGAATTCGCCCGCGAGGGCCTGAATGTGGTCAGCGCATCGCGGGATGTCGTCACCGGCGAAAAACTGGCGGCGGAAGCGGTTGACCTGGGCCTGCCCGGTCGCGTACTGGCGGTAAAAACCGACGTCACTGACCGGACCAGCGTCGACGCCATGGTGGCGCGCGCCAACGCCGAGTTCGGCCCGGTGGATGTGCTGGTGAACAACGCCGGCGGCGTCGCCCATCCCGCGGATTTCGACCAACTCGACGCCGAGGCGCGGCGCTGGGAAATCGCGCTCAACGTCGATGGCGTGGTGAACTGCTGCCAGGCAGTGGCGGATAACATGTTGTCTCGCGCCAGCGGCAGCATCATCAACATCTCTTCCAACTCATCGCTGCTCGGTGAAGCGGCGGCCAATGTCGTTCATTACGGCGGCGTGAAAGGCTTCGTGAACAGTTTCAGCAAGGGCCTGGCCTGGGAGTGGGCCGGCAAAGGCGTGCGGGTAAACAATATCTGCCCGGGCTGGATCGTCCCCCATGACGAACAGGATGTGGGCGAAGGCAGTTTCTGGAACCGCTTCGGCTTCGACACCATGGGCAAGCCGGGGGACATGGAGAAAGCCCTGGAGGAAGGCACCCTCTATAACATGAGCGGCCTTCCCATCCCGCGCCTGGGGCGGCCGGAAGATATCGCCTGGCTGGCCCTGTTCCTGGCCTCGGAGTGCTCCAGCTACATCACCGGCCAGCTGATTTCGGTGAGCGGCGGGGCGTACATGCCCTGAGGTCGGGACGTTTCATTCGGAGGCAAACGCAATGAACAGCTGGACACCACCTCCCCGCCCGGATTGGGTACAGCAGGTGATCGACGAGGGCCGGCACATGGACATCCGCAGCCTGGTGCCCCTGCGGGCAGAAGAGCTGATGGCCACGGCACGCAACAACACCGGCTTTGACGACTTTGGCAGCGACGAGTGGCTGGAGGGTTTCCACGTCTTCCTCGAGGCTCTCGATCAGGAAGCCGACCTGCACCTGTTGGGGCGGTTGATGACCCGCTCCGACATCCTGCGCTGGCTGGAGGCGCGGCTGGGGATCGAGGCCGCCTACGCCCAGCACCCGGAGATCGACGACGAGGTGATCGAGCAGCCGGTCATCGTCACCGGCCTGCCCCGCGCCGGCACCTCCATCCTGTTCGAGCTGCTGGCCCAAGACAGCCAGTTCGGCTCGCCGCGCAACTGGGAGATGATGTTTCCCTACCCGCCGCCGGAAACCGCAAGCTACAACAGCGACCCACGTATCGAGCGCTGCCAGCACCTGGTCACCCAGTGGAGCCGGGTGGTGCCGACCTATGCCGCCATGCACGAGATGGGTGCCAATATTCCCAACGAATGCATCGTCGCCATGAGCTGTACTTTCCTTACCGAGAACCTGCCAGGTCAGTATCAGATTCCCGGCTACAACGAGTGGTTCTATCAACAGGACCTGGACTACGCCTACACCTATTACCGGCGCATGCTGAAACTGCTGCAGTGGCGCAACCCGCGTCGGCACTGGTTGCTGAAGGCGCCGTCCCACCTGGGCAACCTGCCGGTACTGTTTCGCACCTTTCCGGACGCGCGGGTGGTGATCACCCACCGCGACCCGATTGTCGCCCAGGCCTCGGTCACCAATCTGCTGGGCACCCTGTACTGGATGCGCAGCAGCCAGCCCTTCGACGCCGGTGCCTTCGAGAACCTGATGACGCCGGAAGCGGGGGCCGCACGGCTGGACGCGGTGGTTACGCTGCTGGAAACGGCCGCGGTCCCGACGGCGCAGATACACAACTTTCTCTACGCGCAGCTGGTGGAACAACCGCTGCCGGCGCTGGAGACGCTGTACCGGGATATGGGTCTTGAACTGGAGCCCACCGCCCTTCGCGCGATGGCGAACTACCTGCAACAAAAACCGCAGGGCAAGTTCGGCCGCCACCAGTACAGCATTGGCCAGCAGGAAGAAAACGCACACAAGCGCCAGCTGTTCCAGCGCTACCAGCATTACTTCCAGGTGCCCGACGAAGTGTGAACCGAAACTCATAGAACCGGAGCAGGTGCGCGCCGCCCGTGCACACGCCGCCGGAACGGCTTGCCGGCCACCCCTCGATGGAGAACATAATGGCCTTTCTCTGCGTCAAATATGAATGCCGCGCGCCCGCGGAAACCACACAACTGTCCATGGCGGACATGTTCGATCTGGCCCTGGAGCAGATCGCCTGGATCGATGCCCAGGGTTATCCAGTCACCATCAACTTCTGCGAACACCACGGCAGCGAGGACGGCTATCTGCCCAGCCCCAGTGTGCTCGCGGCGGCGGCGGCACGCATCACCCGCAATGTGCGCCTGCAGGTCAACGTGCTGTTGCCTTTCAGCGATCCCCTGCGGGTGGCCGAAGATGTGGCGGTACTGGACCACCTCAGCCGCGGTCGCGCCGAAGTGCTGCTGCTGGGCGGTTATGTCAGTTCCGAGATGGAGATGTTCGGCGTGGACCCGAAACGGCGCGGGGCCCTGATGGAAGAGGGTGTCCAGGCCCTGAAGCAGGCCTGGAGCGGACAATCTTTCGAGTTCCGCGGGCGCAGCGCGCGCATTACGCCCCGGCCCCTGCAAACGCCGCACCCGCCGATCATGATGGGCGGCAGCGCTGCACCGGCGGCGCGACGCGCGGCCCGGGAGGGCGACGGCTTTATCGGCGGCATGCCGCACCTGAATGACATCTACGTCGCCGAGTGCGAAAAACTCGGCAAGACACCGCGCTACCAGGCGGAGATGGCCCACGCCTTTCTCTACGTTTCCGAGACCCCGGAGCAGGATTGGGAACGCCTCGCGCCCTGTGCGCTGTACGAGACCAACTGCTACGCCCGCTGGCAGACCAGCACCGACCTGGACATGTTGTTCAGCAGTGCGATGGACGCGGACGCACTCAAGGCCCTTGGCACCTACCAGGTGGTGCGCCCGGAAACCGTGCTGGAGAAAGCGCCTTCACTGGCGCCGAACGATGCCTACATTCTCCACCCGCTGGTGGGCGGGCTGGATGCGGAGACGAGCTGGCGGACGCTGCGCAACTTCTTCGACAAGGTGGCGCCGAAGGTGGCGATCAACCCCCTGTAGCCCAGGGGGAGGGTCACACAACTTGCGTCGCGTCAGGCAACAATCGCCAAACAGAGAGGACAAGTACTCATGCACACAATCGATCTCAGCGGAAAGGTGGCGCTGGTCACGGGCGGCAGCCGCGGGCTGGGCAGAGCCATGAGCCTGGGCCTGGCGGCAGCGGGCGCCGACGTCATTGTTGTCAGCCGCCGGCTGGAGAACTGTGAAGCCGTGGCGGATGAAATTCGCGGCATGGGCCGCAGGGCGCTGGCGCTGTCAGCCCATGTAGGGCACATCGAGGACCTGGATACAGTCATTGCACACGCTTACGACAGCTTCGGCCATGTCGACATCCTGATCAACAACGCCGGCATGAATCCTGTGATTGGAGAGCTGTCGGAATTACAACCGGAGCTGTTCCAGAAGCTGTTCGACGTCAATACCAGGGGCCCCTGGTACCTGGCCTCGCGCATGGCGCCGCGTATGGCGGAACACGGCGGCGGCTCCGTCATCAACGTCATTTCAGTCGCCGGGCTCAAGCCGTCGGCACTGGTGGGATTCTACGCCGCTACCAAGGCAGCGCTGGAGGCGCTGACCAAAGTGATGGCCGCCGAGTGGGCGAACAGGGGAATTCGTGTCAACAGCCTGGCCCCGGGCAGCTACCACTCGGACCTCTTCGACAGCGCCGCCATGATGCCCGGATACCTGGAAGGCGCAATCAACGCCAGCCTGCAGAAGCGGGTAGCGGAGACAGACGAGATCATTGGCCCGGTGCTGTATCTGGCGAGTGACCTGTCCAGCTTCACCACGGGCCACACGCTGGTTACCGACGGCGGCTACATGGTGCTTTAGCCGGGCTTTGCGGTACTGTCCACCACCGTCGCGTCCGGGCCGTTCTTTTTCACCGAAGCGATGCCGTTCTCCATGGCTGCAGCACCGGAGTAGGCCTCGCTCTTGCCGATAATCTGGCTATTGCCCGACTTGAGGACGAAATAGGGCTCGCCCTTGGTGGTGGTCTTGCGCTCGTAACGCTTGTCATCGGGCGCATTCTTGCGCACGGACGCAATCCCCTTTTCCGCCGCCGCCCGGGTCTCGTAGAGCTGGCTGGTGAGAACAATCTGGCCATTGCCCGATTTGAGGTTGAACATGAACTTGCCGCTGGGGCTCTTCTTGAGGTCAAATTTTCCAGCCATCGGTGCCGCTCTCCTGAGGAATGGTCAGGGAAAAGCATAGTACATCTGCAGTCCGCTGCAAATGCCGATCGGGCCCGGCCGAGGGGCATTGCGCACGACAGCAGGGAAATCAGCGATGGAGAGGCTATACTGAAGCATGAACACTTCGGACTTAAAGGAAGGACATCATGGATATAGTGCAATTGGGCGCGCAGCTGCTGTCGGAGAAACTCGGATTGAACGTGGACTCCAGTACCGTCACCTCCGCGCTCTCCAGGCTACTGGGTGATGGCGAGGGTTCAGTGGATTTCGCTGGACTGGCCAGCAAGATGGCTGCCAGCGGCGAGCTCGGCGGTATCCTCAACTCCTGGCTGGGGGATGGTTCGAATTCGCCCATTTCCACAGATACCATTCTGGGCCTGTTCGGCAAAAGCCAGGTCGCGCAGTTTGCCGGCGAGGTCGGCACGGATACCGAAACTGCGGCCAGCGGTCTGGCGGATGTGCTGCCGCAGTTGATGGACAAGGCCAGCAGTGGCGGCAGCCTGCTGCAATCGGTCGGCGGCCTGGGCGGGATCATGGGCGCGGCCAAATCGCTGTTCTGAAACACGGGGGCGGAGGCGCATCCTGACGCTACGGGAGCTTAGCCCCTGTCCACGCAGCAGCCTGAGCAATTGCCGACGGGGCCGCATTTCCCGGGCAGCCACCGCGTGAGCAGCCATCGCGGCATATAGTACACTTGCGGGCAGCCCGGCTGGCCCGGACCACAACGCCTCAGGAAAACAACAGAAATGAATACGCAGACGCTATCGCGCCAGACCCTGTTCGACACGCTGCATCGCAGTGCCCGCCGCCATCCCGGGAAACTCGCGCTGCGTCAGGGCGAACGCGACCTGAGCTACGGCGAGTTTCGGGACCTGTGCCTGTGCGTTGCCGGCAGTATGGCAGAGTCGGGGATAGAACCCGGTGAGCGGGTAGCCATTCTCTCCCGCAATTCCATTGCCTTTGCCGCGGTGCGCTATGCGGCCGCGGCCATCGGCGCCATTCTGGTGCCGGTGAACTTCATGCTCAATGTGCGCGAGACCGCCTATATCCTCGCGCATTCAGGTGCCCGCCTGCTGTTTGTGGGCGCCACCGAGGGCGACAAGGCTGTGGCCGCCGCGGCGGAGTGCCCGGCGCTGGAGCAACTGGTGTGGCTGGCGGGCGACAGCGCTGCAGACACACCAGCGGGTATGACGCCTTTCGGCGACCTGTGTCGCGGTCACAGCTATACCGGCAATCCCGGTATCGATGCCAATGACCCGGCGCAGATCATCTATACCAGCGGCACCGAGTCTGCACCCAAGGGCGCGGTACTGAGCCACGCCGCCATCCTCTGGCAATACAGCGCCTGCCTGATCGATGCGGAAATTTCCGAGGACGACACCACCCTGCACGCCCTCCCCCTGTTCCACTGCGCCCAGCTCGACTGCTTCCTTGGCCCGGCCCTCAAGGCCGGTGGCCGCAACATCATCACCGATGACAACTCGCCCGCTGGCCTGTTGCGCCTGCTGGCCGGGGAGCAGGTGAGCTCGTTCTTCGCCCCGCCCACGGTCTGGATCTCCCTGCTGCGCAGTGAGCATTTCGACCAGTCTGATCTCAGCGCACTGCGCAAGGGCTACTACGGCGCCTCCATCATGCCGGTGGAGGTCATGAAGGAAATTCACGCAAGGCTGCCGAATATCCGCCTCTGGAACCTGTATGGCCAGACCGAGATGGCGCCCATGGCCACTATCCTCAAGCCCGCGGACCAGCTGCGCAAGGCCGGATCCGCGGGCCGTCCGGCGCTGTATACGGAAACCCGGATAGTCGATGAAGAGGGACACGATGTGGCCGTGGGCGAGATTGGCGAAGTCGTGCACCGCTCACCCCAGTTGCTCAGCGAGTACTTTCGCGATCCGGAGCGGACCGCAGAGGCTTTCCAGGGCGGCTGGTTCCACAGCGGCGACCTCGGGGTCATGGACAGCGAAGGTTACCTGACCATCGTCGATCGCAAGAAGGACATGATCAAGACCGGTGGCGAGAACGTCTCCAGCCGGGAGGTGGAAGAAGTGATCTACCAACTGCCGGAGGTATCCGAGGTGGCGGTGATCGGTCTGCCCCACCCCCACTGGGTGGAAGCGGTAACGGCAGTGGTGGTACCCAGAAGCGGCAGCCGCATAGACCCTGAGACTGTCATACAGCACTGTGCCGCCAACCTCGGCGGCTTCAAGGTGCCCAAGGCCGTACACATCGTCGACAATCTGCCGCGCAATCCCTCCGGCAAAATCCTCAAGCGCAATCTGCGAGAAACCTTCGCCACAACCTTCGCAAGTACTGGCGTTTAGCCTTTCCTTCAAGTCCTCCGGCAGTCCGAACAGAATAGCTCCCTGGCCCAACAGATTGGACCAGGAGGGCTGTGCTCAATCCCTGGCAGTGGCACAATCGCTGGGGATTCACGTAACCGGAAGATCCAGGGACAGTGGAAAATCAGCCGCATTCACCTGACCCGCCTGAAGATAGCAAGCCTGCAACCGGGGCCAGAACAAGGAACTATCATGAAATCTGTCTGCCTGCTCTCCCACCGCCCCGGCTCGACCCGTGCAGCGTTCCGCGATTACTACGAGAACAACCACTTTCGCCTCGGCAGCCGCTATTTTCCCTTCCGCAAATACGTGCGCAATCATGTCCTGTCATCCGTCGACGACGTGGACTTTGACGTACTCACCGAGTTCTTCTTTGACGATGGCATTGATGTGGCCGCCGTGCACAGTGGCCGCGTCAGGGAGATTCTCGACGAGGACGAGAAGCGGTTCATGGACCAGCGCCTGATTCGCCCCGCAGGCGCCGAGGAAGTGCTGCTCTCGGGGAGCGCACGGGATATTGCCCCGGCCGGCACCCGGCGGCAGCTGCTGATGCTTAAAGCCGCCGATGCCAGCGCAGCTTTTCGCGATGCGGCAAGTGCCTGGGGCAGGCAGCTGGCGGCGGCACACGACCAGCTGCAGCGCGTCAGCGTGGATTACATCCAGGTTCAGGCCGCCAGCGACCAGGGCCGGTTTCCATTCGATGCCGTACTGAGCCTGTGGCTACCGGCAGAGGCCGACGCCTTGCGAGGACTGTCCCCACCTGCCGCCATTGAGCTGCAGGCTGACGTACTGACCGAAGTCTGTGAAAGCCCGCCGGAACTGCTGCGTGAGCTGTACGCGCCCGACGCGTTCTGATCCCGTCAGCCCAGGGGCTGGACAAACTGCCGGGCGAAACTTTCCATATACCGCTTTTTGTCGTCCAGCGAGGAGCGCTTACCCAGGGCAAAGGAAAACGGTAGATTCACGCCGGCGGTCATGCCCTGCTCCTCCAGCCCCTTGAAGGTATCGAGATCCGGCGGCGTGGTAAGACCGACGATGGTTTCAAAGGGTTCCGAACCGCGGCCCGCCTCGGCGCGGTACTGGCGCAGCCTGGCCATGATGGCGGGCACTTCTTCCGGGGCATTGCCCGCGCCCAGCCAACCCTCGCCACGGTACGCGGCCCGCTTCAGGGCTGCGTCATTGGCGCCTCCGACCAGAATTGGCACCTGCTGCGACGGCGCCGGCTCGATGCACAGCCGGGGGAAACTGTAGTAGGGGCCGGCGTGCTCTACCATGCCTCCCTGCCACAACTTGCGCATGACCTGGATCATGTCGTCCATGCGCCTGCCGCGACCGCTGAATTCCACGCCATAGATATCAAACTCGTCCTTCATCCAGCCCGCGCCGATCCCCAGCGCGAAGCGGTTGCCACTGAAGATCGCCAGCGAACCCGCCGCCTTGGCTACTTCAAAGGGGTTGCGCAGTGGCAGTACATACACCGACGTCGACAGGCGCAGGCGGGAGGTGGCGGCCGCCATGAAGGCAATGCTGACCCAACAGTCCGGGTAGGGCGAATCCGGGGTCATCGGCGGCTTGCCGTCAGCGGAATAGGGATACGCTGCGTTGACTGTCTCGGGAAAGACGGCGTGATCTGCATTGAGCACGCCTTCATAGCCCAACTGCTCGGCGAATTGCGCCACCGCGACCAGATGCTCCGGTTCACACCACGCCAGGGACTGCCAAAACTTCATCGGTTCAACTCCTTGAATCCTGCCACGGACTTTGACGGACAATCCCAACTTGAGAGCTCGCCGCCTGCTCGTTTCCTGCCGCTTGCATTACACTGCAAGGAATAACACAGCGCCAGCCGAATACTGTCCGCCAGCCCGGATTGGCGAGCCGGAGCCAATAACTTGAACTGAAGCAAACCATGCCTGAAACCATTCGTATCCACGACCTCGCCCACCCGGAGCTGACCGCCATCCAGCGCGCCGCAATATCCCATGGCGAGCAGCAGGAGATCGAGTTCAGCGAGGCGGCCGTGCTGGAGGCTGCCCGCCAGCGCACCGGCCTTGCGGATTTCGGTCCCCAGGACTTTCGTGAACGCCTGCGCCTGTTGCTGGAGGAATGGGGCGGTGATCCCGACATGACCGGCAGCCAGCGCGCCAACCTGTTCGGCTACCTGGTGCGCTACGCCAGCAATCGCCTGCTGCTCCAGGACCAGTGGCGGCGCCATCCCGAAATTCTTGCACAGGAGATCCGCCGGCCCATTATCGTCGCCGGACTGCCCCGCTCCGGCACCACCCACCTGCTCAACCTGCTGGCCGCCGATACCCGTTTCCGCTCGCTGCCGCTGTGGGAATCCTACGAGCCGGTTCCCCTGCCGGGAGAGCCGCTGCTTGAGGATGGCGAAGATCCACGCTATCGGCGCTGCGCACAGGCCTGGGAGGGCATGCAGCAGGTCACCCCGCTGCTGGCGGCGATGCACCCCATGCACCCGGATCACATTCACGAAGAGCTGGAGTTGATGGGGCCGGACTTTGCGTCCTACAACTTCGAGTGGCTCGCCCCCAGCCCGCGCTGGCGCGATCACTATTACCAGCACGACCAGACGCCTCACTACCAGTACATGCGCGATGTGCTGAAGCTGCTGCAGTGGCGCCAGGGTCCGGACCGCTGGGTGCTCAAGTGTCCGCAGCACCTGGAGCAACTGCCGGTGCTGCGGTCTGTTTTTCCCGATGCTACCTGTGTCGTAACCCACCGCGATCCAGTGGCGGTGATTCAGTCGGCGGTGACCATGGTCGCCTACGGCTACCGCATGAGCCGAAAACGGATCGATACCCGGGCCATCGTCGAGTACTGGAGTGATCGCATCGAACATCTGCTGCGCGCCTGCGTGCGGGACAGGGCATGTTTTCCCGCAAGCCAGAGCGTCGATGTCCTGTTTCACGAGTTCATGGCGGATGACCTGGCCACGGTGGCGAAAATCTATGACGTGGCGGGCGTGGAACTGACGACCGCGGCGAAGGCGGAGATGCAGGCATTTATCGCTGCCCACCCGCGCGGCAAGGAAGGCAAGATGGCCTACGATCTGCAAGGCGATTTCGGCGTGGACCCGGCGGCCCTGCGGGAGCGCTTCAGCTTCTATTTCCAGCAGTTCCCGGTGCGGGCAGAAACTCGTTGACTGAGGGAGAGGATAATTCCAGATGTACAAATCGATCGCCCTGCTGAAGTGCAAACCGGGCCTCTCCCGCGAGGCCTTCATCGACTACTACGAAAACCGTCATGTACCGCTGATCCGCAGCCTGCTGCCGCAGGTCTGCGGCTACCGGCGCAACTTTATCCGCCCCGAGGGGGCCTACATCAATGCCGCAGCCGCGGAGCGGGACTTCGATGTCATTACCGAAATCTGGTTTGCGGACCGGGCCGCCTATGACGCGGCCATGGCGCGCAGCGCCCTGCCGGAGATCGGCGGGCGTATCGCCGCGGACGAGGAAAACTTCCTGGACCGCTCGCACACCCGGATGTATGTGGTAGACGAACATGTTTCGGACTTCGACTGAACGGGCGGGTCACCCTGGCCTGCTGCTCCGGGCGGGACAACTGGACGAGGAGGTGCGCCAGCGTGGATGAGGGAGAACAGCTGCAGGGCTGCTGGCTGCTGCGCGCCTATGAGCAGGGCAGTCGGGCCGTGCCGGTCTGGCGGCGGGAACAATGACGTGAGGTGCCCGTGAGCGAAGTACACATCCTGGACGAGATCGTCCTGCAGCCCGGTGACATCGCTGCGGTGCTGCAGCTGCTGGAGACCCAGTATCTGCCGGGACTCCCTTCCCGCCATACGCTGGCGCTGTCCCGGCGCTGGATTTCCCCGCCGGTACAGCTGGAGGAGCAGCCGAACACTTTGTGGCTGCTGTGGGAAGTCACCGACGTCATGGGCTATTACACGATGCGGGGTACTGCCGGGCCCGAGGTGGCCGCCTTCTGGGCAGCCGTGGACACCCTCTGCCTGCAACGCCGACGCCATGTCATGGCGGACGCAGGGCAAGCGCTGCCAAAACCCCTCGAGGCCCCATGAGCGTATTGACTACGGCACAGATAACACTAAAGCCGGGTGCTGACGCCGACGCCGTCGAACAAGCCCTGCGCCAGCAGCTGGCCAGTGCAGCGGGTCTCGCAGCGTGGCACTGTGGCCGCAACCTGGAGGGTTGCTGGGGAGCGGGACACTTCACGGTGGACATGATATGGCGGCGACCCGGCCCGCAGAGGGAGCTGGACTTGACCTGCGCGCCGGGCGTTGCCAGCGCGGATGTCGTCGGCTATGACACCATCGACAGCGGCTTGCGGGAACCGGATCTGGGAGACGGTATCTGGCGCACACTGTTGCTGACCACCCGCGCGGGTACCGCTCCGGCGGAGGTGGCGGCGTTCGAGCAGGAGTTACTGGGCATGCCGGGCTATATGCGCGGCATCCGCAACTGGCGCCTGGGGCGCGTGACCAGCCCGGGCTCCCGCTGGACCCATGTCTGGCAGCAGGAATACCGCACCGTCGATGACCTGGTGGGCGAGTACCTGCAACACCCTTACCACTGGGGCTGGGTGGACCGGCGCTTCGACCCGGAATTCCCGCTCGTGTGGGTGGTGGACACTCAGCTCTGCCACGCCTTCTGCCCGCTGCAGAACAGTATCATCGCCCGGGCTTGACCGGTTGGCTGGCGAGCGGCGGCGGCTCAGACCACGCCCAGGGCCGCCAGTACCTCGGGAGGTAGCGCCGGATCGCAGAGCCCCGACAGGTGCCGGGCCCGATTATGGGCAAACTCCCGGGTGGTTTCCGGGTGGGTGGATACCCAGAACTGGCCCCCGGCGATCTGCGGCAGTATCCGCGCGGCGGCTTCATCGCCGCTAATGCCCTCTGACTTCAGCATCTGGCGCATGACCTCCCGGTGCCGGGCGTTGACCGGGTCCTCCCCGGTTTCGGAGTCCTCGAAGATCCGCGTGGTCACCGGCCCCGGCAGGATCGCCGAAACGTGGATAGGCGCTTTCTTCACCTGCATCTCCAGGTACAGGCATTCACTGAAAGACAGGATAGCGTGCTTGCTGAGCACGTAGGACGTCTGGATCGGCATGATACCCAGGCCGCCGATGGACGAGGTGTTGGCAATCCAGGCCCGCTTGCCCGCCTCCAGCATCCGCGGCACGAATGCCCGCACCCCGTGGATCGCGCCGTGAATGTTGATGTTCAGCGTTCTTTCCCACAGCGCCGCGGGCAACTCCCAGACATAGCCCAGGGTTTCGATTCCGGCGTTGTTCACCAGCAGGGTGACATCACCGAAAGCTTCATGGGTCAGGGCCGCGAGCCGATCCAGTGCCTCCGGCTCGGAGACATCGGTGTGCACCGCCAGCGCCTCGGCGCCCCCGGCGCGGATCTCCTCGGCGACCTGCTCGGCGCGATCCAGCGCCACATCCGCCAGCACCACCCGCATGCCCTGCCGGGCCGCGAGCCGGGCAAGCCCCTCCCCGATCCCCGAGCCTGCGCCCGTGATCACGGCGACGCCGCCCCTGAAAACCACCATGTCCTGATCCATCCCGGATACCCCCTGCTTATGGTTCACAAAATCATCCCGGTCTACGTGTTCTCAAGACACGGAGCCGGAAAATGGGCGCGCAGCCCGCTCTCTCTTGTCCCCGGCCGGTATTGGGAACACACTGCGGCGAACAGTTTTCCCAAGCTGCCACCGGAAGAACACCATGAAGGCCGTCCGCTGTCACAACCACGAGATCCATGTCCACGATGTCCCCGCCCCCAGTGGTGAGGGCGTGCGGGTAAAGGTCGCCTCGGCCGGTATCTGCGGCAGCGACCTGCACTTCTGGCAGGAGGGCTGGCCGATAGCTGTCACCCTCGGCCATGAAATCGCCGGTGTCACCCTGGACGGCACCGCCGTCGCCATCGAACCGATGGTGTACTGCGGGCACTGCGAGCGCTGCGTGCGCGGCGACTACAATCTCTGCGTGCGCGGCTCGGACGCCATTATCGGCGTCGGGCGCGATGGCGGCATGGCCGAAGAGCTGATCGTCCCCGAGCAGTGCCTGGTACGTCTGCCGGGCGGAATCCGCAGCGAGGATGCCTGCCTGGTGGAGCCGCTGTCCGTCGCCGTGCGCGGGATCGCCCTGGCGGGCATCAGTGAACGGCACAAGGTCGCGATCATCGGCGGCGGCAGCATCGGCCAGTGCGCGGTGGCGATCGCCCGCCAGGCGACCCCGCGGGTGCACCTGTTCGCACGCCACGACGCCCAGAAGCGCGCCGGAGAGATTCTCGGTGCCACCCTGGGCGGCGACACCGACGACTACGACCTGGTCATCGACTGCGCCGGAACAGACGCCGCCATGGCCCAGGCCGCGGACCTGTGCCGCCCGGGCGCCACTATCCTCATGCTGGCCTCCTACTGGAGTGGCCTGACCATGCCCGCCATGCAGATGACCATGAAGGAGCTGCGCACGGTGGCCTCCATGGCCCAGGCCCGCCAGGGCCTGGTGCGGGACGTGGAAATCGCCGCCGCCGTCCTCGCCCGCAACCCGCTGATCGCGCCTACCCTGATTACCCACCGCCTGCCGCTGGAGGCCGCGGCGGAAGCGTTCGCCATCGCCGCCGACCGCAAACAGGGAGCGATCAAGGTCGCGTTCAATCCCTGAGCGGGGTGTACCGGGCGAGGCTGCGCGCATCGGTCAGAGATCGGCGACCTTCAGCACCGTCTTGCCGCGGTTGTGACCCTGCTGAATAACCCGGTGAGCCTCGGCCGCATCCCGCAGCGCGAACTCGCGCAGGGGCGGCAGGACGAGGTCGCCGCTGACCAGCAGCGCAGCGATCTTGCGCAGCGTCGCGCTGCAACCGACGTCATCCATGGTCGAAAATACCCGCTCCACGCCCTTGCCGGCCGCGGCAGCCGCGGCGGCGGGAATGTCGCCGTCATCAGTCAGGGTCGGTATGCTGACGAACGTCCCGCCAGCGCGCACCAGGTCGAGGCCATCGGGCAGGGTACTCACCCCCACCGCGTCCATCAGGTAATCCAGGCCACCGGGAGCCCAATCCTGCACCGCAGCGGCAATGTCCTCCCGCCGGTAGTCAATGACCCGCTCCACGCCCAGTGAGGTCAGATAGTCCACATTTGCCGTGGAGCAGGTCGCCGCCACCCGGGCCCCGGCCCAGCGCGCAAACTGCACCGCAAAACTGCCCAGGCCGCCGGCGCCGCCGTGAATCAGGGCCGTTTGTCCCGCGGTCAGCCCACCGCGATCAAACAGGCCCTGCCATGCAGTCAGTGCCGCAACAGGCAGGGCCGCCGCCTGGGCAAAATCCAGCCCCGCTGGAATGGGCGCAACCCTGTCCTCGCTGGCAAGCACGTATTCGGCGTAGCTGCCCTGGCCGCCCTGGCCGTGATTGCTTGGGGTAAACACGCGGTCGCCAACGGCGAAACCAGTGACGCCCTCGCCCAGGGCAGCGACGACGCCGGCGGCATCAAAGCCGATAATGCAGGGGAACACATAGGGCCGAAACCCGGCCAGCAAGCCCTGGCGGTTTTTCCAGTCCGCCGGGTTGACGCCGGCGTAGGCGACCTTGATCAGCACTTCGCCCGGCTGCGGCACCGGTGTCGCGATCTCGGCGTACCTGAGAACCTCGGGACCGCCTGTTGCCTCCATAATCATTGCATACATGGCATTCTCTCCCGCCTACTGGACCGTCAGTCCACCGTCTACAACCAGGGCGTGGCCAAGCACATAGCCGGCGTCCTCTGAACACAGCCAGAGGACTGCCCTGGCGATATCTTCCGCAGATGCGAGCCGGCCGATGGGATGATTGGCGCCTACCAGCGATTTGTCGACTCCACCACCCAGGTTCTCCTGCAGCATCTGCGTGTCCACCGCGCCCGGGCAGACCGCATTGATGCGAATACCGCGACTGGCGTATTGCAGGGCCGAGGCCTTGGTCAGACCCACGACTGCATGCTTGCTGGCGGTATAGGCAGGCTTGTTGGCCACACCAACCACCCCCGCCGCGGAGGCCAGGTTGACGATCGCACCACTCCCCTGGGCCAGCATCTGCGCAATTTCATGCTTCAGGCAGAGGAATACACCCTGCACATTCACCCCCAGGACCCGTGCCATGGCCGCTTCATCCCACTCCGCCTCCGGTGCCACCTCGGGATCAATAGCGGCGTTGTTGACGGCGATGTCGAGACGGCCATAGCGGGTGACCGCCTCCTGCACCATGGCCGCCGTGTCGGCGCTGCTCTGCACATCCGTGCGCACGAACACCGCGCTGCCCCCTGCCGCTTCGATAAGCGCCACCGTCTCCCGCCCCGCCTCGACAATATCGGCGACCACGACTTTGGCACCCTCGGCAGCCAGCGCACAGGCAACGGCGCGACCGATTCCACCGCCTGCGCCGGTTACCAGGGCCACCTTGTCGCTGAATTTCTGCATCGTCGTCCTCCTCAACCGTCGTTGTCTGTGGTCGGCGCCGGCTTGCCCGACATCACCGCCGCCAGTGCATCCTCGCCAAAGTACTGCGCCACGGAATCCGTCATGTCCGGGTGCCGGCGCAGGCACTGGCCACCGTCGATGTTGAAACACTGGCCGGTGACCCAGGAGGACTCCGGCCCGGCGAGATAGCGCACCCCGGCGGCAATATCGCCGGCCTCCCCGGTGCGGCCCAGGGGGATCTGCGCGCAAAAGGCATCGATCACTGCATCACTGGCGAACATGCCCGCGGTAGCCTCGCTGCGGGTCAGACCGGGGCGCACGGCGTTGAGGCGGATTCCGGCCGAGGCGAGCTCGTCAGCGGCAGAGCGGATAAAGGCTTCCAGGCCGGCCTTGCTGGCGCAGTAGCCGGACAGCCAGGGAAACGGCATGCTGGCGGCAGTCGAGGAGATACAAACGATGGCGCCGCCCCGAGCCATATGCGGAACCGCGTAG
Organism: uncultured Haliea sp.; assembly: GCA_947258585.1. GTDB lineage: Bacteria > Pseudomonadota > Gammaproteobacteria > Pseudomonadales > Halieaceae > Haliea. The sequence continues at coordinate 19,678 of CAMYIZ010000074.1, read as the reverse complement.
CGAACGGCGAGAAAGGCCGAGCCGATATTCAGGTCCAGCTCCGCGCGCAGTCCCTCGAGGTCCTGCATCAGCAGTGGCCTGAAGGCACCGCCGCCCACAGTCGGCACCACAATGTCCAGCCGCCCGCCGAGCTCGAAAGCGAAGGCGACGGCCTGCTCTACATGTTGCCGGTCGAGGGCATCACCCGGGAACGTCGCCACAGTGCCTGCCGGCACGGCCTCCTGCAACCGGGCCCGGGAGGCCTCCAGCTTGTCACTGCGCCGCCCCGTGAGCACGACGGCAGCGCCATCGGTCAGCAGCGCCAGGGCGCAGGCTTCACCTATGGCGCCGCTGCCACCGGTAATCAGGGCGGTAGCTCCCGCCAGCTTGCCTGCCTGTGTCATCCGCGCGTCCTCCCCTGAAACCCGGAGAATAGCTCCACGCTGCTGGCGCGGCATACTCCATATGCATGAGATACGGGCCCGGCCCGGGAGCCACCGCGGCAGTCAGTCCAGACCGGCGATAGTCCGCAGCACGAGACTGACCAGGGTGGACTGCTGCCTGACACCCGCCTTCTGGAAAGCGCCGCGCAGGTGGGTACGGACCGTATTGCGGCTGACGCAAAAGTCCTCCGCGATCTGGTCCAGGCTGAGACCGTTGGCCAGGGCAATGGTCAGGCGGGCCTCGCTGCTGGTGAAGCCGAACAGCTGCTGCAGAAGCCCCTGCCGGGCCGGGGTCAGGACTTCCGGTATGCTGATGTACACCGCCACCCGCGGAGCCGCGTCATCGTCCAGTTGCAGCCGCTCCGCGGAGGCCTCGGCGCCGACAGCCGCCAGCGGCTTGATCACCAGGTACACGCTGCCCTCGCTGTCCGGGCGCGGCAGCGACAGCGCCTCGGTCAAGGCCGGCCGCGCGCTGCCGATGTCGCGACAGGACTGCAGGGCGCGCTGCAACTGGCGATTGGCGCCTGTCTCCCTGGCCGCCAGCCGCCCGCGGCCCTCCAGCAGCGCGTCCGCACGGTCGAGCAGGTGGCGGGCGACCGGATTGCAATGCACGATGTGCAGCTCACGGTCGAGGAGAATGATGCCAACGTCCAGGCGATGCGCCATGCTGTCGTAGAGGCTGCGCTCCCACTCCCGATGACGGTCGCGATCCAGCCAGTCCAGCACTTGTCGCAGATGCGGGCTCAGGAGGTTGAAGATCCGCTTCTCGGTGCCGGCAAAGCGCGGATCACACTCCGACCGGGTGGCGCGCAGACTCATCCCGACGGACGCGCCACGATAGATATCCACTCCCAGCACCTGTGCACTGTCGAGGGGGGCAAGATTACGCTGGTAGAACAGGGACTGGCGCAACTCTTCCCTTGAAACCATATCGTCAAGGGTGACGGCCTGGCCGTCGGGCAGGCCTACGAAAGGGTCCAGCTCGGAGAAGTCATTGGCGTAGCGCAGGCGGCTGGACTGGTCAAAGTGCATGCCACCGATAAAACTGAGCCCGGCGTGATTGGGGCGCGGGCGGCTCAGGGTAATCACTGTCAGCCGGGCCCGCAGCAGCGGTTGCAGCAGCTGCAGAAACGCCTCCCAGGGGGAACTTTCCCGGGGGCCATTGTAAAGCGCAACCACCAGTTGGTTGAACTGTGCCAGATCCACGTCACTGCCTGCCTGCGGCATCAGGTCGGAAGCCCCCGGTGTCGCTGTCCACCCCAGCGGGTTTCCGCCACCGGCGCCTCAGCGCTGGGACGAGATATTGCCGCCATCCACAACAAGTTCCGCAGCCGTGATGTAGCTCGCTTCAGCCGAGAGCAGGAACGCCACCGCACTCGCCACCTCCCGCGGTTCTCCCAGTCGCCCCAGCAGGATGCGCCGCTCGAAGGTTCCCTCGGGCAGGGCCGCCACTGCCGGTTGCAACATGGGTGTGCGGATCTGCCCCGGGGATACCACATTGATCCGGATACCCCGCGGGCCCAGGTCATCCGCCAGCGAGCGGACCAGGGAAATCATCCCGCCCTTGGAGGCGCTGTAGGCTGGAATCAGGCCATTGCCCAGGGTGGCGTTGATCGAACCGATGCCGACCACCGCGCCATGTCCTGTCTGCTCGAGATCGGGCAATAAGGCCTGAGTCGCCAGCAACAGGGCCCGGAGATTGACGTTCATGAGCCGGTCCCAGGCAGCCACATCGGTATCGGCGACCGGCATTTCCAGCACCATACCCGCGGCGTGCACCAGCCCGCCAATGGTGCCGATGGCCTCGCGGCTGGCGTCAGCAGCTGCGCGAATCGCCGCCGGATCGGAAACGTCTACCCGGAGACCGATTGCGGCAATCCCGAATTCCGCAGCGAGTTGCTCCGCTCGCCGGCGGGCCGCAGCCTCGTCCAGGTCCCACAGCGCCACCGCCCGCCCCCGGCTGGCGAGGAGATCCGCACAGGCACCGCCGATGCCCGAGGCGGCGCCGGTGACTACCACCCCGCTGGCGGGGGAACAGCTTTCTTCGTGGCTTATGGGCGATGCAGCAGGCATGGTAGTCCTCGTTTATTGTAGTCGCGGAGCACTATAACCAAATTCTCCGGATACCGTTAGCCACCCCTGCCATCGTGGGGGCGTGCGCGTTACGCTATCCGGCGCCAGTTTGGTATCCAGTCATCACAAGGGACACATTTTCGGTCCTCTGCCGCCACAGCACTGCAACAGTGCTATGGCCAGCGCTAGAATCAGGCAACCACGAACGGGTCAGGGAGGATCAGGTGATGTTTAACAGGTACAGACCGGCCATGGTATGGGTGGCTCTCACCCTGGCGACGGTTGGCCCGCGCAGCGCCGCCCAGGAGCCAGATGCCAGCCTGGAGACCTGTCGCCAGCTCCAGCTGCAGATCGAGCGCCTGGATGCGCGCCGCAAGGGCGGAGGCTCGGTGCGGAAGATGGACCAGTGGAAGCGCCAGCGGCAGGTTTACAAGGACCAGTTTGACGATCTGAAGTGCCGCCACTGGGGCAATCGACTGCGCTGAGCCCCGAAATCTGCCAATTGCGACGCATTTTCAAGAGATTTCTCCAGAAAAGCCGCCACAAACCCGCTTTCCGGCGCTACTCTAGACCCGGATAGGTTGCGGACGGATGTCCGGGAGTGGTCGCGAGGCATGCTGGAGACGGTAAAGATAGCCACAGTTGATCTGGAAGTGGGCATGTTTGTCAGTGCCCTGGATCGGCCGTGGCTGGAAACACCGTTCATGATCCAGGGATTCAGGATAGAGAATCGCGCCCAGATCGACCGCCTGCAGGAGTACTGCGACCACGTGTTCATCGACACGCGGCAGAGCCGGCAACCCGTGGAAAAGGTGCAACGCAGGGCCAAGGTCTCGCACAAGCGCGTGCCGCTGGCCCAGATCTTTCGCGACCGCGAACTGAAAAGCTACGGCGACCAGACGAACTTCCAGGAGGAGCAGCCCCGGGCGGAGGCCGCACTGGACCTGCTGGTCAGTGATCTTTGTGAGATCTTCGAGGACGTCGGCCGGGGCGGCAAGATCAACGTTATCAACATGCGTAAATCAGTCGAGCCCCTCATCGGGAGCATCAGCCGCAACCCGGATGCCTGCCTGTGGGTGGCGCGGCTCAAGCAGCACGACCACTACAGCTATGAGCATGCCTTGAGCTCCGCCATCTGGGCGGTCGCGCTGGGACGGGAGGTGGGCATGTCGCGGCAGGACCTGCGCTCGCTCGCCATGGGTGGCATGCTGATGGATGTGGGCAAGTTGCGTGTCGATCCTGAGCTGCTGCAGGCAAAGCGTTCACTGACCGCCAAGGAGTCGGCGCACATGCAGGAGCATGTCACCTACGGCCTGCAGATCATTGAGGAGAGCGGGATTATCAACCCCGATGTGATCAACATGGTCACCCATCATCACGAACGCCACAACGGCTCCGGCTATCCGCTGGGCTTGAAAGGCGACATGATTCCACCGGTGGCCCGCATTGCCGCAATCGTCGATACCTACGGCGCTCTCACCAGCAACCGCGAATACGCGGCGGCCATATCGCCGTCGAACGCCATTCGGATCCTGTATGAGGCCCGCGACGTTGATTTCCAGGCCGAGCTGGTCGAGGCCTTTATCCGGGCGATCGGCGTCTATCCCGCAGGCACTCTGGTCGAGCTGAGCACCGGCGAAATCGGGGTGGTGGTTGCCGAATACCGAACCCGCCGACTGCGCCCCAAAGTGATGATATTGATGGACCCAAACAAGCGCATGCTGGCCACGCCGATGCTGAAAGACCTGCAGGAACAGGAAGACGCGAAAGCCGAGCCAGTGGTTAACATAATGCGCAGCCTGGAACCCGGGGCCTACGGCATCGACCTGCAGAGCGTTGACGCGCTATCGGGCTTGACCACGGCGTGACAGTTGACCGGCCCGCGCTGGTCATCTGGTGTATCGAGGATGACAGGGCTGGACACCGGCGCCAGCTCGCCGGCCTCGCCGGGGCCCTGCAGGCCCTGCGGCCGGCGCACATCTACCGGGTCGGCAGAACAGAATCACCCGCGCAGCTCCCCGCCCCCGACCTGATCCTGACCGCCGGACGCCGGAGCCACTGGCGCGGCCTGCGCTATCGCCACCTCCACGGCGGCAAGCTGGTGGCGCTGATGGACCCGGGCCTGCCGCGGACACTCTTCGACCTGAGCATAATCCCCGAACATGACGGAGTCCCGCCTGCCCACAACGTGCTCCTGAGCAAGGGCCCCCTGAACCCGGTCAAGCCCGCCAGCGCCGCCGCGGCAAATCGAGGCCTGATCCTTGTCGGGGGCCCCTCCCGCCACTATCGGTGGGACAACACCCACCTCGCGAGCCAATTGCAGCGGCTGCAGGCCGCCCTGCCGGAAGTGGCCTGGACCCTGACAACGTCTCCGCGCACACCGGCCAGCTTTATCCGCCTGGCCAGACAGCTGGCAAACCCGGGGCTGGAGGTCGTGGCACTGGCGGAGACCAGTCCGGACTGGCTGCTGCAACAGTATGCGCGCTGCGGTGTTATCTGGGTATCCGAGGACAGCGCCTCCATGGTCTACGAGAGTTTGAGCTGTGGCGCCGCGGTGGGCGTTCTCTCGGTGCCGGTACGGCGCCCCGGTCGGGTCAGCAGAGGCATTGAAAAGCTGCTCGAAGAGGGTCAGCCATTGCGGCTGCACGACCTGGAAACCCGGGGCAACATGCCCCCACCGCCGCGGCCCTTGCAAGAGGCGACCCGGATTGCGCAGACCATTACCCGCTGGCTCGACCAGGCCGGCACGCCCGCGGGCGGGACCAAACGGCAGCTGGGAGGCGTTGCCGATGCCTTTGCCGGCGGTGACAGCCGTCTCTGCTTCGTCGATCCCGCCGACCCGGCCTGGTGCATCAAGGTCCTGCGCCCGGACCGCGCCCCGCACCGCAAGCGCAGGGACAGCCCCTGGCTGAAAAGGCTGAAGCCGGTGCGGCTTTTCGACGACAACCTGCAGGACATTCGGGTCTACCGGCATATCGAACGCCGCATCGGACCAGCCGCCTACCAGCTGGTGGCCAGGATTGACCAGCTGGTGCCCACCAACCTTGGGCCTGGTCTTCGCTGTGAGCTCATCCGGGATGACGACGGCGGTATCTCCGTGACACTCCAGGCCTATCTGGCGCGGCATGGGGCTGATGGGCAATTGCGGGCCGCGCTGTCAACATTTTCCCGCCAGTGGCGCGCGCTGGGAATGCCCTCCCGCCGCCTGCTGCCAGCCAATATCGTGGTTCAGCGACGGGCTCGAAAACCCGCCCGTCTCGTGGTGGTGGACAGCCTCGGCTGGGCGGACCTGGTACCTCTTGGCTATTGGTTTGCACCCTGGGCCAGGCTCCGGGCGGGCAGAAAACTCCGCTATCTCGCCGATCTGGTAGCAGACGGGGGGCGGAAATAACACGCTTGGGCGAGTTGGCCATTGCCGCAACCCCGCCAAATAACGTACCTTTCATGCTGAGAAATGACAAAACGCTGGATGAATATCATGGGACCAATCGGAACCGCGAGCGGGCTCCCCGGAATCCCATGGGATGCGAGCCGGGGGCGGAGTACCCGATCCGGCAATGCCGAGCGGGGACCACACGCATGACTGTGGCTGGCCGCATCAACCTGCTTGTCCTCGCCAGCGCCGCGGTTATTGCCGTGGTCGTTCTCACCGGCCTGGGGCTGCGCGAGTTCAGCCTGCGCCGGGACGCACTGCTGCAGACCGCAACCAGCGGAGTCACTGGCGAAATCCAGCTGCCGGTCGAGATCTATCTGCGCGACGCCGGACAATTGGACGCGACGCTCGACCGCCTCCTTCGGCGCTCCCCTGCCTTCAGTTTTGTCCGCCTCTACAGTCCCGAAGGCAAGCTGCTGGCGGCACGGGAAAGCTTCCCCGGCGCAATGGATAACGTACCCGGCTTCAAGGACATCCGCGGGGCCGATGCAGCGGATGTCGACAAAAGCCTGACATCTCACAGCTCCAGTGCCAGTCCGGCGCCCAGCGCGGTGCTGGCAAGCCTCGCAGGGGGGGAAAAGCTTATCGACCTGACCCTGCCCCTGTTTTCACCGGTCAATCCCACGCGCAACGACCTCACCCGATACGATTTTGGCCGCGCCCTGGTCATGCCCCAGGGCAGCCGTTTCGTAGTCGCTTACCTGCACTTCGGCATCAGCCGCAGCATGTTGCTGATGTTGATACTGCCTGTGCTTGGCATCATGGCCGGCATTGCCCTGCTGGTCATTGTCGCCGCCAGCTGGCTGGTCAGTCGCTATACCCAGCGTCTCACGGCACCGCTGGCCCGCCTGGCCCGAATGGCCGACGATATAGCCGCGGGCAATGTAAACCAGCCACTGACCATTGAGGGCGAGGGCGAGGTGAAGGAAATCGCCACCGTGCTCAACGCCATCATCGGCGGCCTGAACAGCTACAAGACCCGTATCGGCGTCGATCATCAGCTGCTCAGCATGAAAGTGGAAGAGCGCACGGCGCAGCTGTCCCAGCGCAACGCAGAGCTCAATCAGGCGGTCCAGCAGGTTACAGAGACCAAGGACCGGCTGCGCCAGATGGCCTATTTTGACAGCCTCACCTCACTGCCCAACCGTCGACTGTTCACTGAGCAGCTGGACCTGCTACTGCGCCTGACCAAGCGCAATAAAGAAATGCTGGCGCTGCTCTTTCTGGACCTCGACAATTTCAAGCGCGTCAACGATTCACTGGGCCACAGTGCCGGCGACATGCTGCTGCGGGAGGTCGCGAACCGTCTCGCCAGCTGTGTTCGCGACAGTGACGTCGTAGCCCATTTTGTCGAATCGGACTCGCGCATCGATGTGTCGCGGCTCGGTGGGGACGAATTTACCGTGGTGCTCAACCAGGTCGAGAGCGCCGATGCGGTGGGCATGGTCGCCCAGCGCCTGCTGGATGCACTGTTGCAGCCAGTGGAAATCGATGGCCACGAGCTGGTGATTACGCCCAGCATCGGTATCGCCCTGGCACCAAACGATGCCAATGACCTGGAAGGCTTGCTGAAAGCGGCTGACACAGCGATGTTCCACGCCAAGGCCCGTGGCAAGAACACCTTCGTTTTCTACAGCAGCGACATGGATGCGGCGGGCGTGGAAAGACTGTTGCTGGAATCGGATCTGCGCAAAGCCATGGAGCGCAACGAACTGTTATTCCACTACCAGCCGCAAGTGGATACGCGGACGGGTACCGTGATCGGCGCAGAAGCGCTGCTGCGGTGGAATCACCCGGAACAGGGGATGATTCCACCGTTCCGCTTCATTCCGGTGGCCGAGGAAATCGGACTCATTGCGGAAATGGGGAACTGGGGTATACGCGAAGCCTGCCGCGAGCTGGTTGAGCTGCGCAAGGAGGGACTGGAGCTGCCGAAAATTTCCGTCAACGTCTCGGCGCTGCAGTTCAACAAGAATTTCTGCCCGACAGTGAAAGAGATTCTCGAGGCCAGCGGCGTGTCGCCCTCAGCGCTGGAACTGGAGCTCACCGAAAGCATCCTGATGGAGGACAGCCACAGTACCGTCAAGGCCCTGCACGAGCTCAAGGCGATGGGGCTGCGGCTGTCCATCGACGACTTTGGTACCGGCTATTCGTCGCTGAGTTACCTGAGTCGATTCCCGCTCAACGAGCTCAAGATCGATCGCAGCTTCGTGATCGATTTCGACAAGAGCGCCAATGACGCCAGCCTGGTCCGGGCCATCATCGCCATGGGGCAATCCATGCAACTGGAACTGGTGGCGGAAGGCGTTGAGACCAGCGAGCAATTCCAGTTCCTGACCCGCCACGGCGCCGACGTCATACAGGGTTACCTGTTCAGCCGTCCGGTCACCGCTGCCGAGTTGCGGCCCATGCTGGCCCCCGGTTACTTCATGCAGCAAATCAGGGAGATACGCGCGGAGGCGCCTCTCCCCGGGTCTACTCAGGAGTTGGATTGAGGCGCTGCCGCCTGCGCTTCCTCGCGTTTGGCGCGCTGGATATTCTCCAGGTTTTGCTTGTATGCCGCGGCGACTTTCTCCACGCCGGACGGGTTGAGTCCACCTGAGTTGCCGGCAACGGAATAGGTGGCGTAGACCCCGGACGCGGTCATCAATGCCGCCGACACAACTCGGGTTGGCACACCGTCGTTCTTCATGGTGTTGGCCAGCTCGATAAAACGTTCCATGCACTGCAAGTGGTTCTCGGAATCAGATTCGCTCATGACTGGGGGCTCTCCCGGGCTAAAAGTGTCTAGTCTATCACTGCGGGGCGCAAGGTTCATCGCCCGCAGCGGCGCGCACCAGGGTCGTGAACAGTTTCCTTTGCGGTGCCTGCAGAGGGAGGTACTCAGGATGCCATTGCACGCCGTACAGGAACGATTCGCCGGGTAGCTCCACAGCCTGCACAAAGCCATCCAGGTCCCGGCCGCTGACCACCAGCCCCTCGCCAAGATCCTTGATGGCCTGTTGATGGAGACTGTTGATCCGCAGGCGACTCTCCCCCAGCATGCCTTGCAGCCCGGAACCCGGCTCCACCAGCAAGGTCTTGCGCGCCAGGGGCGTACGGCGATTGGAGGTCTTTCGACGCAGGTTGCGCAGGTCCGGATAGAGCGTACCCCCGCGCACCACGTTCATGAGCTGTGCGCCGCGACAGATACCCAGCACCGGCAGGCGGCTGCCCATCAAGTGTTCCAGCACCCGGATCTCGAAGCGATCCCGCTCCGGGTCGGCTGGCCCGGGCGCATCGTGTTCGGCCAGGTACAGGCCCCGGTCGATGTCATCCCCACCACTGATCACGATGCCGTCAAGTGCCTCCAGCTCACCGGGACTGGAGTGTGTCAGGTACACCGCCCTCGCCCCTGAGCGCCACAGCGCCCAGCGGGTAAACCACCACGCCAGGGGCAGGCCGCGGTCGCTGCCGGTGACGCCGATCAGCGGCCGCTTCACGCCAGCTCGGGGAGCAGGAATCCGGCGCTGAGCGCTGCCCAGTCGCCAAACAGACCTCCCGCAAGGCCCGACAAATGCTCGCGATAGTGCTCCGCGACAAGCTGCAGCCGCTGGCTGTCACAGGCGAGTGCCTCCACCTGCAGCCAGTCGCGCCACGGCTGCGCCAGGGACCAGTTGGGATCATCGATTTCGCAATTGGGAAGCCGGTAATGCAATGTGGGACGCGGCTTGATCCGGGGGTCATCCACCGCACTGCGGACCCTCGCCTCATCCAGGTGTGCAAACAGCGGCAGCATGTCCAGCGCCCGGTTGCGGGTGGGATTGTGCCGCAGGTAATCGTCGATCAGCTGGGGCAGGTCTGGCGCGTAGTCTTCCCGCAACAACAGCTTGACATAGGGTTTCTCGAAAGGATCGATATACGGAGTAAGTCGGCGACTGAGATTCACCTTGCTGCGCTGCCGCAACCAGTCGAACAGGCAGACGAAAGCGCGCAGGTAGGCCAGGATGGTGGCGGCTTCCAGATCGGGCATTTCCGGATTCAGGTGCAGACCGTAGGCGTAGTGGGGGGCGCTGCTGGTACCCTGGGCCCCGGCCTGGCGCAATATCTGGAACAACTCTCCCAGATGCCAGAGCTCCGCCAGCGGGATCGGCGGACTGACAATTTCAAACGGCACCAGTTGTTCCGCCGCCAACTTCAGCACATTTTCGCCGATCTGGCCGATCTCGTCGGGGACATCACCCGCCCGTTCGCGCCCGCGGCGCTTGAGCCAGGCGAAGTCGAGTTCCACGCCGAAATCTCCCAGGCGGCTTCCCCGCAGGAACAGCTCATAGGGAGACACGGTTTCCACCTCGCCGCCGAGATGCTGCTGCATCAGCTCGACAATACGATCCAGCGCGATACCGGAGAACTCCAGTTCCACGCCCAGGCGACGGGGTCGCGCGTCCTGGGTCTGGGTCTGCGGCGGCATCGGCCACTGACTGGCACGGTAGCTGTCACTTGGCGTTGTTGTCACGATGTCTCTCGGATATCCGGTTGCTGCTGGCTGCCTGTGCGGTGCTGCTGCCATTGCAGGACGAAAACCGTCAAGGCCGGCAACAGGGTCAGGGTAACCACCGTCGCACCAAGGATACCAGACATCACAATGACACCCACCCCCCGGTACAGCTCGGTTCCCGCACCGGGTATCAGGACCAGGGGCGCCAGGCCGCAGAGGGTGGTGATCGTCGACATCGCGATGGGACGCAGGCGTGCCTCGACCGCTTCCTGCACCGCCTCCACCGCCGCCATGCCCTGCACCGACAGGTTCTCCACCGCGCGATGCACGATCAGTATCGGGTTGTTCACCACCGTGCCCATCAGGATAAGGAAGCCGAGCATGGTAATCATGTCGAACGGCTGCACGATCCGCGCCATGCCCAGCAGCGGCAGCCAGGCTCCCGCTGCGTTGAGCAGCCATAATCCAGCGACGCCTGCGGCGATTCCCAGCGGTATGGCCGTCATGATCAGCAGCGGGTAACCCCAGTGACTGAAAATCGCCACCATCAGCAGATAAACGATGGCGAGCGCCACCAGATAGTTCCCCACCAGGGCCTCACGGGTGGCGTCGAGCTGGTCCGCCGCGCCGGAGATGGTCATGCTCACGCCGGCCGGCACTTCCCCCCGGCGCTGCAGCTCGCGCACCACCTGCTCCCGAACCACGGCGACACCGGTCTCCAGGGGCACACTGCGTGGCGGAATGATGTTCAGGGTGACAGTGCGGCGGCCATCCACACGCCGAACCTGGGCAGTGTCAACGCTTTCCACGATCCGCGCCAGCGAGCTCAGGGGCACCACGGCGCCCGCGGGGGTATAGACAGGTAACCGGGCCATGGCGTCCAGCGACGCCCCCTGGCCGACATCGCTGTACAGGTAGATATCGATCTTGTCGTCGGCGAGGAACAGTTCGTCCACATAGCTGCCGTCCGTCAGCGCCGCTACGGTAAAACCGATGGCCTCGGCATCCAGCCCCAGTTCTGTGGCGCGCTCCCAATCCGGCCGCACCTCCACCAGGGGCTGGGCCAGGGTCAGCGATGAGGGACGGCTCTGGATCCGGGGATCATCGAAGACCTGCTCCGCCTGCCGGTAGGCCGCCAGCGCCACCGCGTAGATATCCTCCAGCCTGGCGCCGGAGATATCCAGATTGACGCTGCGGGTACCACCGTCATTGCTGGTGATAATGGAGCCGCGCGCGGCGAAGGCGCGCATCCCGGGATACCCCTGGTAGCGCTCCGTCAGCACGTCCATCAGGGCCTCGATATCTGCCGGATTGACCGTCTCCGAGATAATCCGCATCTGGTCGGGCGCGACACGCATATTGATGTAGGAAATGGCAGGCACTGCGGCCTCACCGCGGCGGAAGGCCTCGGGATCAGCGCCGACGAAAGGCAGCAGCTGGTCGCCAACCTCCTGGGCGATTTCCGCCATCGCCGCAAGATTGTAGCCGGGCGGTGCACTCATGACCGCAAACACCTTCGGTTCCTCTCCCTCGGGCAGGTATTCCGCCGGCGGCGTCAGCGCGAGCATGCACCACAGGCTGGCTCCGGTCACCGCCGCAATGCAGCCCACGCGCCTTCGCGCGGTGGCCAGCAGCCAGGCCACCGAACCCAGGGTGAATGCCCGCCAGCGCCCGTCGCCACTCGCCCCGGCCGCGCCGCTGCGGCCCAGAGCCAGTCGCGCGGCCGCGGTTGGCAGCACGGTAATCGCCACCAGCATCGAGGCCAGGATTGCCGCGGCAATCGCCACCGCTACATCAGAGTAAAGCTGCCCGGCTTCTTCCTCGACCAGCGCTACCGGGATGAACACGAGGACAGTGGTCATGGTGGACGCGAATACCGCCGGCCAGACCTGACGCACGCCGTCCACCGCGGCGCGCAGCCTTGAAGCCCCCCTGCGGCGCTCAAGTTCAATACTTTCCAGCACCACGATGCTGTTGTCGAGGGTCATACCGATGGCAAAGGCAATACCGGCGAGGGAGATGACATTGATCGTGCGCCCCGCCAGCAGCAGACCGAGAAAGGCTACCGTGATACAGAGCGGGATCCCCATCACCGCCACTGCGGTGGCCCGCGCGGAGCGCAGGAAGAGGTACATGACCAGGGTGGCAAACAAGGCGCCGAGAATCAGGTTCTGCCAGACATTGCGCACGGAATCCTGCACATAGCGGACGTCGTCCGATGTCAGGCTCATCTGCAGTCCGGCGGGCTCCAGCAGCTCCGCGTTAATGGCGTCCAGTTCCCGCAGCATCTCCCGCTTGATATCGATGACATTGGAACCGGTCTCCCTGCGTATCGACAGGGAAATGTTCGCTTCGCCATTGAAATAGGACAGGTCGCGCTTTTCGAAACTGCCCGCCTGGACCACCGCCACATCCTGCAGGCGAATCACGGCGTCGCCACGCCGCACCAGGATCAGCTGCTCCAGCTCGGCCAGGTTCTCGAAACGGCCGACAGTGCGCAACAGGTATTCGCGCTTGCCTGACTCAATGTCACCACCGGAGCGATCGCGATTGCGCCCGCGCACCGCCTCCCGCACATCGGAGAGGGTCAAGCCCCGCTGCGCCAGGCGCCCCGGATCAACCAGTATCTGGATCTGGCGCTCGGCACCACCGCCCACGCTGACCTCGGACACCCCGGTAACGCGCGCCACCCTGGGTTTGACGAAATCCTCGACAAAATCCAGGACGCGGTCCATCTCGACCTGGCGCGGGTTGCCCGCCAGCGGAGCAATGCTGAAGAACATGAAAGAATTGGCGGAGAAAGAGTTGGCGAAGATTCGCGGCTCATCCACGTTTTCGGGATAGGCCGGCACCTGGCTCAGGGCGTTATTGACGCGTATGAGCATTTCGGTGATGTCAGTGCCAAAGGGAAATTCCAGCTCTATTTCGGCACTGCCGCTACGGGCTGTGGCGACGATGCGGGAAAGACTGGGCAGGTTGCGCAGGTACTCTTCCTGCTCGACCAGAATCTCCTTTTCCACATCCTGTGGCGTGGCGCCGGGCCAGGTCGTGCGCACGCTGATAACGCGTACATCGAGGTCAGGAATCATCTGCACGGGTATGCGCAGCGCGGCAATTCCGCCCACCACCAGCACCATCAGCACGACAACCGTGACCAGGGTACCCCGCTGCACAACGTGCTCAAACACCGTAGCTGCCTCCTGCCGCCGTCACGGGGCAGCCTCGGTCACCGACAACAGCTGTCCCGGCCGCAGGGCCTCGTTTCCCCGCACCACCACCCGCCGACCGGGGGCCAGCCCGGTACTGATCTCGATACGCCCACCAAAGGCGAGGCCGGTCTTGACCACGTTCTCCAGCGCCACCGCGGCACCCCCGGCGGCCTCGTCAACCGACCAGACCACCACCCTGCCGTCGGGGTGGCGCAGGATCGCATCGCGCGGCACTGTCACCCCGGACCGGCCGGTCGCCAGCTGCAGCAGCGCGGTCACCGACATGCCCGGCAGCAGGACCCGGGCCGCTTCCGCGTCCGGCTGCACCCGCAGCAGGAAGGTGCGCGCACCGGGTTCCGCCACCGGCACAATGCTGTCGATCCTGCCGCGGTGGCGCACCGCAGGTTGCGCTCCGGTGACGAAGTCCACCTCGGCACCCGGGCGCAGACTCTCCAGGTGATCCTCGGGTACCGCAAAATCCAGGCGCAACCCCTCCAGCCCCACCAATTCGAAAACCGGTTGCCCTGGCGCCAGCCACTCCCCCAGATCGGTCAGGCGGGTACTGATGACGCCGGCGAAAGGCGCTCGCAGACTGTGCCGCTGCAGCAGTGCCTCCTGCAGTGCCGCCTCGGCCTGCGCCTGCTGCGCGAACATGGCCGCTTCTTCCTGCGCCGCCTCCAGCTCACGCACGGCAGTCTCCGCGATACTGCGCTGGGGCAGCAGGACGCGGGCTTCCTGCAAGCGGCGCCGGGCATCATCGCGCCGGATCCGGGCCTGGGCAGCACTGGCCTGTGCAGCATCCCGTCGCAACCGGGCCAGCTCCGGATCCAGCTCCAACAGCAGGGCTCCCGCCGGCACCCGGTCCCCGGTATCGACATTGACGGCGCATACGAGGCCTTCCGTGGCCACCGACAGCCGGGCGTTGCGCTCCGCGGTCACGGTCCCATGCAGACTCAGTTCCCGCAGAATCGGCACCTCCATGGCCGAGGTCACCACGACCGGCACCGGGCTGTCGGCACGGGCGGGGGTCAGTACCAGAAGCATGGCCAGCACCCCATACCGCAGCGAATGGCCGGGGAACACCAACGGGATCTGTCGCAAAAAAATACCCTCCTTCCTGTTTGCCTGCACCATGGGGGCAATGCTCGCCGGCAGCGGCACACGCCGCCGGTGATGGCTTGGTACGGCCGCAGCGCGCCCGCGTATCAGCGCAACGCCGCTTTCGGGCTGCTATAGTACGGTAAGCAACCCGGGGCAGCAGCGTCCCGCCCGGCCACTGGCAACGAGATCAACGCATGAGCACACGCTATCGCAAGCAACACACCCTGACCGTCAACGGCAACGACTATACCATTTTCCCCTTTGACGCTTTGGACACCCCCGGTGATACGGCCACCCTGCCCTACTCGCTGAAACTGCTGCTGGAAAACCTGCTGCGCCACGGCGCTGAGGATTTTGTCAGCGACGGCGATATCGAGGCCCTGGCCAACTGGGATCCCGCCGCCGAGCCCAGCCAGGAAATCGCCTTTGTGCCGGCGCGGGTGCTGTTGCAGGATTTCACCGGGGTTCCCGCCATCGTCGACCTGGCAGTCATGCGCGACGCGATGGTCGACCTGGGCGGCGAGCCCGGCAAGATCAATCCGCTGTCACCCGTGGAACTGGTCATCGACCACTCGGTGATGGTGGACCACTTCGGCGGCGAGGATTCACTCGCCCGCAACACAGAGATCGAGATTGAACGCAATCTTGAACGCTACCAGTTCCTGCGCTGGGGCCAGGAAGCCTTCGACAATTTTCGGGTAGTTCCGCCCGGCACCGGTATTGTGCACCAGGTCAATCTCGAGTTCCTCGCCCGCGGTGTGTTCACCCGCGAACAGGATGGCAAGCACCTCGCTTACCCGGATACCCTGGTGGGCACAGACTCCCATACCACCATGATCAACGGCCTCGGCGTACTGGGCTGGGGCGTGGGTGGCATCGAGGCCGAGGCGGCGATGCTGGGGCAGCCCGTGACCATGCTGATTCCCGAAGTGGTCGGCTTCCGGCTCAGCGGCGAGCTGCCTGAGGGCGCCACCGCCACCGACCTGGTGCTCACGGTTACCGAGCAATTGCGCAAACACGGCGTGGTGGGCAAGTTTGTCGAATTTTTTGGTCCCGGGCTCGCGTATCTCAGCCTCGCCGACCGCGCCACCATCGCCAATATGGCGCCGGAATACGGTGCCACCTGCGGTATCTTCCCGGTCGATGCGGAAACCATCAACTATCTGCGCCTGACCGGCCGCAGTGAGGAACAGCTGTCCCTGGTGGAGACCTACATGAAGGCCATGGGCCTGTGGCACGACCAGGACAGTGTGGAGGCCCGCTACAGCGCCAGGCTGGAGCTGGACCTGGCCCAGGTCGTGCCTTGCCTGGCCGGCCCCAAGCGGCCCCAGGACCGGGTGCCGCTGACCGCAAGCAAGGACAGCTTTACCCGGGTGCTGGCTGAATTCCAGGAATTGATACTGGTTTCCAGTGAGGAGGGCGACTGGGAGGAAGAGGGCGGCACCGTGACCGAGGCCGAGGCAACTGCCCACACCGGCGTCACCATCCGGCGCGGCAGCGAGGAATTTCAGCTGCAACATGGCGCCGTGGTCATCGCCGCCATCACCAGCTGCACCAACACGTCCAATCCCGCGGTGCTTATCGCCGCCGGCCTGCTGGCGCGCAAGGCCCGGGAGCGCGGCCTCAAGACCCGCCCCTGGGTCAAGACCAGCCTCGCTCCCGGCTCCAAGGTGGTCACCGAGTACCTGGAGAAAACCGGTCTGATGGACGACCTGGAGGCGCTCGGCTTCTACCTTGTGGGCTATGGGTGCACCACCTGCATCGGCAACTCCGGCCCGCTGCCGGAGGATATCACCGCCGCCATCCACAAGGGCAACCTGCTGGTGACGTCGGTGTTGTCCGGCAACCGCAATTTCGAGGGCCGGATCCACCAGGATGTTCGCGCCAACTACCTGGCCTCGCCGCCGCTGGTCGTGGCCTACGCCCTGGCGGGCAATATGGGTGTAGACCTCTACCGGGAACCGCTGGGCGAGGACGCGAGCGGCAAGCCGGTCACCCTGGCCGAGCTCTGGCCCAGCAATGCGGAAATCAGCGCAATCGTCGCGGACGCGGTCGATGCGGACATGTTCCGCAGCAAGTACGCCGATGTCTACAGTGGCAACCGCACCTGGAACGAGCTGCCGGTGGCGGACAGTGAACGCTATCCCTGGCCAGAGTCGACCTATGTGCGCAAACCGACTTTCTTCGAGGGGATGACACCCAGGGCAACGGCCGTCACCGCGATTGAAGCAGCGCGCTGCCTTATCAAAGTTGGCGACAGCGTGACCACGGATCACATTTCTCCGGCCGGAGCGATTGCAACAGACAGCCCCGCCGGCGAGTATTTGCAGGACCATGGCGTGGCCAGCGCGGACTTCAACTCCTATGGCTCCCGCCGCGGTAACCACGAAGTCATGATGCGCGGCACTTTCGCCAATATACGCTTGCGCAATGAACTGGCGCCGGGCACCGAAGGCAGCTGGACTACCTGCTTCCTCGATGGATCAACGACCTCCATCTTTGCCGCCGCCGAACGCTATCGCGAACACGGCGTGCCACTGGTGATCCTGGCGGGCAAGGAATACGGCACCGGATCCTCGCGGGACTGGGCCGCCAAGGGACCCTCACTGCTGGGTGTGCGCGCCGTGATCGCGGAGAGTTTCGAGCGCATTCATCGCTCCAACCTGGTGGGTATGGGCATCCTGCCACTGCAGTATTCCAGGGGCGACACGGCGGCGACGCTGGGCCTCACCGGGGAGGAAACATTCGCCATTCCGGCCATCAGTCCCGGCCAGGAAACGGTCACCGTGACCGTGTCAGCGGTGGACGGGAAATCGCACAGCTTCGAGGCGCGGATCCGCATCGATACGCCCAATGAGTTCAGTTACTACCGCCATGGCGGGATTCTGCACTATGTGCTGCGCCGCCTCGCCGGTACCGCCGACGACGAGGGCTGAGGTGAGCGGGCCGGTTATTTGCGCTGGTCCTGCACCTTGCGTCGGGAATGTTCCATCAGTGCCCAGAGTATGTTGCGGGAGCTGACCTGCCCCACCAGCCGCCCGTCCTCTACCACGGGGCGGCGGCGCTGCCGGGTATCCAGCATCGATTGCGCCGCCTCGACAATGCTGTCGCTGGTGCTGCAGAAATTTACGTTGCTGGTCATCACTTCGCTGACCAGGGCGTGTTCCGGATCACCGTCATTGTAGATGGAGGCGAGAATGCCACGCAGGCAGTCGAGCTCCGACAGCACACCCTGTACAGCACCGGCGTCATCCGTCACGGTAAGGCCCGTCAACCTGTGCTCGACGATGAGCTCTACCGCCTGCACCAGGTTCGCGTCCGGGCGAATGGTCAGGGGCTGGCGGTGCATACAGTCGTTGACAGTGCTCGGCTGGGGCATGGTACGGTCTCCGGTTCTGGTGTTTATGGCGCCAGTATAGCCCAATGCCGGGCCCGCGGAAGCGAATCGTGAAGCGCAAAGCCGGCATATTTACGCCGCCCCGCCGTTGTCCTGTCCACACGACCCTGTATACTATGGCCCCGATTACAGCCCCACCCCCCAAGGTACCTTCCCCATGACCGCCGAGTCCTCCGACGCGACCAGTTTCGCGGACCTGAACCTGCCCGATTTCCTCCTCCGTGCGCTAACCGAAGTCGGCTACGAGACCCCCTCGGCGATTCAGGCCCGCACCATTCCGCCGCTGCTGGCGGGCTCCGACCTGGTGGGCCAGGCCCAGACCGGCACGGGCAAGACGGCAGCCTTCGCCCTGCCACTGCTGGCGCGGCTGAAACTGTCCAGCAAGCTGCCCCAGGTCATGGTACTCACCCCGACCCGGGAGCTGGCCATCCAGGTTTCCGAGGCATTCCAGAAGTATGCCAGTCACCTGCCCGGCTTCCACGTCCTGCCGATCTACGGCGGCTCCGATTATCGCGGCCAGCTGCGCCAGTTGCAGCGTGGCGTGCATGTCATCGTCGGCACCCCTGGCCGGGTCATGGACCACATGCGCCGGGGTTCCCTGGACCTGTCGCAATTGCAGACCCTGGTGCTGGATGAAGCGGACGAAATGCTGCGCATGGGTTTTATTGACGATGTCGAGTGGATCCTGGAGCAGACTCCCGGGCAGCGCCAGATCGCCCTGTTCTCCGCCACCATGCCCCAGGCCATCCGCCGGATTGCCCAGCAGCACCTGAAGAATCCACAGGAAGTGACCATCCAGGTCAAGTCCATGGCCAATGAGTCCATCCAGCAGCGGGTGTGGATGATCTCCGGAATGCAGAAACTGGACGCCCTGACCCGGATCCTGGAGATGGAGGATTTCGACGCCATCATCATGTTCGTGCGCACCCGCATCGCGACCACGGAACTGGCCGAGAAGCTCTCGGCCCGCGGTTACTCGGCGGCACCGCTGAACGGCGACATCCCCCAGCAGCAGCGCGAGAAAACCGTCGAGCGCCTGAAGAAGGGCCAGCTGGACATTCTGGTGGCGACCGATGTCGCCGCCCGGGGCCTGGACGTTGAACGCATCAGCCACGTCATCAACTACGACATCCCCACGGATGTCGAGGCCTATGTTCACCGTATCGGGCGCACCGGTCGCGCCGGTCGTACCGGCCAGGCCATCCTGTTCGCGGCCAACCGCGAGCGGCGCCTGCTGAAAGCCATCGAGCGGGCCACCGGCAACACGATCGTTCCCATGCAACTGCCCAGCGCGCAGGAAGTAAGCAACCGCCGCAGCGACCGTTTCAAGCAACTCATTACCGCCACCCTGGACACCCGGGACCTGGACGCTGCACGACAGCTGGTGAGCGACTACCAGCAGGAGTTCGGTGTCCCCATGGTCGACGTTGCCGCCGCCCTGGCACTACTGGCACAGGGGGACAGCAAAGCACCGGGCAGCGTTGCCGCTGCCGCGCCCGGAGCCGGGCCCGTGGAGGCGCCTCGGGACCGCGAGGAGCGGCCGCACCGCGAGCGTGAGCGCCCTGC
>CAMYIZ010000073.1 GCA_947258585.1 uncultured Haliea sp. | reverse complement strand
GGTCCTTTCCGGCCACATAGGTGACAGTTTATTCCGAGGACATGGGTAACACTTTTGGAGCGAAGGGGTTAACCCCTACCGGCTCCACCCTGTTCTCGTTCTGGTCAAAGAATCCTAGGTCATAATCCATAAAGCTGACAAGCCAGATCTCGTCGGCGACCTCCCTAATACCCACGTATTGGCCCGCAAACACAGTACTGAGATTTACCTTGCGCCGCCCGATGCATATTCGTCCGCACTGGGTGACCAGGATGGTGCGGTCATGAAACGGATATTCGGGGACCTCTGGATGGAAGTAAGCTCGGGCTGAGGGTGTATATACTTCGCCGGGATACATCCCTCCAAGGGCCTGGTGAGGCCGGTCGTTATTGTAACCCTCAATGAACTCATCAAACCGGCCCTGCTGCTGCAAGAAGTTGAAACTGGCAGGCTTGGTGGCCTCCTTCTTCAGGGTCAGGTGCATCCGCTCGTGCCGTCCGTTCTGCTGGGGATTGCCCGGCTTTATCCGCTCTATCGCAATGCCCAGGCGCAGCCACCAGACGGATAGTCGACTCAACCCGAACAAGGCGTGGGGCGAGGCGAAAGGCACTCCATTATCGGTCCGGATAGCCGCAGGCAACCCGAACTCCCGGAAAACGCGCTCAAATACGGGAAAAGCGCCCACTGCTTTGGTTGACTCCAGGCCCTCACAGGCCAGCAGATACCGGGAGCGTTGGTCAGTGATTGTCAGTGGATAGCAGTACTTGCGGTTGCCCAGCAGGAACTCACCCTTGTAGTCAGCACACCACAGAGCATTTGGACTTTGAGCTGCACTGAGCTCTGTACCCTTGGCTTTGTAGCGTTTGCGCCTGCGGCGGGTAACCAACCCATGTCGATCAAGGATCGCATGAATGGTGCTGGGAGCCGGTGGCCTGATCACCGGAAACTCCTTGATCAGCTTCTCCCGGATTTTGGGCGCGCCCCATGTCCTGTGCTCCCGCTTAATTTTCAGGATGGCTTTTTCAACCTGAAAGGGCGTCTTGTTTGGGTGCCGGTAGGGGCTGCGGGCCTTATCCTCCAGACCCCGAATCCCGCAATCCTTGAATCGATTGAAGATTTTATATCCAGTCTTGCGGGAGATGCCGAACTCCCGGCACATGACCGCCATTTTCTCGCCATCCAACAGGCGGGCTACAAATTTGAGGCGCTCGTCCATACAGTTACACTCTTTCCAGGGCATCTGGAGTCCTCCTCCAAATACCTCAATTGTGTAACCTATGTGCCCGGAATAAAGTGGAACCTATGTGTCGGGAAGCTCACCCAACTGCTTTCCTGTCGCCTGAATCCTTCTATACTGTCCGTCCTTTGCTACCAAGGTGACCTTATGGACATTGCCTGGTCCGTTTTTACCCCCTGGTACTCCCTCGCGGGAGGCCTGCTGATCGGTCTGGCCGCCAGCATTCTGCTGCTGGCCAACGGCCAGATCGCCGGGATCAGCGGCATACTCGGCAGTCTGCTGCAACGCACCGGCTTGCAGAACTGGCGCGTAGCCTTTGTCGCCGGGCTGATTCTGGCTCCGCTGTTGTTACTGCCACTGCTGCCCGCCACCGGCCCGTTCCGGCCGTCGGCACCTGTCGCGGAACCGATGGATATCCTGCGGCTGCTGGCGGGGGGCTTCCTGGTCGGGCTGGGAACCCGCATGGCCAACGGCTGCACCAGCGGCCACGGGGTCTGCGGCCTGGCGCGGTTTTCCCCGCGCTCCCTGGCCGCGGTCCTGACTTTCATGCTGGCGGGCTTCGCCACGGTCTTTGTCTGGCGTGAAACCTGGGGATTGCCGCTGTGAACCCGACACTCTCGTCACTGATCGCCGGCCTGCTGTTTGGCGCCGGCCTGCTCCTGTCGGGCATGGTCAACCCCGCCAAGGTAATCGGCTTCCTCGACATAGCAGGCGCCTGGGACCCATCCCTGGCGCTGGTGATGGTCAGCGCGATCCTGGTGTCCTGGATCGGCGTGCGACTGTCCCTGCGCAGGGCCAGCGCCACCGACACCGGCGACGACGGTCCACCGCGCCGCATTGACCGGCCCCTGCTGGTCGGCAGCGCCCTGTTCGGCATCGGCTGGGGCGTCACTGGCTTCTGTCCGGGTCCCGCGGTAGCCGCCCTGGGGATGGGTTTCTGGCCCGCCTCAATAGTGGTCATTGGCCTGGTGGCGGGACTCTGGGCCGGCAACCGGCTGTCAGCCTGACCGCCCTGGAAGTGGACCCCGTCTACGAATTGTTCCCCGTCGGTCTGCGCATTCTGGGCGTCCTGACCTACGGTGAGACCGCGCTGACCGGCGAGCGGGTCTATGCCGACGAGGAGCTGCTGAAGATCATGTTCGCACCACTCTGGAACGAGATGGGGCTGATCACCGGTGCCTGAGTCACTGCCCTGGTCGCGGCTGGAGGATCACTGGATAGACAGCGACGGCCTGCGCCTGCATGCCGTGGCGCTCGGTGAAGGGCCACTGGTGGTTTTCTGTCACGGTTTTCCGGGGCTCTGGTACAGCTGGCGCCACCAGTTACCGATGGTGGCCCAGCTCGGTTTCAGGGCAGTGGCGATCGACCAGCGAGGTTATGGTCAGTCGGACCGCCCGGTGGAAGTGGCGGACTATGACAGCGCGCGCCACTGCGGTGACCTGCTGGCGGTACTGCGCCATTTTGGCGAGGACCGCGCCATATTCGTCGGTCACGATTTCGGCACCGCCCAGGTATGGAATATGGCGGTACGACACCCCGAGGCCTGCGTGGCCATCGTGCCCACCAGTTGTCCCTACGATTTCGATCTCGCCGGACGCGGCTGTGCCGGCAGCCAAACGGCCGCGGGCGATATAACACAGCGGCCTTTTGCGCGGCCGGATCTGGCACCCAGCGCCTGTTTCGCTGCCCTGGCCGAGCACCACTTCTTCCACATGCACTACTTCCAGTCCTTGGGCCCCGCCGAGGCCGAACTCGGTCCCCGGGCCCGGGAGTTTCTCCAGCGCCTCTACTGGGCGCTGAGTGGGAAGGGAAACCTCCTCGGCTGGGACCGCTATCCCGCCGCGGGCACGGGCTACCTGGACGTGCTGGCACCGGCACCGCCACTGCCCTGGTCGTGGATGAGTGACGCCGACTTTGATTACCTGGCGCGGCAGTATCTGCTGGCGGGGGAGGAACTGGCCTTTATCGGTGGCCTGAACAGCTACCGCGTGGCGGACCGCAACTGGCAGATTGGCCTGCACTGGGCGGACGCCCGGGTAGAGGTGCCCACGCTGTTTGTCGCCGGGGCTGAAGACGCGGTGCTGAAGATGATTGGCGACGATGCCCTGGCACTGATGGCGTTGCGGGTGCCCGGCCTGATCCAGATAGAGCTGATCGCTGGCGCCGGCCACTTCATGCAGATGGAACAACCCCAGGCGTTCAATCGGGTACTGGCGGAGTTCCTGCAGCGCTGCCGGGAAGGCTGAGCCCGCGGGGCTGGTCTCACCCTTGCGCCCGGCTACCCCCGATTCGGGCGGAGCAGACGAATCTCTCCATGGTAGCTACCAGCGGCTCCGGGCCGGCAGGCGACTGTCAGCGTGACGGGACGCCGTACACCCCGCTGAGCGCGGCGTGGTCTGACAGCGAGCGCCAGGGACCGCTGGCGAGACAGGCGCAGGCGTGGGCCTTGAGCCCGCGGGCATAGATCCGGTCCATCGGCAGGACCGGCAACCACACCGGGAAGGTCCGGGCATGGCGGCCGGTCAATTCGCTGAACAGCTCGCGCACCTCCAGATCATCCTCGAAATGCTGTGACGCGCGCAGTTTCCAGTCGTTGAAGTCCCCGGCGATCAACAGCGGCTCATCGTGGGGCACATGACTCTCGATGCGTTCGACCAGTGTATCCAGCTGGCGGCTGCGCTCGGCCTGGAACAACCCCATATGCACGCAGAGCAGGTGCAGGGGCTGCCCCCCGGGCAGTTCTACAATACCGTGCAGGATACTGCGGCTGGCGAGGCGGTGATTGGAGATATCGATGTTCTCCCAGAAGCGAAAGGGATACTTGCTGAGGATGGCGTTACCGTGATCACCCTTGCGGTAGATGGCGTTCTTGCCATAGGCGTAGTGGGGCCACAGGCGGTCGGCGAGGTATTCGAAATGGGGCACATCGGGAAAATCCCCCAACTTTTTCCGGTAGCGCCGGGTCGAGCCGTGAATCTCCTGCAGGAACACCACGTCGGCGTGCTCTTCCTCCAGCAGCTCGCGAATGCGCCCAAGCACGAAGCGCTGGTTTCCCGCGCTGAAACCCTTGTGGATGTTGTAGGTAATAACCTTGATGTCCATGGCGACGCTGTACCGCTCCTGAAAAAACCTCTACGCGCCCCCCGTGCCGGGGCATGCGCCATGGGGCCAGTAAATCGACACCCGGTCAAGCGCCCGGTTCCATGGCAGGGAGGAATTCTGCTAATCTCATCCAGGATTTCCTCCCGGGTGGAGAAGGCAACAAGTGCCAGTTCCCGACCAGCACGATTTCGCCACCAATGACTTTGCCGGTGCCGCGCTGCACCGCAGCCTGGCGCTGCTGCGCGCTCAAGGCCCGGTCATGCCGGCCCGCTTTGGCGGTCGACCCGCCGTGCTTATAAGCAGCCATCGCGCATTGGCTGAGGCGTTTCGCGACAATGAACGCTTCCCTCCTGCAGATGCCTACCGGATCACGATTGAACCGGTTCAGGGGGTGACTTTCCAGACCATGGAGGGCGAGCAGCACCGCTTGTACCGGCGCCTGGCCACCCCCGCATTTCAGTCCCGCGCCGTGGAAGCCATGGAGCAGGAGGGGTTGGCGCAAATTGCCCACGAGCTCATTGATCGTCTCGGCAAGCAGCGCAGCGCCGACTTCGCCAGCGCCTTCACCCACCGCGTCGCTTTCGCCGTCATCAGTCGCATGCTGGGGATACCCAGCGACAGGGAGGACCTGTTCCGCGACTGGGCGGTGGGGTTTCTGGAGTTTCCCCGCGACCCAGCCCGTTCCCGCCACTGTGCGGAGCAGATCACGCGCTACCTGCTGCCCATCCTCGCGGAGCGCCGCCGGGAGCCCCGCGATGACATCCTCTCCGGCCTGGTGATGGCGGAAATTGACGGCCGCCAGCTTGCCGACGACGAGATTCTCGCCCATATCCGCCTGCTGTTCAGCGCCGGCGCATCGACCACCACGGATGCGCTGGGCAACCTGATCTACACGCTGCTGGTACAGCCGGAACGCTGGCAGGCAGTGCTCGCACAGCCCCAATTGCGCGCCAATGCCATTGAAGAGCTGCTGCGCTTTGAAACACCCGTGGCGGTACTGCCGCGCTTGTCCGCCGCAGAAGCTGTGGAGTTCCACGGCACCCGCATCCCTGCCTCCACCTTCTGCCTGTTTGCGATAGCCGCTGCCAACCGCGACCCGACCGTGTTCACGCAACCGGATCGGTTCGACATGCACCGGGACAGCAGCAGGAAGCTGCTCAGCTTTGGTCCCGGACCGCGCCTGTGCCCGGGAATGCATCTGGCGCGCAGGCAGCTTGCGGTGGCGCTGGATGTCGTTCTGGAGCGCCTTCCGGGGCTGTCACTGCGAGACCCGGAGGCCGCAGTGCCCCGGGGGGCGATATTGCGCGGACCCGTCGCACTGCCAGTGCGCTGGTGACAGTCAGCCAGGATCACCGGCGCCTGGGCCGCAATAACACAGCACACTGAACGCCACTGAGCGGCAAATCCGGAAACGCGCGTCGCTACGAGGCCAGCAAAGCAGCTGTAAACAGAACCGGGCCCGTGGGCACGGGTTGCGGCGACCCGCCCGGGGGCTCCAGGCTCACCGCCAGTGTCGAACTGCGCTCCAGCGCTGCCTTCGCAGCACTGTCCAGTGCAATGGTCACACTGCCGGACTGGGGTAACAAACCGAGTGAAACAGGTACACCGGCGTCAGTCAGGGCCCACAGCTGGTAATCGTTTGCGGGCTGCGACGCAACATCGCCGACCACGCGCACCGCCAGCTCTCCGCTGTCCCTGCCAATCCGGGTCAACCAGAGCGGATCGCCCGCGTCGCTGACGACCAGGGCGACCGCAACCTGTTCCGGTATACGTTCGATGACGGTGTTCTGCACGATTTCAGGCGGCCTGCGCTCCGCCATCCACCAACCGCCCGCCATGAACACTGCCAGCAGGGCGGACGCTGCGGCAGCGCCGCGCCACACTCCGGCGCCCGAGTCGCGCCGCCGCTGTGAGGCCGGTCGGCCAAGATCCAGCTCCCTGGCTATGCGCTGCCAGAGGAGGTCGGAGGGCTCGACGGGATCCAGGCTCCAGGCCAGCGGGGTCAGGCGCTCCTCCCACCGGCTGACGGCCCTGCGAACATCGCTGCGCTGCTCAAGGAGTGTTTCGAAGCGACGCCGGGCGTGGCCGCGCTGGGTCCCCACCACGTAGCGCTGCGCCAGCAGCTCGACCAGTTCTGCACTTTCCAGCCTCATAGCTCTACACACTCGCGCAGTTTTTGCAGCCCACGTCGTATCCAGCTCTTGATGGTGCCAATTGGCCGCTCAAGCCTGAGCGCAATTTCCTGCAAGGTCAGCCCCTCGGTATAGGCCAGCTGAATGCAACCCGCCTGATCGCGACTGATTTCCCCAAAACAGGTCTGCAAGCGGTCGGACACCTCCGGCGCCAATGGCTCCCCTTCCTGCTCCGGATCATCATGCCCCAGGACGCGCCGAATGTCCTGTTGCCCGTCGTGCAGTATGTCCCGCTGTCTGCCGTGTTTCCTGATCAGGTCGAGCGCTCGGTAGCGCGTGATCGAGATCAACCAGGTCGCTGCCTGGGAGCGGCGTGAATCGTATTCGGCCCCGGAGCGCCAGGCCGCGATCAGCGTTTCCTGCACCACGTCCTCGGCCTGCTGGCGGTCGTTCAGCATGCGGAACGCAACGGCCATCAGCCGCGGTGCGACCGCGTCGTAGAGTTGGCGAAACGCCCGCGCGTCCCCCCGTCCGCTCTTCCGCAACAGCTCATCAAGGTCGGCTTCATTCGTTGCCACGTGCTCTCTCGCCACAGCGTCCATTCATCAAGCCTTTGGTCCGGGTTGACCACTGATACGCGCGAGCAGCAAAAATGGATGCAGCGGAAAAAAAATCCGTGGAGGTGCAACCTTCCGGGGTAGCCGGGGCGTACCACGGGTGCCGCAATCCACGGAGCGGCCAGTTCCCACCAATGAAAACAGGAGATTAATCAATGACTTATCCAAGAAAAAGGCTTGCAGCGGCACTGTGTGCGGCGCTGCTGCCCCTGGCCGCCAGTGGCTCCAGCCACAGAGAAGCACCCTTTATCACCCAGCTGCCAAAAGTCGACGGTACTGACTTTTACATGTTCAACAGCTACGAAGCCGGTCGCGACGGATTCGTTACGCTGATTGCAAACTATGTGCCTCTGCAGGACGCCTACGGTGGCCCCAACTACTTCGAGATGGACGACGAGGCGCTGTACGAGATACACATAGACAACAATGCCGATGCGGTGGAAGACATCACCTTCCAGTTCCGTTTCACGACCGACGTTCGGGGAGTCACCCTGGATATCGATGGCGAAAACGTGGCCATACCGCTGAAGCAGGCCGGCGGCATCGGGCCTACGGCGGCAGATGACAGCAATCTCAACGTGGTTGAATCCTATACGGTGGATGTCGTTCGCGGAGACCGCCGCAGTAACAATCGCGAACCGCTTACCAATTCAGTGGACGGCTCTTCGAGTTTCGTCAAGCCCGTGGACAATATCGGCACCAAGACCCTGGCGGATTACGCCGGCTACGCAAACGACCATATTTACGATGTCAGCATTCCGGGCTGCAGCTTCGGCCGTCTATTCGTAGGCCAGCGCCGGGAAGGTTTCGTCGTCAATCTGGGAGAGGTATTCGACCTTATCAATACCGACCCGCTGGGGCCACCGGATGGCGAGGCCAATACGCTCGCCGACAAGAACATTACGACATTGGCCCTCGAAGTTCCCATCGACTGCCTGGTAGGATCGGGCAGTGACATCATCGGTGGCTGGACCACTGCCAGCGTGCGCCAGGCGCGGGTGATCAATCCCTCGCCCAACGCACGCGGACCCGCCATCAATGGCGGCGCCTTCACCCAGGTGTCCCGCCTCGGTGCACCCCTGGTCAATGAAGTAGTGGTCGGGCTGCCGGACAAGGACCGCTTCAACCACAGCGAGCCGGTCGACGACTCCCAGTTTGCCCTGTACGTCACCAATCCTACCCTGCCGGCACTGATCGAACTCCTGTTCCCGGCCGCCACAGCGCCAACCGCATTTCCACGCGCGGACCTGGTCGCGGGCTTTCTCACCGGCGTGGACGGCCTGAACCAGCCACCCAACGTGGTCCCGTCGGAAATGCTGCGACTGAACACCGCGATACCGGCAGTTCCCGCGGGCAGCCAGGCACCACTCGGAGTCCTCGCCGGTGACAACGCAGGCTTCCCGAATGGCCGTCGTCCGGGCGACGATGTCGTCGATATAGCCCTGCGCGTCATGATGGGCGTTCTGCTCGACGCCGATGACGCACCCGCCGGTCAACTGGCGCTCACCGATGGCGCCTACATCGATGACTCGTTCTTCGACGCAACGTTTCCCTACTTGGTAACGCCGCTGCCAGGTTCACCGAATTGAACAGGAGCAACATGATGCACATAAAACGACTCGGCATCGCGCTGCTGGCCCTCGCGGCCTGCGGTGCGATGCTTGGCTGCAGCGATGGCGGCTCCAGTGCGCCGCCACCCGTCGCAACGCCTTCGCCGCCGGAGGCACCGCCAGCGCCCCCGGCGGCGGTCGATTTCACGGGGTTCGTGACGGACCAGTTTGCGGCGACCGCCGATACTACCGACCCGGAACAGGTGGACGACAAGGAGTTCGATTTCAAAGATGAGGACAATCCCGATGCCTACTCCGGGCTCTTTTCCAATCCTTAATCGCCGCACAAGCGGCGCATGCGTCGCGGCCCTGATGGCGGCATCAATAACGGTGTCGCACTCACTGGACGGCGATCCGCATGCCTCCTCCGCGGCCCCGGCCGCGGATACTGTCGTCCTGCAACTGCCAACGGGCGGCGAGCGTACCGGGGACCTTGCCGCACTGTGGCGGGACCTGCAGCGCAACCCGGGCAGTGCCGACGCCGCCGTTCGATATGCCGGCGAGGCCCTGCAGCGTTACGCCGTGACCGGGGACGCACGCTACATCGGTTATGCGCAGGGAGCGCTCGCACCCTGGCAACAGGACGCCGATCCACCACTGCAGGTCTGGCTTCTGCGCGGGAGAATCCTGCAAACGCAGCACCGGTTCGCGGAAGCGGGCGCCTATCTGGATCGGTTATTGGCCCGGCATCGGGATTCGGCAGAAGGCATGCTGCTATCTGCAGATGCCTGGAGGCGCGCCGGTGACATTGCGCGGGCAAAGGCTCGCTGCGCCGGGCTTGCGCTTGCGGGGTTCTCCTCGCTCGCCCTGCATTGCGCCGGTGATATTCTGTTGAGTCTTGGCGAAGCAGGAAAGGCTTACGCCCTGCTGGCGCCCCTGCACGCCGAACCGGGCAGGAGCCAGCCGCAGCTGCAGCAATGGATGTTGACGGTTGCCGCAGACGCCGCCGCCGCAGACCGCAAGGTAGCCGAGGCGCTGGCTCTCTATGAACGCGCGCTGGCAATACCCGGGGCCACCGTAGCGATGCAGGCGTCCTATGCGGACCTGCTGCTCGCGGAGCAACGCCCGAGCGACGCGCTCGCGGCGCTGGCGCGGGCTCAGGAGCCCGATGCAGACGCACTGCTGCTGCGCCGGGCCATTGCGGCCAGGGAACTTGGTCGAGCCGATGCCCACGCGCTCGGCAAACGTCTGCGTACCGGCTTCGTCGAGGCAGAAAAGCTGGGCACAGCGGCCCTGCACTGGCGCGAGCAGGCCCTGTTCGCGCTGCTGCTTGCCAACGACCCGGACGCGGCGCTCACCTATGCCGAGAAAAACTGGCGTCAGCAGAAAGGCCCGGAGGACGCAGCACTGTTCATTCAGGCCGCCAGGGCCTCCGGTCGACCCGAGGCTGCGAACGCGGTCTACGAGTGGCGCCATAACCAGCAATCTGGAGATGTGTAAGATGAATCGCTTGTCCCTGTTTCTCGCTGCCGGAGCGTTGGCCGTGAGCACCGTTTCCCCGCCGACACATGCGCACGGCCAGAGCAGCAGCCGCCTGCAGCTCGACCTGGTCGAGGCGGTACCGCGGACGCTGACGCTGAGCCTTGGACTGCTGGACCTGCTGCACCTGGTTGATCTCGACAGCAACCGCGACGGACAGCTGACCTGGGGCGAGATCTCCGCGTCAGAGCGGCGGATTCTGGATCTCGTCACCGCCAGCCTGTCATTGCGGGATGGCACGGGCGCCTGCGACTTGAGCACAAACGACAACGCCACTTCACTGACAACGCTTGAGGGCTCTCCAGCCCTCCGTGTGGTGCTGCAGGTGGATTGCCCGCCTGCCCTGGAAACGGACAGGCTGCGCCTCGGTTACCAACTGTTCTTCGACGACGACCCAACCCACAGGGCGCTGGTCACCGTCAACCGGGGGACAGGCGAGCAGAGTTTTCTGCTTACCAGCGACCGCCGGGAACTGGCGCTGGCGGGCCCGGTTGACTCTCGCCGCTAGCGACCCTGTGATACCCGGCAACTCCGGCGGGTCAGGGCAGAATCAGGGGCGAGACCGAAACCGCAGCCCCCTCCCACCCTGCTCCAACCCACATCGGACGACATAGTTCCCCCAGCGGGCTCAGAAGAAATAGTGCAACCGCATGCCCAGGGTTCGCGGACGGAGGGTGTTGATATAATTCACCCCCGAGTTCGCTCCGCCGTTGAGAATGTAGTCATCATTGTTGGTAAGGTTTTCACCGTAAAGGCTCAGCTCCCACTGATCCGTTACCAAACCAATGCTGGCATCGACATTTTCATAAGCCTCGTTTTCCGCCAGGAAGGGGTTGACGTCAAGGCTGCCCGCCTGGTTGGAAAAGCCATTGGGGGACGAGTCGACCAGCTGGGCTGCGAGCCTGGCATACATCTGCCGGCCGCTGGCCAGAGGCCAGGTATATTGCACCGCAGCGGCCAGGGTGTAATCCATGGAGCCTGGCAGGATATCGCCCTCCAGCACACCGGAGCGGAGACTGTCCGCCGCGCTGATGCTGTCGATCTCGGCGTCCTGCAGCGCCAGGGAAAGGTCGAACACCAGCCCCTCCAGCGGCGTCAACTGCATCTCCACTTCAACCCCGCGGGATATCGCCTCGCCCGCGTTGGCGATGTAGTTGGCAACGTCAGAGAGGCGAATGGCGTCGACCTGGATATCCTCCCATTCAATGTAGTAGGCGGCGACATTCAGGCGCAGGCGCTGGTCCCACAACAGGGTCTTGGCGCCCAGCTCGTAGTTGAGCGTTTCATCGGGCTGGTAAATGTTGGGGATATCCAGCGGGTCCTCGGGATCTACCGGGCTGCGCCCGACGAACGGGTTGGTCTGGCCGATGCGGTAACCCTTGCTGACACTGGCGTAGAAATGCAGGGAATCCGCAGGCTGGTAAGACAGGGACCCTCGCCAGGTGACAATGCCCGAATCCTCGCCTTCATTGCTGAAGGACATCACCGCTGGCAGGAATGTCGCAAAATTCAACACCTCCCGCCGCGGCTCATTGATGCTTACCTCGGTATCGGCAACCCGCACGCCACCGCCCAGGTACCATTGCCCGGTAAGCTGGTAGTTGATATCGGCAAAGACTGCCATTTCTTCCGAGCGAGTGGTGGTACGCGTCACCAGGAAGTTATCGCTGGGCGGCAGGCCCGCGCCGAGTATCGGGTTAAAGAAGTCGGCGAGCCCCACCAGCTGGAAATTGAAGTCTGCCACCGACTCACGCTCAATGTAGAAGGCACCGAGCACCCAGTCCAGGCCTGAATCGGTGTTGGAAACGAGGCGCAATTCCTGGGTCAGGAAGTCGATTTCCCAGGGCGCGTTGCGGGCGTGCAGAGGAAAACCGAGACCGGTGATATCCCCGTAGTCAATACTGACCGCGGTCTCCGATTCCAGATACGACGTTGTCGACACCAGGTCGGCGAAATCCGGAATGACGTATTCCAGGGTCAGGTTGTAGCTGGTGATCGTCGAGGGTCGGCCTTCGGCAAGGGTGGAAGACTTGTTGAATTTCCCCAATTCGGGAGCCCAGCTGTCTCCATCCTCGGGATCGCTGTCCTGGTACAGCACTTCGCCGGTCAGCCTGAAGGCATCGCCCGGCTGCCAACGCAGGGACAGCCTGCCGCCCTTGTCCTCAGTGCTGTTATCGGTTCCCAGCACCAGGTTATCCACCCAGCCGGCCTCATCGCGATAATAGGCCACCGCACGCAACGCCAGGCTGTCGTCCACCAGCGGGATGTTCACCATGGCATCATAACGCTGGCGAAGACCGGCGTCGTCGGTGTTCGCCAGGTCCGCGCGCAGGGATCCATCAAACGCCGACATCTCCGGCTTGTTGGTGATGATTCTCACCGTGCCAGCGAGGGAACCCGAACCGAACAGCGTACCCTGCGGGCCGCGCAGGACCTCGACCCGCTCTACATCATAAAGCCTCAGATCCGGCTGCACCGAGGCGCCGAAAGTATCCGTTACCGGCATGTCGTTGATGTAGACCGCCACAGGGTCCTGGGTGTTGCCGCCGCCAATGTTGGTGGAGAGACCGCGGATATTGAACACGGCGCGGTTTTTTACCGGCTGGTTCAGGGTCACGCCAGGCAGGACGCGGGCTACGCCGGCGAAGTCATCCAGCCCCTGGCGTTCGATGCTGCCTGTGGTCAGGGCCGACACACTGGCCGCCACATCCTGCAGGCTTTGGCTGCGCTTGTTGGCCGTGACCACCACTTCCTCCAACACCGCCGCACTTTGTTCCTGCGCCCAGGCAGTGCATGCACCAAGCTGGACTGCCAGGCCGAGACCCGCGGCAATCGCCGATTGTACGAAGTCCCTGTTGCTGCTGCTGACAGCCCCGTAGATTTTTTGTGTAGTCATCTCACCCGTCCCCGCTGTTTCGAAAATAACGTTTATTCACGTATCAGTCGACACCGAGTCTGGCATTGCGGGCAGTAAGGGTATTTACCAAAAGTCACAAGCTTGTAGCACACCGTCACGTTCTTCTGTCCAGTTTCAGGTGCCAGCTTGTCCCGCAGTCCGCGCCTGCGAGGCATTCAAATGCTGGTTAGAGAGTGGCGAGTAAATCCGTAAGGTACTGCCAGAAAGGCGCGACCGTCGCCACCTCAAGGCGCTCGCCGGGCGAGTGCGCATCGCGAATCGTAGGACCGAAGGAAATGACCTCCAACTCACCCAGCCTGTGCTTCAGAACACCGCATTCCAGGCCCGCGTGGATCAGCTTGATTCGCGGCGGCTCCCCGAAACGCCGCTGGTAAACCTCGCAGGCGCGCTGCAGAAGCTGGCTGTCGGAATCCGGCACCCACCCGGGGTAGTTGAGGATTCTGGCTGTCGAGAAGCCACAGCTGTCAGACACCGACAACACCTTCGCTGTCAGCGACTCCGCCTCAGAGTCACGGAAATAGCGCAGGCTTAGCTCTATATACAGCGCGCCGTCTTCCAGTCGCGCTACACCCAGGTTACTGCTAAGCGAAGCCATTGTGCCTGCCTGGGCGGTAGCATAGCGCTCTACCCCATGCGGCAGCATGAGCAGTGCCCTGCACAACAGCGTCTGCGACTCCTCCGGCAGAACTCGCTCAACTCGCACGGATTCCATCGACAACTGCAGGGCGGCATCCGCCTCCGGCAGGTAACTTCGCCACACTTGCAGTAATTGGTCATTCAGCGCCCGCAGCGCGGGCAGCGCCCGCCCCGGGCAGGAAAACCGGACCCGGCCGTCCCTGGGAATCACGTTGTGCGCAATTCCTGCGTCGAGTTGGGCCAGCCTGACTCCGAGCAAGCCCGCTCGATTGAGCCAGTCAGCCAGCAGCTGGATTGCATTGCCGCGCTGCAAGTGGATGTCCAGCCCCGAGTGTCCGCCCGCCAGCCCGACCAGCGACAACTCGCCGCCCACATGGTCGTCCGGCACGAGGTCCAAACCAAACTCGCACTCCATGGACCAGCCACGACCACCGGTACAACCGATATACAGCTCCCCCCAGTCCTCTGTATCCAGATTGAGCAGGCGCTTTCCACACAGCAGCTCCGCATCGAGATGACGAGCGCCGCCCATACCTGTCTCCTCGTCAACAGTGAACAGAAGCTCCAGTGCGGGGTGCACCAGGTCACTGGCCGAGATCAGGGCCAGCGCCGCCGCACAGCCGATGCCGTTGTCGGCGCCCAGTGTGGTCCGGTCCGCAAGCAGCCAACCGTCCGCGAGCCTCAGCTGCAGCGGGTCGCGAGTAAAATCGTGAACCTTGTCGCGGGCCTGAACAGTCACCATATCCAGGTGATTCTGCACGATCACCGTATCGCGCTTCTCCATCCCGGGTGTGGCAGGCAGGTAGACTACAATGTTGCCAATCTCATCTATCGCCCAGCGAAGGTTTCTCGAATCGGCAACCGCGGCCACGTAGTCCCTGGCGCGGGCTTCCTGCCGGGAGGGCCTCGGAATTCGGCTGAGCGCCTGAAAGTGCTCCCACAGCGGCCCGTGCAAATCATCCAGAGTCTCTGCAGTCACGCGTCCGGCACTCCCTCTTTGTTCGCCACGCCCGTGCCGTCGACCCGTCGCAGCAGTCGGCTCCCGGCCAGTACGTAGGCTGCCTCTCCGCCATCCAGACCGAGAAAGTGCAGTGTTAGCCCGGGCTGCTGGTCGCTGCCTCCGGTGATAAAGCAGTGATCCCCGAGTGCTTGCAGGGGAGACGCCAAGCGGTCACCGATCTCGCTGTGGAAGTCGGCGTGCAGGGTTCCCTGCCGGTCGCTGATCTGCAGGGTGCCTCCCAGGTTCTGATAGCGGCCACAGTAGGGAGGAAAATCGCGGGGCTGTACCGCGCAGGCCGGCGCCGGGTGGGGCTGGATATCCAGACGTTGCGACAGCAGTTCCTCCTCGATTCTGGAGAAAAACGCAGCGCTGCGGCTATTGCTGAGCAGACAGATGGCAAACTCGTGCTCCGGGTATACATGGAGGTAGGCGAACTGCCCGATCGTTCCCCCATTGTGTCCGAACATGCGCCGCCCCGCAGTCTCCCCGAGATACCAGCCGAGCCCCCAGGCCGTGGCGCCCAGCGGAAAATGAGCCGGTAGTTGCAGCTGCGCTTGCCGCATCTCCTGTACCGAGCGCGCCGACAGCACCGAATCGCCAGGGGCCACCTTGCCGTCATACAGATGGCAACAGGCAAAGCGCATGAGGTCCGTCGCCGACATCATCAGCACCGCACCGGCAGGACCCAGGCCCGGCGGCAGAAAGCACCGGTCCGCAACCATGCTGAGCGCAGCGTCGTCCTGCCGCGGAACATGCCCGATGGCCGCGCTGTAGCGCGGCAGCTCTGCCGGGTCACAGACCGCCTCCGCCATGCCCAGCGGCCGGAAGATCCGCTCGCGCACAGCTACATGCCACGGCTGCCCGGTGAGAAGTTCCACCAGTAGCCCGGCAACGGTAAAACCGCTATTACAGTAGGAGAAGTACGCGCCGACGGGATGCAGCTGGGGCAGCAGGCGGCACTGTTCCACATACCTCGATACAGCCCCGCTCCAGCGCGGGTCATCCGGGAAGAAGTCTCCTTCCATGCCGCTGGTGTGACACAGTAACTGGCGCACGGTGATCAGTCGCGATGCATCCGCATCGGCAATGGCGAATCCCGGCAGGTAGCGCTGCACCGGACAGTCGAGATCCAGGCGTCCCTCATCCACCAGCTGCATGACCAGGGTCGCAGTAAATACCTTGCTGATCGATCCGATCTGGAACAGGGAGCCTGTGGACACCGGCACTCCAGTGTCCAGGTTGAGTACACCGGCGGCAGTCGACTCCAGTTCCCCCTTGGAGAACAGGGCCAGAGATGCGCCCACCACACCGTACTCACGCCTGCGTGCATCGAACCAGCTCTGCAGTGTGTCCTGATATGTCACCGGTTTGTTACCTCCATGTGATAACGGAATTTCAGCCTGCCTCGGTATCAGCCAAGTGGCCCATGCGGCGAGTCATTCCACGGGTACTTGTCCGCGGTATCGACCCGCACAAAGGGAATCTGCTGCATGATCGGGGCGATCGCTCCGGGCGCGGCCATATAGATAATCTCAGCCGCGATAGGCGCGAAAGCGCCGTGGAAGTGCTGGGTTGATTTCGGCACGATCACCTTGTAGCGCAGCGGATCGAGCCCGAAGTCAGACAGGATGCAGGGCGAGAAGCATTGCCCGCGTTCACTGCTGACGACAATGTCGATGCCCTCGCAGCGTAGCACAGCCGTATCACCGAGGGAGAACACGTAGTCCTCTCCCTGTCGCTGCGGGAAACAATGCTGATGGTTCCCGGCCAGCGCCACGACGACAGTGGTCAGGTCCAGGGGATCGCCGGACTCCGCACTCATCTTGCCCCCAAGTCGCACCCGGAGCCTCGCCCCTTCGCCCGCGGTCATGGCGAGCTTCACCACTTCGGGATCGTAGAGGACGGCAACCGCGGCGGGGGCCACCTTGTGTGCCAGCAGCCAGCGCAAGGCATGGGTGGAATCCGACGGCGCGCCGCCACCAGGATTATCAGCCTGGTCCGCAACTACCACCGGTCTGTGCGGGCTGGCCAGCGCTTTCGACATCGCTTCTTCCAGCGGCAGGGAGGCAAACTCCACCGTGCCCCTGAGGGCAAAGAACGCCAGCCCCAGTTCTCGTGCCAGCTCTGCTGCCAGCTCCGCAGCGTCGTCTGTTACCACCAGCAGCTGGCTGCCGGCATCCGCCACATCTCCCCAGGGAAAGCCGTGCCCGAGAGACACCGACAGTACGCCTTCCTGGGCCTCATGATCGACCATGCGCTGGACAAAATCGTGCATCGGTCCACCGGATGTGGGGTACATCCCGATCATTTTGCAATCGAACAGGGCCATGGTTGGACGTATCTCTCGCGCCCGGGTCCTGACTGCCAGATTAAACAGTTCCACCGCCCGATCATTGATATCAATGTGCGGATATTCCTTATAACAGATCATCAGGTCGGCGTGCTCCAGCATCGCCGCGCTGAAATGGCAGTGCAGATCCAGCTCCACCGCGATCACCACTGCCGGGCCAACGCATTGCCGGATGCGACTGATCAGGTCGCCCTCGCAGTCGTCGTAACCCTCCGCGGCCATGGCCCCGTGCAGGTCAAGCAACACCACGTCGACATTCCCCGCCGACCGCAGGTCAGCGAGGATTTCATCGCGAAGCTTTTCATAGACCCTGCGCACAATGCGACCGGAAGGCTCGGCGAAGGCGCTCAGGCTCAGCGTTAGCTGGTGCCCCTGTTCAAGACACAGCTGCTGCCAGGTTGTCAGGCAGCCCAGGCCATGAATTCGGGCGGGATCCGCGAGGAAGTCCTCGCGGTGACACAGCCTGAAATGACGCTCACCGGTGGGGAAGGGCGAGAAGGTATTGGTTTCGGTATTGAATGCCGCGGCGAACATGTGCATGGCTTGAATATCCTTGACCCGGGGTTTCTACAGCGACGGCACAGCCGACCGCGCACCCGCACGCTGCTCCAGGCGTTCATGGCGGGACTTGCTTCCATGGCCCTGGATTGATGATGTGCAAAGGGCGTCACCCGGCCCCCTGCGAGGCAGCGCGGGAGTCCCCGTTCGCCACCCGCCGCAGCAGGCGAAAACCGATAGACAGATAGCGCGCCCGTCCAGCCGAATCCTGGTCGAGAAAGGCGATGGTCTGCTGCGTGCTGCTGCGCGGCCAACGCGCGGCAAAGCAGTCGCTGTCGATCGGGGCCAACCGGCTTGCAACAACAGTATCCGGCTGCGCAAGCTCAGAGCGGCGAGCGACCAGGCCGCCGTCGCCGACAACAACCTCGATCCGCTGCGCCATGTTCTGGTAACAACCGACAAAGCGATCCGCAGGTCCAGCGGACTCCTCGCTACTTGCGTCGCGAGGCAGGGTAATTCCGGCAATACCGGACAAGAGCTCGGCTTCGAGTTCCTCG
This sequence comes from uncultured Haliea sp., assembly GCA_947258585.1. Classification (GTDB taxonomy): domain Bacteria; phylum Pseudomonadota; class Gammaproteobacteria; order Pseudomonadales; family Halieaceae; genus Haliea. The sequence continues at coordinate 39,703 of CAMYIZ010000073.1, read as the reverse complement.
TACATACCCATGCTGTCACTATTGGTCAGGACAGCGAGCGCCAGTCCCCGGCGGGGAAAACACCGCAGATACCCGAATTGACCCAAGGTACCGCCGTAATGGCTGACCACGGTTTCACCGTTGCAGCTGCCCACGATCCAGCCCAGACCCCAGTGGGTCATGGCAGGCGGAGAGTGGCGCGGCACGGCGACTTGGGGCTGTTGCATCGCATCCCGGGAGACAGCCGACAGCAGCGTATCCGCCCGGTCCGAACAGCCGTCCATATGGGCGCGCGCGAAACCGAGAAGGTCTGTTGCCGACATCGACAGTACGGTGCCCGCGGGCGCGTGGCTCAGGGGCAGGTAGCACTTGGGGGCCAGACAGTGAGCAGCGTCCTCGCCTTCTCCTTTCAGGTGACCCATGGCCACGCGAAAGCGGAGGGCATCCGCCGGATCCACCAGCACTTGCTGCAGGCCCAGCGGCTCGAGTATCCGCTCCCGCATCAGCCCAGCCCAGGGGCGCCCGGTCACCACTTCGAGCAACCGCCCAACGATGGTGTAGCCGCTGTTGCAGTAGGAGAAACGCTCTCCCACGGGGTGCAGCTGCGGCAATAGCCGGCAGCGCTCGACAAAGCCGGCGATGGACGGCCCGAAAGGGTCATCCTCGGGGAAGAAATCACCCTCCAGGCCGCTGGTGTGACACAGCAACTGACGGACCGTCACCTGCCGGCATGCCGCTGCCTGCGAGGTGCACAGTTGCGGAAGGTAGGTTTGCACCGTCTGGTCCAGGTCTACGAGACCCTCGTCGACCAGCTGCATGACCAGGGTCGCGGTAAAAACCTTGGTGATCGACCCGACCTGAAACAGCGAGTCGGCGGTAACCGGGACGAGGGTTTCACGATTGAGCACGCCACTGACCGCTGTCTCCAGCCCGCCCTCGTGGAGAATGGCCAGGGAGGCACCGACAACGCCGTGCCTGTGTCGTAGCTCATCGAGAGTTGCCTGCAGATAACTTGCCTGAGTCTGTTCCATGTTTGCCACACTTCAGCGGACGATGTGGAGAAGCATGGCAGAGCTGTTCAGTGCGGGTGCTGCATATCGTCACGGAGTTTTAGCGGCAAGTCACTCTCGGTAACGGGCGGTTCGTTCGGGGCGCTACCGTTCAGCGGCAAAGGGTCGGACACCAATGGGTCGCCTGCAAGCGCGGTCAGTGGTCAGCCGGGTCGTGGAAGTCCGCCGCGAGGGTCAGCGATGCGCGGAAGAAAAACAGCACGGATAGCGGCAGGAACACCACACTCATCAGCAGTGCCATCCGCAGCGAGTGCTGCTCGAAGAACGGGTAGATAAGGTCACTCAAACCACCGATCAACAGAGGGCCGACACCCCCTCCGATCAGTGCGGAAAACATGCCCAGCAGAGCCAGCCCCATGGCGCGATGCTCTACCCCGCAGATCCCGAAGATACACGCGAAGATGCAGGGCGTCATCAGGCCGAGGAACAGCCCTGACAAGGCGCTCATCGCCACCACCATGTAGACCGAGTTCAGGGTGTACACCAGAATGTAGATCGGTACGTTGAGCAGAATCATCGCGCAGGGAAACAGCAGGTAGCCGCGGGCGTTGCGGGCGCCGATAAAGTTTGCCACGTAGCCACCCAGCAGGGTGCCGATGATCGTGGCACCGCCGACCGCGATGCTGAATATCCCCGCGATCTCGTCCAGTGGCAACTCGAAGGTCCGCACGAGGTAGCTGATGCTCCACTGTGTGCTGCCCTGGCCAAAAAGGCCGAATACGGTGAAACCGACGATGCAGTGAAAGAAACTGGGGCGTACGAACAGGGTTTTGGCGGTGCGGAGCAGGTCCCTGCCAAAGGCCTCCGAGAACGATGGCAGGCGGCAGTGCTGGCGCGGCTCGCGCAAGGTGAACCTGATCAACACGGCGAGAAATATCCCCGGTATGCCCATGACCAGGAACGCAATCCGCCAGCCCCAGACGGAGGCGAGCGCCGCCCCGCCCCACATACCGACCACACCACCGATGCTGGCTCCCACCAGGAACAGCGCAGTGGCCACCCCGCCCTTGCGGATCCGGAACAATTCGCTCAACAGCGACAATGCCGCCGGATTGCCGCCGGCTTCGCCGATACCCACGCCCACCCGGGTCAGGAACAGGTGGGTGAAATTCTGCGCGCCGGCCGCCAGGGCGGTCATCAGGCTCCACAAGCCGACCGTGAACGACAAGAGCTTCGGTCGACTGCCGAGATCCGCCCAGCGCGCAAAGGGAATGCCGAGAGTCGCGTAAAACACTGAAAAAGCCACCCCGGAAATCAGACCCAGCTGCAGGTCACTCAGCTGCAGTTCGTCCTTGATCGGCTCAAGCAAAGCCACCAGGATCGAGCGGTCGATCGCATTGAAAACGGACACCAGGACCAGCAGGGTCAGCGCGTAGCGCAAATAGGCCCTGCCCGCCTGCTCGTCCGCCTGGCCCTGTGCGACAGGCAGAGACTGTATCGCTGCGCTGGATTCACTCATGGTACAGGGCTCCCTTGCTTCTCGTCGCTACTCTGCCGGATCTCGCCCGAGCGCTCCCTGCGACGCCCTCCGGATCGGGATACCGCACAATGGACCTCATCAGTCCCCCAGAGACCGGGACGCGTTGCGCACGCGCGACAGGTCCAGAATCCGGATTTCCTGCCACTGCCGGCTCAGCCCCGGCAGGACCCCCCCGTGCTGGTCCGCGCCCCGCCCGCGAAGATGGCGGTCGAGGAAGGCGACGCAGGCAGCCGAAGTGAGCGCTACCATGCGCTCCCCCGAGATGGTGCCGAGGCCCGACAGCCAACGCAACAGGCGCCCCCGGAACACCGTGGAATCGGTGAAATCCATGTGGGCCGAGCCATCCACCAGCGCCCGCTCCACCCCCGGCGTCTGGCCGGCGACACGATGCGGTTCGTAGTGAAAATCGTTGAACCCCCCCTGTTCCGCCATCGGCAGGGCATTGGAGTGCAACATCAGCAGCGGTACCCGGCTTGGGGCGTTCACCAGCGCAGTATCAACCTGGCCCCCATCAAGGTTTATCACCGCCGCCACGCGGCCATCCTCCTGCGCCAGGGTGGCGCTGACCGAGCCACCGAAGGACATGCCACAGGCCCCAACCCGGCTGAAATTGGCTACCGCCACGAGATCCTCGCAGGGTGGCTCACAGGCGCCGGCGCTGAGATCATCGAGGCAGCGCCGGGAGTCGCTGACCCAGGTATCGCTCAACGCCTTCATCCCGGCATCGCTGGACCAGCCCAGGGTCGCCCGCTTGCGTTCCTCAGGGCTACCCGCACCCAGAACGCCCATGGCGAGATCCAGCAAACCCGGGCGGGCAATGGTCCGCAGGCAGTCCTCTGCCAGCACCGCGCCACTGCCATCGGGATAGCACAAGGCCGCGGTTGAGCCAGGGTGCGCCAGGGATACGACCAGATAGCCGTGGCTGGCCAGTTCCTCGCAAAGCTGGGTATTGCTCGTCACCAGGCACCCGAAGCCGTGGGAAAAAAGCACTACGGGCAGCTCGCCCTCGCCGGCCTCAAGCGGCGCCGCGCCCTCATGGGACCAGGTTTCAATGGCAGCAAGGCGCCTGACCATCGACCGGTTGTAGCCCAGGGCCTGCATCAGGCCGGCTTCCATTACCGGGTATTCGTTCGTCGCGAAATAGGCGCGCCGCTCCAGGCCCGCAACCGACCCGGCGGGATACCAGATTCGCGCCATCAGCCTGCGCGAGCTGTCGCCACACTGGATATCTCGGACCCCCACCGGATAACGTCCCGAGGGGCGCGCAAACCGGGGCACCGGAAAGAAGGCCTCCGGCGCCACGCGCACCGCCAGACGCACCAGCGGCAGCAGCAGCTTTTGCAGCAACACCATCAGCCGCAGTTTCATCGCGAACCCCCACGGGGCGGTGCGACAATGGCATACCTGTGCATCGGTAGGAGCTCCCTCTCTGGTGGCAGGAGATAAAGTGACCCAGCTTGTCATCCGTGTCCGCAAAACATTTAGCCGGACGTCACAATCTTGTTGCACACTGTCACGCAGAGGTAAATCCGGCGCCCCGCCCCGGGGCATTTACTGGATTTTGCTGCGGTTTTGCGTAATAGTTTAGCGGTGCGACGCCAACGAATGGTAGCAACCATGAGTGCATTCCATACGCCAACGGTCTCCATACCGCCGGGAGAATGGCCTTCCAACAGCCAGATCATCGAGGCCACGCCCCCCGTCTATGCCCGCCAGAGCCTGGAATCACTGTTCCTGAGAGGAAAGTCACAGGGGTTTGTCACCTACATCCCGATCAGCGACCAGTGCCTGGTGCAGATTATCAGCGGCCAGCTGAAAACGCCCTACTGGGACAGATGCATTGCCGAGGACTGGGTCGGCTTTCAGTTCGCCCTGGACGGGGAACATACCACCGTCGTTGATGGCTACGGCCAGATGCAGTTTTCCGGCCCGCGGTTCAGCATGTGTGCCAATACCGACGCCATCCGTGTGGCCAAGTGCTATGCCGCAGATTGCAACATCAGCTACGTGAACATCGTCGCCAGGCCACAGTTCCTTCTGGACCAGTTTGGCGTGGACGAGCAGCGGCTTCCCGATACCATTCAGGCGATGCTCCGCGGTGAGCAGGCGCACTATTTCAGCAGGACCCAGCCCCTCACCGCCGGCATGCTCAGCGCCGCACGTGAGCTGACCCAGTCACGCTACGAAGGCAAGCTGCAGCAGACCTTCGCCAAGGTGAAGTCGCTGGAACTCCTGTGCCTGGCCATCGAAGCCATGACCCTCGTGGACGAACCCGACCCCCGGCGCCTGCGCCTGAGCGACTATGATATCCGGCTGCTGCACCGGGTGCGTGACGAGCTCGCCACCAGCTACGCCTCACCGCTGTCCCTTGCCGACATGAGCCGGCATATCGGCATGAACCGGAATAAACTTTCCCTGGGCTTCAAGGCCCTGTTTGGCAGTGGCGTCTATGAGTACTGCCAGCAGCTGCGAATGCAACGCGCGCGGACGCTGCTGCAACAGGGCCGCCTCTCCGTGCTGGAGGTCGCCCTCGATGTCGGCTTTCAGAACCAGTCCAGCTTCAGCCGCGCCTACAAACAGTTTTACGGCTGCGCACCCAGCCAGGATCTGGCGCACTAGAACGCCTGAAAAGCCCCTCCAGAGGGGCTTTTTTAGGGTTCGCGTTTATCCTGTGCGCCGGACTGCGATCAGAAGGTGATATTGAAGTCTATGCCATAGCTGCGCGGCACACTGTACTGGGCAGTCATGTTGATGACTTCGTTGCCAAAGACATTGATATCGTCTTCATCCAGCAGGTTCTTGACCCAGAACGACACACTGCTGACGGCCGTGCCCATGGGGATTTCCATCAGTCCGGCACGCGCGTTCAACAGCCAGTAGGCATCGCGCTGGGAAAGACGGTCCGCTTCCGGGAAACCGCTGGCAAAGGCGGTGTTCTCGCCATCCGCCAGGTAACGGCTGTCCAGGCGCATGAACGGCGCACCGCCCAGCAGCTGCCGGCCAAAATCGTATTGCAGGGAGATTCTGGCGTTGAAATCCGGTGCCCTGATCGGCCGCACATCGTCGGCAACATTGACGCCGTTGCGAATGTACTCCTTGTACTCGTAATCGTAGGCGCCGAGTGTCGTGCTCAGGGTCAGACCGGCGCCGAGAATGGCGTCCATCTCGATCTCGACGCCTGTGATCTCCACTTTGCCGGCATTCTCGAAGCTCTGCTTGCCGTCCTCGAAGAGCTGTACCTGCAGGTCTTCGTAATCCATGAAGAAGGCCGCCGCATTCAGCCGCAGGCGATTTTCCAGGAACTGTGACTTGACCCCCAGCTCATAGTTGGTGATCGACTCGGGTTCATAGGAAATGCCATTGAGGATGCCGCCGGCGACAAACCCGGTACTGACTTTCGCATAGGACATCACGTCGTCGGCCCAGTTGTAACTGAGCACTACATTGTAATTGGTCTCGCCGTAGCTGAGCTTGTACACCCCCTCCGCCAGATTGCCGCCGCCGGAGGTCGCACTGATATCGACCAGATCGATCTCACGGTCGTCTTCGGTGCGACGTATGCCGAGCGTAACGTCCAGCTTCTCCGTGGCGTGCAGGGTACCCTCGGCGAAGACCGCCCAGGAACTGTTGTCGGTATCGGTTGAATTGACCCCGCTGCCGAACACCGCATCAAACGGCGTCGGTATCACGACACCGTTGGCAACCGGCTGCAAGACCCCCAGTACATTGCGCGCTTCGGCTTCCTCCTGGAAATAGAATACGCCACCAACAAGCGTGTAGCGGTCCGTCGCCCAGGTCAGCTGCAGCTCCTCACTGAACTGTTCCTGCTCCAGCGCCCGGGCGGTAAGCAGGGTGAACAGGTAGTCGTTGGGGCCCGGGGGATTGGCCAGGATACCGCCGACGTCGCCCTGGAACAGCGCGCCGAGTTGGGCGGCGGTGAACTTCCAGCCACCGGTGGCGCCGAGGTCATAGATGGCGGGGCGCTGGTTCATCTCCCGATAGGCGGTGATGCTTTTCAGGCTCAGCTTGTCATTGATCTCCCAGTTCAGGGTAATGTTGTGGCCCTGGATCAGCAGGGGCTCGGCACTGGTGGCGGCCGCGACATCTCGCAGCGGCGTGGTGCTCAGGTTGGTAATACCGCCATAGAGAGGCTGGAACTGGTTGATGCCGCCCACCAGGGGCGCCGTAGCGCCGATAATGCCCAACTGCTGAACCGGCGCACCAACGGTGATGCTGTCGGTGTAGTCAAAGCGGTAGTCCACGGACACTGCGTCGAAATCAAGGTTCGCCGCCAGCATGAAGGCTTCAACGTTCTTGCTGCCCAGATTCTCTGCGTAAGTCACTACGCCCATGTCCGGGTTGCGCAGGCGCAGGTCCAGCGTGCGCCCGGCAATCAGGTTATCGGAATAGCCATCGTTCTTGTCGTACAGGTAGCTGAGCTTGACACTGAGAGGGCCTGTCGAGGGCAGGTTCAGGATGGTACGGAAGCGCTGGGCGTTAAAGTTGCCAACGGACACGTCCTGGGAAAGCCCAAATTCGCCGGTTGGCGCCGCGGTAGTGATACTGATGGCGCCGCCTGTCGCGTTGCGCCCGAACAGCGTGCCCTGGGGACCACGCAACACTTCCACCCGCTCAATATCCGCCATGTCAAAAATGGAGCCGATGGTACGCCCGATATATACGCCATCCAGGTAGGTGGCGATCTTGGGGTCCACTTCGGCGGCGGATACGCCGGAGGAAACACCGCGAATATTGATCTGGGGAACGGTGCCCCGGCCCTGGTTCTGGACGTTCAGGTTCGGCGCCAGGTTGCTCAGGTCCTCCGTATTGGTGACCCGGAACATATTCAGGGTCTGGGCGTTGAGGGCAGTCACCGCGATAGGCACGCTCTGCAAGTTCTGCTCGCGTTTTTGCGCCGTAACGATGATCTCCTCCAGCGCCGCGCTGCGCTGGACTTCCTGCCCGGTGGCGGCAGCGCTGATCACGAGAGCAATGGACGAGGCCAGCAGGGACAGGGATGAATAGTGGCGCATGGGGTGAAGCTCCTTGAATTTAAATTATGTTTATTAATATTCGGACTGTATCCCGGTTTTCCATGCCCGCACCACCCCAACTGGCGGCGACATCGAAGGTGCAGCCGGAGAGTACAAATAGCTGGTATCTCCGCGGTGTTGGGCCCGACCCTGCAGGCACGGATGGGATGCGGGCCGGTGGTGTTTGCGCTTGGCAAGGGTGCGCCTCTATAGTGAAGGGGTATTCACTGCGGAGAGCCACGATGGCAAAAAGTGTGACGCAGGAGCGGATCAAGCGCCTGGAGCAACACCTCAAGCAGGAAAACCCGGTCCTCGCGGGCTGCGTCAAGAGCTTCCAGAAACTGGACCGGATCGCCCGCAAGCTCGGCATGATGGAGCCCGATGAGTCCTATGCCACCCAGGTCTCCTGGTGGCCGGTGATCTCGGTACTGGGTACCTACTCCGCCGGCAAATCCACCTTCATGAACCAGTACGTGGGCCAGGAGCTCCAGCGCACCGGCAATCAGGCCGTGGACGACAAGTTTACCGTGATCTGCTTTGGCACCGGTGCTGACTCGACCTCACTGCCGGGGCTGGCGCTGGACAGCGACCCGCGATTTCCGTTCTACCAGATCAGCCGCGACATCGACGCAGTGGCCGCGGGCGAGGGTCGCCGTGTGGACTCCTACCTGCAGCTGAAGACCGTGCCTGCGGAGTCCCTGCGCGGCAAGATATTCATCGACTCGCCCGGCTTCGACGCCGACATGCAGCGCAACTCGACCCTGCTGATTACCGACCACATCATCGACCTGTCCGACCTGGTGCTGGTTTTTTTCGATGCGCGCCACCCAGAGCCGGGGGCGATGGCCGACACCCTCAAGCACCTCGTGGGCAATACCGTACAGCGTCCGGACTCCACCAAGTTCCTCTACATTCTGAACCAGATCGACAATACCGCGCGGGAAGACAACCCGGAGGAAGTGGTCGCGGCCTGGCAGCGAGCCCTGGCCCAGCAGGGCCTGACCGCGGGCCGCTTCTATCGCATTTATGCCCGCGATGTGACGCTCCAGGTCGATGATCCACAGGTGAAGGAACGCCTGGAGCGCAAGCGGGACGAGGATCTGAACGATATCGAAGCGCGCATCCGTCTAGTCGAGGTGGAGCGCGCCTATCGGGTGGTTGGGGTACTGGAAAAAACCGCCAAGCATATTCGCGATGTACTGGTCCCCCGGCTGACCGCTGCCCGTCGCAGCTGGCGCCGCCGCACCCTGTGGCTCAGCGGCTCGGTATTCACGCTGCTGGCAGGGCTGCTGTTGTGGTGGAGTTGGCAGGGGGGCCACTGGGAGGGCTTCTACCTGATGCCGTTCGCCCGGCTGGACATTGAATTCCAGCTTGCCGTACTGCTGATCGCCGCGATGCTGGTTCTGGTTGTGCACAGCAAGCTGCGTGAACTGGCGGGCCGCAGTGTGCTGCGCAGCTTGCAGCGCAGTGAGGCGCCGGACCGGGACCGCAAGGCAACGGAACGGGCTTTTGGCTGGAACATCAAGGCCTGGTGGAGCTCGCTGGCCAGCGCTTCGCCACGCGGCTGGGGACCACTGCAGCGACGCAAGCTGGAAAAGGTACTGGCGGAAGCCGACGACTTTGTGCAGTCGCTGAATGACCAGTACGCCAGCCCGTCGGGCACCCCGGACACTTAGCCGGGTTGACTGCCCGGGGCCGAAGTTCCGGCCCAGGTTAATGCCTGGCGGGAATGAGCGTCATTCTGGAGGATCCGACAACCCTCAATGACCGTTGTCGGATCCGATCCTCTCACTCCCTCAGAAAACGATCGTGACCTCGTTGGAGCAGTCACCACTGTCATCACAGACCTGATAGCTGTAGCTGCCGCCACCCTTGCCAAGCGAATCCACGTATCCGGTTTCGCCATTGATGGAGAATACCGGCACGCCGTTGCGAAGCAGGGTACCGGAGGACAGGCCCTGCCAGTTCAGGTCTACCGTCTTTTCACCTTTGACCTTGTAGCCGTTCGCCGTCAACTCGATAGACGATGCCGCCAGGGTTGTCACGCTGGCAGTCGCCTCCGCGCTCTCGCCAGTCGCGTTGAATGCCACCACTGCGTAGTCATAGCCGGTATCCGGGAGCAGGTCGCGGTCGACAAACACCGTTTCACCCGCCCCCACATTGCCGGCGGACTGCCAGGCGCCACCCGCCGTTGAGCGTCGAATGCGGAATCCGTATTCATCGTCGGAACGATCCTCCCACGTCAGTTCCACTTCGGTGGATGACAGGGCCTCCGCCGCCAACAGGGCAGGCGCCGCCGGCGCGGTACCCGCACTACCATCATCGCTGACGGAGCGCACGCGCAGCGCATCGATAGCGACCCAGTCCAGATCTCGCCGCCCCACCGAGCGATCCGTGTCTTTCACTGTCAGCCGCAGCTCACCACCCGTGGATGGCAGCGCCGCGGCAAGCGAGGCAGGGCCGCCGCTCAGCACGATCGGCAGCCTGGTTGCGGGGCCGCCGTTGAACGCGGCGTACCACTCGAATACGTCGCCATCGGTTGAAGCGCTTGCCGCACCATCGACAAACAGCGTGACATCTGACCCGGGCGCCACAGTAAACTGCCAGCTGTGCTCCAGATAGCTGTGGCGCAATGCGGGCTTGCCGCCCGATTCACGCTCAGTAATTGTCTGTGTCGTGCCATCAATGGTGGTCGTAAGGCGGTAATCCCCGGCTATCGAGCCGGCACCAGGCAGATCGGCGGTGGCAAACTGGTCGATATACGGTGGCGCTGCAATCTCCAGATTGATCACATCCGTCGACTCTCCGCCGAGATCATCGACCACGCTCAAAACGGCACTGAAACTCCCGGCCGTGGCGTAGGTATGCTGGACCTGGGCACCCGTGGCTGTCGAGCCATCACCGAAATCCCAGGCGTAGCCAACGACCTGGCCACCGGTGTCGGGATCATAGGAACCACTGCCATCGAAGGACACGATGAGCGGAGCCGTGCCGGCAGTCGTGTCCGAGGTGGCGCGTGCCACGGGTGGAAGATTATCGACCTCCAATGACAGGGTATCGTTATCGCTGAGGCCATCTACGCTGAGCACGGTGAGTTGCACTGCATAGGTGCCGGGTCGATCATAGCTGTGGTTCACAAGCTCACCGTCGGCCGCAAAACCATCGCCAAAATCCCAATGCCAGGCAACGGCGCCCACTGAGGCCGATGCATCGAACCCGACATAGAGGGGCGCCGGGCCGCCGACGAAGTCAGGCGCCGTCGCGACGGCCTGGGGCGGCACCAGGCCGCCGGCATCAGCCACATCGCCGCTCAGCGTGTAGCGCCCAAGGCTCGCGTAGTCGCTGTAACCAGTGCCTGCGGGATCGCCCTTGCCGACACCCTGGATACGGACCGTGTATTCACCCGCGGACAGAAAGCCGGACAGCGAGGCGGACAAGCCGGATTCCGGGTTGCTCAGGGCCACGAGGTTCCCGCCGGCATCGAACAGGCTGAGCTCGATATCGAGGTTGGGGGCAACGGGTGTGGGGGTGGCGATCAACTCGAAGCTGCCGGTGCCTGCGAACAGCTGGAAGACATCGACATCGTCTCGCGTGCCGATCAGGCCCGCGACTTCGAAACTGGCCCTGACACCGTCACTGGTCGGCGCAAGGCCGGCGGCAGACGCCGCCGAGTCAGGATAGTCATCGGGACGCAGCGGACCACCGTAAACCTGTATCCGCTGAAGATCGTCCTGCGTATTGTTCGCACCGGCGTACTCGCCCGCACTCCACTGCACCAGAGATTTACTGTAACCGACACCCATAATGGGCGCCCAGCCAGTGGCGCCGGAGCCATGGCCCGTGTAATAGCTGGCGCCACCCGAGACACCGTCGTGGGTCAGATTGAAGTTGTGCCCCACCTCATGCGAAATGGCCTCACCCGCGCCGACCACACCGGTATTGAAGACAAAGGCCGGCTTCAATAACTCGTTGGTATCATCGAAGGCACCGAGGTAGGCGAAACCGCCACAGCCACAGGCCGCAAAATTGTCACGGGTGATAATGACCCGGGTGCCGAAGAACGCGTCCCCACTGCCAGAGCGGGCAATGGCGGCATCGCCCGGGTCGCGCGTCGTGACGTTCACATCGAACGGCGCATAGTCCTCCGAGACCTGTCGCCACATTGCCTGAATGGCCCGCAACTCCGCATCGCTGAAAAATTCCGTGTTGCCGTCCGTATCATAGGCGGGCGAAACGATCGGCTCGCCGTAGCTGTTGTTCCAGGCGGTGCCTGTGGTCACATGCCCATTGAAATCGAGATAGATCACCCTGGGCGCATCGGGCTTGCTCTGCAGATTGAAGGTTTCAGACAGGGGATAGGGAGCGGTCTGCAAGGTGTCAGTAGCGTCCGTACCGGTTTCCGCGAGACCCGTATCGATGTACAGCGCCCTGCCCTGTCGGTCTATCCAGAGCGAGGGGTCTTCCCGCAGGTTGCGGGCAAATTCTGCCGTCGTCATGCCGTACGACCTGGCGACAGCGGGCAGTGTATTACCCAGGGCTCTCACGGCGGCAGAACCATTGACCGCAGCGGGTAGATTAATGGTGGGAAATGGATCGGGCTGCGCGTTGGCAGTAAGCGTAGCGAACACCAGTGCCGCGGTGCTGGGCACCAGCAAGTGCCGCAGTAAAGAGAATTGAGTTGTCATGGCCGCGTCCTCCATCACGTACGGCGAGCTTTCGATTAAGGAGTAATGCACTTCTGCCAGACAGGTTGCAAGGTTTTTCTGGGGATTTCCCCGGTTTCGCTGCTACGACTGCGGCCTGAGGTTGGCGGCGAGAGTCTCCGATAGTGCTTGCGGCGGTACAAGGTCCTCTTCGGCGAGCCCCACCCCGTCATCATAGCCTGTACCCATGTCACTACAGACCGGTCAAGCAATCGGCACCGTCCTCAATATGCCGAGCTATCGCAGACACCGCAGCTGCAAAAGAGGTAGATTATTTTTTAGGCCGCCCGGTATTGCGCCCGGGGCGCAACTATTACCAAAGTTTGCGGGTGGCGTCAGGAAGCTGTCTGTCCACAGCCCGGTGCCACGTTCGCGATAAACCGTAGGCAAAATTCCCATAGCCCAAGCCAATAGTGTGGGCAACATGAGTCCTACTCCCAGACTTGCACATACAGCACCGACCACACTGACGTAGAGACTTCCGCTGAGACTCAAGCCGAAATGCTGGCAACTCCCACTTGTATCGCGACCCACCTTTCGCGGCGCTCGCCATCGAAATAATCACCAATCAGGGCGGTAGCAAGCGTCATGATGGTCGCCTCATCCACGCCCAGTAGAATTCTTGACGCAATAATATGTCTTATATACGAGAGGAAATAGGGCAGCACGCCTATCGCCGCGTAGACAATGAACGCAAAGAGCAACAGGTTCTTGCGCCCGAGTCTATCCGACATCCAGCCGGCCAGCGGCGAAAAAATGGCCACACAAAGCGCGGGAGCCGTAATAGCAATAGGGACAAGAAACTCACTGCCTCCAACACCAGCGAACTCCTCCAACAGCAGAGGCAACACCAGGACCAAAGACACCACCGCCATTACCGGCAACACAGCGGCAACACAGCGGCAACACAGCGGCAAGCATAAGTACGATGCCCTGCATTGTAGATGCTCTGTTCGGATTCAGCTGATCAGAAACGATACCGCTCAGTTTTCTCTCCAATGTATGCCTTGTACAGGTTTTATCGGAACCCGCTTCATCACCCCGATTTGTTACCGTCGTCTACGACAATGTACCCTTAGTCGCAGCTTAGGCATCTGGCAGAGGCGGGGGTTTGAATGCCCACCCCTTTGATTCCAGCTCGGCCTGGGCTGCCTGTTCCCGTACCAGCGCACGCTGCACTGCCGGTCGCTGTTCCACACGCAACGCATGGTCGCTGAAACGAGGGTAGTCGGCGGTGGGAAAACTCGCGCCTTCCACCCGCCAAAAAATCCAGTTGAGATAGCCATCCATCGCACTCCAGGTGTCGCCGTACCACCACAGGTCGCGGGCAAGGCGATCTTCGACAAGCTGAAAATACTCACGCATCGCTTCGCAGCCCGCGTCAAATACACTCCGAGCCGCATCCGGCGCAGCGAAGAACTGGGGTATGCGAATACGGGTGACTATCGGGTGCAGCGTTGCGGCACAAAAACAAAGATCGGCAATCTGTCGCATGTGCTCCATTTCATTCGCTACAGGTGGGAGCAGAACTGCATCAGGAAACCGCGAGTTCAGGTAGCCGAGGATGGCGACGTTTTCGGTCAGCGGCTCGCCATCGATCACCAGGCAGGGGACTTTTCCCTTGGGGTTCAGCCTCTTGTAATCCGGGGCCTTATGCTCGCCGTTCATAAACACGATAGGGCGGTATTCGAAGGGTAGTCCGATTTCCTCAAGTGCGATGCACGTTACTCGCGAGCAGGAGCCCGGAGCGGCGTAAAGCGTAATGTCCGTCATGGTTGAACCTCCGGTAAGTCTCTGCCGTTGTACTGATCGGCCACTGCTTCGGTGAGAACAAGAACAATGCGACAGATCTCATCGCCAACAATCCGCCACAGGTGCATGGGTTAATCGCCACCAGGTAGCATATCCACGAGCCGGATTACTGAGCCTTTTGCAGGGTCAGCCCCGCCTCACGTTCTCTGCCATCCGTCTCATCATTGTTGTCGGCGATGCAGGAAGACCCGATTTAGTGACGAGATGGGTACCGTTGCGGGTCGACAGCACCACATTTTCTGCCGCCGCGAAACCCTCGCTACGTGAAATTTCCCAGCGCTCACGCCCGGGGCGCGAGGACGCATAGACCATGTGAGCGAACAGCTGTCGGCAGTGAAAGCGCGTATGTTTAAAATTTTGATCTGTTACTTCTACTATAGGCGCCAAAAAACCTTTATAAAAAGCGATTATATTTATAGATAGCCATAGATAAATCATATTATTTGACTGGCGCTCAACCCGACTCCTTCAACAGCTCTATGAATCAGCGCACGCCATCGCCGTTCTGGCAAGGGTGCTGGTACCTGCATGCGAGCAAAGCGTCGCGAAGTAACTCTCTGCCTCACGCCCGAGGTCTCGATGCATAAGTGAACCACCCCTACTAAAATATTTCGATTCAGGATTTTTTACCAAACGAGACGCCATAAAATAGCACTTCGGGTCATCATGAAGACAGAGGCACGCGGCCCAGTTGCCGTTTGATTGCAGCGATCACATCACGATGCAATGGTAGGTGCTTGTGCTCCGCGCCCCAGACCTGCCGAAATGCCTCGACTGTCGCCTTCGCCGTATCGACGACCATTTTGGCTGGGAGCCCTGCCCGGCCGGCAAGATGCTCAAGCTCATCCACGTCGAACGCATCGAAGCGCTTGGTGCGACTGAATTTCAGCGCGGCTTGCTTATCATCGAGGCCGGGGTAAGCGATCGTGGACACGAAATCATAGGCTGGTGCGAGCCGAGCCGTCTGTCGGTCCGGGTAATAGACGGACCAATTCTTCACATGCATGTCCGCATTGCCGATCAGCGTATTGAAGGTCAGTCTCCGGACGAACTCCCGCACGTCGTCATCGTCGCTTTCCGTTGCAATGACCCGCGCAATATTCACGGCGCTAGCTCTCTTGTATTTATCAGCCGGATAGATCCCGAAGATTTGCGCAAAATCCTCAATATGGACGGCGGTCCCGTCGCTCAATCGGTCGAACCGCTCGATGGCCAGTGCTTGGCCTTCCAGTGACGCCAACTCGTTGGGCACACCGGCGATAGATTCGGTATTGATGAGCTCTACGGCCGGCACGTTCATGCCGACCAGGCGTGCAAGTGTCATCATCGAGTATTCATTCTCGGGCACACCATTGTACTTTTCGGACGGAAATTTGATGATCCATGAACCACCGGCCCCCGATGCGGGAATGGTGAGACCGCCGGTCGCGTCAGTCACGGCGGAAAATTTTAGCTGCACGCCGGCCAGTGAGAATCGCATTGCGCGAGCCTCGCGTGCGGCACGCTCTTCGTCATCAAGTGCCCGGCCAGCATCGGGCGGCCAGGCCTCACCATCTGCCGGACGGACGGTGACGGCACCGGGCAGGTCTCGTCCAAGTACCCAGAGCAGGGAAAATTCCCGCTCTGGATTCACACCGGCGCGCTCCGCGAGATAGTCCCGAAGCCTTCCCTCCGGTAGCAAGTTGGAGAAGAATGGCATGAGTCGGGTCTGCGTTGTCCGGTGGTCCGTGATCAACTCTCCGAACTGGTCTTTGAAGGCCAATCCAAGAACTGGACGATCCACGTTGTCTATGTAGGCCTCATTGAATGCAAACAGATTCCGGTCACCCGCGACGCGCGTCAGCGTTCCGATGGTCTCACCGTAGAGCAACACCTCGAGGACGGAGACATCAGCCATCGTCTTCCTCCAGGCTGTAGGCGGGGCGCGGACCCTCTTCAGTCGCGTTCGAAAGCTTCGTCAGACTGGTCGGCGCAGGCTGCGCTTGACGAGTCAGCGACCGCACAGCGGGAACAACCTTCCTCGGCACGAGCATGAGCTCCAGATCGAGAGCCCGCGCGAGTTCTGTCAGACTGGATAGACGCAGATCAACACCGATGTTCTCGATCTTGGAGATATGGCTCTGCGGCACGCCCGCCAGCTTTGCTAGCGCAGCCTGGCTCAACGCCTTCGCTGTCCGCGCCTGTTTCAGCGTCTTGCCAATTTCAGCTTGTAGATCCACAATAACACCAATCTATTTAAGCAAATAATAACCAGAATAAAATCTACTTTTATAGATAGCACGTACTTTGCCCTAAAGCAAAAGCTATCTAATTTAATAGAAGTTTAGTCTCATGTTATATATTTAAATAGATTAAAATTGCTTTCCTGGCCTTTCTGCGATCACCGCGGCAACCGGCTAAACCCGTGTGGAGCAACACCCGTGGTCTCTCCTAACCTTGAATTGGGCCAACCTTCAATTTGGGTTACCTAAAGAGTAGAACGGGATAGTGACAACAACGGAAACATCCGCAGTGCCTACTCCAATATCACCGATAAGACTACCAAAAACCCCTTTTGGCGGTGACAGCCCTGCGGCTGCGGGGCTTCGCGACTGCGCCGCTCGGTCGTGCGCGACCCCGGTGCAAAACGCTGTCGCGTTTTGTCGAACGGTGGTTCTCCCCAAACGAACCCCACCCCACAAACGCAAAATGCCACCCTTTTGGGGTGGCATTTTTCGATGATATGGTGGGCCGTGCTGGATTCGAACCAGCGACCAATTGGTTAAAAGTCGACCAACCGATTTCCAACTGATTGATTTTATATATCTTTTATCGGTGACGCCCGTTGCAAGTTGCACTGATATGCACAACGAAGCACGACTGATCCCGGCAAAAGTCCGGCAGTGGCGAACTATTGGATGATGGCCAAATCCGCGGTTTGACCAGTGGTTGCATTGTCCGCTTCTCAGTTAAAGCCAGCCCTCAAGGTCCTGCTGACCGATAATCGCCATGATTTCGACGGTTTCTCCCCGGACTTGATAGTAGATGCTGTCAGAGCCGCAGACACTGCGCCGGTACCCAACCCTGATGTCATCGACGGCTGGGTAGGATAACGGCCGCTCCGCCAGCAACTCGAATCGATCAAAAAAAGCTTCATAGTAATCGTCGGCTTGACCCTCTCCAAACTCTCGAAGTCCACGTTGGTAGATGCGGATCAGATCTGCTTTCGCATCTTCTGTCAGCCTATAAGATGCCATTACGCCGAGCTTCTTCCTTGGCCTCCGCGAGAATTCCCGCCTGTCCGAGACCGGTGAAACCACTTTGCTCTGCCCGAACCAATTTCGCACGTATCGCTTCAATCTCCCGAGCTTTGCGGATTAGATCATTCACAACATCGCTTTTGCTCGTGTATTCCTGACTCTCGACCCGAGCCTTGAGCCACTCCTCATTGGGCGGTGTAAATGAAATACTTTGTCTGGGCATGGTGCCTCCACCAAGAATGAATATGGTGCAATATTACACCATTAGTGCACCGCCATCCACTCGCGGTGGGCTATTGAAACTGCTGTCCGGCATTCACGATGCTTCCGGAGGTCCTCGACGACTGCCTCGGCCGTCCTGACCGGGTCTGTCACAAGCTTTTAATCCACATTCAGATTACGTCGAGTTCAACCGCAGCCGTTTCAGGATAACCACCAAACCCGCTTGGCGGTGACAGACTCTCCGTTATCGCGGTCTCCCCGTGCGTGCTTATACCCCGCAGGGCAATCGCCTGCGTGCCGACGCTGAGCCTCTTAATGGGACTTTGCCGACGCTTGGCAACGCTAGCCAATTGCTGGCCGAAATCTAGAAATGCAACTATGCAATGAAGCGGGGCGGCTATAACATGCATACAGCATGCATCTTATAATGGCCCGCTAATGCGCACACCACCGCAGGAGAGCCAGATTCCGGCTCGCACTGATGCGAGCCGCATCTTTTTTCCGCTGGCAGCGTTATATGGCGCGTTGGCTGGAACACTTTCAGCCTTGGCTATGACCGGCGGCCGTTGGCCAGTGGGCCTGGTGGGCGCCGGCCATGGTCGGGAGATGTTCTTCGGCTTCGCCCTGGCTCTGGTCGGCGGTTATCTGTTGGGGCCCTTATCCCGGCGCTGGCTCCTAGCACTGGCGGGGCTCTGGGTGGCGGCTCGCGTCGCCGCTGTGGCTCTTCCATCGTCTCTGCACGGTCAGCTGTTGAGTCCGCTCTTTGCGCTGATACTGGGTGCATTGGTCATTCCCCGCTTCCGACACGCCCGCAAGTGGCGCAACCAAGCCGTCATGCCGCTGCTTGGCGCGATCATCGTACTGCCGCTGCTTTGGCTTGCGGGTGGCCGGATGCCGCTGGCTGAGCTGGGCACCGTGCTGTTTGCCACGTTGATGTTGTTCATGGGCGGACGCCTGATTGCCCCGGCCGCCGCCGGAGCCTTTCGCGAACGCGGCCTGCAGCTTGATGCCAGGGTGCAACCGCGACTCGAGGCATTGTTGTTGCTGCTCCTTGGTGCGGCAGTTGCAACGCTGCCGTTTCCTCTCACCCGGGCCGTGTCCGGCGCCCTGATGCTCGCGGCAGGCTTGGTAGCCGCGATTCGCCTCATGCGCTGGCGGCTTTGGCAGTGCCGCCGCCCTGACCTCTGGGCCGCCGGTGTCGGCTACGGCTGGGTGGCTCTGGGCTCGGCCGTGTTCGGGGCGGCCCTGCTGCAGGGATCGGGACAGCGGACGGTGCTGCACCTGGTGACCGTGGGCGGGTTGGGCACTCTCGCTTCCGTGGTCATGGCTCGCCAGCATTACCAGCGGCAGTGGAAGCGTCGGCCTCCGGCCGTGTTGATGCTTGGCATAATGCTGTTGATGACGACGGCCACCTTGTCACGGCTGGCAGCAGACACCATTACGGGCATTCGAGTCGAAGCGCTCTGGATGGCAGCTGCGGGCTGGTCGGTTGCGCTTGTCTGGCTAGCCGCGCATTTGCTGCTTGATCTGCCGGAGTCCAGAATGATGGCGACTACCGGGCCTGAAAAAACGCCTACTGTTTAAAAATCGTACTTTCACTTGAAACCCCCAATGGGAATGCCTCGCCGGCGTGTTACAACCCTCCAGATTCACAAAGGTAAATGGAGACAGCTCATGATTTTCACCAACAAGCGACTTTTTGCCCTCGGCACTCTGTGCCTCACCTTTCTGTCCCAATCTGCATCAGCTCAAGACGTCACCGCTGAGTTGCCTCCTGAGGTTCGCTCGTTGCTGCAGAGGGAGATGGTACAAATTGATGCGGCCATGAAAAGCATCCATGGCGCCATTGTTCGTGGAGATCACGATGTCGTAGAGAAACAGGGCAAAGCGATCCATGACAGCTTCATTCTGCAGCAATCCATCACCCCGGAAGGGCGCAAGGCCCTGAAGAACGCTGTTCCCGAGGGGTTTTTGCAGCTGGATCAGGGATTCCACGCGCTGGCTGCCCAGCTATCCGATAGCGGGGGCAGGAAAGACACCGCGGCTCAGCTGAAGATATTCGGGCAACTGACGCAGGCCTGTGTTACTTGCCACAGCCACTACGTCTACGAGCGTTTCGGCGGGCTCGATACACAGTGAGGGCTGCTGGGACGTAGATCCCCGGCTATCCCTGCAGACAGTATCGGTCGGGACCTATTCGTCTTTCCAGTAGTCATTGGCCGCCGCAATGGTGCTGAAGTGAACTGCGATTACCTCGGACGCATCCATTAGCGCATCCGGATCCTTTGCATACTGCTCACGGCCCTTCTTGAGAACGTCGATACCCGGCTGGGTAGTCTTCACACCCATGCGGGAAAGCTTCACCGCCAGCTCAAAGCCCTGCTCGGGGGTATCCGTCTGCAGTGTAGGCAGCCAGCTGTCGGTACGATCGGATTCGGCAAGCGCGTTTACGGGCAGACTCAGCAGACCCGCGACTAACATCGAAAGCAGAGGTGTAGATACCGGTTTCATGTTGGACTCCTTTTGTCGTGGTGCCGGCCCTTCCCATTGGAAAAAGCCCTCGAAGTTCGATAGTTCCGTCCACGGGTTGCATCCTCGTCGCCAAGCGTAATGCCAATGCGGCCGGGTATGGTGGATGACGGGTCTGGCTGCGCTCCACAGATTTTGCTTTGGGTGGCGGACGGCATCCTAAGATGCATATAATATACATCTATCTCAGGGCGCTTTGAAAGCCTTGTGAAAATATGGCTCGCGACCTCCGGCAAAGAAGAGTACGTTCATGCAAAGCGCATTCGTTCTCATGTGGAGAAAAACTATTCATGGCTTTTCGCCAGGTAAAAGAGTTGCTGCAATGGGTTTGCGATTTCCATGCAAGTCTGGCTGCCCGATATACGCAATTGGGTAATGACCATGACGACGAGCGTATGAAAATGGCGCTGGATTTTCTGGCCGACCGAGAGCGGCGCATGCGGGAGAACATTGAAAGGTACCTTGAAGATGACAAGACAGGAGTGCTTGATATCTGGCTGATTGATACCGCAGATTTTGTGCACCCTCGTGTGCTGGACCGGATTCCACATTGCGTCGATTGTCGCGATGTGCGAGACATTCTGGCGAACGCCATGGCGGCCAATCAGACGCTTAAGGACATGTACCGTATGCGTGGGGAACTGGCACAGATTCCCAGCGAGACAGAACTGTTTAACGAACTGATGAAGAATCAGGACGCCGAGATGCGACTTCAAGCGCGTGATATCGGCCGACTGGAAATGTACTGATTGGAGTAAACTATGGCCTTGCACCACGCGACCCCTGGGGAGATAGTAGACGTTCGCCCCCTGGGTAAAGACCTGCGCGACTCCAAGAATACAACTCTGCTGCGTTCAGAGCACTTGCAAGTGTTCCGCGTGGTGTTGCTCGAAGGGGAAGAGTTCAGTGATCACGCCGTGGTCGGCGAGATCACGGTACAGTGCTTGGAAGGCTTGGTGGATTTCCGTATCGGGCAGGACAAGGTCCAGCGACTGGCTCCGGGCCACCTGCTGTACCTGGATGGAGGACAACCTCACGCCCTGAAGGCACTTGAAAATGCTTCGGTCCTGGTCACGATCTATCACCCGAGGCATCCTGGTGACCCGGTAAGCGGCCACACACCCTGATACTTTTTAATAGGGGTGGACGCCGCGCAGACGGAAGGAATGAGAGTAGCGTAGCGGGTGTCTCATTTGCACTGTCAATGGCAGGACCTCTGGTTCTGCGGTCAATAATGGAGCGGGCCAATGATTCAGGTACAGATTTACCGTTACAACCCCGAGGCGGATAATGGGCCCCGGATGGAAAACTTCCAGGTGGAGGACAGTTTCCGGGAGCGTATGGTATTGGATGTGCTGGAGCACCTGAAGGAGCGCGATCCCAGCCTGACCTACCGCCGCTCTTGCCGCGAAGGTGTTTGCGGCTCCGATGGTATGAATATCAATGGCCAGAATTCCCTGGCCTGTGTATCTCTGGTGTCGGATATACTGGCGGGCACCTGGGTCGCGCAGAAAAGTAATTACGGCAGTGGGGTGGCCTCGGTAAGGAAGGCACCGGATGCATCGCTGGTGATTCGACCCCTGACCGGTATGCCGGTAATACGGGATCTTGTCGTGGATCAAACGCACTTCTTCGATCAGTATCGTCAGATCAAACCCTGGCTTATCAATGATGAGCCTCTACCGGCGACAGAGCGGCTTCAATCTCCCGAGGAGCGCGCCCGCCTCGACGGGCTCTACGAATGCATCCTCTGTGGTTGCTGCACCTCCGGCTGTCCGTCCTGGTGGTGGAATCCAGACAAGTACCTCGGCCCGGCGGTCTTGTTGCAAGCACAGCGTTTTCTGGAGGACAGTCGGGACACCGCCGGAACCGAGCGGCTGATGGCCCTGGATGATCACTATAGTGTCTTTCGGTGCCGTGATATCGAGAACTGTGCCCAGGTCTGCCCCAAAGGACTCAATCCGATGCAGGCGATCAGCGGTATTCGCCGTCGCCTCCTTAGAGAAGGCACCTGACTCACAACTTCATCCTGAATACAGGGGGGATTGCGGATCTAGGTGTTCAGAGCCATGCGAATTACATTCTCCTCCTGAGCTCAACAAACGCATCATCGGGACTTTCGGCCAACAATGGATCCAGGCGTTCGGGTAGGCGCGAAACCACCACCTCCCATTCGGCATCGCCGAGTACTTTCTCCATTACGGGAAACAGCCTTTCCTCCTCCGTCTGCAAGTGCTTGCGCGACATTGCCAGGTAGCTGTCCAGAGCTTCCTGCGTCTGTTCTATGGGGACAGGCTGATCATTGACAATCATGTTGAATAGAGTCGAAAGACGTTCGGTGGCCTGCTCCAGATTCTGATGCTGATCGTGGATAAAATCGTTGACCGATTTGTCGCCCAGATCCCGCTCAACCATCAATGCGATTGCCTCTTCCTCCAGCGGATGATGATAGATTCTTGGATAGTCGTTCAGATAGGCAATGATATCCAGGATCAGCAGGAGGTCAGGTTCGATCGTCGAATCCATGTCGTAGCGTGCCACCTGCTCTTCAAGCATATCAAAGAGCCTGTTCAGGTTCCGGTGGTCCCGGCGCAATCGCTTCATAGGTGCGTGCATGAGAAGTGCCCTTGAAAGTGTCGTAGGTGACGCACAGCTCCATTACAAAGCTGATTGTGGCTGCTCACATTGACCGGAATCATGGCTTGTACTCGACTAAGAGCCATTCTCCAGAAAAGCGTTGGCGGTGTCGATACTATCAAACTGGTGGGCATCGCACACACCGCAGGAATGAGAGTAGCGTATCAGGTGCGTCGATTGCATTGTCGATGGCAGGACCTCTGGTTCTGTGGTCGATAGCGGGAGCGAGCCAACGATTCAGGATCTAGCCTGCCTTGCCGTCGGCTCGGGGACCCCACAGCACTGGCAGGTAGCGCCAGAGAAAGAGAATGAAGGCGGCGACCCAGGCGATGCTGGATAGAGTAATCCCCCACTGCCAGGGGATTACTGCAAAGACGGTCAGCAGTCGCGCCGCTACGGCTACTTGTATCAGACCGTAGGCCGTCACCATGCCGGGCAATAGTCGCAGTGGTCGCCCCGTATGCCCCAGGGCGACTCGGGTCATGACACCGAGAATCAACCCGCCCATGGCCCCGATGCCGAGAGCATGCTGCCAGCCAGTCGCGGGCCATCCCAGGCCATGATGGCCCGCCAGTAACAGCAAGGCTATGGGAATCCACAGCAGCGACAGGTGTAGTATCCACAATAGCGGCTCCTCACGGACAAGCCAGCCCCGCCACAGACTGAGCCGGATCAGTGTCAGTCCGGACGTAACGACGGCAAATAATGACACCATAAGGTAATGCTCGAACAGAGTGGAGACGAGAAGAAAAAGCAGGCTGACCAACAAGGCCCCCTCGAGAATAGGCAGGGAGCGTACCTTCTCCGCATTACCCCCATGAGTGCGCAGCCAGGAGGCCGAAAAGGTGGGTGTGATACGTCCTCCAACGACAAGCATCAAGGCGCCGGCAAGAACCAAACCTCCATTGGTAAAGGCGAGCGATTGCCCGACCAGGCTCCCCATCTCCATCAGCCAGAGAAGAGAGAGAATAAGCAGCAACACCAGGTGTCGCCACTGGCGGGCACCGATTATGCGGCGAGCGGCGTCGAGAGCAACAAGTGGTAGAAACGCAAGATCGAACGCGATACTCCAGCCCGCGAGTCCCTCTCCTCCAAAGGTGGCGGTGACGCGGCCGCCCAGCCAAATCAGCCACAACAGCGTCAGCGGTGCGCCGTGAAGTCGCTCTGTGCCTGTCCATACACAGACCGCAGTCAGCAGGAAGCCGGCAATGGCAGGGTTGAGAAACCCGAAAAGCATTTCATGACGGTGCCAGGTCAGCGAGGCATGGGCGAAAGGCAGAGACACCACGCCATTCATGTGTAGTGCCCACAGCGATACTGAGAGCACTGCCCACGCGGCTGCCGAAGCAAAAAATATGCGGAATGGATAAGCGAATAATTGTGCTAATGGGCGCATGTGTTTGCTACAGCCTTGTGATGGTGGTGTCTCATCGAGATCGTCAGTGAATACAGGATCTCGAGGTTTCGCAGACGATTGGCGTCGTTTGTTTGGCAGGAGGATTCCAGGTGCCACTACCAATCCGTTTCTGGCGCTTCAGCATGGCCACTCCCAGCCCCCCAAAGGAGAGCAGGCACAGCACCACCAGCACCATCAACAGGTCTCTCGCCTGGCGGCCGACCAGAGGGGTGAGGAAGTTCCACTTGTGCAATTGGCTGAAGCTGTAGCCCTCCCAGCGATCGGTCGGTACTGCCCGATCCACCAGGGCGCCGTTGGCGGGGTCGATAAACGCCGTACCGGCCTGGTCTGCCTGATACGCTACCCGCCAGACCGGCAGACGTTTGTTGCGAAAATCGTAGTCGGGGCCGAAGGCGGTCACCAGCTGGGTAGCCTTGATTGCCGCAGCGTCCAGGTTGAGGTGAGCGGCGGCGTAATGCCGCGCCAGCTCCTCATCGGTCAGTTTAGAGGGCGCTTTCGAACCCACCGCTATCAGCCGACCCGGTTGCTCGGTGGGTGTGCCGTCAAAGCGTCCGTGGTGACCGACGTGTTGCCCGGGTTTTCCACTGGGCTGACCGAGTCGCCAGTACAGCTGGTCCCCGGGGCCCTGCAACAGGGTGACACTGTTCAGGGGCTTATCGCCCAGGTCGGCAAATATTCCCGAAAGCATTTGGGTGCCCTGGTCAAAGGGCCAGTCACGCAGATCGATGGCCGGTGGGTAAGCCGCGGTTGTATCCTGGGCCTCTCCGGCGTGGTGCAGCAGGTGATAGAGACCGCTGCTGGAAAATGCCAGCAACGGCAGCCATAGCCCCAGCGCCAGACGGCGGTGCCAGCGGCGGGGCGTTTGGGGGATGACGCGGGAGGGCAGAGCCAGGACCAGTACCACGCCCGCCAGGCTCATCAGGATCAGGGCCATGCACAAACCCAGCAGCAGGGCTACTCGAACGGGTTCCAGGCCATCCAGCCAGCTAAAGCTGTGCAAATTGCGAAAGAGCGCTTGCTGGGTAGTGCGGAAATTGTTGCTCAGGCTGGCCAGGGCGTTGAGTTCGGTGTGTACGTAGGCTGTGAGGTGGTCGGGTGTGTCAAAGGTTACGCGCCACACTGGCAGCAAGCGATTGACGTCTGGGTAGCCGTTGTCGAAATTCGTCTGTAGGCTAATCTCGCTGATCGCCGTTGCCGCAAGACCCGTGTAGTGGCGGGCCAGCCACTCGGCCTGTCGGCGATCAAAGCCCTGCTGTTCGGTACCGGAGTCCAGATCGAAATAGCGTCGCTCGGGGTTGCCGGCTTCGGTGACCTGCAGCTGGTTGCCCGCGGCAGTCGGTAGCAGCTTTACGAGTGTCGCCTCGGCGATGTCCTGGCGTGCCAGGACGTGGGACATTGCCTCCAGGTCGCCGGTCTGGAAGTGGCCCTGGGGCGGGAAGAAGACTGCCTGCTGGGGGCCGAACCAGGTCATCAATGGATGAGTGAGGCCGGACAGACCGAGAACCAGCAGGGCCAGGGCTCCAAACCAGCCCAGTCGGCGGTGCCAGCGTCGGCCGGCGTGAATCAGGTTTGTGCGGTTCATGTCAGTACCGGAACCTCACGCCTAGCGTGGCGCTGCGCGGTTGGCCAGGTCGGTATTCCAGGTCTGGCGAGCCGACCTGATTGCTGACATAGGTGGCGTAGCGGCGATCAGTAAGGTTTTGCAGTCGGGCGTACAGCTCGATCTGGGGTGTCAGTTCCAGCTGGCCACGCAGGTTGAGCAACTGGTGGCTGGCGTGGCGGTGGCTGTTCGTCTCGTCGGTGAAATAGCGGCCTAGATATTCCCATTCCAATTCGATACGCCAGTGGTTGTCGGACGCACTGTAGGCCAGGCTGGCATTGCCTACGTCTTCGGGTGCACGGGGAAGGTCGTTGCTGGCGAAATTGCACGTGTCGGCACCACACACTGCGACGAAATCGCGGTATTCCTGCTGGCTGTGACTCCACGCGAGCGTGGCCGTCCACTGATCCGTAAGGTGCGCGCGTACGGTCAGTTCAATGCCCTGGTGCCGGGTCTCTCCACTGTTCACGGTCTGGCGGGTATCGTCGGCGATGAGGCTGACAATGTCGTTCTCGACAATCATCTGGTAGAAGGTCAGGTCGTAGTCGACACGGGCACCCAGCTGTCCGCGCAGGCCCAGTTCATTGCTGACCGCTGTGACCGGCTGCAGGTGGGTGGTGTCGGCGACGGCACCACTGCGAAACAGCTGCCCAGCGGTGGGGGCGCGAAAGGCATGGCGGTGACTGAAGTAAAGGTTGTGTTGGGTGCTGAAGTCCCAGACCAGGCCCAGCTTGGGGCTCCATTGCTCGAAGCTGACCTTCTGGCTGTCAGGCCGGTAGTGCCGGGCGGGAAACGGCATCGGCTCGAATACGCCGATCTCATTGACATCGTTGGGCAGCCGGTCCCTGTAGTCGATGGCAAAGCGATCGTGACGCAGTCCCGCGCTGAGCCGCAGTGTCGGGTGGGGCTGCCATTCGAGTTGGGTGTAAGGGGACACCGACAGTTGGTCCGCGGCGTAGTCGTAATTGGTTCTGCCGCTGGGTCTTGCGTCCAGGATCAACGGCCCGCGCCGATTCAACAGCAGGCGCTGTTCGCGGTAGGTGGACGGTGTGAAGTCCACATCCACGCCGCTGATCCATTCCAGATCGAACTCGCTGAACCGGTGGCGATAGCGGGCCATCAGCCCGGCGGTGTGGAATGCCACCCGGTATTGGCTGGGATCGTAAGAGAGCATCCAGGCAGGCATCAGGTCCATGCTGTTGTCCCGTAGGAAGCCGGTCAGGCTCCATAATTGGTGCTCGCTGGGCTCCCAGTTCAGTTCACTGGAAAGGCGCCAGGTAGCCACCTCCCGAAAGCCGATATTGCCGTGGAAGTAGTTGCTGGTCGGGCGCTGCCGATAGTCCTCGGCTTGCAATGGCGAGGCACCGCTTTCCTCGATGCGTGATCCCGCCAGTACCATCTTGGTGGTCAGGGTCGGCGACCACTCGCGATCCCAACGTGCAGTCAGGGAGGTCCGCCGATAGTCCGTGGCCTCGCGAAAGCTCTGATTGTCCGCGAGGTTCAACTGTAACCCGGCGCTATCCCGCGGGCCGAGGGGGCCGCTCAGGGAGAGCAGGCCGCGGTAGCGATTGTCCTCGCCAGCTTCCAGCGTGCCGGTCACCTCGCGAGTGTCGCCAGGGGAGCGGGTAATGCTGTTGATTAGACCGCCGATGGCATCGGAGCCATACAACGCAGAGCCAGGCCCGCGGGTTACCTCGATACGCTGGGCCTGGGCCAGGTCAATTTCGTAGAGTCCGTTGTGGTTGAAGAATCCGGTGGGGCGCGTGGGTATGCCGTCCTCAAGGAAGAGGTAGACCCCGCCGGTGGTGAGGGGCTGACGTATTGCGGTCATGTGGCCTTCGCCGCCCAGGTTGTTGACGTGAACCCCGGCCAGCCGGTTGAGGAGCTCTGCCGGGTGGCCAGGCGCGACCTGTTCAATCGTGCTTTGGTCCAGCACGCCGATCGACTCCGGTAACTCCAGCCGACTCCGGGCCTCGCGGGTGGCTGTCACTACGATTTCTTCAAGGCGTGGGCGGTAGCTGGAATCTGACGATTCTGCGGGCCGTGCAGTCACCGGCGGAAGCGAGGCGCTTACCGCAGTTACCGGGGTTGCGAGCGTCAGCAACAGGCAAGCTTGCAGGCAGCGTGGCATTAATTGCGCCCTGGGTGCGGCAAGAGGTTCAATGTCCATGCACAGGCCGTCTCGGGCGCCGTCCGGCATCCGGGTCTTGCCCCTTGAAGGCCTCAATGTCGTGGAGACCATGCGGCTTGGCCATGGACTCGATCATGTAGAAGTCCCGTTCCACCTCGTGATCCTTCCACATATACCACTCAGGACGCTCCACATCCTGGTACTCAATGACCAGCATGGAGCCGCCGTGGTCCTTCCCATTGTTGGTGGTGTGGTGCTCTATGTGATCGTGAGTCATCCACAGGCCCGGGTTGTCCATCTTCATGATTACGTCGTAGCGCTCACCCGGTTGCAAGGCGACCACGTCAGCCTCAATGGGCGCTTTCAGGGGCAGGCCGTCCTTGTGAGTGACCAGCATGTCGTGGCCGTGCGTGTGGAAGGAGGTGGGAATGCTGGCGCCGATCAAGCGCAGGCGGAGCACGTCGCCTTCTTGCACCTGCAATGGGTGGGTCATGGGGAAGGACTTGCCGTTGATCGAGAAGTAATTGATGACTTCCCCGGGTTTGCCTCCGGTGCCGTATTCGTCAGCCACCTCGGAGTTCCAGCCAGAAAACATGAGAATGGCGTCCTTGGTGACGGTCTTCTCCACCGGAATGGGGTCTTTGGGGTCGACGATCAACGGCCCCCACATGCCGCGCAGACCGACATGTTCCGACACGTTGACGTGGCAGTGGTACCAAAGGGTGCCGGGCTTGTCGACCACGAACTTGTAGGTAAAGCTGTCGCCGGGCTCAATGCCACGTTGGGTGACATCTGGCACGCCGTCGTGGGGCCAGGTGTTGGTCTGGTAGACGCCGTGCCAGTGAACGGTGTGGTTGAGTGTGGAGTTGTTCTGCACAGTAACTTCCAGTTCGTCTCCCTCCTTCACGTGGATGAGCGGCCCCGGTACCTGGCCATTAAAGCCCCAGACCTTGGCACTGAAGCCTGGCGCGACGTCCAGTTCCACCTCCTCAATGGTCAAGTCGAACTGGCGGGATTCGGCGAAGCTGTTCGTCGCCCCGAGCAGGAGTGCCAATAGTAATGTGAGTGTGTATCTGGTCATTGTTTCTCAACCTCCGGATTGGCAGCACAGCTGCCGCATATAGCGCACCAGCGCATGGATGTCGTCATCGCTCAGATTGCCGCCCCAGGGCGGCATCAACACCGACTTGTTGATACTCTTGCCGCCTTCTTTCACGGCCTTGAACAGTTCGGCGTCGGTGCGTGCCGACATCTCGCCCTGATCACGATGGTTGCGGGGTTGCACTGACATGGCGGGAACGTTCACGCCATCACCGTTACCTGTCACGCCGTGGCACTGGGTGCAGTAGATGGTGTACAGGTTTTCGCCATGCTGGACGTCCTCGGCCAGGGCGGGCAGGCTGCCCGCCAGCAACAGGCTGGCCAGCAGAGTTGCTGAATAGTTCATGGCGCTTGCTCCCCGATCAGTTTCAGGTAGTTGGCGAGCCGCTCCACGGCGCTGTCGTTCAGGCCCGTCTTGGGCATTAAAGTGTGGGGGTCCCAGGCAGCCGGGTCGGCGATGAAGGATGCAATGAACCCGGGCTGTAGCCGCTGCCACGCGGTATACAGCTCGGGGCCGGACAGGCCGCCATAACCGGGGCCGTCACTGTGGCAGGCATCGCAACCGTTGAACTTGGTGAAATTCAGCTCGCCCATGCGGCTCGCGATGGCGCCCGGTGTATAGGCAGTGGCGGCAATCAGCTCGTCGTGGGGGCGCAGCTCCATCAGGTAGTCAGCAGCCATCTTCGCCTGGCTGGCGTCCAGTGCCGGATGTTCCTCCAGCTTGGCGGGATCAATCACGTCACCTTCTTCGCTGGGTACAACCGCCCCCGGGGGGAACACCCCGGCGGGGCGGATGCGGACCGGGTCCTGGAGCCAGCTTTCCAGCCAGCCGGCGTGGAACTTGTTGCCGGCGTAGTAGAGCGGCGGCCCTTTGCGAGTGAGCCGCTCCGCATGCCCCAGTGCGGGGTAATCAGGCTGCTCAAGCGCGTGGCAGCTGCCGCATTCGGACTGGAGCCACTGTCCGGTGTCTGCCAGAGCGCCGGGGAAGGGCTGGAATAGCCCAGCCGTCAGCACCAATCCGGCGAGGAGTTTTAGTCGCATCTTTCTCCTCCTCTCAACGTAACAGCAGCTGACCGTCGCGACCCTTTTTCGGATCGGCATCGGCATGGTTCATCAGGACCGAAATGGCGCCGTTCAGGGCGTGCTTCATACGGTGATCGACCAGGGCGTTGTTGGTGGGCCTATCGGCCGGACTGACGATATCCAGAGTCAGGCCGTGGGCCGGCGGCACTTCCACCGTCTGCAGACCCCAGGCAACGTTTTTCGGGTTGCCGTTGTCCCAGACTTGCTCCCAAATCCCGGCGATCGGATGGAAGGCGGCGGCTTCGTTGATCATGGCGTTGACGAAGTGGATGCGCACACGCTCGCCGGGCTTGCTCTCAAGGGTCTGGCTGGCGTTCGGATCGTGTACCGGGTCGTAGTGGAACTGCCTGCCGTTCACCAGTGTGCCTTTCCAGCCATTGCCCATTTTCATGTCATCGGCGGAGGTACCCGGTGCGAACAGGTCACCCTGCACCAACACATACTCGCGATCGGCCTTGGGGAAGTTCTCGCTGTAGCCTTCCGCAGGGTCGACGATGATTACACCGTACATGCCGCGTGCAATGTGCTCGGCCATGGAATCGGAGCCGCAGTGGTAGATAAAGACACCCGGGTATTCCGCCTTGAACGTGAATTGCTTGGTCTGGCCTGGCTTGATGGGCTCGAATTCATCGAGTACATCAGCCCGCGCGGCGTGGAAGTCCATGGAGTGACTCTGCTCGTTGTCGGCGTGGTTAAGCAGGGTGAAGTCCACTACATCTCCCTGTTTGACCCGAACCAGGGGGCCGGGGATCGTCCCGTTGTAGGTCCACATCGCCTGCTTGGTGCCGGCGTTGTCGACCACGACGTCTATTTCCTTGACGGTCATGTCCACCTTGATGGTTTCCGCCAACAGCGTTGGGGAGGTGCAGATTGCAGTGGCGAGGGTGAGGCTGGTCAGTAATGATTTCACGGTGATCTCCTTGGTTGCCGCTTCTGATTGATGCTTGGCGGTTATTCCGTAGCGAGAATCGTGCCAATAAAAATATCTTTGATATTCAGCAGGATAGAGATATACAATGTTATTCGGACACCACAATAAACGTGTGTTAATAACACGGTAGAGACGTAATGACAGCACACCCTGCTTTTACCGACCTGGCTGAAATTGTGGCAGATCTGTCACAATCAATGCCTCGGGAGGTTCGTTTCCAGCGTTTGCTTGAGGTGGTTCGGCGCAACTTTCCCTGCGACGCCATCGCTCTTCTGGAGCGGGAAGGAGGGCAGTTGATTCCACGGGCAGCCCAGGGGCTAAGCCCGGACGCGCTTGGGCGACGTTTTGTTATCCAGAACCACCCGCGTCTGGCCCAATTACTCGATAGCCGCAAGCCGGTTCGTTTCGCCGCCGACTCTCAACTGCCCGACCCCTATGACGGTTTGATCGACAACGCTGAGGACCACCTCTACGTGCACGACTGCATGGGTGCCGCCCTGTATATCGACGATACCCCCTGGGGTGTGGTTACCCTGGATGCTCTCGACCCACATGCGTTCGATCATTTCGATCTTGATGTCTTTCAGGCCTTTCTCAGCGTCGCTTCTGCGACAGTGAGAGCGGCGAGCTGGATTCAGCGCCTCGAGGAGCAACTGGAGCGGCGCAAGAAGATCTTGCTCAGCCAATCCGTGCACGGAGTTACCACGGACATCACCGCGGAGAGCCAGGAAATGACTCAGCTGATTAATGAGACACAAACTGTGGCTGCCTCGGACCTGACCGTACTGATTATGGGTGAGACCGGTGTTGGCAAGGAGCTGATTGCCAACTACGTACACCATCACTCCGCCCGGGCCAATGAGCCGATGGTCTATGTCAACTGCGCTGCACTGCCAGAGTCGCTGGCGGAAAGTGAACTGTTCGGTCACGTAAAAGGGGCGTTCTCAGGTGCAACCGAGAATCGCACCGGCAAGTTCGAGTTGGCTCACGAAGGTACGCTGTTCCTGGACGAAGTCGGAGAGCTGCCGATTGGCGTGCAATCCAAGCTCCTGCGTGCTCTGCAGAATGGGGAAATCCAGCGTGTTGGCAGTGACCGGCAACATCGGGTGGACGTCCGCCTGATCGCCGCGACCAACCGGGATCTGAAAAAGGAAGTCGCCGAAGGGCGCTTTCGCCCGGACCTGTATCATCGGCTGAGTGTCTATCCCCTGGTGGTACCGCCGCTACGGGATCGTCCCGCGGATATCCTCCCCCTGGCAGGTTTTTTCCTGGAGCGGGACCAACACCGCATGGGGGTGCGCGGTGTCCGCCTGACGCACGTCGCCAAGCGCTGGCTGAGCGGTTCCGCCTGGCCGGGTAACGTGCGGGAACTGGAGCACACACTCTCCCGAGCGGTGATTCGCGCCCTGAGCGAAGGGCAGGACCCCACTCAGGTAATCGAGCTGGATGTGTCGCATTTTTGTGCGGAAGCGGTGCCAAGCGGTTCCACTCTGCACCCTGCCACGCCTGTTGAGCCTCCTAATGATGTGCCGTTGAACGAGGCCGTCGACGACTACAAGCGCCGGCTGATCCTGGCCCGGCTGAAGCGTTTTGAGGGTAACAAGGCGGCCACTGCGCGCTCTTTTGGGATCGACCGCGGCAATTTCGTACGTCAGCTGCAGCGGCTGGATATCAGCTGACGTTGTTGCTCGCGGAGGTCTCGTCGGGGCTGGCGCTGCCACCGGCTTCCAGCGCCGCGTCCAGTGCAGCGATGTTGCGCTCGTGGTCCCGCAGCATGGGGGTCAGCTGCATCAATACTGCTTCCTGGGAAATCTTCGGAAGTGCCTCGGTGATTTTTCTCGCAACCCAACGCTGGCCGCGGTTGAGAAACTGCAGCCTGGCGGTGAAGTCGCGGATCTCCATGCACTTTTCGACAAAGTCACCGACTTCTTGGTCGGGTGCGGCTCCGATGCTGCGCATGGCATGGATTAGCCGCTTACATGAGGCCACCTCATCGTCATGAATGGCGACAAGCAGCTGCCGCTGTGCTTCGGTTACGGCGTCAGCAAGAGACAGTGTGCAGACACGTGCGCCAGCGCGCTCTGCATGGAGCAATCTGAGGAGCAACTCTTGTATCTCCCCAAGTGTCAAAAACCCGTGATAGGCGGGATCGGTGTCGAGCAAGCCGCAGGGGCTAGAGGTCGGGGGCGAGTTGGTCATGCTTAGCCTCCTGCCCCTTGCGTAGCAACGTATTTGGTTGTCTGGTCGGATTCTGTAGGGGCTCCGAACACTGCAATTGCAGATATTTCGATCAACATTTCCGGATAAGCCAGCTGGGTAACGCCCACCAGGGTGGAGGCGTTCGGCGGGAAGGGCTCCCCATCGAGTGCTTGGCTCATGGCCTGGACAAGAACTTCGGTCTTTTCCGGGGTCAGGTCGACAATGTAGATTGTGCTTGAGACGACCTTTTGCGGTGTGGCGCCGACCGCCTGCAGGGCGACACACAGATTGCTGAATGCTTGCAGGGCCTGTGTGAACAGGTCTCCTCGGCCAACCAGCTGAAATTCCTCATCGTAGGCGCCCTGGCCAGCGATGTAGGCGGTGCGGCCAGTGGCCACCACAACATGGCTCATGCCCTGTACCCGAAAAAGTCCGCTGGGCTGTATATGTTCGATACTCATTGGAATCCCTTGTTATGGTTGTAGCAATTGCACCGGGTCACCGACTTTCATAGTGCCGGGCTCGATGACCCTGACGTTGACGCCCAGATTGCGATCTACATGTTCCGCCATGGCCCTGGGGAGGCCCTTTTCCTCTCGCAGGTCGAAGCCCGGCTGCGCATGGCCCGGCATTGAGCAGCGCGATGTCGGCGAATCGACTTGCACAGCGACTCTCCCGATTTTCAGCGTCGCACCGACCCACCCCTGTTCGGTTGTCGCGCAGCTGGGTGAAATCATCTCCAGCAGGATATTGGGCCGAAACCGACGAACGTCCGCGTCAAGTCCTGACGCTTCACTGAGGAACTGTAGTGAGTCCGTGGTCAGTATATGCACTGGAAAGGCATCGTACAGAAAACCCGGCGGTGTGGCATGGAACTGAAGCGCCGCGGCCACGTCCTCGTCAAACGCACCGAAGTCTGGAAGGGTTTCACCGGCGTCGAGCCCGATCTCCTTGGCGATCTGCTGCTCGGTGCGTGCGCTCGGCAGTGCGTAAAGGGCGCTATCTGCGCGGGGCGTTCTGGGTTTCAGCTGGGCGGGGGTGTCCAGCCAGCGGCTCAGCCAATTTTCGCAAGCTCGCAAATCGCTGCTTTCATGAAAGCTACCATCGGGTGCTGTCAAACGTACCGGCGCAACAGCATCGCCGTAATCTCCCAGAGAGGGGGGAGCCAGGTATCGCGCACGAAGCTCCAGCAGACGCGGCCATTGCTTGGCACTGCGGATGATTGGAGGGATGGGGTCATACACTGCCCAGTGGCGGTCTCCGCAGACGCCGCCCGCGCCGATGATGGCGCTGTTCAGGCTCTCACCGCCACAGCTTTTCACCGGATAACGCCACAGCTCCGTTACAATTGCGATTCTCATGATGCCTTTCCTCACCATCAGCAACTTACTGGCAGCATGCCGCAGCAGGCGGGGGAATGCTACTGCGGCACCAGGTGCAACCCAAAATGAACTATGCGGTTCGGATTGAACCCCGATATCGCAGACGATGTTTTGGAAAACTACCGGAAAGCTGAGGGGGAGATACCTAAAAGTACCCATTGGTTTGCTTTCCCTGTCCAGAAGGGCTATGGTCTTGGCTTCTGGCTGTCTGAAGCTATTTTTTAAGGGATATTTCTCTATGCGTTGCTCGACGTATAGTCTGTTGCTCGGCAAGACTCCCACCTTTCTCTGTTAGGCCAGGTGCCTGTGGGCACCTGGCAGTTCTCTCTCCGATTCAAGTTTGCAAGTAATGCTTGGCGCTTACGCGTCGAAGATGGTTCTGCGTGGGAGTTGGAAAATGACAGCGAGTTCCCTGTCCCGGCTGTGCAACATGTGTAGCAGTCTGCGGATATACAGCCAGCCCTTCCAGCTGGCAAGAGTCTTTGATCAATTGGAAATGCAACAGAATGAAGGCCTGCCCGGTGTTGCCCGCGCGATGGCCAGGTTGGGTGGTACCGTACGGGTTGAAGACCTGTCCTATCAAGGCCAGGCGCAGTTTTCACTCGTACCAGCCGAAAAGGCCGATCCAGATCGCGGCCTGATCTCGATATTTTCCCCGCTGGGAGCGGCCCTGCTCGGGGCCGAAGTGGGAGATATCGTCCGTGCGGAACTTCTTGGTCGGGAGTACCGCTTTCTTCTCGTCGACATTCTCTCCGATGACGAGGTGGTCGCGGGTGTGAACGGGGAGGGCCTGACGCCATGAAGCATTTACTCTGCCGCCTATCTTTTTCACTGATGTCCGGAACGACAGCGGCAGCCCGGCGTAAAGTCCCTCGAGGAAGCTAAAACCATGAGCAAAGAGAAACCCAGGAAGGATGCACAGAAAAGTCTGAAGGAAAAACGGCGCGAGAAACGTGACAAGCGCAAATCCGGAGATTGAAGTGCCGACGAGGCCGGGCCAGGTGCCCGGCCTCGTCTTTTTCGCATTTCGTTGGGGGTGGCCTTCGGTGTGCGGGGTAAAGTTGGTGCCAAGCTGTATTCCCTCGAGAAATTCGATTAAGCTTCGCCCCCCTATTTTCCCGACTCGGCAGGTCGCTGCCTTCTTTCCAATGTGCAAAAATTAACTTCTGTTGTCCTGAAAGCCCGCCGATTCCTGGGGCACGCGCTCGCCTCCGTCGGCCCCGCGATGGCTGCGCCGCCTGCTGCAGAGGCGCTGCGCGCCGCTGTCGGTGCCGGACTGGCACTCTGCCTCTGCGGGAGTATGCTGGCCTGGCTCGCGGCTGACGGAACGCCGGGCAGCGGCGGAGGGCTGTTCCTCATTGCACCGCTGGGGGCTACCGCGTTCCTCCTGTTTGCCCTGCCAAATTCACCGTTGGCGCAACCCTGGTCGGCAGTGGTCGGCAATACGGTGTCAGGTGTCGTAGCGGTTACAGTCCTCTTGTTGGGCGGTTCCGGTCCCATCGCCGCGGGTGTGGCAGTAGCCGGCGCCATGGTCGCCATGTCTCTGTTGCGCGCGATGCACCCGCCGGGCGGAGCCATCGCTCTGGCAACCATGCTCGCCGGCGACCCGGTTGTGGAGCTGGCCTATAGCTTCGTGTTGGCACCGATCCTGCTGGACACGCTGCTGCTTGTGGTCGCGGCGATGCTGTTCCACCGTGCCACCGGTCGCAATTACCCACTCGGGCACTATCCGGAACCGGGCCGTCACGGCACCACCGATCCTGACCCGCTGCTCCGCCTGGGACTTGAACCAGAAGAGCTGCAACAGCTGGTGCAGCGCTTTCGGCAGTCCACCAACATCGGCCTCGAAGACCTTGCAGAATTGTTGGCCGCGGCGGAGGAAACCCTTGCGACGAAGAAAGTTGGCAACCTCACCTGCGCCGACGTCATGTCACGGGACCTGGTGACTGTGAGTTTGGGTACACCTCTTACCCAGGTCGCGGCGCTGTTTCGCGAGCACCATTTCAAAACCCTGCCCGTGGTGGACGAGAACGCCAGGATTGCGGGTATCATTTCCCAGAACGACTTCATACAGCGAGCCATTGCCGCCCCGCAAACCCGTGCCGCTACCCTCCTTGGCCGTGCATCCCGCGCGACGATGCGCTGGCGGGGACGCGCCGCTGACATCATGACCACGCCTGTCATCTCCGTTAAGGATACAACGCCCGTGGGTGCCCTCATCCCTCTGCTTGCGGACCACGGTGTACAGGCGGTGCCGATCAATGCTGACGAAAGACTGGTGGGTGTAGTCACCCGGTCGGATCTCCTGGCCGTGCTCGCAGAGCATATCGCGCGCAACGACCCCGCATTTTCGGATTAATCGGGCAGGTAGCAGCAGTTCAGGCGCCAGAGCGAGCATCTCACGCTGGGTGGCGGCCCCTTCATGCAGGTAGTACTGGTGGCGCTTGCTATTGCCCGCATTGGGGAGGAGAGAGTGTACTTATCGAACCCGACTTCAGAAATTGAGTCCTGCGGCATCAGTCCTGTGCACGATTGTGGTGGTGCCTATTGTGAGCCATGATTGGAGCTAATCAGAGTTGCCTTAAAATTGTTGTGACCGGCATCCAGCACTTCATCCGGTCTGGCGAAGAGCTGACGAATCTCACGATTAAAAGGATGCTGAACAACGCATGATATTCACGCTCGACTCAAATGTGCAGCTCCTTGGTGGCTGGTGGCAGCCGGTACTCGCATTGACGTTGTTCGTGCTGTCACATCGCTGGCTCGCTCGGCCGGTGTTCCGTGCTGCGCTAGTGCAAAGGCTAGGGGAGCGCAGCTTCACTGCTCTGTACAGCCTGCTGTCGTTGATTTTGCTGGTGTGGCTCATTGCAGCCACGCTCGCTGCCCCGGTCGTCGTGCTTTGGTACTACGCGCCATGGCAGCCCTGGGTTACGGTTGTGACCATGCTGCCTGTCTGCCTCCTCATTGCAGCTGCGGCGGGAACACCCAACCCGTTGAGCTTCGGCGGTGCAGGGAATGAACGCTTCCTGTCCTCGGCTCCGGGCCCCGCTGGTTTCTGTCGGCACCCTCTGCTGCTCGCATTGGCGCTGTGGGCCGGTGCTCATGTCGTGCCGAACGGCGAACTGGCGACCTTGTTGCTGTTCCTGCCGCTGGCCGCTTTTTCCATCTACGGCATGCGCCTCGTAGATGGCAGGCGCAAGGCCGCCCTCGGTACAGCTCATTGGCAAGCGCTGGCGGTCAACACCTCGCTCGTACCGGGGGCGGCCTTGGTGACCGGTCGCTGGCGGCCCGCTTGGGGCAGCGTACCCTGGGGTCGCCTGCTGCTTGGCCTGATCGCTTATGCCGCAATCCTGCTGATTCACCCCGTGGTGATCGGTGTGCCAGCGCTACCAGTGGGCGTATTCGCAGCGTTCAATTGAGACTTGTGGTAGGCCGGTTTTCAAAAGCCGGCCGAATGTGGCGCTCCTCTCCTAGCCAGGCGCATTCTGGCTGATCAGCAAAGCAGCGGGAAGGTAGGAACCGCGTGACGGAAATCTGCTTTTCTTGTCTAGAGATAAACAGGCTGGAAATCAGTTTACCGACCCTCATTGCATTCATTTTGAAGCATCTGCATACACGCAATTGATCTGCATCAGTTGAATCATTGGAAGTAGGGCGACTGCACTGATGGGCGAGATGCGATGTTCGACATGATTGATCTGTGCAACAATCTCGCTATGAATCGCTGCCATAAAATTCCGCGTGAAGGTACGTTTGGTGGAATCCTCAGAACGTCAACTTATACTCGTAATCAGCGGCGTCCACTGATGCGCGGTGGCAGAGTGGAGTCCAAGTTCTATGGGGCCCTGGGATGAGCGCCTATGCCACGGTTTTGATACTTCATGTTCTCGGCGCGACTGTCTGGACAGGAGGGCACCTGGTGCTTGCTCTGGGGATTCTGCCAGGTGCGCTCAAGGAGCGATCCACCGTGGCCGTTGAGGCCTTCGAGATTAGATTCGAGCGCGTCGGCATACCCGCACTCTTGATCCAGGTGGCCTCCGGACTATATCTGGCGACGACGCTTGCGCCGCCGTCGACCTGGCTCCAGCTGGACAACCCCGCGACCCGCGCTATCGTCCTCAAGCTGGGGCTGCTGGCGGGTACGCTGGTACTTGCTGCGCACGCGCGTCTTCGTATCATTCCACATCTCACGGCAGAAAACCTGGGCACACTCGCTTGGCACATTGTCGCCGTCACCTTGTTCTCCGTCGCATTTGTAATCATTGGTGTTGGCTACCGTGTGGGGTTGTTAGCATGAGCATTGCGCGGGGTACAGCGACAGTTAATGGCACGGTGGCCCGACCGAGCAGTAGTCAGCTGATCTGGCAGGAGACACAGCATCAACGTCTTTTTGAGCTGCTGGAGGCTCTCGCCTTTCCTGAGCGGGCGCCCCATTTTCGCGCGCATGAAAAATTCCGGGCGCACTTGCAGAGATAGATGCGTCGAACATCAGCGATTCCACCGTTCGCGAAATGACCGCAATGTTCTTGCGCGAATGGCTGACGCGGCATATTTACGGCATTGATAAAACTCTGGAGGCATTCATCCTCGCTTCTGACCTTAAATGAC
Organism: uncultured Haliea sp.; assembly: GCA_947258585.1. GTDB lineage: Bacteria > Pseudomonadota > Gammaproteobacteria > Pseudomonadales > Halieaceae > Haliea. The sequence continues at coordinate 547 of CAMYIZ010000073.1, read as the reverse complement.
TCGCCGCGGCGGTTCCACTGCCTCGCCATGGCTTCGCACCGTCTCCCTTCAGCGGATTGATTAAGACCAGGGACCAATCGTCACCAAGTACAGAACGATCCCCGAACAGTTCGCGCACAATAGATCGGTCCTCAGAGTGATCCTCGGGCCTACGACCTTTGAGTAGCGGCAACAAGTTGACGCCCTCGGGGGCCGCGACCTTTCGCCTCGCGTCGAACGGTTTCTTGGTGTTGGGGATGGTAAGGTGACTTTGGACCGGTTTTTTGATCGTAATCACTCTATGGCCCCGCGAGCTCTGTACGCACGAAATCCCTGAAGACCCGGACTCGGGCAGGTGCCCCGTGCCCAGCCAAGCTGATGGCGTAAAGCGTGCCTTTGGAGATGCTCCACTCCGGGAGCACGGGTAGCAGGACGCCCGAAGCGACGGAAGCCGTTGCCACCAGACTCGGGATCGGCCCAATGCCGCCGCCTGCGACAACCAGACGCAGCAAGCTGGCGTAATCGCTGGTTCGGATTGCTGGAGACACAATGATTTGGTGCGAGCGGC
>CAMYIZ010000072.1 GCA_947258585.1 uncultured Haliea sp. | reverse complement strand
CGCCACCGGCGAGCCGCGCCATCCCCGCCAGCCGCCGCAGCCGGCCGGCTGGCACCGCACTGCCGTCGCGCTCATCCGTCATAGTTCCTTCTCCCGCCAGTGACGGACGTGCCTGCGCACCAGGTCGTGGGCGTTGAACTCGGCGTCCAGTGCCGCGATGAAAGTGAAGACGCCCGTCAATTTGCGCGCAATCAGGGCGAAATCCCGGGACGGAGTGGCGAAATCCAGCGATGCTGCGGCAGTTGCCGCCCGCTTGCCGGCCCGCCGCAGCAGGCGGGATCGCCCCCAGCAGTATTCCCCCCTGTCATTCAGGTACTCCCGCGGCAGCTCCCCCGGAGGCCGCAGGGGCTCGAGCAGGTTCAGGCAGAAGTCGATGAAGGTTTCCCTGGCGTAGGCGGAGCTGTCGCTGTCCAGGCAGCCCAGGCCCACCAGGCTGTCCAACAGCGCTTCCCGGTCATGCTCCTGACCGGCGGCGATGGCGCCGCCAAGATGCGCCAGGAATCTGCGGTCGCAACTCAGGGTGGAGCCGAAATCCAGCAGCACCAGCTCGTCGCGGCGAGAGCCGCTGCGAATCAGGTAGTTGCCAAAATTGGGATCGGTCTGCAACACGCCCCAGCTGTAGAGTTCGTAGAAGAACAGCTCCAGCATACTGCGGCCCAGTGCATTGCGGCGACGCTGGGAGAGGGCGGCCACTTCCGGTCGGTTGACCTGCCAGCCTGCAATGTATTCGAGCGCCAGCACGTCATCGCTGCAGTAGCGCCGGATCCGCCGGGGAACGTAGTAGCGGTTGCCGCCGGGCGCCGCCGTGTCCCTGGCCACCAGCCTCGCCACGGTGTCGCCCATGCGCGCCTCATGCCGGTAATCGATTTCCTGATGCAGGTGGCTGCGCATGGACTCCAGCCAGTCGTCCAGTTCCCGCCCGGCCTTGACCCAGCGCGCCAGCAGCAGCATCCGGACCACTGCGTCGAAGTCGCTATCGATGACTTCGCGCAGGCCCGGGTACTGCACCTTCAGGCAGATCTGCTCCCCCGTCGCCTTCACCGTGGCGCGATGCACCTGGGCCAGGGAAGCCGCCGCCAGCGCGACCGGCTCCACCTCAAGCTCCGCAAGGCGGGGGCCAAGACTGGCCCGCAGCTGCGGCTCCATTGCCTCCCAGGGCAGCGGCTCGGTCGCGGCATTGAGCTCCTGCAGGGCCTCGGTCAGGGCCCGGGGCAAGAAGTGCTCGCCCAGCAGGGCGAACATCTGCCCAATCTTGACGTAGGTGCCCTTGAGCCGGCCCAGTTCCGCCACGAACCGGCGCGCCTCCTTGCGGATGAAGGGAGAGTCGACCGCGCCCCCCTCCTGTTGACCGCCCGGGCGCAAACGCTGCAGGGCGCCGTCGATGGCAAAGGCACCCCCGGCGCGGAGCCCGGCCAGGGACACGCTGAGGCCGCGCCCGAAGCTGCCCCGGCGAATGGTGGATGATTTCTTGCTCATGGGATTATTACGCAGCTGCGCTCCTGCTGGACGTCTCCCTGCAGCGGGCCGGTGTCAGTCATCGAGCAGCAACTGTGCCAGCCGCTTGCGGTGATGTTGGGCATCGCCGAAGGCCTGCTGGCTCCACTGGGCCCGGCGTACATAGAGCTGGGCATCGCATTCCCAGGTGAAGCCCATGCCCCCGTGGAACTGGATCGCCCGGTCGCCGGCGTACTTCAGGGTCTCCGTCGCCTGAGCCTTGGCCATGCGGCAGGCGACCTCGGCCTCGCGATCGAGCTCGCCATCAGTAAGCAGCGTTGCCGCGTGATAGACGAAAGACCGGGTCGAGTCGACACCGACCAGGATGTCCACGCAGGGATGCTTCAGGGCCTGGTAGGAGCCGATCAGCCTGCCGAACTGCTTGCGCGTCTTGAGATAGTCCACCGTGGTGTCGAGGCAGGCCGCAGCGCTGCCGCCGGCCTCTGCCGCCACCAGCAGGGCGCCCAGCAGGCGGAAGTCGCGCAGGGCCGCGGCCACCCGGGGTCCGCGTACAACCGCGTCCTCCGGCACCCGGACACCGCTGAAATCAATGGCCTGGGCGCGGCGGGTGCAATCGATCAGGGTGTGGCTGCGGCGGGCCCCGGCGACAAGGTCCGCGGCGGGCACCAGCGCCAGCACCGGCTCGCCCGCCTGCTGCGCCACGACCACAAACCACTCCGCACCAGCCGCCTCCATGACCTGTTGCTTCACGCCCTGCAGCGCGTTATCGGTTCCCAGTTCGCAGCGAATGCGGCTGGCACCCCAGTCGTGATTGTCCAGCACCGCTACCGCGGCGGGGGCGCCGGCCGCGAGCGCGACCAGAACCGCGTTCCGGGTGGAATCCGACGGTGCCGAGTCGTCCGCTGCCCGCCACAGCAACTGGCCTGCCAGCACGCTGCCCAGCAGCGGGCCACCCAGCAGGGACTTGCCCATGGCCTCCATCACCGGCACCACCGCCCCCATGCCCAGGCCAGAGCCACCCACTGCTTCGGGCAGCGCCATCCCGGGCCAGCCCATGTCGACCATTTGCCGCCAGACCCCCGGATCGAAGCCGGTATCCGACTCCAGCAGCGCACGCACTGAGCCGATGGGGGATTTATCCCGGCAGAAGGCGCGCGCCACATCCAGTATCATCGCCTGGTCTTCGCTGAACGACAGCGCCGTATTGCCCATCACAGACATCCGCGGTACTCCTTACTTGGGCAGGCCGAGGATATGCTCGGCGATGATATTGGCCTGGACCTGGCTGGTGCCGCCACCGATGGTGGCGGAAAAGCTGTTCAGGTAGGCGCGCTGCCAGAACCCGCCCTGGCGCGCGCCCTCGTCACCCACGTAGAGGCCACCATCGGCGCCCTGCAGGTTGATCGCCAGCTGGCGCATGCGGCGGGTGTTCTCGGTGAAGCGCAGCTTGTTGGACAGGGGCAGGGAGAACGGATAATCGGTGGTCAGCGGGGCGATGCCCGCGCGCCGGTCGCCGAGGACCACGGCCTTTTCTTCCATGATCAACTGCACCAGCTGGTCGCGGACCGCCGGGTCCTGCAGCACCGGCGCGCCATCCCGCTCCACGTCCCGCAACTGCTCGATCATGTCGTCGATGACAATGCGCACAAAGGCCAGGCCGCCCGCCGCGCCCGCCTCGGCACCGCGCTCGTATTGCAGGGTCTTCATGGCAATCTTCCAACCCTCCCCCTCCTCGCCCATCAGGCAGCTGGCGGGAATGCGGGCATCGGTAAAGAAGGTCTCGGTGAAGCCGTACTCCCCGGTCAGCTTGCGGATGGGCCGCGGGTCTATCCCCGGCACCTGCATGGGCGCAAGAAAAAATGACAGGCCGTCGTATTTGCGCTCCGCCGCTGGATTGGTGCGGGCCAGCAGGATCATGTATTTGGCGAAATTGCCCATGGTGGTCCAGATCTTGGTGCCGTTGATGACGTAGTCGTCACCATCGCGCTCGGCCCGGGTCTGGGCGCTGCCCAGGTCCGATCCGTGATCCGGCTCGGAAAAACCCTGGCACCAGATATCCTCGCCGGTCAGGATGCCCTTCAGGTAGCGGGACTTTTCCGCTTCGGTACCGATGTCATTGATCAGCGGGCCGGCCCAGCCCAGGCCGATCACATTGAAGCAAATGGGCACCGCGTGCCGGCGCATTTCCTGGTCCGCGATGGACTGGAAGCCCGGGTCCAGACCCTGGCCGCCGTACTGCTTCAGCCAGGCCATGCCGAGATAACCCGCTGCCCACACCTTGTACTGCCATTCACGAAGGAACTCGAGCTGCTGCTCGCTGCCCACCTCCATGAAGGACTGGGGCAGGAGAAAGCCCGGATCCGCGGGCTTGTTGGCCCGCAGCCAGGCCGAGACCTCCCGGCGGAATTCCTGCCGGTCCTGTTCACTCACCGTACTCATAGCTCGCTCCTTGTCGGGGGCCGATGGGCTCACACCACGTCTGGCAGCACCAGCGGTTCAGCGTGGGCATTGGCGCGCTGGAAGGCCGGGCGCGCCAACAGGCGGTCCAGATAGGCCCTGGTCGCGGGTTGATAGTATTTGTCCAGGTGCAGGATGGAGCCCAGGAACAGGGCATACCCGACCGCGATGTCCGCGATGGTGAAGCGGTCCGCGACCAGGTAGTCGCGGGTGGCAACCCGCTCGTCCAGCCTTCTCAGGCGGGCGCGAAACCACCTGGCATAGTCGTCGGCGACCGCACGCTTGGCCGGATCCTGCTCAAAATGGTAATAGCGCAGGGCAATGGTCTGGGGAAAGGTCAGGGTGGCGTCACTGTGGTGCAGCCAGTTCAGGTAGGCGCCGTACTCTCTGTCCTGTGGCCGCAGCGCCAGGTCCGCCGCGCGCTCGGGATAGCGGTCCACCAGATACTGGCAGATAGCTGCGGACTCGGTCATTTCTGTCGTGCCATCGACAAAGAACGGCACAGTGCCGAGGCTGTTGACCTGCAGGAAATCGGGCTGCATGACCCGGGGCGGAAAGGGCAGGACCTCCAGCTCATACTCCAGCCCCATCTCCTCCAGGGTCCACAGGGGGCGCAGTGAGCGGGCCCCGCCGCAGTGCCACAGTTTCATCTCAGACTCCATACTGGCGTGCCGCCAGGTCGCGCATGATTTCCTCGGAGCCGCCGCCGATGGCATTGACCCGAACCTCGCGATAGATGCGCTCCACCCGGCTGCCGCGCATGAACCCAATGCCCCCGAGAATCTGCATCGCTTCGCGTGCGCAGAATTCCAGGGTTTCACTGGCCTGCACCTTGAGCAGGGCGATATCACCGGGATTCGGATTACCCGCTTCTATCGCCTCGAAGCAGATCCGGATATAGGCCTGGGTGGCGTTGATCTTCTGCTTCATCTGGGCAATCTTGTGGCGTATCACCTGGTGGTCCGCGAGTCGCTTGCCAAAGGTCCGGCGCTGCTGGGCCCAGGTCACCGCCTCTTCCAGACACACCCTGGCCAGCGCTTCCATGCCTGCGGCCATGCCCATGCGCTCGCCGTTGAAATTGGTCATGATCACCAGAAATCCCTGGTTTTCCCCACCGATAAGCTGCTCCGCCGGCACCCGCACATTGTCGAAGTACAGCGTGGCGGTATCCGAGGCCCACCAGCCCTGTTTGCGCGCCAGTGGGGTGCGGGAAAAGCCCTCGGCGTCCGTGGGAATCAGCAGCATGGAGATACCCCGGGCACCCGGCCCCCCGGTCCGGACGGCGGTGGATACCCAGTTGGCGCGCATGCCGCCGGTGATGTAGGTCTTGGAGCCGTTGACCACGTAGTGATCACCGTCGCGCACTGCGGTGGTGGCCAGACTGGCCACATCGGAGCCACCGCCGGGTTCGGTGATGCCGAGGGCGATGTGTTTCTGCCCCGCCAGCACCGCCGGTGCCACCGCCTGCTTCATCGCCTCGCTGCCCCAGTTGAGCACCGGCGGCAAGCCTATGCCATGCACCATCAGGCTGGCTGGAATGCCCCCGGCACCAATGCGTGCCAGCTCCTCCTGGGCTATCCAGCTGTGCCAGCTGTCGATACCCTCCTGTGTGCCGCCGTAGGCCTCCGGATAGCCGAGACCGAGCAGCCCCACTGCCGCCGCCTTCGGCCACAGCTCGGCGGGAACGTGGCCGGCTTCATCCCAGGCATCGGCGTGAGGCATGATCTCGGTGTCGATAAAACGCCGCAGCTGGGTGCGCCAGGCCTCGTGCTCCCCGGTGATGTGGGGGTTGGGCAGGCGCGCGCTGTCAAAATCCAGTGGCATCATCTATCTCCGGGTGGTTTTTTTGCGCAAGAGACTAGCGCAGTCGAAGCCAGCGGGCAAAACCCGCAGACAAGGACTGCCCAGCGGTTCTCGCAGGGATATCAGGAAGCCGTTGCCGTTGCCGTTTCCAGCACCAGGCCGATGATCTCCCGCAGATCTTCCCGGGCTGCCGCGCAGCGCTGCAGATCGTCCACTGCGCGCTGCCGCAACTCATCGTCAACCGCCGCACCGGCCTCCAGCAGTTCAGCCCTCAGCAGCCATTCGTCCGGGTAGGCATCCAGCCCGGCAGCCAGTCCGGCGACCCCGCCGCCCGCCGCCAGCGCGGCCACCTGGCGATACAGCCCCTGCAGGGTCCCGTCCTCCTCCCTGGCCCCCGACGGGGCTGCGGCGGGCGCGGCCTTGTAGAGCTGGTAACGCTCCCGGTCGGCCGTACCGCCAAAGACGGAATCGATGCTCGCGCCTACCGCCATATCGTACCGGCCCCAGGCCGGCTGGAACAGGACCCGGCCCTGCAGGTCAGTCACGGTGCAGTCGTTGAAGCTGAGCAGCAGATTGCGATGATCCTGGCGCAGGACATGTTGCAGCCGCCCCCGAACCGTGATGCCGGAGAGGAACTCCAGCACCACGGGCTCCCCTATCACGATATGGTGGGCCTTCAGTTCGTCCACCGAATACTCCGACAGGCAGCGGCTGAAATCCTTGAGCTTGCCCACGGGTGAGCCAAAACCCTCGGCATGGGCGTCGGTACCGTGGCCATAAATCTCCGTATCCCGCCAGGCCAGCTGGGTCGGCCCGCTGGTTTGCAGGTACACGGCCTTGCCCACCGCATCGCAAAGCACCTCCACGAACCGGCCACTGACCTGGATTCCGGAGTCATAGCGGGCGGTGCAGACGGTCCCCGCCGCAATCGCCGTGCGCAGGGATTCCGCCCCGCCGCGCTGGAAACACATGGCGGCCGCGAACTCCTCCAGCACCTGGCCCAGGTGGTGGCAGCTCCTGGTGACAAACAGCTGCGGCTGCTCGCGGGTAATATCGTAGGGATAGTTCACCGCGTCTACCGTCAAGGGCAGCTTGGCCACCCGCTGGTCATCCAGGCTGTTGCGGCTCTCGCCCAGGGAAGACAGCAGGCCAGCGCCGAATATGCGGTAGCTGTCCAGCTCCCCCACCAGCCCATACTCCACTGTCCACCAGTGCAGCCGGGTGAGCAGCGCCGCCTCCGAGGGTTCCTCCGTGACCGCCATGGCCTCTTCCAGCGCGCGCTCTGCCGCGGCGACGTCTGCCGCCGTGCTGTCCGCGGCCTCCTTGACGATGGACAGCTGGCGCACCGCCTCGTACTGGGCAAAATCCTGGTGCGAGGCAATGGCCTTCATGCCGATCTCGCCAAAGCGCTGCAGGAACTCCGCGTAGTCTACATCGATGATAAAGGGGGCATGGCCAGCAGATTCATGCACGATATCCGGCGCTGGTGTATAAAAAATGTGGTCAACGCTGCGCATCTCCAGGGCAATGACCAGGATTTTCAGCGCCTGGAACTCCATGAAGATCGCCGGAGGGATAAAACCGTCAACAACCACTGCCCGCCAGCCCAGTTCCGCCAGGCAGGCGTTCATCTCTTCCACCGAGGGAATGTGGTCCAGGGCGATGCCGGTGCGGGCCAGTCCTTCCAGATACACCGGGTGGGCGCTGTCACACAGGCGCCGGGTGAGCTGGCGCATGATAAACCGCCACGCGGCCTGGTCGCGGGGGGTGTACTGGCCATAGTCCTGCACCCGCACGAAGGGGCGCAGGTGCGTCGGGAGGCTGGCAACGATTTCCTGCTGGGTCATGTCGGTCCCTGGTTGGCGGCGGGCTGGTCTGACATGCAGGCCAGCTGCAGTTCCAGCTTGTCGATCAGGGCGAACAGCGCTTTCCGTTCCGCAGGCTCAAGCGGGGCCAGCAGGGACTGCTCCCAGGCCAGGACCTCGGGCTCGATGCGCTGATACAGCCCGACCCCTGCCGGGCTCAGGCACAGCAGCGCGGCTCGGCTGTCGCGCTGACAGGGCCGGCGCAGCAGCAGCTCGCGATCCAGCAGGCCCGCCACGGCCCTTGAGACCTGGACCTTGTCCATGCTGGTCAATTCGCCTACCTGCTTTGCCAACAGTTCACCGTACTCGGCAAGGGTCACCAGTACCCGCCACTCCGCGACACTGATGCCAAACCGCTCGGTGTAAATGCGCGACAGGGACACACTGATCTTGCGCGCCAGCGTATTGCAGCGGTAAGGCAGGAATCGGGTCAGGCTGAGAGCGTGCTGCATGCAGGCCTTGCGGGACGGATGGGACGGTGCAGTATAGCGCCCGGGACAGTTGGTTACAAAAGCAACCAGTGGCCGGGAGAGAGGCCAACGCCGCTACCTTTCCATCGCGTCCAGGCCAATGCCTGCTATGCTGCGCCGTTTCGGGGAAAGATCAGGACAGCTTCCGTGCCAGACTTGAAACTGTGGGCCGCTGCGCTCAATGGAATGCCAGGCGTCGATGCCAAGCGATGGCAGCAACTGGACCCCGTGGCCCGCTGGTTGCTGGCCTGCCGGGCTTCGGTGCTGTTCATGACCCTGACCGCGGCCATGCTGGGCGGCCTGCTGGCCTGGCGGGACGGACACTTCGATGTGCTGTTGTGGCTGGCCTGTGCACTGGGCCTCACCTTTGCCCACGCCAGCAACAACCTGCTGAATGACTTCACCGACTCCCGCCGCGGCATCGACCGCAACAATTACTATCGCAACCAGTATGGCGTCCATGTGCTGGAGGACGGCCTCATGAGTGCAAGCCAGTTCTGGCGCTACTTTGCCTTTACCGCTGCCATTGCACTGGCCGTTGGCCTGTGGCTGGTCAGCGTGCGCAGTGGCCCGACTCTGGGCCTGATGCTGGCGGGCACATTTTTCGTGCTCTTCTACACCTGGCCGCTCAAGTATATCGGCCTCGGCGAACCCGCTGTGCTGCTGGTCTGGGGGCCGCTGATGGTGGGCGGCACCTACTTCGTGGTGGCCGGCAACTGGAGCGGCGCTGTCGCCTGGCTCAGCCTGGTATTCGCGCTGGGGCCGACCACAGTGCTGTTTGGCAAGCACACCGACAAACTGGACGCAGACCGCCAGAAGTCGGTGCATACGCTGCCGGTATTGCTGGGCGAGCGCCGGGCGCGGCAAGCGACGGCCGCTCTCTTGCTGGCCCAGTATGTGCTGACGCTGGTACTGGTTTTCACCGGCGCCTTCGGCTGGCCGCTCCTGCTGGTCTTCGCCAGCATACCCAGCCTGTACCGCAGCCTGCAGATGTTGCGCAAGCCGAAGCCGGTCACGCGCCCGGAAAGCTATCCCGACAAACTCTGGCCCCTGTGGTTTTCAGCCGCCTGCTTCCGCCACACCCGCCACTTCACGCCCCTGTTCCTGCTCGGGCTCATACTGGACACCCTGCTGCAATGAAAAAGGGAGCCACCCGACAGGTGGCTCCCCGAAGAACTCCCGCCAGGGGTAGCGGGAGATCAACACCTACTTGCCGATATCGGCAACCTGGGCGGCATGGACCTGGGACAGGGCCTCAGCCAGGGCTGATTCATAGCACGCCCTGTTGTTGGCCGCGACCCGGATGCTACCGGCGATGCGGTAATCGGTCGAACCGCAGACTTCGCGAGCGGCCTGGCTCAGGCGCCCGTGCAGCGCCTCCTGGCCCTCTACCGAAGCCGGATTGAGGTCAGCGACAGAAACATGGGCGGTGCGCGCTTCCATGGCATGCGCCTGCACCAGAGTCGCCTCCTGATAACCACCGGCCATGGCGGACACTGCCACGCAGCTGCCCATCGCAAAGACCATTGCCGTGATACGCTTGTTGAATTGGGTTTTCATACTATTTCTCCCTACCGGATTGTGTGGTTTTTGCTTTGCAGGGACTGACGATCCGGTCGTTAATCGCTGTCCTTGATGCACAGACTAGGAGAGTCGGGAAACAGCCGAAAGCGGCATTCGGTGACTGGCAGGCAAGCGTCGGTGAACTGCACCAATCCAGCGATGAACGGTTTGCGTAACGGAGGTTTGTTCGGCCACCAACATCTCTTTGCTTGGCTTCAGGCAGCACTCACAGGATAATGCGGACCATGCGCTATCGCGGAACCACCGACTACAACCACCGCCAGCCGCCCAGGGTCGGCGTCCTGGTGACCAACCTGGGCACACCGGATGCAGCGGAGAAACGAGCCCTGCGGCGCTATCTGCGGGAATTCCTGTCCGACCCACGGGTGGTGGAAGTGCCGCGCCTGATCTGGTTCATGATCCTGCACGGCATCATCCTCAACGTGCGCCCGGCACGCTCCGCTGCCGCCTACCGCACTGTCTGGACCGAGGACGGCTCGCCCCTGCTGCTGCATACCCGGGCCCAGGCCGAGAAGCTGCAGGCAAGGCTGACAGCCGGGCACGGTGATGCGGTGCTGGTCGAGTACGCCATGCGCTACGGCTCCAATTCCATCCCCGCGCAACTGCAATCGCTGCTGGATCGAGGTGTCCAGCGCCTGCTGGTGCTGCCGTTGTATCCACAGTACAGCGGACCCACCGGCGGCTCCACCTTCGATGCACTGGCGGAGGATTTCCAGCGCCGTCGCTGGCTGCCGGAGCTCCGCTTCGTAACCAGCTACCACGACCACCCCGCCTATATCGAAGCCCTGGCTGCGAGCGTGCGCAAGCACTGGCAGCAGCATGGGCGTGCCGACCGACTCATGATGTCCTACCACGGCGAGCCACAGCGCTACCTGGAGCAGGGCGACCCCTATCACTGCCAATGCCACAAGACCAGCCGCCTGCTGGCGGAAGCGCTGGGACTGGGCAGCGAGGACTACCAGACCTGCTTCCAGTCCCGCTTCGGCCGCGAGCCCTGGCTGCAACCCTACACTGATGAAACGCTGCAGGGACTGCCGGCCCAGGGCATCAAATCCGTGCAGGTGATCTGCCCGGGCTTTTCAGCGGATTGCCTGGAGACGATTGAAGAGATCGGAGTGGAAAATCGCGACTACTTTCTGCAGGCCGGCGGCGAGCGCTATGAATACATTCCCTGCCTGAACAGTGAACCGGACCACATCGATGCCCTCGCCACCATCATCGACCAGCAGCTCTGCGGCTGGCTGCCGCTGAGCTTTGACGGCGACGCCAGCCAGGCGCGTGCCATCGCCTTGGGGTCCAGGCGCTAGCAGCGAGGCTACAGCCAGCGTCGTACCCGCCGGCAATACGCTGGAAACTCCTCGGGAAACAACCCTTGCAGCAGCGTTTCCTCCGGACGGATATAGCGCCACTCAATGATGACCATGAATAGCGGCGGGATCAGCAGAGCCGTCGCCGCGCCCACCGTTACCGCGACGCCCAGCAGAATGAGGGCCATCCCCAGGTACATGGGGTTGCGGGTAAAGCGGTAGACGCCGTCGGTGACCAGTGCTGAGACGTTGCGGAAGGGTATCAGGTCGGTGCCAGCCCGCTTGAACAGACCGCCGGCGACCACCAGCAGGGCCAGGCCCATGACCAGCATTACACCGCCCAGCAGCTGACTGGCCAGGCTGGTGAAGCGCAAGCCCGGATAGAACTCGTTGAGAGTGAAAATGGCCAGGATACCGAACACCAGCCACATGGGCGGATAGATAATACGCTTGACCATCAACTTCTCCTGATTGCTCAGCCCCCGTGCAGGTGGGCGCCGGACGGCTCGATACCACCAATGGCATAAGCGAGCATGATACCCGCGAGAAACGCCAGCGTCAGCTTGCCGCGATCGTGGCTGTGGAAATGGACTTCAGGCAACAGATCGCTGAGCGCGATGCAGATAAATGCACCGGCGGAAAAAGCCAGCGCCACTGCCACCGCATGATGCCGTGCATCGCCCAGCAGGTCCACACCAAAGTAAAACAGCAACGCTCCCAGCGGACACAGCAGGGCGAAGCCGATATTGGCCAGGGCCCGGGAGCGTCTATTCCAGCCCCCGGCCTCCATGATCGTGGTAATCGACATGGCATCCAGTGGCTTGTGCAGCAGAATCGCGAGGAAAACGCCCACCCCCAGCAGGCCGGCCATCTGGCCTGGCTCGCCCTGCATGACAGCACCCAGCGCTACACCATCGATGAGCGTGTGCAAGCCCAGGCCCAGGGCGAGGCCGACCCAGCTCAGGCGGTGGGCGGCGGGCACGGCCGGGGCATGATGGTGCTTGCCATGGTCGTGCCCAGGGTGGTCGTGCAGGTGATGATCGTGGTGTTTTTCCTCCACAGGGCTGAAGTCATGCTGGTGAAAATGGAACATGCGCAGCAGCAGGAGCATGGTGATCAGGCCGACCATCAGCCACCACGCCGAGATATCCGCGGCCCGCGCCGGGGGTTGCAGGGCAATACTGTGTGGCAACAGGTGGTAGAACGCGACTCCCAGCATCAGCCCCGAGACAAAACTCATGACCAGCTGGGTGCGGGTGTGGGTCATGTTTATCCAGTTGGGCAGTAGCCCCCCCGCCAGCGACAGCAGGGCAATCGCGGCGCAGTAGGCCGCCAGCAGCAATTCCGCGCTCATACTCATGAAGTCAACACAGCACCAGGTTGTCGCGGTGAATCATTTCCTCGTCGCCCTGGTACCCGAGCACTTCCTCAATGGCGGCCGACGGCTGACCCATGATGCGCAGGGTCTCCGCGGCACTGTAGTTCGCCAGCCCGCGAGCAACCTCGCGCCCGTCCGGGCCAAGGCAAGAGACCATGTCCCCCCGTTGAAAGCTGCCGGAGGCTCCACGCACGCCGACCGGTAGCAGGCTGCGGCCCGATTCCCGCAGGACCCGTACCGCGCCCTCGTCCAGTTCCAGGCTACCGGCGATCCGGACCATCCCCGCCAGCCACTGCTTGCGGGCATTCTGCGGCTGCTTGCCGGTGCGCAGCCAGGTGCCGACGATGACTCCCGTCGCAACCTCCGCCACCACATCGGGGTGGCGGCCGCTGGCAATCACCGTCTCTGTGCCCGACCTCGCGGCCAGCCTGGCCGCCCGCAATTTGGTGATCATGCCGCCGCGACCCAGCGCACCGCCCTCACCGGCCATTGAATCGAGGGCGGGATCGTGCACGTCCCGGGTTTCCACCAGGGCGGCAAAGGGATTCATGCGCGGGTCCTCTTCGTAGAGACCCTGCTGGTCGGTGAGCAGCAACAGGGCATCGGCATCGATCAGATTCGCCACCAGCGCCGCCAGGGTGTCGTTGTCACCAAACCGGATTTCGTCGGTTACGACGGTGTCGTTTTCATTGACGATGGGCACCACACCGAGGCGCAGCAGTGTCGTCAGCGTACCGCGGGCGTTGAGGTAGCGGTCGCGGGCGGTGATATCGTCGTGGCCCAGCAATATCTGCGCGGAGGCGATATCGTAACCCCGGAACGCGGTTTCATAGCTCTGGATCAGCGCAGACTGGCCCACTGCGGCGGCGGCCTGCAGTTCGTGCAGCTGTGACGGCCGGCGGGGCCAGCCGAGGCGCACGATGCCCGCGGCGACCGCACCGCTGGACACCAGCACCACCTCCGCGCCGCCGGCCCGGAGGGCCGCGATCTGCGCCACCAGGCTGCCGATCATGGCACTGTCCAGGCCGCGACCGTCGTTGGTAAGCAGGGCGCTGCCGACCTTGATCACCCAGCGCCGGGCCAATGCAATTTCTGTGCGGGCAGCGCTGTCCATCAGTGCACGTATTCCACTTCCACGTCGTCGTCATCGTCATCGTCGCTGCCGTCGGCAGCGGCGGCACGCCGGTACTGGGCACGCAATGCCTCAATGCGCTCGCGGGCTTCCTGCTGCATACGCGCCTGCTGTTCGGCCTCGGCCTCGGCAATCTCCGGATCGGCCTTCTCCCTGGCTTTTTGTTCCTCCAGTGCGACCATCAGATCCTGGCAGAGTCGGGCTGTACCCTCCCCGCTGATGGCGGCCGTCTCGTAAACCGGGCCCTGCCAGCCCAGCGCCTGCAACACGGCGTCGCGGCGGGCGGCGAGTTTCCCCTCCGGGACCAGATCTATCTTGTTCAACACCAGCCAGCGCGGCCGCTCGGCCAGGGTGGGACTGAATCGCTGCAGCTCCTGCACAATCGCGACCGCGGCGTCCACCGGCTCGCTGCCGTCTACCGGCGCCATATCCACCAGGTGCAGCAGGATACGGTTGCGGGTCAGGTGCTTGAGAAAACGGATGCCAAGGCCGGCTCCATCCGAGGCGCCGGCGATCAGGCCGGGAATGTCCGCGACCACGAAGCTGCGGTGGGAATCCACCTTGACCACCCCCAGGTTGGGCACCAGGGTGGTAAAGGGATAGTCAGCCACCTTCGGCCGCGCGGCGGACACCGCCCGGATAAACGTTGACTTGCCGGCATTGGGCAGGCCCAGCAGGCCTACATCTGCCAGCACCTTCAACTCCAGCTTCAGCGAGCGCTGCTCGCCCTCGGTGCCGGGACTGGTCTGACGCGGCGCGCGATTGGTGCTGGATTTGAAGCGGGCGTTGCCCAGGCCGTGCCAGCCGCCCTGAGCCACCACCAGACGCTGGCCGTGCTCCGCGAGGTCTCCCAGCACTTCGGCGCTGTCCTCGTCAATGATGGTGGTACCGACCGGCACTTTCAGCACCAGGTCTTCACCGCTCTTGCCGGTACAGTTGCGGCTCCTGCCGGACTCCCCGTTTTCCGCCCGATAACTGCGTACAAAGCGAAAGTCCACCATGGTATTCAGGCCTTCGTCCGCCTCCATGATGACGCTGCCGCCGTCGCCGCCATCGCCGCCGTCGGGGCCGCCACGGGGCACGAACTTCTCCCTGCGGAAGCTGAGGCAGCCATTGCCACCGTTGCCCGCAAACACCTTGATGCTCGCTTCATCTACAAATTTCATGGCCCTGCCACTGCAACCCTGTGGCGGACGCGCCATCGCGTCCGCGGGTTGCCTCTAGTATAAAAAAAAAGCCCCGTCAGTTGACGAGGCTTTTGTCTTCGCTCAGCGCAACCGCCCGATCAGGCGCTCACCACCTGAACAAACTTGCGGTTGTTGGGACCCTTCGTCACAAATTCAACCCGGCCTTCGGCCGTGGCGAACAGGGTATGGTCCCTGCCGCAGCGAACGTTGTCGCCGGGGTGGAAGCGGGTGCCGCGCTGGCGCACGATAATGTTGCCGGCCTTGACCACTTCACCGCCAAAGCGCTTTACGCCGAGGCGTTTGCTTTCGGAATCGCGACCGTTGCGAGTACTGCCGCCTGCTTTCTTGTGTGCCATTGTCGATAGCCTCCGTTACGCCGTGATGCCGGTAATCTTCACTTCGGTGAACCACTGGCGATGACCAGTTTCTCTCCGATAGTGCTTGCGGCGGTTGAACTTTACAATCTTGACCTTCTTGTGGCGCCCATGGCTAACCACTTCCGCAGTCACCTTGCCGCCGGCAACCAGGGGCGTGCCAATCTTGACCTGGTCACCGCCAACCATGAGGACCCGGTCGAACTCAACCGTATCACCGGTGGCCGCTTCAATTTTTTCCAGCTTGAGGGTTTCGCCCTCAATCACGCGATGCTGCTTGCCACCGCTTTCGATTACTGCGTACATTGCACTCTCCGTTCAGTTAGCCTGCTCGCGATCTCGAAAAAAACCCTGTTAAATCAAGGGGGCAGAGCCAGGCACTAACAGTGTCCATGAAACCCGGAAGCACGCGTCACCTGCGAGACGACCTCCAGAGGGCGGCGATTCTACTCAAAGCAGCTCTTTTGAGCAAGGTTTATTTCCCCGCACCCGGTAGCCGCTTGACACCCCCGACGGTCCACCCTAGCATGCGCGAGCACTTACCAAGCCAGCCTACTATGCAGCACATTCGAGCCAGCGTCGCCGGGGAATTCGAGCGGGTCAACCGACTGATCATCGACCAGCTCCAGTCCAACGTCCCCATGGTCGAGAATGTCGGCCACTACATCGTTGACGCAGGAGGCAAGCGCCTGCGGCCCCTGCTTGCCCTGCTGACCGGCGCCGCCCTGGGCGCGTGCCGGGACGAGCACATCACCTTCGCCGCCGTGATCGAATTCATCCACACCGCAACCCTGCTCCACGACGACGTGGTGGACGTTTCCGAGCTCCGGCGCGGACGGCCCACGGCCAATGCCACTTTCGGCAATGCACCCAGCGTCCTGGTCGGCGACTTTCTTTATACCCGCGCGTTCCAGTTGATGGTCGGGCTGCAGGACATGAACATACTGCGCCATATGGCGGACACCACCAACACCATCGCCGAGGGCGAGGTGCTGCAGCTGGCACGCGCCGGCAATGCCGACACCAGCGAGCAGGATTACCTGGATATCATCACCCGCAAGACGGCGGTGTTGTTTGCCGCCGCCTGCTACGGTGCCGCCATCCTCAGCGGGGGCGAACAGGACCGCGCGGACCAGATGGCCACCTTCGGACTGCATCTCGGGCTCGCCTTCCAGATGGTCGACGACATGCTTGACTATGAAGGCGACGCCGCCACCATGGGCAAGAATGTGGGTGATGACCTGAACGAAGGCAAACTCACCCTGCCCCTTATCCACGTACTGCGTTGCGGCAATCCGGACGAGCAGGCCCTGGTCCGGCGGGCGATCACCGGCAAGACGGCGGCGGATATCCAGGCCATTGTCACGGCCATGGCGCGCTGCGGTGCTGCGGACTATACCCGCCGGCAAGCCCGCCAGCACCATGACCACGCCCTGGCGGCGCTCGCCGGACTGCCACCGGGTCCCGCCGTGGACGCATTGCATGCCCTGACCCGGCTATCGCTAGAACGGGACAGCTAGCCCGCACACCGAAATTGCAGGCTGCGGCCGCGCTGCCTATACTGCACAGTCACTCTGGCGGCGCCCGCGATGACTGATACCTTACGGCTTTCCGACTTCCCATCCTGGCGTGAACTGCAGGCTCTGGCGGCGCAAATGCAGGGCACCACCATTGCCGCCCTGTTCAGCAGGGATCCGCAGCGGGCCACGGAATTCACCGCCAGCGCCGCGGGCCTGACTCTCGACTATTCCAAGCACCTGCTGTGCAGGGACAGCCGCGCCGCGCTACTGCGACTGGCGGAGCAGGCCCAGCTGCCGCTGCGCGCGGGGCAATTGCTGGCGGGGACACCGCTGAACAACACGGAGTCGCGGCCGGCGCTGCACACCCTGCTCAGGGCCCGCACCGCGCCGACCGGCCTCAATGCAGAGTTCAGCGCGGTCGAGGATACCCGGCAGCGGATGCGCCTGTGGTGCGATCGGATCAACGGCGGCCATTTGCTCGGTCATTCCGGCGCACCCATCAGGGATGTGGTCAATATTGGCATCGGCGGCTCCGACCTGGGGCCGCGCCTGGTGACTGGCGCCCTGGCCGCCTTCCAGGGACCCGTGCGCTGCCACTATGTGGCCAATGTCGACCCCGCTGACCTGCACTACACCCTGCAGCGGCTGGATCCGGGCTCCACCCTGTTCATACTTTGCTCCAAATCATTCCGCACCGAGGAAACCCTGGCCAACGGTGTCGCCGCCCGGGACTGGCTGCTGGCAGCCGGAGTAACAGCGGAGGATATGCAACGCCACTTTCTGGCCATCACCACCAATCTGGAGGCTGCTGCGGACTTCGGCGTACCGGCCGAGAACTGCCTGCCGCTGTGGGACTGGGTAGGCGGGCGCTACTCGCTCTGGTCCGCTGTCGGCCTCAGCGCCGCGATCGCCATCGGCTGGGACAACTTCAGCGGTTTGCTCAGCGGCGCCGAGGAAA
Organism: uncultured Haliea sp.; assembly: GCA_947258585.1. GTDB lineage: Bacteria > Pseudomonadota > Gammaproteobacteria > Pseudomonadales > Halieaceae > Haliea. The sequence continues at coordinate 31,185 of CAMYIZ010000072.1, read as the reverse complement.
TGGACAAGCACTTCAGCAGTGCCAACATCGCCCACAACCTGCCCATGCTGATGAGCCTGCTGGAGATCTGGTACTGCAACTTTTTTGCCGCCGGCAACCAGGTCGTATTGCCCTACGATCAGGGCCTGGCGCAGCTGCCGGACTTTCTCCAGCAGTTGACCATGGAAAGCAATGGCAAGCGCGTTACCCGGGACGGCGAGCCGCTGGATTATGACAGCGCTCCGGTGCTTTGGGGGTCCGCCGGCACCATGGGCCAGCACTCCTTCCACCAACTGCTGCACCAGGGCACGCGTCTGTGCCCGGCGGATTTCATCCTGCCGCTGACGACGCCGCTCGTGGATGATGGCAGGCACAGGATGCTGGTCGCCAACGGGCTCGCCCAGAGTCGCACGCTGATGATCGGGCGCAGTGAGGATGAGGCCCGGGCAAGCCTGCTGGAACGGGGGCTGGAAAACGCGGAGGCGGATCGGCTGGCAGCACACCTGGCCATGCCGGGCAACCGCCCCAGCAGCGTTATCACCCTGGACGCGGTCACGCCTCAAGGTCTCGGCGCCCTGCTGGCCCTGTACGAACACCGGACCTTCTGTAGCGGCCAGCTCTGGGGCATCAACTCGTTTGACCAGTGGGGCGTGGAGCTGGGCAAGGAGATCGGCAGCGCCATCCTCAAGCGCCTGGAACAGGCTGACAGCCCGCAGAACATGGATGCCGCCACCGAGCGGCTGCTGGGCGAGTGGCGCGCCGCGCAGAAGCGGCGTGCGCCTCCGCGTGAGGATTAGGCGTCGAGCAGCGCCAGCAACTCTTCGGTGCGGGCCCGCATCAGGGCCACGTTGCCCCGGCTCTCCACGTTGAGGCGCACCACCGGCTCGGTATTGGACAGCCGCAGGTTGAAGCGCCAGTCCGCGAACTCCATGCTGACCCCGTCCACAGACTCCACCAGCGACGCTTCAGGCCCGTAGCGCTTCGCCACCCTGGCCAGCGCCGCCTGCGGATCGGCTATAGTCCGATTGATCTCGCCACTGCAGGGGAACGCAGCCACCCGCTCGGCCACCAGCGCTGACATGGGCAGGCCACGACTGCCCATCAGGCCGGCGACCAGCAACCACGGAATCATGCCGCTGTCACAGTAGGCGAACTCGCGAAAGTAGTGGTGCGCACTCATTTCGCCGCCGTAGACCGCGTTCTCCCTGCGCATGCGCTCCTTGATAAACGCGTGGCCGGTCTTGCTCTGTACCGCGCGCCCGCCAAAAGTGTGCACCAGATCCACCGTGTTCCAGGTCAGGCGCGGGTCGTGCACGATGGCGGCACCCGGATCCTGCTGCAGGAACGCGACCGCCAGCAGACCCACCAGGTAGTAACCTTCAACGAACTCGCCGCGTTCATCAAAGAAGAAGCAGCGGTCGAAATCCCCGTCCCAGGCAATTCCCATGTCGGCGCCGTGAGCGACCACCGCCGCACTGGTTTGCGCCCGGTTCTCCGGCAGCAGCGGATTGGGAACGCCATTGGGGAAATGGCCGTCCGGTGTATGGTTGAGCTTGATAAACTCAAACGGCAGATGCGGCTCCAGCAGGTCGATCACACGGCCGGCGCCGCCGTTGCCGGCGTCCACCACAATCCGCAGCGCTGGCAGGCCGGGCACATCCACATAGTTGAGCAGATGTGCGATATAGGCGGCCGAGGTATCCAGGGGCTGATAACTGCCAGCACGCGCCGCGGGAGTGAATTCGTTGCGGGCCGCCAGATCACGGATCGCGAACAGGCCGCTGTCGCCGGATATCGGCTGGGACCGGTCGCGCACGAACTTCATGCCGTTGTAATCCATGGGGTTGTGGCTGGCAGTTACCACGATGCCGCCATCCATGCCGGCATGGGAGGTCGCAAAGTAGATTTCCTCCGTGCCGCAGAGCCCGATATCGTAGACATCCACTCCCTGCTGACGCAGGCCCGCGGCCAGGGCAGCCTTGATCGCCTCGCTGCTGAGACGGACATCGTGACCGACGACGACCTTGCGCGGCCCGATCACCTCGGCAAATGCACAGCCGATACGGTGCGCGACATCCTCATTGAGCTGGTCCGGAACCCGCCCGCGCACATCATAGGCCTTGAAGCACTCCAGTGACTGCACGGCAGGCTCCTGATCAGCTGCGGGAATAGTGGTTTTCGTAAACGAAATTGGTGGCCTCGACAAATCCCGGTACGCTGCCGCAGTCGAAGCGCCGCCCCTTGAACCGATAGGCCATGACGCAACCCTGCCGGGCCTGTGTTTGCAGCGCATCGGTCAACTGCACTTCACCGTTGGCACCGGGCGGTGTCTCGCGCAGGATATCGAAGATATCCGGGGTCAGAATGTAGCGACCTATAATGGCCAGGTTGGAGGGCGCCACTGAGGCATCGGGCTTTTCCACCATTTCGTCGACCCGGTAGATCCCGTCTTTCAGGCTCTCGCCAGCAATCACGCCGTACTTGTGGACGTCCTCCATCGGCACCTCCTGAATGGCGACAATGGAGCAGCGAAACTGCCGATAGAGTTCCGCCATCTGGCTGAGCACGCCGGGCCCCTCGTTCAGGCAGAGGTCATCCGACAGCACCACGCCAAAGGGTTCATGGCCGATCAGGACCTCACCCGTCAGGATGGCGTGCCCCAGGCCTTTCATTTCCCGTTGCCGCACCATGGTGAACACCCCCCGGTCGAGCACCTCCCGGATGCTCTCCAGGTACACTTCCTTGCCGGTACCGGAGATCTGGTGTTCCAGCTCGAAACTGATGTCGAAGTGGTCGGCAATTGCACGCTTGCCGCGCCCGGTCACCATCGCACAGGTGGTCATGCCGGCGGCAATGGCTTCCTCGACGCCGTACTGGACCAGCGGCTTGTTGACGATGGGCAGCATCTCCTTGGGCATGCTCTTGGTCGCGGGCAGGAACCGCGTACCATAACCGGCTACCGGGAACAGGCACTTCTTGATCATGAATTCTTCTCCTTGCTTGTGGCTGGGCGGTCGCGACCGTAGACATCTTCGAAGCGGACAATGTCATCCTCCCCGAGATAGGTGCCGGACTGCACCTCGATCAACTCCAGCGGGATACGCCCGGGATTCGCGAGCCGGTGTTTGCGGCCCAGGGGGATGTAAGTGGATTCGTCTTCCGCGAGCATGAACACCCTGTCCTCGCAGGTGACCTCGGCGGTGCCATGCACCACGATCCAGTGTTCCGCCCGGTGGTGGTGCATCTGCAGTGACAGGGTCTGACCGGGATTGACGATAATTCGCTTGACCTGGAAGCGGTCCGCCGTGACCAGGGATTCGTAGGAACCCCACGGACGGTAGACGCGGGAATGCAGGGAAGCCTCCGGGCGGGACTCCGCCTTGAGGCGGTTGACAATGCGCTTGACATCCTGCACCCGGTCGCGGTCCGCAACCAGGATCGCATCGGCGGTCTCCACCACCACCAGGTTGGAAACGCCGGTCGCGGCCACCAGTCGGGACTCGCTGCGGAAGTAACTGTCACGGCAGTTGTCGAGCATCACATCGCCCTGGGTGGCATTGCCGTGCTCGTCACGCGCAGCGACTTGCCACAGCGCCGACCAGGCACCCACATCGCTCCAGCCGCAATCCAGGGCCACCACACCGCCCGCCCGGGTATGCTCCATGACGGCATAGTCAATGCTGTCCGCAGGACAAGCTGCAAACGCGCCCCCCTCGGGGCGGATGAAGTCCAGATCCGCTGTGGCGCTGGCCATGGCGCGCCGGCAGCAGGCCAGCATCTCCGGCTGGAACTCCCCCAGTTGCTCCAGGTAAGTTGCCGCGCGCAACAGGAACATGCCGCTGTTCCACAGGTAGCTGCCGCTGTCCAGATAGCCCTGCGCGGTTTCCGCATCCGGTTTTTCGACGAACGCCTCCAGGGCGTACAGCTCGTCCCCCAGGGCGGCGCCACAGCGAATGTAGCCGTAACCCGTCTCCGGTGCCTGCGGCACCACCCCGAATGTCATCAGGCGGCCCTCCCGAGCCAGCGGCAGGGCCCTGGTCACGGCCTCGGCAAACGCCGCGCCGTCCTGGATAATATGGTCGGCAGGCAGCACCAGCAGTATTGCTTCAGGGTCCCGGGCCTGCTCCTGCAGTGCCGCCAGCGCGACCGCAGGCGCTGTGTTGCGACCCACCGGCTCGAGAATCAGTGCACTGGGAGCAATACCGACCTGGCGCAGCTGCTCGGCAACCATGAAACGGTGCTCTTCGTTGCACACCACAACCGGCGCGCTGGCCTCAAGGTTGCCGGTGCGTTCCAGGGTCTGCTGCAGCATGGTGAGTTCTCCAGCCAGCGGCAGGAACTGCTTGGGGTGCAGCTCCCTCGACACGGGCCAGAGGCGACTTCCGACACCACCGGAGAGTAAAACGGGCGTAAGCATGCTAAATCCAGTCACGTTGGTCCCGCTATCTTAGCTGATGGACGGAGGACGAGGCCAGCGAGGCCTGGACGCTGTCAAACCCACAATGCTGGACTTGTGCCCCGCAGGTATTAGAATGGTCCACCTGAACCCGTTTACCCCACCGGATAAACACAACGCAGAACCGGTACCAGCAGCATCACCCCATCCCAGGGCCCGATTGGATACACTATGACTGCACAAAACGCATTTGCCAAAGAAGAGCTGGTTGCTTGCGGCCTTGGCAAACTTTTCGGACCGGGCAACGCCCAGCTTCCCACCGACAACATGCTGATGCTGGACCGGATCACACACATCAGCTCGGAGGGCGGCCGCTACGGCAAGGGCGAAATCGTCGCGGAGCTGGATATTCATCCCGATCTGTGGTTTTTTCAATGCCACTTTCCCGGTGACCCGGTAATGCCGGGCTGCCTCGGTCTCGACGCCATGTGGCAGCTCGTGGGCTTCTTTCTCGGCTGGCGCGGCAATCCCGGCCGCGGCAGGGCGCTAGGCTCCGGCGAAGTCAAATTCACCGGGCAGATCCTGCCCAGCGCGCACAAGGTCAGCTACAACATCCATATGAAGCGTGTCATCGAACGCAAGCTCATCATGGGCATCGCCGATGGGGTGGTGTCCGTGGACGGGCGCGAAATCTACAACGCCAGCGACCTGCGGGTTGGACTGTTCTCATCAACGGAGTCGTTCTAGTCTCATGAACAGACGGGTAGTCATCACAGGGCTGGGCATCGTGTCCTGTCTCGGCAATGATGCCGACACAGTCGCCGACGCCCTCTATGAAGGGCGCTCAGGTATCCGCCTGCGGCAGGAACACATCGACATGGGCATGCGCTCGCACATCGCGGGGGCCCCTGTCATTGACGTGGCCGCGCACATCGACCGCAAGCAACTGCGGTTCATGGGTGATGCCGCTGCGTTTGCCTACATCGCCATGCAACAGGCCATCGCGGATTCAGGGCTCGGTGACCGTGATGTGTCCAATGTTCGCACCGGCATCATTGCCGGCTCCGGCGGCGCCTCCTCAGCCAGCCAGACCGAGGCCGCGGATATCCTGCGCGAGAAGGGCCTGCGCCGGGTCGGCCCCTATCGGGTCACCCAGACCATGGGCAGTACCGTGTCCGCCTGCCTTGCCACTCCCTTCAAGATCAAGGGCGTCAACTACTCCATCTCTTCTGCCTGCTCCACCAGCGCCCACTGCATCGGCAACGCCATGGAGCAGATCCAGATGAACAAGCAGGATATCGTGTTCGCTGGTGGCGGTGAGGAGCTGCACTGGACCCTGAGCAGCCTGTTCGACGCCATGGGCGCCCTGTCGACCAAGTACAACGATACCCCCGAGCGTGCCTCCCGGGCCTACGATGCCAACCGCGATGGCTTCGTCATCGCCGGCGGTGGTGGCATGCTGGTGCTGGAGGAGCTGGACCACGCCCTGGCACGGGGCGCAAGAATCTACGCCGAGCTGGTAGGCTACGGTGCCACGTCCGACGGCCACGACATGGTGGCCCCCTCGGGCGAAGGCGCTGTCCGCTGCATGCAGCAGGCGCTGGCTACCGTGGCGGGGCCGGTGGACTATATCAATGCCCATGGCACCAGTACCCCCGCCGGGGACATCCAGGAACTCAAGGCGGTGCGTGAAGCGTATCGCGATCGCGACCATATCCCGGTGATTGGCTCCACCAAGTCCCTGTCCGGACATTCACTGGGTGCGGCGGGCGTGCAGGAAGCGATCTACTCGCTGTTGATGCAGCAGCGCGGCTTCATCGCCGCCTCCGCCAACATCGACACGCTCGACCCGGAAGCCGAAGGCCTGCCTATCGCTACGCAACGCCACGACAACGTAGACCTGCAGCGGGTCATGTCCAACAGCTTCGGTTTTGGCGGCACCAACGCCTCCCTGGTCTTCCAGAAATACACCGGGTAGGTGCCTACTCCAGGGTCTCCAGCAACAGCACCTGCAGCCAGTCACCGAAACTGACCGAGGCACCCAGCGGCACGACCGCGAGGGCATTGCTGGCGCAAACCGAACTCAACACCCCTGAACTCTGGTTGCCGAAAGGGGTGGCCAACATCCCATCCGCACCGGGCGCCAGCGTCACCCGCAGGTACTCCTGGCGGTTACCGGGCCGCTCGCGGACAAAATTCGCACGCGCTGACAAACAGACCGGCGCCACGTCGACCGCGCCCTGGGCACGCAACAGGAACGGGCGCGCCAGCAGGCAAAAAGTCACGTAACTGGACGTCGGGTTGCCGGGCAAACCGATAAAGGGCACTCCCCTGACTTCGCCAAATGCCAGCGGCTTCCCCGGCTTGATGGCCAGGCGCCAGAGTGTCAGCGATCCCAGACGCTCGACCTGCCCACGGACATGGTCTTCCTCGCCCACGGAGACGCCGCCGGAACTGAGGATACAGTCGGCCCTGCTGGCCGCGTTCTCCAGTGCTGCCGCGGTTGCCTCCGGACTGTCGGCGACAATACCGCAGTCCACTACCTCCATCCCGAGGGCGTGGAGCTGGGCGCTGAGGACGATCCGGTTGGAGTTATAGATCTGGCCGGGGCGCAGGGGCCCGCTGCCCGGCTCCACCAGTTCGCTGCCGGTAGAAAGCAGCGCGACCCGCAGCGGACGGTATACCGACACTTCGCCCAGGCCCAGGGAAGCCAGCAATCCGAGATCGGGAGCCCGCAGGCGGCGGCCAGCGGCGAACACCCGTGAACCCTCGGCGATGTCCTGGCCCCGGCGGCGGATATTGTCCCCCGGCCCCACCGGTTCCAGCAGTTGTACACACCCTTCGACCTCCCGGCAGTGCTCCTGGATCACCACGGTGTCCGCGCCCGGCGGTATCACGGCTCCGGTAAATATCCGCGCTGCGGTTCCCGGCGCGAGAGGACCGGGCGCGGCGCCGGCGGGAATCCGTTGACTGACGGGCAGGACACGCCTCGCATCCGCCACCCGCAAGGCATAGCCGTCCATTGCGCTGTTGTCCTCCGGGGGCACGGCGACAGAAGCGACCACGGCATCTGCCAGTACCGCACCGCACGCAGATGACAGCGGCAGGCGCTGAACCGGGGGCGCCGGGGGCGCCTGCTCCAGCATCGCCCCCAGCGCCTGGTCCACCGGCAGCAAGCCGCTCACGACAGCTGGGCCCGGGTCCTCAACACGCCGACAAAGTTGCAGGGGCGATGGCGACTGTCGAGCTGGTCGCGAATGATTCCGGTCCAGGCTGTACGACAGGCACCGGTGGAGCCGGGCATACAGAATACAACCGTGTTGTTGGCCAGCCCGCCCAGGGCCCTGGATTGCACGGTGGAGGAGCCTATTTCCGCCAGCGACAACGCCCGGAACACCTCACCAAAGCCATCGATGGTCTTGTCCAGCAGGGGCATCACAGCCTCCGGCGTGGAGTCCCGGCCCGAGAAGCCGGTGCCGCCGGTGACCAGTATCACTTCGACCGATTCATCGGCAATCCACCGGGACAGCACCGCACGGATCTGGTAGATGTCGTCCCTGACAATCTGGCGGTCGCTGCAGCGATGGCCGGCGGCGAGCAGCGACTCCTGCAGGTATTGGCCGGAGGTATCGGTGTCGGCAGTACGTGTATCAGAAACCGTCAGGACAGCGACGCCCAGCGTTTCCTGGGTGTCTGCGGAATGTTTGGACATGATCGCTCACGCCTCCTTGGGGGGCTGTTGCTGGCGCTGGAAGAAGTACTGGCGTACGGCATCGGCGATGAAGCCGCGCCAGGGCACCTGCTTGATGGCGAAGGTATTGCGGATTCGACCACACTGCAGCGTCCGGCTGCGCAACTGGTCGCCTGCCGCCACCGGCTGTGGCTGTACCGCGTCGGGGGAAAACTCGCAGAACTGTGATGCCGAGGCGAGCAGGGCTTCCGCGAATTCGTAGCAGTTGGTGGGATCGGGACTGCAATAGTGGTAAGTGCCCCAGGCCGCCGCCCCGGCACCAAGCTGGTCGAGGACACCCGCCACGACCCGGGCGGCGTCCGCTGACTCTACCGGGCAACCGCGCAGCTGGTTGTCGAGCACGAGCTTACCGCCCTCGATCAGCCGCTCGAGCATATGAGACAGGACGTTAACCCCGGTGGGTGCGAACACGGGTCCCAGCCGCAGGATGACATGCCTGTCGCAGGTTTCGCGGGTTCGGGTCTCGGCCTGGGCCAGCAAGCGGCCCACAGTTTCGGTATTGTCGGGCTCATCCTGCTCCCGGTAGGCGCGCCCGGCGTCGCCCGCGAACACCCTGGCGGTCGACAGCAGGAAATAGCTGGCACTGCCACGCTGGCAGGCCTTGGCCAGCCAGTGACCGCGCTCAATGTCGAGCTCGGTGAGGATTTCACCGCTGTCGATGGCGCCCTGGAGGCGCGCGTCCACCACGATATCAGCGCGCACCCGGCGCACCACTTTCTTGGCATGGCGCTCACTCTTCCAGCGAGCGGCCGAGCAGGAAACCACCTCCAGCTCGTGCCTGCCCCAACGCCGCAGGTGCTCACCCAGCGCGAGGCCCAGTGAGGTGTCGGATCCGATCAGCAAAACGCGCACAGCAGGGTCTCCGGCCGGGTGGCGCTGGTTGGCTGGACAGACCCGCGGTCAGAACGGGATGTCGTCGTCAAAATCGCCAAAATCACCAGGAGGCGGTGCACTGGGCTGTCGGCCGGGGGAAGCCGCCGGCTGCTGTTGTGGGGACGGAGCAGCCTGGCTGTAGTCATCCTGCGGATAACCGCCACCCTGTTGACCACCGCCGCGGCTGTCGAGCATCTGCATTTCACTGGCGACAATTTCGGTGGTATAGCGATCCTGGCCGTCCTGGCCCTGCCATTTCCGGGTGCGCAGGGATCCCTCGACATAGACCTTGGAACCCTTTTTCAGGTACTCGCCGGCGATCTCCGCCAGGCGGTTGAAGAACACCACCCGATGCCACTCCGTACGTTCCTGGGGCTGGCCGGTCTGTTTGTCCTTCCAGCTATCGGAGGTAGCGAGGTTGACGTTGGTCACGGCGCCACCGGAAGGCATGTACCGGGTTTCCGGATCCGCCCCCAGATTGCCGACCAATATGACTTTGTTTACGCCCCGTGAAGCCATAGCAACTCCTCTGTCATGGACGGTTCAGGGAATGAAAATAGAGTCGCGGACTATAGCAATCCCCTCCTGCAAATGCACCAGCAATAACCGCCATAAACCGTCAATCCCGGTCGCCAGGGATGCTCCGGCGATTGCCCGTCAACCCCAGCAGGCGGCGCTTCCAGGGGGCGGCGCCGGCGGCGCAGGCGGCCTCCTGCCAGCCCAGAATCGAGCTGATGGCCCTGAATCCCAACCAGCGCAACGGTTCCGGCTCCCAGCGCCGAAGCGCCTTGCGCATGGGCAGACGCTGACACCAGGGCATGCTACTGAGCCCCGTGTCCCGCTCCAGGATAAGGTCCACCAGACTGCGCGCCATCAGGTTCGCCGCGCCGACTCCCTCGCCGGTATAACCGCCGAGACTGGCAAAGCCGGTCACCGGATCCAGCACCGCGTGGGGACTGCCTGACCGGGGTATGCCCAGGGTGCCGCCCCAGGCGTGGGTTATGGCGACATCCTGCAACTGCGGCAGGCAGGCCAGCAACAGCGCCCGGACCTGATGAAACGCGCCCGGGTCCCCGTCGAAGCGACTGCGGGGGAGGCCACCAAAGCGGTAAGCGCCTCGCGCGCCGAACACCAGCCGGTCATCGGCGCTGCGCTGGCCATAGGTGATGACCGGGCTGGCGTCGGCGAAGACTTCTGCGCCGGAGAGTCCAATTTCCTGCCACTGCCCCGCGCTCAGCGGCTCGGTGGCAATAATGCGGCTCTGCACCGGCAGCACACGTCGCCGGTAATCGGCAAACCGGCTGTTGAACCCCTCCACCGCCAGCACCCTAACCGGAGCGGTCACGCTGCCACCGGGAGTGGTCAGCGTCCCGCCACTATCGGCGATCACCGGAGTCTGCTCGAATATCCTCACCCCCAGGCGGGCCGCTGTGGCGGCGAGCCCCAAAGCCAGCCTGGCTGGCTGGATACGGGCAACATGGGGGGTATAGATGGCACCCAGTGGCCGGGCGATCGCGAGGCGCGCGGCCAGCCCGGCGCCATCCAGCCAATGGTAATCCTCTTCGCCGTAACCCAGCGCGTGCAGTGTCGCCAGATGCGCCCGCTGCCAGTCCAGCTGTTCCGGATACCGGGCCGCAGCAAACAGGCCTCCCCCGCGCACATAGTCACAGGCCAGGCCCTCTGCGGCGAGGACCCGTTCCACTTCGGGCAGGATACCGAGGACATGGTGGCGCACAGCCGCTCCGTCCACGCCCCCCGGCGCCCGGTGAAACCGCTGCTCCCCCTGCAGGGCAGACATCATCCAGCCGCCATTGCGGCCGGAAGCGCCGAAGCCGCAGTGTTCCGCTTCAAGAATACACACCGAACAATCCGGCGCCTGCGTCTTCAGGTAGTAGGCGGCCCACAACCCGCTATAGCCACCGCCGATGATGGCCACGTCGAAACGCTGGTCACCCACCAGTGCGGAGCGAGGTGAAGCACGGCACGCCGCCTCGTGCCACAAACTGACCGGCGGGTACGCGGGCAGGGAGCTCAGGGCAGGGATACCCCGTCGACCGTTTCCGACACAGCCCGCGGCACAGGCAGGGCGATCAGGAACCAGAGCGCCATCACGACCAGGCAGAGCTCCGTGACCCCGGCCACGCCATAGTGCTGCAACACCCAGCCGCCGGCGGCGCCACCGGCAAAAATGCCCAGAAACTGTGACGTGGAGAAGATGCCCAGGGCGGTGCCCTTGCCACCGGGATCCACCGCCTTGCTAACCAGGGATGGCAGCACTGCCTCCATGTAATTGAACCCCACGAAGAACAGCCACAGGGCTGCGTAAAACAGCCAGGGCTCGCGCACCAGACCCAGCAGCGCCAGCGACAGGAACAACAGGCCGATGCAGCTGAGGAATACCAGGTGCGGGCGGCCGCCCTTTTCCGCGAGGCGCATGAGTGGCAGGATCCCGAGCACGGACAGCAGCACCACCGGCAGATAGACCTGCCAGTGCAGCTCACGGGGAATGCCGATGGCGCTCTCAAGCACCCCGGGAACGACCTGGAAGCTGACCATGAGAATGAAGTGCAGGGCGAAAATCCCCGTATCCAGGCGCAGCAGTGTGGGGTTACGCAGGCTGAGCCCCATCAGGCCCCGGCGCGCGCCGACCTCCGCGTGCGTGGTACCGGTACGCGGCGGGTCAGGCACTTGCCAGCTCACAATGGCGATCCCGGCGAGCGCCAGGAAGGCGGTAAAGCCGAACACGGCCTCCAGGCCGCCGAGCCCGGCTACCATTGGCCCCAGCACCAGCGCGAGGGCAAATGCCAGACCGATACTGGCGCCGACGATCGCCATCGCCTTGGTGCGCTGCTCCTGCCGGGTGAGATCCGCGACCAGCGCCATCACGCTACTGGCAATGGCCCCTGCACCCTGCAGCGCGCGGCCCGCGATAATGCCGTAGATACTGTCGGCCAACGCAGCCACAGCGCTGCCAAGGGCAAAAATCAGCAGCCCGCCAATAATCACGGGTTTGCGCCCGACCCGGTCAGACAGCCAGCCGAAGGGAATCTGCAGGCAGGCCTGGGTCAGGCCGTAGGCACCGAGCGCAACCCCGATCAGGGCCGGGGTAGCCCCCTCGAAATCAATCGCGTACAGGGCCAGCAGCGGCAGGACCATGAACAGCCCCAACATGCGAAAGTTGTAGAGCAGGGCGAGGGACGTCACGGATCGACGCTCCTGGGAGGTCATCGGGTGTTCGGTGATCACAGGCTGGCAGCTTCGCAAAAACCCTAATGTTAACAGCTTAGCTCCCGCCGTGGCATCCGCGCCGGCCGGGGCTGCGTACAACCCGGTATATTTTGCCTCCAACCGAACCGAGCGCCTATACTGTCAGGTTTGACTGGCAGCCCCCGACCGGAGACTCATGGACACTATTCTCGTCCGCGGTGCACGCACCCACAATCTCAAGAATATCGACCTGGACATTCCCCGCGACCAGCTGGTGGTCATCACCGGGCTTTCCGGGTCCGGAAAATCCTCCCTGGCGTTCGATACACTCTACGCCGAAGGCCAGCGGCGCTATGTCGAATCCCTGTCCACTTATGCCCGCCAGTTCCTGTCGATGATGGAAAAGCCGGACATGGACCACATCGAGGGGCTGTCACCCGCAATTTCCATCGAGCAGAAGTCCACGTCGCACAATCCGCGCTCCACGGTCGGCACCATCACCGAGATCTACGACTACCTGCGCCTGCTTTACGCCCGGGTCGGGGAGCCACGCTGCCCGGAGCACGGTGAGAGCCTGCAGGCCCAGACCGTGAGCCAGATGGTGGACTCGGTCCTGGCGTTGCCGGAGGGCAGCCGGTTGATGCTGCTGGCCCCGGTGGTCCGCGCGCGCAAGGGCGAGCACCTGCATGTCTTCGAGGAGTTGCGCGCGTCGGGTTTCGTGCGCGCCCGGGTTAACGGTATCGTCACCGATCTGGACGATCTGCCGAAACTGGACAAGAAGCGCAAGCACGACATTGAGGTTGTGGTGGACCGGTTCAAGGTCCGTGCCGATCTCAGCCTGCGACTGGCCGAATCCTTCGAGACCGCGCTGGGCTTGACCGAGGGTCTGGCGACGGTCAGCTACATGGACGGTGACGGCGAGGACATCATGTTCTCTGCCCGCTTCGCCTGTCCGATCTGCGGCCACAGCATCGACGAGCTGGAGCCGCGCATGTTTTCCTTCAACAATCCAGCGGGAGCCTGCCCCAGCTGTGACGGCCTGGGCGTAAAGCAGTACTTCGATCCGGACCGTATCCTCCTGCACCCCGAGTCCAGCCTTGCCGAGGGCGCGATTCGGGGCTGGGATCGCCGCAATGTGTATTATTTCCACATGCTCACCAGCCTGGCGGACCACTATGGGTTCTCCATCGACACCCCGTTCCAGAAGCTGAAGAAAGGCCACCGCGAAGCCATTCTCCACGGTAGCGGCGAGGAGGAAGTTGCCTTCGCCTACATGAATGATCGCGGCGATGTCTACAAGCGCACGCATCCCTTCGAGGGCATCATCCCCAACATGGAGCGGCGCTACCGCGACACCGAATCCCAGTCAGTGCGGGAAGAGCTGGCGAAATTCCTCTCCACCCAGCCCTGCCCCGATTGCCACGGCACCCGCCTGCGCCGGGACGCTCGCCATGTATTTGTCGATGATCGCGCCCTGCCCGCTATCACCGAGATGCCAGTGGGCGAGGCCGAACTGTACTTCGGCCAGCTGAAGCTGGAGGGCCGCAGGGGCGAGATCGCCGGCAAGATCCTCAAGGAGCTGCGTGCCCGCTACCGCTTCCTGGTGGACGTGGGCCTCAACTACCTGACCCTGAGTCGCAGTGCGGAAACCCTGTCCGGTGGCGAAGCGCAGCGCATTCGCCTCGCCTCACAGATCGGCGCCGGCCTGGTCGGCGTCATGTACATCCTCGACGAACCTTCCATCGGCCTGCACCAGCGTGACAACGAGCGCCTGCTGGGCACTCTCACTCATCTGCGGGACCTGGGCAACACGGTACTGGTGGTGGAGCACGATGAAGACGCGATCCGTCGCGCCGATCACATCATCGACATCGGCCCCGGTGCCGGCGTCCACGGCGGCCGCATCGTAGCCCAGGGCAGCCTGGAGGATATCATCGGCAACGAGGAATCCCTGACCGGTGCCTATCTGTCCGGCAAGCGCAGTATCGCGGTACCCGACAAGCGCACCCCGACCGACCCGAAGCGGCTCCTGCAGCTCTCCGGTGCCAGCGGCAACAATCTACAGGGTGTGGATCTGGAGCTGCCCCTGGGCCTGCTGACCTGCGTCACCGGCGTTTCCGGCTCCGGCAAATCGACCCTGATCAACAACACCCTGTATCCCATTGCCGCCACCGAGCTCAACGGCGCCACCACCCTGACCCCCGCCCCCTACAAAGGCATCAAGGGCATGGAGCACATCGACAAGTGCATCGACATCGACCAGAGCCCGATCGGGCGCACCCCGCGCTCCAATCCGGCGACCTATACCGGTATCTTCACGCCGGTGCGCGAGCTGTTCGCGGGCACGCAGGAGGCGCGCTCACGGGGCTACAAGCCGGGCCGTTTCAGCTTCAACGTCAAGGGAGGCCGCTGCGAGGCCTGCCAGGGTGACGGCGTGACCAAGGTCGAAATGCACTTCCTGCCCGATATCTACGTTCCCTGTGATGTCTGCAAGGGCAGGCGCTACAATCGCGAGACTCTCGAAATCCGCTACAAGGGCAAAAACATCCACGAGGTGCTGGAAATGACCGTGGAGGACGCCCTGGCCTTCTTCGAGCCCGTACCCGCCATCGCCCGCAAGCTGCAGACCCTGATTGACGTCGGCCTGTCCTATATCCGCCTTGGCCAGGCCGCTACCACCCTGTCCGGAGGCGAAGCCCAGCGGGTAAAGTTGTCGCGGGAACTGTCCAAGCGGGATACCGGCAAGACCCTCTACATCCTTGACGAACCCACCACTGGCCTGCACTTCGAGGACATCCGCCAGCTGCTGGACGTCCTGCATCGCCTGCGCGATCACGGCAACACCGTGGTCATCATCGAGCACAACCTCGACGTGATCAAGACTGCGGACTGGATCGTGGACCTGGGGCCCGAGGGGGGCTCCGGCGGTGGCCAGATCATCGCTACGGGGACACCGGAAGACGTGGCCGGGGTGAAGAAGTCCTACACCGGGCAGTTTCTGGGGCCGCTGCTGAAGCGCCAGGCGTCGAGGAACGCTGTTAAGCCGAAACCGAAAGCACCGAAACGGAAAACCGGGAAGCGCGCGGCGGCTTAGCGTTGGTCGACTGGGAAGGCCGGGGACTCTGCACATCGCCCCGGGGAGCACTGGCTGAGGCTGCCCGGACACGCCGTGTACCCATCCATGGGGGCTCTTTGGCGACATCCATGTCGCCAACGGTCCGGGCAACCTCAACCCGCACTCCCCGGGGCTTGCGATGCCACTTCGACGACACGTTCGGGCGACTTCAGCTTGGGGATGATACCGGGAGCTTCCCGGGCCGCACGCGAAATGGATCAGCGGCGGCCCACTCATCCGGGCACGCACAGTATTCCTACCCGCTATTTCGACAGCACGCGGGTAGGTACTGCAAGGATCAGGTGTGGCAGAGGAATCAGCCCGGAGGTGCTGTCAGGGGGTGTCCGGACCGTTGACGGCATGGATGCCGTCACCGAGCCTACACGGATGTATTCACGGCGTGTCCGGCCAGCCCCTGACAGCGGCTCCGGGCGGCGACGTGGCACCTTAGGGCAGCGCACACAAAAAAGCCGGGGCTAGCCCGGCTTCTTCACGATCTGGGGGATTTACTCCTCGCCAGAATCCGCATCGTCGTCCATCTGCGGGCGATCGACCAGTTCAACATAGGCCATGGGGGCCTTGTCACCGGAGCGAAAGCCGCACTTGAGGATGCGGATATAGCCGCCCGGACGAGCCTGGTAGCGTGGCCCCAGCTCTGAGAACAGCTTGCCGACCGCAGCCTTGTCGCGCATGCGATCAAACGCCAGGCGGCGATTGGCGACGCTGTCGCTCTTGGCCAGGGTAATCAGCGGCTCAGCGTAGCTGCGCAGCTCCTTGGCCTTGGGCAGAGTGGTCTTGATCAACTCGTGCTCTACCAGAGACACGGTCATGTTCCGGAACATGGCCTTGCGGTGGGAGGCATTCCGGTTCAACTGACGTCCGCTATGACGGTGACGCATTTTTCCTTTCCTATACTGTCTGTGCTATCTCAGCACTGCCAACTGTTAACTCGGGAGCTTAGATACTCAGCACCCGGTCGTCGTTTCTGAGGCTGGCCGGCGGCCAGTTGTCCAGGCGCATACCCAGGGACAAGCCGCGAGATGCCAGCACATCCTTGATTTCGGTCAGTGACTTCTTGCCCAGGTTCGGGGTCTTCAACAGCTCGACTTCCGTACGCTGGACCAGGTCACCGATGTAGTAAATATTCTCTGCCTTGAGGCAGTTTGCCGAGCGCACCGTCAGCTCGAGATCGTCGACGGGACGCAGCAGAATCGGATCGACTTCGTCCTCTTCGACCACGGACTCACTGTGGCTCTCGCTCTCGAGGTCCACGAACACAGCCAGCTGCTGCTGGAGAATGGTCGCGGCGCGACGGATCGCTTCCTCGGGATCGATGGTGCCGTTGGTCTCGAGATCCAGAACCAGCTTGTCGAGGTCGGTACGCTGCTCGACACGAGCGGCCTCAACCACATAGGACACCCGGTTGATCGGCGAGAATGTAGCGTCGAGGTGCAGACGACCAATCGAACGGGTCTCTTCCTCGGGATTCTCGCGGGAATCAGCGGGGGAGTAGCCACGGCCGCGCGCAACACTCAGCTTCATGCTGATGTGCGAGCTGCCGGTCAGCACGCAAATGACGTGATCGGGGTTGCGGATCTCGATGTCGTGATCCACCTGGATGTCACCAGCGGTGACCACGCCAGGACCCTTGCGGCTCAGGGTCAGCTCGGCCTCTTCCTTGCCGTTCATGACCAGGGCAACCCCTTTGAGGTTCAACAGGATTTCGATGACGTCTTCCTGGACACCCTCAATGGCGCTGTACTCATGCTCGACGCCGTCAATTTCCACTTCGGTTATGGCACAGCCGGGCATGGAAGACAGCAGTATGCGACGCAGGGCATTGCCGAGAGTATGGCCAAAGCCACGCTCCAGCGGCTCCAGGGTGACCTGGGCGCGGGTGCTGGTCTTTTCTTCGACGTTGATCACGCGCGGAGTCAAAAATTCGTTCACTGCTGTCTGCATTCTGGCACCTGTATGAGTAGGTTAGTCCTAAGTCGGATTACTTGGAGTACAGTTCCACGATCAGGTTTTCATTGATCTCGGAAGACAGGTCCTGACGCTCAGGGGCTGACTTGAAGACTCCTTCCAGCTTATCGCTATTCACTTCAATCCACTCGGGCTCACCGCGCTGGGCAGCCAGGGCCAGGGCAGACTGCACGCGCAGCTGCTTTTTGGCTTTTTCGCGCAGGGACACCACGTCACCCGCCTGCACCTGATAGGAAGGCACATTCACCACGGCACCGTTGACCAGGATGCCCTTGTGGCTGACCAGCTGACGGGATTCAGCACGGGTAGAACCAAAGCCCATGCGGTAAACCACGTTGTCGAGGCGGCTTTCCAGCAGCTGCAGCAGGTTCTCGCCGGTAGCGCCCTTGAGTCGGGCCGCTTCCTTGTAATAGTTGCGAAACTGCTTTTCCAGAATGCCATAAATCCGGCGGACTTTTTGCTTCTCGCGCAGCTGTACACCGTAGTCGGACAGGCGGCCGCGACGGGCGCCGTGCTGGCCGGGAGCCGATTCGGGCTTGCACTTGCTTTCCAGTGCACGCACCCCGCTCTTCAGGAACAGATCGGTTCCCTCACGACGGGAGAGCTTGCACTTGGGTCCAATATATCGTGCCATGTCAGTTCTTCCTGTAAGCGTTAGACGCGACGTTTCTTGGGCGGACGGCAACCATTGTGCGGGATCGGCGTCACGTCGGTGATGTTGGTGATCTTGTAGCCGCAGGAGTTCAGCGCACGCACTGCTGACTCACGGCCCGGGCCGGGGCCCTTCACCTGTACATCGAGATTCTTCAGACCATATTCCTTGGCCGCTTCACCTGCACGCTCCGCTGCCACCTGGGCTGCGAAGGGGGTGCTTTTCCGCGAACCGCGGAAGCCAGAGCCACCGGAGGTCGCCCAGCTCAGGGTGTTGCCCTGGCGGTCGGTAATGGTGATGATCGTGTTGTTAAAAGACGCGTGGACGTGCGCTATGCCATCCACCACGGTCTTGGTAATTTTCTTGCGAGTGCTCTTGGCACCTGGCTTGGCCATACTCTTCTTCCTGCTTTAATATCAACACTGCACTCGGGTGCAGCTACACTAAAAAGGATTCGCCGGGGCGGAATGCCTTACTTGCGAATCGGCTTGCGCGGACCCTTGCGGGTACGGGCATTGGTCTTGGTGCGCTGGCCGCGAAGCGGCAGACCGCGACGATGGCGCAGGCCGCGGTTGCAACCGAGGTCCATCAGGCGCTTGATATTCATCGACACTTCCCGGCGCAGGTCACCCTCAACCGTCAGCTCGCCTACCTTGTTCCTCAGCGTGTCCATTTGCTCTTCGCTGAGCTCACCGATCTTGCTGTTTTCAGCAACACCGGAGTCGGCACAGAGGCGCCTGGCCTGGGTGCGACCGACACCATAGATATAGGTCAGGGCGATAACAGCGTGCTTGTTATCGGGTACGTTGACGCCGGCAATACGAGCCATCCAACTCTCTCCAAATACTCAAATCGTCGCTTTGCGCTGAGCGAACAGGCCGCACCCTGAACCCGGCAGGGCTCGGGGGGTGGGGCGCGAAAGGCGCAGCATTCTAGCGGTATGTTTACTAAAAATCAACAGTCTGTGACCGGAACCGATCAGCCCTGGCGCTGCTTGTGGCGAGGATCTGTATTGCAGATCACACGCACGACACCGTTGCGGCGAACGATCTTGCAGTTCCTGCAGACCTTCTTTACTGATGCACGTACTTTCATTTCGCTCTTCTCCAAGGACCGGCCAGCCTGTCAGCGGCCGGAAGCACCATAGTTGTTCAATTTCGCTTTCTTCATCACCGAGTCGTACTGGTGCGACATCAGGTGACTCTGTACCTGGGCCATGAAGTCCATCACCACCACCACGACGATCAGCAGCGAGGTACCACCCAGGTAAAACGGTACATTCCACATGACCACCAGGAACTGGGGCATGAGGCAGACCAGCGCGATGTACGCTGACCCGAAAACGGTTAACCTCGTCAGTACGCCATCGATGTAGTTGGCGGTCTGCTGCCCGGGGCGGATGCCGGGGACAAAGGCGCCGGAGCGCTTGAGGTTGTCGGCCACTTCCTGGGGGTTGAACATCAACGCCGTGTAGAAGAAGCAGAAAAACACGATAAACCCGGTGAACAGCAGAATGTTCAGGGGCTGCCCCGGACCAATCGCCAGCGCCAGATCCTGCAGCCAGTCGGCGGAACCGCTGGAACCAAACCACTGGGCGATCGACGCCGGGAACAGCAGGATGCTGCTGGCAAAGATCGCGGGGATCACCCCGGCCATGTTGACCTTCAGCGGCAGGTGCGAGCTTTGCGCCTGCATCATCTTGCGCCCCTGCTGGCGCTTGGCGTAATTCACGGTAATCCGTCGCTGGCCGCGCTCAATGAACACGATCATGTAGATAACGGCTATCCCCAGGGCCAGGATAAACAACAGGACGAGAATATTCAGCTCCCCCTGTCGCGCCTGCTCCAGCGACTGACCAATGGCCGCCGGGAGACCCGCCACGATACCGGCGAAAATCAGCAGGGAAATACCGTTGCCAACACCCTTCTCGGTTATCTGTTCACCCAGCCACATCATGAACACGGCGCCGGTGACCAGCGAAGTAATCGCAATCACGTAGAACACCACGGAGGTATCGTAGGACATCCCCTGGTTGGCCATGCCCACCGTCATGCCCGTCGCCTGCACGATGGCAAGCACCACGGTCAGGTACCGGGTGTATTGGCTGATCTTGCGCCTGCCGGACTCACCTTCCTTCTTCAGAGCCTCCAGCTGCGGGGTCACCGCCGACATCAGCTGCATGATAATAGACGCAGAAATGTAGGGCATGATTCCCAGCGCAAGGATACTCATCCGCTCCAGTGCGCCGCCGGAGAACATGTTCGCCAGACCCAGGATGGTGCCCTGGTTCTGGTTGAACAGTGCAGCCAGCTGTGCAGGGTCAATTCCCGGAACCGGTATATGGGTACCGATCCGGTAGACAATAATCGCCAGCAAGACAAAACGAAGGCGAGCAAAGAGCTCGCCCAGTCCGGCCTTGTTGCTACCTGGGAGCTGACCTTTAGCCATTTATTCCTCTACTTTCCCGCCGGCCTGTTCGATGGCCTCACGGGCACCTTTGGTGACCGCGAGCCCCTTTACAGTCAACGGTCTGGTGATTTCACCGGACAGGAACACGCGCACGCGCAACACATCCTGGCGGATCACATCGGCGGCCTTCAGTGCTTCCAGATCGACCACGTCGGACTGGACTCCATTCAGCTCACCCAGACGCACCTGCGCGGTCGTGCGGGAAACGCGTGAGGTGAAACCGTACTTCGGCAGGCGCTTCTGCAGCGGCATCTGGCCGCCCTCGAAACCCGGACGAACCTTGCCACCAGAGCGGGACTTCTGCCCCTTGTGACCGCGGCCAGCTGTCTTGCCGAGGCCACTACCGATCCCGCGACCGACGCGCTTGGCATCCTTGCGGGAACCCGGGCTCGGGCTCAGGGTGTTCAGTCGCAAAACATCTGACATGATTTACTCCTCGATCCGAACCATGTAGTTCACTTTGTTGATCATGCCGCGAACCGAGGGGGTATCCTCGACTTCAACGGTATGACCGATACGGCGCAGACCCAGGCCAGCGATACAGGCGCGGTGGTTCTTCAGGCGACCGTGGACGCTCTTGGTCTGCGTAACCTTGATAGTAGCTTTAGCCATGACTAGCCAACCCAATAATTAGTTCAGAATTTCTTCAACGGTCTTGCCGCGCTTTGCAGCAACGTCATCCGGAGCAACCATGTCGCGCAGGCCGTTAAACGTTGCACGAACCACGTTCACCGGGTTGGTAGAGCCATAGCACTTCGCCAGGACGTTGTGGACGCCGGCGATTTCCAGCACCGCGCGCATCGCACCACCGGCGATAACACCGGTACCTTCGGAGGCAGGCTGCATGTACACCTTGGAGGCGCCATGACTGGCCCGAACCGGGTACTGGATCGTACCGTTGTTCAGCTCGACCTGAATCATGTTGCGACGGGCGGCTTCCATGGCTTTCTGGATCGCCACGGGGACTTCACGGGCCTTGCCGCGGCCGAAACCGACCTTGCCATTGCCGTCGCCGACCACGGTCAGGGCGGTGAAGCTGAAGATACGGCCACCCTTGACCACCTTGGCAACCCGGTTGACTTGTACCAGCTTTTCCTGGAAGTCACCGTCCTGCTGCTGCTTCTTCTGATCGTTAAACGCCATAGCCCTACCCTAGAATTCCAGTCCACTTTCACGGGCAGCGTCGGCAAGCGCCTTGACACGTCCGTGGTACTTGTAGCCAGCGCGATCAAACGCGACCTTGTCGACACCCGCAGCCTTCGCGCGCTCAGCCACCAGCTTGCCTACCGCAGCTGCAGCGGCCTGGTTACCAGTGCTGCCACTGCGCAGGCTGCCGTCCAGCGTGGAAGCGCTGGCCAGGACACGATCGCCGGCAGGGGCAATAACCTGCGCGTAGATGTGGCGCGGGGTGCGGTGCACAGTCAGGCGGTTGACGCCCTGCTCGCGCATCCGGTTGCGAGCGCGACGTGCGCGACGCAGCCTTGATTCATTCTTTGCACTCATCTCAACCTACCTACTTCTTCTTGGCTTCTTTACGGCGAACGACTTCGTTTGCGTAACGAATACCCTTGCCCTTGTAAGGCTCCGGCGGACGGAAGCTGCGAATCTCGGCAGCGGCCTGGCCAACAGCCTGCTTGTCTATACCCTTGACGACGATTTCGGTCTGCGTCGGGGTCTCGGCGCTGACACCCTCCGGAAGCTGGTAATCCACCGGGTGGGACAGACCAACGGTCAGGTTTACCGACTTGCCGTCCGCCTTGGCACGGTAGCCAACGCCGTTGAGGACCAGTTTCTTTTCCCAGCCGTCACTCACACCGATGACCATATTGCTCAGCAGGGCGCGGGTTGTACCGGCAAGCGCCTTGGACTTGTCGTTGTCGAAAGCAACGGAAACGACGTTGTCCTCCTGGGTTATGGCAATCCCTTCGCCCAGTTCAAATGCAAGCGTACCCCTGCCACCCTTGACGGTGAGGTCCCTGCCAGTCTGCTTCACTTCCACCCCTTTGGGCAGCAGTACCGGATTTTTTGCGACTCTAGACATGTTGAATGCCCTTCCTCAGTAATTCTAGAAAACGGTGCAGAGCACTTCGCCGCCGACACCTGCGGCACGGGCCGCACGATCGGTCATCACACCCTTGGAGGTGGAGACAATAGCCACGCCCAGACCGCCGCGTACCGTCGGCAGCTCGTCCTTGGCGGCATAGCTGCGCAGGCCGGGACGGCTGATACGATCAATCTCTGCAATGACTGGCTTACCCTGGTAATACTTGAGCTCAATGCTCAACCGGGGCTTGCCGGCTTCATTCGCTGCGGCGAAATCGGCGATGTAACCTTCTTGCTTCAAAACCTCGGCAACGGCAGCCTTGAGCTTGGAGCCGGGCATCTCTACCCGTGCCTTGCCGGCCATTTGCGCGTTGCGGATGCGGGTCAGCATATCTGACAGCGGATCTTGCATACTCATGTTCGAATCTCTCCGTTACCAGCTGGCTTTAACCAGACCAGGTACATCACCGCGCATCGCTGCTTCACGCAGCTTGTTGCGGCACAGGCCAAATTTACGATAAACACCGTGAGGACGTCCGGTCAGCTGGCAGCGGCGCTGCTTGCGCACCGGGCTGGCATCGCGGGGCAACTTCTGCAGCGCAATCTGTGCTTCCCACTTGGCGTCATCGGACGCGCCCTGATCACTCAGAACGGCCTTCAACGCTGCCCGCTTGGCGGCATACTTCACTACCATCTCCGCGCGCTTCTTCTCACGTGCGATCATCGATTTCTTAGCCATGAATTAAGCCTCTCAACCTTTCAGGGGGAAGTTGAAGGCGCGCAGCAGTGCGCGACCTTCATCATCCGTACGAGCCGTGGTGGTGATGGTGATGTCCATGCCACGCAGGGTGTCCACCTGGTCGTACTCGATTTCCGGGAAAATAATCTGCTCGCTCACACCCATCGCGAAGTTGCCGCGACCGTCAAACGACTTCGGGCTGACGCCACGGAAGTCGCGAATACGCGGGATGGCGATACTGATCAGGCGATCCAGGAACTCGTACATCCGATCCGAACGCAGGGTAACCTTGCAGCCGATCGGCCAGCCGTCACGAATCTTGAAGCCGGCAATGGAGCGGCGCGCGAGGGTAATGATGGGCTTCTGGCCGGAGATCTTCTCCATGTCCGCAACCGCATTCTCCAGTACCTTCTTGTCGCCCACAGCCTCACCAACACCCATGTTCAGGGTGATCTTGGTAATGCGAGGAATCTCCATCACATTCTTCAGGCCCAGCTCTTCCTGCAGCCGGGGAGCTATCTCGCTCTTGTACCTATCTTTCAACGTTGCCATGTCTTTTACCCTTGACCCCCGACTCAGGCGTCAATCGCCTCGCCACTGGATTTGAAGATACGCACCTTGGTATCCCCATCAACTTTGTAACCAACCTTGTCCGCCTTGCTGGTGGCCGGATTGTAGATCGCCACATTGGAGACCTGGATGGGCGCTTCGCGCTCAACGATACCGCCAGCGACACCCATTTGCGGGTTCGGCTTGGTGTGCTTCTTTACCATATTGATGCCCGCCACAACCACGCGGTTGTCGGTCATCACCTTGCGAACCTTGCCGCGCTTACCCTTGTCCTTACCGGCCAGGATAATCACTTCGTCATCGCGCTTGATCTTGGACATTTCCTTTCCTCTCCTCCTGGGGCCGAATCAGATAACTTCCGGAGCCAGAGAAATAATCTTCATGAACTTCTCGCCGCGCAGCTCACGGGTCACGGGGCCGAAAATACGGGTACCAATCGGCGCCTGCTGGTTGTTCAGCAAAACTGCCGCGTTGTCGTCAAACTTGATCAGCGAGCCATCAGGGCGACGCACACCCTTGCGGGTACGCACCACAACCGCGGTCATCACCTGGCCTTTCTTGACCTTGCCCCGGGGAATTGCTTCCTTGACGGTCACCTTGATCAGGTCGCCCACACGCGCATAGCGACGCTTGGAGCCACCCAGCACCTTGATACACATCACCCGGCGGGCACCGCTGTTGTCAGCGACATCCAAATACGACTCTGTCTGAATCATCTCTTACTCCAAACTGCGGCCAGGCCGCAAAATACAGCGCTTATACCTGTGGGGCACTTTCCACGACTTCGAGCAGCTTCCAGGTCTTGCTCTTGGAAATGGGCCGCGACTCGGTAACCTTGACGGTATCGCCAATACCACACACATTGTTCTCATCGTGCGCGTGGATCTTGGAAGAGCGGGTAATGTACTTGCCGTACACCGGGTGCTTGACCCGACGCTCAATCAGAACCGTGATGGTCTTGTCCATTTTGTTGCTGACGACCTTGCCGGTCGCCGTACGTATCCGCTTCTCTGCACCAGACATGCTCAGTTACCCGCCTTTTCATTCAGTACAGTCTTGACGCGTGCGATGTCGCGCTGGTTCTGCTGCAGCAGATGCGTCTGCCCGAGCTGACCAGTGGACTTTTGCATGCGCAGCTTGAACTGCTCTTCACGCAGGGTAAGCAGCTGCTTGTTCAGGTCCTCAGCGGACTTATCACGCAATTCGCTAGCTTTCATCACATCACCGACCGTTTTACAAATGTTGTAGCCACCGGGATCTTGGCAGCTGCCAGCGCGAATGCTTCACGCGCCAGCTCTTCGGAAACGCCCTGCACTTCGTACAGCACTTTTCCAGGCTGAATCTGTGCCACCCAGTACTCAACGTTACCTTTACCTTTACCCTGACGAACTTCCAGCGGCTTGCCGGTAATCGGCTTGTCCGGGAAGACGCGGATCCAGATCTTGCCACCACGCTTGATGTGGCGGGTCATCGCACGACGGGCCGCCTCGATCTGACGCGCAGTGATACGGCCGCGGCCAGTCGCCTTCAAACCGTATTCGCCGAAGCTCACCTTGCTGCCACGCTCGGCCAGGCCGCGGTTGCGGCCCTTCATCATCTTGCGAAATTTAGTACGCTTTGGTTGAAGCATCTGCGTAACCCTTAATTAGTTGCTGTCTTCTTGGCGCTGTCGGAATGGCCTTCAGTGCCAATCACTTCACCCTTGAAGATCCATACCTTGACCCCGATGATGCCGTAGGTCGTAGTGGCCTCGTAAGTGGCGTAATCGATATCCGCACGCAGGGTATGCAAGGGCACACGACCTTCGCGATACCATTCTGTGCGGGCAATTTCAGCACCACCCAGGCGACCACCTACCTGGATCTTGATGCCCTCGGCGCCCTGGCGCATGGCGTTCTGCACCACCCGCTTCATCGCTCTCCGGAACATTACCCGGCGCTCCAGCTGCTGGGCCACATTCTGGGCTACCAGCTTGGCATCCAGGTCCGGCTTGCGGATCTCTTCGATGTTGATGTGCACGGGCACACCCATCATCTCGGCCAGCTTCTTGCGCAGGCCATCCACGTCTTCGCCTTTCTTGCCGATCACGATGCCGGGGCGGGCAGTGTGGATGGTAATACGCGCGGTCTGTGCCGGACGCTCGATCACGACGCGGCTGACCGACGCATGCTCCAGCGTCTTCTCGATGTACTTGCGCACAGCGAGGTCGGTAATCAGCGTCTTCGCATAGTTTTTACTATCCGCATACCAGATCGAATTGTGATCCTTGACGATACCTAACCGTATGCCGACCGGATGTACTTTCTGACCCATGTGGTCTTCTCCTGAACTTAGCTTTGGCCGTCTGCGACTTTCACGGTGATATGACAGGTGCGCTTGAATATCCGATCAGCGCGACCCTTGGCCCGGGGCCGCAGACGCTTCATGGTCATACCTTCATCCACGAAGATGCTGGACACTTTCAACTCGTCCACATCCGCACCTTCATTGTTTTCGGCATTGGCAATCGCAGAGTCAAGGATCTTCTTGACAATGTGGGCCGCCTTCTTGGTGCTGAATTCCAGCAGGCTCAGCGCTTCCTCAACAGGCTTGCCGCGCACCTGGTCTGCGACCAGACGAGCTTTCTGGGCCGAGATTCGCGCGCCTTTCAGTCTTGCTGCAACTTCCATCTTCCTAAACCTCGCTATAGACCAGCGCTTACTAGCGCTTCGCCTTCTTGTCTACAATGTGGCCCTTGAACGTACGGGTAGCCGCAAATTCACCGAGCTTGTGACCAACCATATCTTCGTTGATCAGCACTGGAACATGCTGCCGGCCATTGTGAACGGCGATCGTCAGACCCACCATATCAGGCGATATCATGGAACGGCGCGACCAGGTCTTGATCGGGCGACGGTCGTTGCTTTCAATCGCGGCTTCAACTTTCTTAATCAAGTGAAGGTCGATAAAAGGACCTTTCTTCAGTGAACGCGGCACAGTGTCTTCCTCTAATCTCTTGTCTGTCGACCGAACTTATTTCTTGCCACGACGGCGCACGATGAGCCCGTCAGTGCGCTTGTTCGAGCGCGTCTTGTAACCTTTGGTCGGGGTACCCCAGGGGCTGACCGGATGACGGCCACCGGAAGTACGACCCTCACCACCGCCATGCGGGTGATCCACCGGGTTCATCGCCACGCCGCGAACGGTCGGGCGCACACCGCGCCAGCGAGTGGCACCGGCCTTGCCCAGCTTGCGCAGGCTGTGTTCCGAGTTCGACACTTCGCCCATGGTCGCGCGACAGTCGGACAGCACCTTGCGCATCTCGCCAGAGCGCAGACGCAGGGTCGCGTACTGACCTTCACGCGCCACCAGCTGGATGGAGGCTCCCGCAGAGCGAGCGAGCTGAGCTCCCTTGCCGGGCTTCATCTCCACCGCGTGGATAACCGAACCCACCGGAATGTTGCGCAGCGGCAGGCAGTTGCCAACCTTGATCGGCGCCGCGGGCCCGGACTGCAGAGTGTCACCCGCCTTCACACCCTTGGGCGCGATAATGTAGCGGCGCTCGCCATCGGCGAACAGCAGCAGCGCGATGTGCGCGGTGCGGTTCGGATCGTATTCAATACGCTCAACCTTGGCCGGGATACCGTCCTTGGAGCGCTTGAAATCGATGATGCGGTAGTGCTGCTTGTGACCGCCACCAACGTGCCGCGTGGTAATCCGGCCATTGTTGTTACGGCCGCCATTGCGGGTCTGTTTTTCCAGCAGCGGGGCATAGGGAGCGCCCTTGTGCAGGTCCTCACTGGTCACGCGGACGACGTGACGACGTCCGGGCGAAGTGGGCTTACTTGTTAATACTGCCATCTCGAACCTACTCCTTATTCAGCCACGGCAAAGTCGATGTCCTGACCCTGCTCCAGTTGAACATATGCCTTCTTCCAGGTCGGCTTGGCGCTCAGGCCGTACTTGTTACGCTTGACCTTGCCCTTGACCTTGAGGGTCTGGACAGCATCGACCTTGACCTTGAACAACTGCTCAACCGACTTCTTGATTTCGGCCTTGGTCGCGTTGACGGCAACCTTGAACACGTACTGGTTATTGCTGTCAGCCAGCACCGCGGCCTTTTCGGACACGTGCGGCGCGACCAGCACCTGGAAAATTCGCTCCTGGTTCATGCCAGCATCTCCTCAAACTTCTTCACCGCATCCACGGTGACCATCACCTTGTCATAGGCAATCAGGCTGACCGGATCCACGCCATCGACGTCGCGCACATCAACCTTGTGCAGGTTGCGGGCGGCCAGGTAGAGGTTTTCACCCAGCTCCGCAGTCACGATCAGCACGCTGTCCAGGCCGTATTCACCCAGCTGCTGAGCCAGCAGCTTGGTTTTCGGGGCCTCGAGCTCTACGCTCTCGACCACCAACAGGCGACCCTGACGAGCCAGCTCGGACATGATCGAACGCATGGCCGCACGGTACATCTTGCGGTTAACCTTCTGGGAGTGATCCTGCGGCCGGGCCGCGAAGGTCACACCACCGCTGCGCCAGATCGGGGAGCGAATGGTTCCCGCACGGGCACGACCGGTACCTTTCTGGCGCCAGGGCTTCTTGCCGCCACCGCTCACATCGGAGCGGGTCTTCTGGGCACGGGTTCCCTGACGGGCACCAGCCAGATAGGCGGTAACCACCTGGTGAACCAGATCTTCATTGTATTCGCGGGCAAAGGCGACATCAGACACGGAAACCGTACCCGCTGTGGCGTTACCTGGCTTGACTACACTCAATTCCACGTTAGAGACCCCCTAACCTTAAGCCTTGACCGCGGGACGCACGATCACGTCGCCGCCGGGTGCACCGGGGACAGCGCCCTTGATGAGCAGCAGATTCCGCTCCACATCAACGCGCACGATTTCCAGACCCTGGGTGGTGACGTTCTCCGCACCCATGTGCCCGGACATCTTCTTGCCCTTGAAAACACGACCAGGCGTTTGGCACTGACCGATTGAACCCGGGGCACGGTGGGACAAAGAGTTACCGTGGGTGGCGTCCTGCATGGAGAAGTTCCAGCGCTTGATAACGCCCTGGAAGCCCTTGCCCTTGGACTTGCCCGCAACATCAACTTTCTGCCCGGCCTCGAAACGCTCCACAGTCAGCTCGGAACCGATAGCGGGAGCCTCATCGCTCGCGCCCAAACGGAATTCCCACAAACCGTAGCCCGCCTCGACACCCGCCTTCGCGAAGTGTCCGGCTTCTGATTTACTCACTTTCGAGGCCTTGCGGATGCCCGCAGTCACCTGAATGGCACGATAGCCGTGGCTCTCGAGCTCTTTGATCTGAGTAACCCGGTTTGGAGAAACCTCCACTACGGTTACTGGGATGGATGCGCCGTCCTCGGTAAAAACACGAGTCATACCGGACTTACGGCCGACTAAGCCAATAGTCATTTTGCTAACCTCTCAGTGTACGGGGCTTACCCTCTATGGCCGCCCCGCCTTGCTTTAAAGAACCGGGCGTTACACACCCGCAGACCATGTGGGCCTGCGAGCAGGTCTTGCTACAAATTGTAGTTAACCAAGACTGATCTGTACTTCCACACCTGCTGCCAGGTCCAGTTTCATCAGGGCGTCCACGGTTTTTTCAGTGGGCTCCACGATGTCCAACAGACGCTTGTGCGTACGAATTTCGTACTGGTCACGTGCATCTTTATTAACGTGCGGCGATATCAGCACGGTGTACTTTTCTTTCCGGGTCGGAAGCGGGATCGGCCCCCTGACCTGGGCACCGGTACGGCGTGCCGTTTCCACGATTTCCTGAGTAGACGTATCTATCAGGCGGTGGTCAAAAGCCTTGAGGCGAATACGAATGCGTTGATTCTGCACCTGACCTAACTCCAATCAATAAAAAACCAGGGGTCCGCAAAGGAGCCCCCCGAAAAAGGAACGCGAATTCTAATGAGCGCCCATCAGGCTGTCAAGCACGCCCTGGCATTATTTTAGGGTCTCGCCTTACTTTATTCGGCACATTTCACACACAGCACGGTTTCCGGCAGCACCTCGAGGCGGCCCGGGTCAATGTCTGCACCGCAGCCCTCACAGATACCGTAGAGACCGGCGTCCAGCCTCCCCAGGGCAAGCCTCACAGCACGGAGCGACTGCTCGGTCTCTATCCCGATAGCGTCCTCTACCTCGTCATTCTCCCGCTCCTGGGCCTGATCGGCGGAGTCGGCAGAATGACTGCGGGCGCTGTCGCGCCTGATGCTGGCCAAACGCTGCTCCAGAACAGCCTGCTGCTCCTCGAGCACGGCCCGGATTGACGATTCTGTCACTTCACCCCTCCTCCACTGGTCATGCCGAGTGTCCAACCGCAGCCGCCGGCTAGTCGGCCGCATTCAGCATACAGTAAAGCGCATCCTTTAGATGCAGGCGACGGATCTTGGCCTGCTCCTCAGTATGAGTCGCCACCGGCGTCACTTCGTTCTCCATGTTCTCGATGCTGCGGGTCAGCTCGTGGTACTCCTCGAACAGCTTGCGGAAATGGGCATCCCCCGTTTTCAGCGCGTGGATGCGGTCGCGAAACTCCGGAAACTCGTGGATGAGATCGTGGTGTTCTACTGACATATCTACTCCTGGTGAATCATGGTGATCTGCCGGAAAGCATAGTGCAGGCAGGCCGCACGCTCCATGATCCAGATCAGGGCATCGGGCCCACGCGCCACTACCGCCACATACTGCTTGACCCGAAGCGGGCCCCGGCAGACGATAGGAGCACACTTGCAGGAGGTCAGGACCAGTGCGGGAAGCCAGAGAGACACATTCGGTATTCATGGGCTACCTGCTGTGGATCTTCGGTTTTATGGGAGCTCACCGCTTCTATTATGGCCGCCAGATCACGGGGGTTATCTGGTTCTTCACCCTGGGCTTGCTCTTCGTCGGCTGGATTGTCGACCTGTTCCTGATTCCCGGCATGTCCAGAGCCGCGGATCGGCGCTACAGCGAGGGCCCGGTCGACTACAACCTGGCCTGGATCCTGCTTACCTTCCTCGGCGTCTTCGGCGTCCACCGCTTCTACATGGGCAAGATTGTCACCGGCCTCATCTACTTGCTCACCCTGGGCCTGTTCGGACTGGGGCTGCTCTACGACTTCCTGACCCTGAACGGACAGATCTCCGAGACAAACGCCTACCGACGCTGACAGCCGCAGACAAAAAAGCCCGGCGCAGGGCCGGGCTTTTTTGTCGCGCTTGAAGTCTTACTCGATGATCTTGGCGACGACGCCAGCACCCACGGTGCGGCCACCCTCGCGGATCGCGAAGCGCAAACCATCTTCCATCGCGATCGGTGCGATCAGCGTGACAACCATCTGCACGTTGTCACCCGGCATGACCATCTCAACACCTTCGGGCAGTTCACAGGCGCCGGTCACGTCCGTGG
>CAMYIZ010000071.1 GCA_947258585.1 uncultured Haliea sp. | reverse complement strand
GCGGCCGGCCAGGTGCGGCCGGCCAGGTGCGGCCGGCGAGGTGCGGCCGGCGAGGTGTGGCCGGCCAGGTGCGGCCGGCCAGGTGCGGCCGGCCAGGTGCGGCCACAGTGTCAGCCCGGGTCAAACAGCTTGCCGCGGACCGCGGCGCGGTACTGTCCCGGGGTTGTGCCGTTCTGGCGTCGGAACTGTCGGGAAAAATGGCTGGCATCCTGCAGCCCCAGCTGCCAGGCGATTTCCCCGATACTGAGGTTACTGCGCCGCAGCAGGTCGCGGGCGCTGTTGTTGCGCAAGGTGTTCAGGTACTGCTGCGGTGTCATGCCGGTCGCCTGGCGGAAACGCCGGTGCAAAGTGCGTTCGCTGATCCCCAGCGCCGGCGCCATGTCCCCGAGCGCTACCGCCTGGTGCAACCTGTTTTGCAGCCACTGCTGGGCCTGCAGCACGGTTTCATCGTGGTGGCTGCTGCGCGGCGGATCCTGCCAGGCGGCGGCGCGAAAAGGCTGGCGGATCTCCGGCGAAAACTGTCGCTCCACGGCCCGGGCGACACGGCTGCCGTACCAGTTCTCGGCGATGTGCACGCACAGGTCAGCGATGGAATTGACGCTGCCCACACAGTAGATGTTGTCGCTCTGGGTGATCAGGTGGCGGGTTTTCAGATTCACATCGGGATAGCGCCTGGCGAACCGCTCGAACCAGTTCCAGTGGGTGGTCGCCGGACGTCCGGCGAGCAGCCCGGCCTCGGCGAGGATACAGCTGGCCGTCCCGACGCTGCAGATGCCCGTGCCGGTGGCTGCAAGCCGGCGCAGTTCCGGCAGCCACTCACTGCATGCCTTGAGCGTGGGGAGCGGGGTTCGCCAGATTGCCGGCAGAATGAGCAGGTCCAGTGGCGGCAGGCTGGCGCGCGATGCCGTTGCGTGCAGGGTCAGCCCGCTGGCCAGGGTGACCGGCCCGGGCACCTGGCCTGCGAGGAGGAAAGAGAGGGGGCGGGCGCGGCGGTTGTTGGCCAGCGCGGTCTGGCTGGCTGCGCTGAGAATTTCCATGGGCAGGGTCAGGCTGCTGGCGAGTGCATCCGGGTAAACGAGGGCGGCGACGGTATACATGCGATCAAACCCAATCAGTGTGGCGAAAATGGCATAGAAAGTGGCAAAAATAGCATATTCCTGCGCGATCTGTCCCAGTACACTGTCCCCAGTGATGGTGCAGTTTCGCAACGGAGGAATAAATGGGTCAGGCGCGGTTACCGGTGATTGTAGGGTTTGGGGGTATCAACGGTGCGGGGCGGGCCTCCGGTCACCACGCTTACCGGCGCCTGGTCCAGGATGCACTGCCCGCTGCGACCCGGCAGCGCTCGCTCGCCGCGCTGGCACAGCTGATGGGCGTCAAGGACGCCGAATCCAGCGCTGGCTACATTCTCGACCACACCCTGATTCGCCGCGTGGAGGCCAACCACTTCGACCCGGACGCCGTCAGCTGGAACCAGCGACTCGTCGCCCGGGGGGAGGCCGGCCCCCTGGAGCTGACGCTGCGCAAACAGCAGCTACCCGCCATTATCCCCGACAACTGGACTGTCAGTCCCCTGAGCGAAACCCAGGTTGCCGTGCGGATCGACGGTGCCCTGGACATGCTGTTACCCAGTCTGCGTGAATTCGAGATCAAGGCGGCGGGGCAGCTGCCCACGGGTTTCGATCCGGGCAAGCTCTACCAGTCCCGCAATCATCCGCGGGGCCTGCAAATGATGGTCTATGCAGCCTCTGACGCCCTGGGTAGCCTGGGCATTCCCTGGGAGCACATCCAGCAGCGCGTGGCGGCGGACCAGATCAGCGTCTACGCCGGCAGCGCCATGGGCCAGCTGGACAATGCCGGTGCGGGTGGCATGCTCAAGGCCCGCTACAATGGCCAGCGAGTGACGTCCAAGTTCTGCCCCCTTTCCCTCGCGGAAATGCCGGCGGACTTTGTCAACGCCTATGTTTTGGGGAGCCTCGGCGCCACCGGTGCCACCCTGGGGGCCTGCGCCTCGTTCCTGTACAACCTGCGCCTCGGTATCGAGGACATTCGTGCCGGCAGGGCGCGGGTCGCGTTCATCGGCTCCTCGGAAGCACCGGTGAACCCGGAGGTGATGGAGGGCTATGGCGCGATGGGTGCACTGGCCTCCGACAAGGGGCTGCGCGACCTGGACGGCCTGTCCTCCGATGTCGAACCGGATCACCGGCGCGCCTGCCGCCCCTTTGCGGAGAACTGCGGCTTTACCATCGCCGAATCCGCGCAGATGGTCGTGCTCTTCGACGATGCCCTGGCAGTGGAACTGGGCGCGACGGTCTACGGGGCTGCCACCGATGTCTTCGTCAACGCGGATGGCTACAAGAAGTCCATTTCCGGGCCCGGTGTCGGCAACTACATCACCATGGCCAAGGCGGTGGCGGCGGTGCGCGCCATGCTCGGTGAGCAGGCCGTGCGCGAGGGCGGGCTGGTCCAGGCCCACGGTACCGGCACCCCGCAGAACCGGGTGACCGAGTCGCAGATCCTGTCGGCAACCGCGAAGGCGTTCGGCATAGAGGACTGGCCGGTGGCGGCGCTGAAATGCTACCTGGGCCACTCCCTCGGCTCTGCCTCCGGCGACCAGGTCAATGCGACCCTGGGGATCTGGGCCGACGGCATTATCCCCGGCATCCATACCATTGATGCCCTGGCGGAGGACGTGTGCCGGGACGGCCTGGCGTTTACGCTGCGCCACCGGGAAATCGATCGGGCCGGGCAGGCCTACGCCATCATTAACTCCAAGGGCTTTGGCGGCAACAATGCCTCGGCTACCCTGCTCAGCCCCACCGTTACCGCGCGCATGTTGCGATCGCGTCACGGTGCCGAGCAGTGGCGGGCATGGGAGCGCGCCAACGAAAGCGTTCGCGAGCGGCAGGAGACCTACGACACGGCGATGATTGCGGGTGAGGTCGCTCCGACCTACCGCTTTGATTTTGGTGTGCTGGGTGATGCCGACGTCAGTATTGGTGCGCGGGACATGCAGGTGGGCAGCTACCGCATCGATCTCGACCTGGCCAATCCCTACGACGACATGCAGCCCTGAGCCTGGGGCGAAAAGGCTGCCGGGCGGGAAACAAAAAAGGCAGCCCGAAGGCTGCCTTGAAGCGGAAACAAGCCTGATCTACAGGTTGTAGGTGACCTCCAGGCCAACCCGGCGGCCCTTGGACAGGGGCGCGAAGGTGCCACCCAGCGGAACCCCGCCGATGGTGTTCGGCAGCTGGGTGTCGTTGCCCTGCAGCGTTTCGTTCAGCAGGTTGCGACCATAGATGGAGAAGACCCAGTGGCCGTCGTTGCTGTAGAAGTCGAGGCCGGCATCCACGCGCTTCTGCTCGTCAATGTAGCCCAGGTTGTTGTCGGTGTAGGCAGACTCGTCCCGGTAGGAGTAGCTGATCCGCGAGCCCATGTAGCCCCAGCCGCCCAGCTCCAGATCGTGGTTGAGGCCAACCGTCCAGGTCAGGTCAGCTGCCCGCGGCAGGTCCAGGTCCTTGTCTTGACCGTCGATGACGCCGTCACCGCTGAGATCCACCAGCATCTTGTCGTAACTGGCATCCAGGACACCCACGGAGGCGATGGCCACCAGGCTGTCCGTCAGGCCCCAGGTGGCATCCACTTCCACACCCATGATGGTGGCTTCGGCGGTGTTGCGCACCAGCTGGATGACACCGATGGGACCGGGCAGGTTGATCTCCCGCTGCATGTCATCAATCTTGTTGTAGAACGCAGCGGCGTTGAGGATACCGCGGCCGCCGAAAGAGGACTTGTAGCCGATCTCAATGCTGTCGACGGTCTCCTGGTCGAAGGGTCCGGGGGTGTCCGCCGGGTTGAAGGAGGTGTTGCGCATGTTGTAGCCGCCGGAACGGGTGCCCTGGCTGTACATGCCATAGACGAAAGCGTCGTCGGACATGTTGTAGGTCA
The DNA here is from genome assembly GCA_947258585.1 of uncultured Haliea sp. GTDB lineage: Bacteria > Pseudomonadota > Gammaproteobacteria > Pseudomonadales > Halieaceae > Haliea. The sequence continues at coordinate 18,066 of CAMYIZ010000071.1, read as the reverse complement.
GGCCGATCTTGGGCGAGAAGCTGTCCCACTTGTCATCGTCGACAAAGTCATAGGCACAGTTGCCGAGCGTGACGATGTTGCAGGCGGTGGCGAAGGTGGGCGGGCTGCTGATGTTCCGGCTCAGGGAGGCAATTTCCGTCTCCTTGTCTTCCTCGGAATAGCGGGCGCCCAGGCTCAGGATCCACTTGTCTGTGAGGTCTATATCCACCGAGGCGAAAATACCCCAGGTCTCGGTCAGCAGATTGCCGCCGCCGTCAAACTGGGCGCCCGGTATCACGCCGCCGGTGGCAATCCCCAACAGCTCGCGGCGCTCGTGGTAGTTGATCTCGCTGTCAAAGTAGAACACACCGGTGGTGACGTTGTAGCGCTCGTTGAACAGGCCGTTGTAGCGCAGTTCGTTGCTGACCTGCTCGTAGTCCAGCCAGGACGGGGCGTGGAACATCCACACCGGCTGTGCGTCGATATCGCCACGGCCCTGCGAGGTGTAGTCGCGCCAGCCGAAGATGTTGGTGACCGTGCCGTCCCCGAAGGCGACGTCGTAGTTGACCTGGGCCGTAAAGGCGTTGGTTTCGTTGTCCTGGAACCCGACGTCGTCGATGGAGACATCGAACTTGTCGCGTTCGAAATTGACCGGGAACCCGGGTACGCCGGAGCCATTGGTGTGACTTTGCGCAATGGGACCGTCGCCGGTCACTTCGCTGTATTCGTAGCGCAGGATCACTTCCAAGGCGTCGGTGGGAGTCAGCACGGCTACCGGCCGTACCATGGTCTGGCGGATGACACCAACGTCTTCGCCGTCAAACCTGTTCTCGATAAAGCCGTCGTCGTCGTTGTGGTAGGCGGTGACCCGCGCTGCCAGCCAGTCGTTAACCGGTCCTCCGATGCTTGCCATGATGTAGCGGCTGGGGCCACCGTCCGGCCCCTGGTCGACAGCGGCACGGGCGGTGAATTCAAACTCGTCGCCCGGCTTCTTGCTGTTCAGCAGCACGGCGCCACCAGTCACGTTGCGGCCAAACAGGGTGCCCTGGGGGCCGCGCAGGATTTCCACGCTTTCCAGGTCAAAGGTATCGAACAGGATGCCGTTGTTCAGGCCGATATAGACGCCGTCGATAATCACGCCCACGGTCGGGTCGATGCCCGGGATGGAACTGTTGACACCGAGACCGCGGATGGCGAAGTTTGCCGTGCCGCGGGCGGTGCCGACATCGTCCAGCGCCACATTCGGCAAGCGTACGGACAGGTTGGTCAGGTCGCGAATCTTCAGCGATTCCAGCTGGTCTGATCCCAGCGCGGAAATCGCCATGGGCACCTCCTGGGAGCCCTCCTCGCGCTTCCGGGCGGTGACCACGACCTCCTCCAGCAGTGCGGATGTGCTGCGTCGGGCGTCCTGGGCCTGGGTGCCGGCGGTAAAGGTGGTTGCCATCACTGTTCCCAGCAACGCGGCGACACCCCGGGCCAGCGGGTGTTTCTTCAGGGATTGCGGTTGGGCGGTGTATTGCATGGTTGGTGCTCCTTTTAATTATAAAGTTACTGCTGGTTCTGCATGTCTGCGCCTGTCCCCGTGCGTGCGCTGCGCTGTTATTGGCCTGCCCTTAAATTGTGCTGGCTTTGTTGAGGGCCGACAAGCGTGATTATTACCGCAGATTCACTTGCGGTCACGTCAAGTTGACACTTTAAACATTCCGCGGCCGGGATGGTAGACTCCCCCCGTGTAAAAATTACCGGGAAGGGGTCGGCGCCCGCAGGGCTTCCCGGTTTTCCCGGCCCGCTGGTATGATGGCGAATCTCCCCAGCCAACGATGTGTCCCCTGGCCCTATGTCTGATGTCCTGAAAAGTCTGCAATCCCGCAATTCGGCGCCGCGACTGGTAGCGCCCGCCCCCTCCCGGGAGCAGCTGGACGAGTTGTTGCAGGCCGCGCTGCGGGCGCCGGATCACGCCTGGCTGAGGCCCTGGCGCTTTATCGCGATTGAGGGGGAGCGGCGCGATGATTTTGGGGAAGTACTTGAACGCTGCCTCCTGCGCAGGGACCCGGCGGCCGACGCCTCGGCCAGGGAGAAGGCCCGGCAGGCGCCGCTGCGGGCGCCGCTGGTGCTGGTGGTCGTCGCCCGCCTGCAGGAACATCCCAAGGTGCCAGCCGATGAACAGCGCCTGTCCGCCGGCTGCGCCGCGCACGCCATATTGCTGGCGGCCGAGGCCTTGGGTTATGCCGGCATCTGGCGCACCGGCAACGCGGCGTTCGACCCTTTTGTGGGCTCTGCCCTCGGCCTGGACAGCAATGAGGAGGTGGTTGCCTTTCTCTACCTGGGGACCCGGGACGGCAGCCCGAAGAACCTGCCGGCACTGAACCCGGCTGATTTTCTCAGCCACTGGTGAGGCGGCGCACGGATAGTCCTACGGAGAGACAGCGAACATGAACAGCCCTGAATTCGAAACCCTGGCTCTGGACATTGACCAGCAAGTGGCGACCGTGAGCCTCAACCGGCCCGACAAGGCCAACTCCATGAATGCCGCCATGTGGCCGGAACTCCAGGCCTGCTTTGAATGGCTGGACGCCGAGCCGGGCGTGCGGGCAATTGTGTTGACTGGCAATGGCAAGCATTTCTGTGCGGGACTGGATCTCGCCATGTTCAGCGGCCTGAAGGGCCAGTCCAGCGATCCGGCTCGGCAGAGCGAGGAGTTCCGGCGCAATGTGCTGCGGATGCAGGCCAACCTCAGCGCCATCGAAAACTGCCGCAAGCCGGTGCTGGCAGCAATCCACAGCAGCTGTATCGGCGGCGGCGTGGACCTGGTGTGTTGTTGCGACATGCGCTACGCAACCGAGGACGCCTGGTTCGCGATCCGCGAAATCGATATCGGCATGACCGCGGATGTCGGTACCCTGCAGCGCATGCCCAAACTGATCGCCGACGGTGTGGTGAGGGAGCTTGCCTACACCGGTCGCAACATGGATGCGGAGGAAGCCCGGGAAGTGGGCTTCGTAAACCGGGTGTACGAGAACCGCGAGACCATGCTGCGCGAAGTTACCGACATCGCCCGGAGTATCGCCCGCAAGTCACCGCTGGCGGTGCGCGGTACCAAGGAGATGCTGCTCTACAGCCGCGACCACAGTGTCCAGGATGGCCTTAACCATATCGCGACCTGGAACGCGGGCATGCTGAGCCAGGCAGACCTGATGGCGGGCGTCCAGGCCCAGGCCGAGAAGAAAACCGCTTCCTTCGAGGACTGATCTTCGGGCCCCTGCTGCGCAGGGGCCGGTGCCGCACTCGGCGGGGAGCGGCCTGGCGGGCTAGGGGTTGCCCGGCCAGATCTCGGAAACGATGAAGGGGTGGAAGGCGATGGCGATGCCCTCGTTGACGAAGCTCTCGGTCTCCAGGATGTTGCGGCGACGGATGAAACGTCCGGCGGACGAGCGCGCATCAATGGCGTCAGTGGCGTCGAGGCCGCCAACGCTGGCGAATACGCGCTGCAGCTCCATGTTATAGATGCTGATCTGGAGGGAGGCTACCGAGGCCGTCTGGTTCCAGTCGAAGTCCGCGGAAACGCCGGTACCGGGGCCCTGCAGGGAGGGTTTGCGGCTCACCCCGTGCCAGCGGGCAATCCGCTGCATGCCGGCGCCGAAGGGAACCTGCGACTCGATCAGGTCGGTAAAGACAAAGGCGTCGACCTCGGTGGTCTCCTGCAAGCGATCGCGCACGCTCTGGATGACCTGGGCAAAGGTCGTCATGTTCACCCTGCCGGTGGTGGGGTCGAAAGGGTCACCGAAGGCGCGCACGGCGGTGTTCCAGTGCTGGATGAAGTCCCGCTGGGGCAGGACCTTGTAGCCGTGCTCCTTCAGGTAGGTACTGACCATGCCGTCTATGCGGGGCGCTTCCTTTTCCAGGTAGCTGCGGGATGGCTGTCCGAGGTTGACGTGGGGGATAATGACGGTCTTGACCTTGTTCTGCGCCAGCTTCTCCGCATCCAGTTCGTAGGGAAATACGGTAGGGTTGTAGGTCGGTCCCGTGTTGCAGGCGGCCAGCCCGAGCAATGCCGTCAGGGCAATGGCTGCGTGGCCCAGAGTGCGGAAATAACGCATAGTGACTCCAGTTCGTTTATAGTGCGCGCATGGTAGCAAAATCTCGTGGGGGAGACAGCGACAATGACAGCTGAAGTATTCGACTCGGTGGCCGGAGACGGCCCTGATGTGGTGCTTTTGCACGGTCTTTTCGGCATGGGCAGTAATCTGGGGGGGCTGTCCCGCTCCCTGCAGGACCACTATCGGGTGCACAGCCTGGACCTGCCCAACCACGGTCGCTCAGCGTGGACCGAGAGTATGGCGCTACCGGATCTCGCCGATGCGGTGCAGCGCTGGATGGAGCATCGGGGCCTGGAAATGGCGCACTTCGTCGGCCACTCCCTGGGTGGCAAGGTGGCCATGCAACTGGCCCTGGATGCGCCCTACCGGGTCGATGCCCTGGTGGTCGCGGACATCGCCCCGGTCGCGTATCCCCCGTCCCACGACGCGGTATTCGCCGCCTTGGCCGCAGTCGATGGCGCCGGGTGTCGCAGCCGCAACGAGGCGGCGAAACTGATGGCGGAACATCTGCAGGAAGACAGTGTCATCCAGTTCCTGCTGCTCAGCCTGCAGCGCAATGACGCCGGTGAATACCGCTGGCGCTTCAACCACAAGCTCCTGCGCGAACGCTACGCCGAGGTGCGCGAGGAAGTCGCGTTACAGTCCCCGTTCAATGGCCGCACCCTGTTTATCAAAGGCGGCGACTCCCCCTACATCCAGGACGAGCACCGGTCCGCGATCGAGGCGCGGTTTCCGCAGGCCGAGTTCGAGGTGATGTCCGGCTGTGGGCACTGGCTGCACGCGGAGCAGCCTGCGTTGTTCAACAAGCTGGTGAGGCGCTTCCTTGACGGCTGACTGCTCACCGCGCGGTACCTGAAGGTGCATTTCACCCTGGGGGAAGTGCTGGTGGTCCTGGCCTTTGCCGGCCTGTGTGCCTGGTTTCTCGCTTCCGTTCGGGTCCGGGAGCTGGCGTTGGCGGCGGTCGATCGCGCCGGCAAGCGCGATGATTTCCAGCTTCTGGATCAGACGGTGCAGCTGTCGCGGATCTCCCTCAGCCGTGACGAGCGCGGCAACTGGCGCGTCTGGCGCCAGTATCGTTTCGATTACAGCTACGATGGTGTGGAGCGGCAAGAGGGCTTTGTGATCATGTTGGGCCAGCGCCTGCAGGCGGTGGTGGTGCGGGAGCCCAACAGCACGCTGCACTGATCACAGGGTTTGCTGCTGGATCAGCAGTCTCAGGGCCATCGCAGCGCCCAGCGCAACCAGCACCGCGCCGAGCAGCAGGTCGATCTTCTGTTCCTGGCGCTGGAAACGCGCCATCCAGGCCGGCCTGCTGACCAGCAACACAACCAGGGAGTACCAGAGGACATCGGTGACCGCGCTGGTGGCGACCAGCAGGGCATGGACCCGCCAGTCGGGGTCGGCGGGCAGGAACTGGCTGAACAGGGCCAGCATGAACAAGGCCAGTTTGGGGTTGAGAAAGGCGATAAGAAACCCGCTGACTGCCGCCTGCCTGGCGCTCACCCCGGCCCTGCCGCCGGCGATCGCAGTGGTGGCTCCGCCGCCGCGGGTTCTCAGGGCCACAGCCCCCAGATAGATCAACCAGCCGGCACCGGCGAGCTGCAGGGCGAGGAAGAGCTGCGGGGAGCGGGCAATCAGCACCGACAGGCCCCCCACCGTAAACAGCGCATAGCAGCCTACTGCCAATCCGTGGCTGGCCGCCGCGGCGAGCCCGGCTACTCGGCCACCGCCGAGGGTGGAACGCAGCACCACCGCCAGGCTGGGCCCGGGGGACATAGCCCCCAGCAGGCAAACTCCAAGCAGGGAAAGCCAGAGGCCCAGGCTCACGGGTACGGCCGCTGTCGGTTTGGTAACACCTCGGTAGACCTCATCATTTTTCCACAGATTCTGTGGATAAGTCGGTGTGTATTTTGTTTAAGGGGGCCCCGGGGCCAGTACCCCGGGGCAGTGTTACAGATTGGTTAAAAAATAGTCAATGTCTTTATTTCCTTTAAATACAATAGCTTGTAGATGTTAGTTAATGTGCGACATGGCTTTGTTGAGCTAACAGGGCCTTCTCCCTTTGCCGAACTCACTTTGTGCATAACCTTTTTGCCTGAGTTACCTTAGGTAACCCGCCCGGCGCCGGGGGAACAGAGAGAGGGGGTCCTGTTGCGGTAACAATTTGCCAGGTTTCGAGAGACCCCTGCCGGCGTAGTGTTTTCCTGATCGTCAAGACTTTTAAGCGATGTTACCGGGATGTAACGGTACTGTGACAGCTCAGCTCTGGCCACGGTAGATGCAACCGGAGGTGCAGGTCTCCCGAATCTCGACCTGGGCCAACTGGGGCAGCGAGGGCTGCAACTCGCGCCATATCCAGCGGGCAATATTCTCGCTGGTGGGGTTCTCCAGGCCAGGAATGTCGTTCAGGTAGTAGTGGTCCAACCGATCCAGAACGGGCTTGAAGGCGGCCTTGATGTCACCGAAGTCCATGACCCAACCACTGGGCTCCGTCGCCGGGCCGGCGACCACCAGCCTTACCTGGAACGAATGTCCGTGCAGCCGGGCGCACTTGTGGCCCGGTGGCACATTGGGCAACCGGTGGGCGGCTTCGAAGTGAAATTCCTTGAAAATTTCCATTGCTGATAAACCTGTTGCGACGATTGGAGGTGCTGTTTGCGGCTCCATTCAAGCGGCGAATATTACTACCAAAACCGTCTATTTACAGTGCCGGAAAAAAATCCCGGAATTTCCCTGCGAAGGTTTGACAGCCCTTTTTTTATCTCTATAATGCGCGTTCTCGGTCAGGGGGTGGTTAGCTCAGCTGGGAGAGCATCTGCCTTACAAGCAGAGGGTCGGCGGTTCGATCCCGTCACCACCCACCATTTTGTCCGAGCCCCTTTGGAGCGGTAGTTCAGTTGGTCAGAATACCGGCCTGTCACGCCGGGGGTCGCGGGTTCGAGCCCCGTCCGCTCCGCCAAATACGGAAAAAGCCACCTTCGCGGTGGCTTTTTTCGTTTCTGGATCCAGGTCAGGCTCCGCCCTGGTCAAGCACTGCTTGCAACGGGACGGGGCCTGGCTCGGCTCAGATCCGCTCGATGATGATCGCCGGTGCCATGCCGCCTGCGGCGCACATGGTGACCAGGCCAAACTGCTTGTCCTGGCGCTCCAGTTCGTCGAGCAGGGTGCCGATCAGGATGGAGCCGGTGGCGCCAATCGGATGCCCCAGGGCCATGGCGCCGCCATTGACGTTGACCCGGTCGCGGTCGAGCTTCAGGTCGCGGATAAACTTCTCGGCGACCACGGCAAAGGCCTCGTTGATCTCGAACAGGTCGATGTCCGACAGCTGCAGGCCGGCCTTCGCCAGGACTTTCTTCGCCGCCGGCACCGGCGCGTTGAGCATCAGCGTGGGGGAATCGCCCATGTTGCACATGGCGCGGATCCGCGCCCGCGGTTTCATGCCGTGGGCGCGAGCGTAGTCAGGCGAGGCCAGGAGGATCGCCGCGGCGCCGTCGACCACACCGGAGGAGTTGCCCGCGTGGTGCACATGGTTGATCTTGAGGTCCGGGTAAACCTGGTTCACCAGCTTGCGGAAGGTGGTGCCGGACTCGGTGAGCGGGTAGTCCGCCAGGGCCTCAAAGGAGGGCTTCAGCTGCGCCAGGGTCTCCAGTGTGGTGCTTGGGCGGGGGAACTCCTCGTGGTCCAGGGCCAGGCTGCCGTCTAGCTTGTATACCGGAATCAGGCTGCGCTCGAAGTGGCCGTTGGCGATGGCCCGGGCCGCGCGCTGCTGCGAGGTCACCGCGAGGCTGTCAACGGCTTCCCGGTCGATCCCCTCCAGGGTGGCGATGGCATCGGCGCAGACGCCCTGGTGCGGTTGTGGGTGCTTTTCCCGCAGGCGCAGGTTGTCGCTGTCGATAAAGGGTGACTGGCTGGCATCCTGGCCGAAGGTGGACATCATTTCACAGCCGCCACCTATAACCAGGTCCTCCATCCCCGCCATGATGGAGGCCGCAGCCATGCTCACCGAGGTGATACCGGAGCCACAGAAACGGTCCAGGGTCACGCCCGAGGAACGCACGTCGTAGCCGGCGTCGAGGGCCGCCATGCGCGCCAGGTCAGCGCCCTGTTGGCCGCGCTGGGTACTGGTGCCGAAGATGATGTCGTCGACCTCCGCGGTATTGAGCTTGTTGCGTTCCGCGATCGCGCGCAGCACTGTTGCGGCGAGGTGTTGCGGGTGCTGGTCGGCAAGGGCGCCCTTGCCTTTTTTGCCGATCCCGCGAGGGGTGCGGCAGGCGTCGATAATCCATGCTTCTGACATAATCTTGCTCCGATTGAAACTGTGGTTGATCAAATCGATGGCTGGCAGCGATTCAGCGGCCTTTCCACTGCGGCGCACGTTTTTCGGCGAAGGCGGTGGCGCCCTCAATGGCATCCTCACTGGTGAATATGGGCTGCAGAATTACGTTCTGCCTGGCGAACATGTCATCGCTGCTCCAGTCCTGGGCCTGGTCGACAACCTGCTTGCTGGCGGCGACGGCCAGGGGCCCGTTGGCGGCTATCCTCTGCGCCAGTTCCTTTGCTGCCTGCAGTGCCGTGCCGGAGGGTACCACCTGGTTGATCAGGCCGAGATCGTAGGCGCGCTGGGCGCTGATAAAGTCGCCGGTCAGGGCCAGTTCCTTGGCGATACGTGGGGGAATCTGCTTGGGCAGCTTGGCCAGCCCCCCAGCGCCCGCGGCCAGGCCGCGCTTGACTTCCGGGATGCCGAATTTCGAGTCGTCGGCGGCCACGATCAGGTCGCAGCTGATGGCGACCTCGAAGCCCCCTGCGAGGGCGTAGCCTTCGACCGCGGCAATCAGCGGCTTTTTGCCCACGTATTCACAGATACCGGCAAAGCCCCGCCCCTCAACCACCGGCAGCTCGCCGGTCACGAAGGCTTTCAGGTCCATCCCGGAACAGAAAGTGCCACCGGCGCCGGTGAGGATGGCGACGCGCAGCTCCGGGTTGTTCTCGAGCTCGTCGATGGCGGCCGCCACGCCGTCCGCCAGTGCCTTGTTGGCGGCGTTTTTGGCGGCGGGTCGGTTCAGGGTAATGGTGAGGATGCCATCGGCGATTTCGGTCAGGACGGGTTGATCGGACATGCGTGTACTCCGTGCGATAGGTGGACGTTGATATTGTGCCGGCCCTGTTTCCAGCCGGGTGTGCTTTCCCGCACCCCCCGATGATACTGCGGTGGACGCAGAATGAGTAATCGTATTTGCCGGGTACGGCCCGTCAGGCCGGGGTGAACACGGGGGCGATGAAGGCCGCGCCGCGGCGCGGCTGCAGCGCACGGAAGCGTACGGTGACAGCCATGTCGCAGCGCAAATCCGCTGCGCAGCAATCGACCAGCCGGGTTACCAGGCGGATGTAGGGAGCTTCCCGGGGACTCACCAGGCCGGTCAGGTAGGGTGTGTCGAAATCCGGATTGAGCGGGCCGCTCACCTCGCTCCAGGCGACCAGGCTCGCCGCGCCGGACAGGGTTTGCCAGTGCAGCCTGCCATCGCAGACGTCGCATCGTGCCCGCGGGTACCACACCGCGCGATCACAGGCAGCACACCAGCTCACTCGCAGCTCCCCCGCCTGGGCGCCCTGCCAGAATGGCCCGGTCAGCGGGTCCGACAGGTCCGGCGAAATCACCGCTCACCTCGCCTCAGAATCAGGGTCGAGCCTTCGTCGGCGGTAAACCCGGCGTAGGCGGCGATCCTTGTGTCTTCTACCTGGTTGACGGCGGTGCCGCGCAGCTGCTTCACCAGCTCGACCACATGGGAGATGCCCAGCAGATAACTGTGGGAGAGCAGGCCGCCATGGGTGTTGCAGGGAATGCCGCCCAGACGTCGTGGCCGCTGGTAAAACAGGCGGTCATTCTGGATAAAGTGGCCACCTTCCCCCTTGCGGCAGAAACCCATGTCCTCAATCTGCATCAGGGCTGTGCTGGAAAAACAGTCGTAGACTGCGATGACATCGATTTCCGTGACGTCGGTGTCGGCCATGGCGAAGGCCCAGGGCGCGGCGAAGGTCTGCGGGGTCGCGGTGATCACCGGCTGCTGGCTGATATAGGGTGCGCCCTGGACACGGCCGTGACCGACGCCCTCCACCAGCACCGTTGGATGGGGCATGTCCACCGCCTGTTCCGCCGGGCTCATGACCCAGGCCGCGGCGCCGTCGGAAATCAGGCAGCAATCCTCGACCCGCAGGGGGTCTGCCAACGGGGGCCGCGCCAGATAGCTTGCAAGGGTAAGCTCGCGGTTGTGCATCACCGCGTCCGGGTGGCGGTTGGCGTGGCGACGGAAGGTCAGGGGCAGGGCGGCCAGCTGCGTGCTGTCGAGGCCGAATTCGTGCATGTAGCGGCGGGCGAAGGTGGCGAAATAGACGGGCTGTGGGTACCAGCCGAAGGGCAATTCGAAGCGCGCCTTCATGTCTTCACTGGCGTGCCAGTCGCCGGGGGTGCCGCTCCCGGCGGCGCGGCGGCTGGCCCAGTCCACGGCAAACACATTGACGATGTGTCTGGCCTTCCCGGCGCGCATTGCCAGAGCGGCGCTGTGGGTGCAGGTGGCGGCCCAGATCATGGCGCCTCCAGCGGTGGAAAACCACAGGGGCTGGGAGGTGTTGAAGTGGGTGTGGAAATCCTCCGGTCGCAGCTGGTCCCGGATGCCGGCGGAGACCATCAGGCCGCCGATGTCCTCCGGCCGCAGGCCGGCATCCGCGATTGCGGCCGCCACCGCTTCCAGGGCCATCGTTCTGGGGTCGCGGCCGGAGGGTCCGCTGACCGGGGTTTCGCCGATGCCGGTAATCGCCACCTCGCCGCGTACGTCTTCCAGCATCAGCGACTCGCCCCAGTCCGGAACCCGGGCGCGCCGCGCCAGGGCGCGCAGGGATTGGGTCGCCATCGACGGGGCCCGGCTACTGGCTGCCAATATGGTCCAGGCGGCCGCCGTAGAGACGGGGCGTGGAGACCTGTTCGGCGATCACCGTCACGATCACCCGTTCTGCGTCCGGTTCGTCCAGGTCGAAATCCCGGCCCATGGTCCTGCGGTAGATTTTCTGGTTCAGGCTGCCGCCCGGGTCGTCCGCCAGCTCCGCGCGGCCCCTGATCTCGACGTAGCGGGTCGGGTTCACCGGGTCGAGGACGCAGACGGTGATCCGCGGGTCGGCCTGCAGATTGCGGTATTTGACCCGGCTCTTGAGCGTGCTGAAGCGCAGCGTTTCGCCGTCCCAGTCGAAACTGACCGGGTTGGTGGAGATCAGCTGGTCCGTCGCCCGCAGGGTACTGACAAAGGCGAAGATCCCGGTCTCCAGAATTCCCTTGTGGCTGTCGGGAACCGTTTTTGCTGCGGCCATGCTCTGTACTCCAGTTCAGATGCTGCTTGCGGCGCCGGTGGTGTGTTCCTGTCCGCCCTGACCAGACATTGCCAGATTTCCACGGGCTTGTCCTTCACCCGGATCAATCTCCCGCGGCTGCTGCGGGCGATCGGTCCAAGTGCTTGTACCGCGCCGCTTAAGACCCGGCCTAAAAGCGTCTATGATGCCTCTCCTGAGCCATGCACAGTCGCGCTTGCGGTGTGGCCCTGTTCAACCTGTGAGGAGTCCCCTGATGCCCAAGCCCCGTCCCCCCATGCCGATACCATTTGGTTGGTTCGTGATTTCCTACAGCGACGAGCTTGCCGTCGGCGAGTCCCGAGCCGTGGAGTATTTTGGCAGGGAACTGGTCCTGTTCCGGACCGAGTCGGGCAAGCCGGTACTGCTCGACGCCTACTGCCCACACCTGGGCGCGCATCTCGGCTACGGCATCAACGAGAGCAGTGGCCAGGGCGGTCGCATCGAGGGGGAGACCATTGTCTGTCCCTTCCACGCCTGGAAATTCAATGCCGAGGGCTACTGTACGGAAGTGCCCTACGCCAAGAACATGCCGCCAAAAGTCAAGGACAAGCAGTGCCTGCAGAGCTATCCGGTCGTGGAGGACAACCAGGTGATCTATGCCTGGTACCATCCTGACGATGCTGCGCCGCTGTGGGAGGTCGAGTCCTTCCCCGAGGCCAACAGTGACGACTGGGCGCCGCTGCAGCGCTTTGAATGGGTGATCAAGACCGCCTGCCAGGAAATGGCCGAAAACGGTGCCGACTCCGCGCACTTCCGCTATGTGCACCAGACCGCGACCTTCCCCGAGACCGAGCTCACCTACGAACAACACTACTCGCTGGGCGTCCAGCGTGCGGATATGCAAACCCCCAAGGGCATGGTCAAGGGCAGCATTACCTCCAGGGGCATTGGTCCCGGCCAGGGCTTCACCCGCTTCGAGGGTATCGCCAGTACCTTCCTGATGGGCAATGTCACGCCCATAGACGACGAGACGGTGCATGTGCGCTTCGCCTTTACCCAGCCCAAGGTCAATGGCCAGGTGAAGGAGGGCGGGGTCAACGCGGCCATCATTCGCGACATCTGCAAACAGCTGGATGAGGACAAACCGATCTGGGAGCACAAGATGTTCCGGCCGCAGCCGGCGCTGTGCGACGGCGACGGCCCCATTGCCCGCTTCCGCAAGTGGTACAGCCAGTTCTACACCGAGCCCCTGGCGACCGGCTGAGATTCCGCAACCCGCCCCGGGTTCTTGCCCGGGGAGCGGGCGGCGCGGCGCGCGACCGGCCGTCCCGCTACCCCGTCAGAATGCGATGGATTCGCCCTGCGCCGGGATCGCGGCGCGAACCTGCAGCTCATCCCACAGCTTGTCGGCGAGAACATCCTGGGATTTTGGCTCCCCGTGCACCAAAGCTATCCGCGGTGCCGGCTGGAAGTTGGCCGCCCAGGCCAGCAGCTCCGCCTGGCCCGCGTGGGCAGAGAAGCAGCCCAGGGTTTCCATGCGGGCCTTCACCGCGTACTCCTCGCCGAACAGTTTCACGGTCTTCATCCCGTCCACCAGCAGGCGGCCCAGGGTGCCCCGGGCCTGAAAGCCGACGAAGATAACGGTGTTGCGGGAATCCCAGATGCGCTGTTTGAAATGGTGGCGGATACGGCCGCCGGTGCACATGCCGCTGCCGGCGATAATGATGGCCCCGCTCTTGATGCGGTTGATGGCCATGGATTCCTCCGTGTCCGCCGTGAGCTGCAGGCGCGGCAGGAAATCCGCCAGGGAGTCGCGGTTGACGTCGGACAGCTCGCGCATGTCGTCCCCGTCCATGAGTTCCAGCCAGCGGTCGTAGGTCCTGGTCACTTCAATCGCCATCGGGCTGTCCAGGAATACCTGCCAGGCATCCAGCTTGCCCGCGTGATGCAGGCGCCCGAGATGGAACAGGATCTCCTGGGTGCGCCCCACTGCGAATGCGGGAATCATGACGTTGCCGCCCTGCGCCCAGGTCTCGTGCAGTATGGTTTCCAGTTCTTCCATGGACTCGTCTTCGCAGCGGTGGTTGCGGTCGCCGTAGGTGCTTTCCAGCAACAGCAGATCCGCCTTCTCCAGCTGTTGCGGATCGTTCATCAACACCGAGCCGCTGCGCCCCAGGTCGCCCGAGAACACCAGGGTCCTGGCGCCACGGTTCTCCTGCAGTGTTACCTCGACGATGGCCGAGCCGAGGATATGACCCGCGTCGTGCAGGCAGACCTCGCAGTGGTTGCCAATCTTGAAAGTCTTGCCGTAGCGGCTGGGCTTGAGCTGGTGCAGCACTTTCTCCACATCGGCTTCATCGTAGACCGGCTCCCGGGTCTTGCGCCCGCGACGCTCGGCGCGCAGGTTTTCCCGCTCCAGGTCGCGCAGGTACAGCCCGACCGCATCCTTGAGCATGATCGGCAGCAGGTCCGCGGTGGCGCGGGTGCAGTGGATGTGGCCGCGAAACCCCTGGTGTACCAGCAGGGGCAACATGCCACAGTGGTCGAGATGCGCGTGGGACAGGATGACAGCGTCGATGCTGGTGGGGTCGAAGCTGAAACGCTCGTTGTGGATCCGCTCCACTGCATCGCCGCCCTGGTGCAGCCCGCAATCGAGCAATACCCGGCCGCAGGCGGGCGATTCAAGCAGGTGACAGGATCCGGTAACTTCCTGCGCCGCCCCGTAAAAGGTGATCGTTGCCATGGATACTCCTGGTTCCAACAGTCAGCTGCCACTATAACCCGGTTGTCGCGCCGCGCGCAGCATCGCCGCGGCAGGAATCGGATGGGCAGGCCGGGTGCGCTGCTTTGTCAGCGAGGATTGGCTATAATGTTGCCCCTTGGAAAGGCGGGCCACAGCCGGGTGGCGCCGTCGTGAAAGGACCGTGCAATGCCAGACAGCAAACTCATTCCCACCGTGCAGGTGGCCAGCGGCAACAAGTTCGTCAACGAGCGCGGCATTACCGCGATCAAGGACGGGATCAAGGCGTCCGCCGGTGCCGGCGAGCGCCTGGCGAAGCCTGACTGGCTGCGCATCCGGGTCCGGGGTGGCGCCAGCTATGAAAAAGTGAAGGGCATCGTTCACTCCCACCGCCTGGCGACAGTCTGTGAAGAAGCCAAGTGCCCCAACATGAGCGAATGCTGGAGCGCTGGAACGGCGACCATTATGCTGATGGGCGATGTCTGCACCCGGGCCTGCCGCTTCTGTGCCGTCAATACCGGCAACCCCAGGGGCTGGCTGGACCCGGAAGAGCCCGCCAACACCGCGAGGTCGGTGCGTCTGATGGGCCTTAAATACGTGGTCCTGACCTCCGTCAACCGCGATGATCTGCCCGATGGCGGGGCCGGGCACTACGCGGCCTGCGTACAGCAGGTCAAGGCGGAAAACCCGGAGACCGCGGTGGAGGCGCTGACCCCGGATTTCCTCGGCGTGCTTGCCGATGTGGAGACAGTGCTGGATTCGGGTATCGCGGTGTTTGCCCAGAACGTGGAAACCGTGCGGCGCCTGACCCATCCGGTGCGCGACAGTCGCGCCAGCTACGAGCAGACCCTGGCGGTGCTGGCCCACGCCAAACACTATCGCCCCGACGTGCTGACCAAGACCAGCCTGATGCTGGGTCTGGGGGAAACCGATAGCGAAATCCAGCAGGCGATGGACGATCTCCGTACGGCCGGCGTCGATATCCTCACCCTGGGACAGTATCTGCAGCCCACCGTCAACCACTACCCGATCGATCGCTACGTCTCGCCGCAGGAATTCGAGCAGTACCGGGAATGGGGTCTTGAGCGCGGTTTCCTCGAGGTGGTATCCGGCGTGTTCGTGCGTTCGAGCTACCGCGCCGAGCAGGTGCTGGAGAAAAACAATGTGGGGCTGACATAAGCCCCGATCTCCGCCCCGATCTCTGGCAGTCGCTTGCTGGCCAGGTTCTCGACG
This sequence comes from uncultured Haliea sp., assembly GCA_947258585.1. Classification (GTDB taxonomy): domain Bacteria; phylum Pseudomonadota; class Gammaproteobacteria; order Pseudomonadales; family Halieaceae; genus Haliea. Next base: position 2,682 of record CAMYIZ010000071.1, on the reverse strand, counting down.
GGGTTGCCCTCGACAATGTGACCGTGCTGCGGCTGGACCGCAGCGGCGGCCTGGCGCCCGGCAACAAGCAGTTCAAGCTGGCACCTCACCTGGCTGCGATGGCGGCGGGGGGACACCGCCGGGTGCTGTCCTTCGGTGGTGCCTGGTCCAACCACGTGCACGCTCTGGCCGCCGCCGGACAGGCCGCCGGGCTGCAGACTGTGGGTGTGATTCGCGGTGAGCGGCCAGAGGTGCTGTCTGCCACGCTGGCCGAAGCCTCGGCCTGGGGCATGCAGTTGCACTTCATCAGCCGCAGCGACTATCGGCAGCGCCACGATCCCGGCTTCATCGCGAGTCTGTCCCGCCAGCTGGAGGTTGACTATGTCATACCGGAGGGGGGCGCCGGGCCTTTGGCCGTGGCGGGGTGTCGCCCGCTGGCGGAGATGATTGCCGCCCGATTCCAGCAGGGCGCACGGGTCGTGATTGGGGTCGGTACCGGAACCACACTCGCCGGCCTGGCGGCTGCGCTGCCGGTGTCGTTTTGCGTTGACGGTGTTCTCGCCCTGCGTGGTGCCGGCGCCCTGGCGGACTCGATCGCTGCCTGGGTCGAGGCGGCGGGGACGGGTGGCTCCGCTCGCTGGCGTCTCCACGACAATTTTCACTGCGGTGGTTTCGCGCATTCCAACGCCCGCCTGCAGACACTGATGCTGGGCAGTGAACGGGAGCTGGGCCTGCCGCTGGAGCCGGTGTATACGGGCAAGGCCCTGCTGGCGCTGCACAGTATGCTGGCTTCCGGTGCCTGGTCGGCGCGCGACCCGGTGGTGCTGGTGCATACGGGTGGCCTGCAGGGGCGTCGCGGCTACCCCTGGCTGGACTGAGGGCCGCCCCGCGCCCCGCGTATGCCCGTCAGGCACTGTGTGTTTATAATGGCGCTTGCTTGCGGACAGGGCAGTGCGGTTATGCAGACAAACTTTGACAGGATCGGCCTGGTGGGACGCAGCCAGCAGGAGGGTCTGGCGGAGGTGCTGGAGCAGCTGATCGGACTGTTGCAGGCGCAGGGCAAAGAGCTTGTGCTGGAGGCCCGGCTCGGTGAACTGGTCGCCGACACCGGCATTCCCCGTGCCAGCCTGGATGAGATTGGCGAGGACAGCGACCTGGTGGTCGTGGTCGGCGGCGACGGCAGCCTGCTGAGCGCCGCCCGCACCCTGGCCAAATATGAGACGCCGGTACTGGGAGTGAATCGTGGCAGGCTCGGTTTTCTGACCGATATTACGCCGGATGACATCGCCACCCAGGTGCCGGCGGTCCTCGCCGGTGAGTACACCCGGGAGAGCCGCTTCCTGCTCGATGCGCGCGTGCTGCGCGGCGGCAAGACGGTGGGCCGCGCCGATGCCCTCAACGACGTCGTCGTCAACTCCGGCACCTCGGCCCAGATGATCGAGTTCGAACTCTATATCAACGGGGTTTTCGTCTACCGCCAGCGCGCCGACGGACTGATTATTTCCACCCCCACCGGGTCCACCGCCTATTCCCTCTCCGGCGGCGGCCCGATCATGCACCCGACCCTCGACGCGGTGGTGCTGGTGCCCATGTTCCCTCATGCCCTCAGCAGCCGCCCCATCGTGGTGGACGGCAACAGCGAGATCCGGCTGGATATCCTGGAGCGCAATCGCATCCACCCCCCGGTGACCTGCGACGGGCAGGTCAACATGACCGCACGCCCGGGCGATTCGGTATTCATCACCAAGAAACCACACCGTCTGACCCTGCTGCACCCGCTCGGACACAGTTTTTATGCCAGCTGCAGGGACAAACTGCGCTGGAATACCGCGCTGGTGAATTGATGGCACGTGGACATGTGGTCTTGCGGGTGCCGGCGAGCGATGATCTGCTGCCGTTCCTCGTCCTGCTCCAGCACCGGCGGGTACCGCACCGGGTGTACGAGTCCGGTGGTGAGCAGGTGCTGGAAGTGGCGGAGCCGGCGCAGGCAGAGCGTGTCATGGCTCTTTACCGGGCCTGGCGCGAGGGGGAGCTGCAGATCGAGATTGCCCCGGGTACGCGGGCACCCGCCGCTGCACCCGCCGACGGCTCGCGATCGCGGCGCGCCGCGCCGGTCACCGTGATCCTGATGGCGCTCAGCGTTGCGGGTTTTTTGCTGGTGTATCTGCGGGCGCCGATGTCCTGGCTGTCCCTGTTCACCTTCGCGCCCTTTACCCTGCAGGGGGAGACGATCGGCTTTGGCCGGATGGGGGGGGAATACTGGCGCCTCATCACCCCGGCCTTCCTGCACTTCGGCTGGCTGCACATCGTCTTCAACAGCCTCTGGTTGTGGGAACTCGGCAGCAAAGTGGAGCGTACGCTCGGCTCGGTGCACATGGCGGGCCTGTTCTTCAGCATTGCCCTGGTGTCCAACGCCTGCCAGTACCTGTTCGGCGGGCCTTCGATCTTTGGCGGCATGTCCGGGGTGGTCTACGGCCTGCTGGGCTTCAGCTTTGCCGGCGCCCGCCTGCAGCCCCGCTGGGGCTTTGAGCCCAGCCGGCCCATCATGTTACTGATGGTGGGGTGGCTGGTTCTCTGCATGGTGGGCCTGATCGAGGTGCTGGGATTTGGCGCCATCGCCAACGCGGCGCATCTCGGCGGGCTGTTGGCCGGCGCGGTGCTCGGCGCCGGCATGGCCCTGCTGTCGCGGGCCCGGCCCCCGGG
>CAMYIZ010000070.1 GCA_947258585.1 uncultured Haliea sp. | reverse complement strand
CCGGACTGTATGAAACAAGGATGTTTCATACAAGCCTACATGGACGTATTCACGGCGTGTCCGGCAACCCCCACCCGGAACTGGCCGCCGGCTTCAAACACTGCGACCCGCGACCCGCGACCCGCGACCCGCGACCCGCGACCCGCGACCCGCGGCCAGCGGCCAGCGGCCAGTTACGCCGCCGCCAGGCTGAGGAACTTCTGCACCCCGTCAAAGAACATCTGCACCGAGATAATCACCAGGATCATCCCCATCAGCCGCTCCATGGCGATCAGCCCCCGCGCCCCCAGCGCGCGCAGCAAGAGGGGTGAAGCGAGCAACAGAATGGCACAGACGCCCCAGGCCCCGACCACGGCGAAGGTCCAGTCCAGCATCCGCGCCGGGTCCTTGTGCACCAGCAGCATGGTAATCGCCAGCGCCGAGGGTCCGGCGACCATGGGAATGGCCAGCGGCACAATGAAGGGCTCGCCATCGGGGGTGTCGCCCATCACGCCATGGGGGTTGGGGAAGATCATCCGCAGGGCGATGAGGAACAGGATAATCGCACCGGCGATGCTGATGGATTCCTGGCGCAGGTTGAGCACGTCGAGCATGGCTGACCCCGCGTACAGGAACAGCAGCAGCACAACCAGCGCGATCAGCATTTCGCGAAAGATGACCCACTGGCGCCGCTTTGCCTCCACATCCTTCAGCACGGCGAGGAACACCGGAATATTGCCCAGCGGATCCATCACGAACAGCAGGGTAACGAAGGCGGATACAGTGTCCATGAGCGCTCCTGGGCAGGGCTGCCCAGTGTAACCCCTCAACAGGGGCGCGTTAAAGGCACAGGGGTGCACCTCCGGCCTCAGGTGCTATGCTGAAGACTATCACCGTGGCGAGGATGGCTATGAGTCCTTTCATGAGCAGGCATACCCGCAACCCCGTCCTGGCTGGCGTGATCCTGGCCCTTGTCCTGTCGCTGGTGGCCTGTGCCACACAGCCGCCGGGGACGCGCGCGCCTGCAGTCAGCCACGCTGAGCTGCTGACCGGCGAACGGCTTGGCATCAACCGCGATGCGGCGCCGCCGCCGGTGGAATTGACCGCGGTCAACGACGACATGCGAGCCTTCCTGCACCACCATGTGCCCGCTGGCCTGGGCCCCACCCGCACCATTGAATTGATACTGCAGGCGCTGCTGCAGGATGGACTCGAACTCCGCTACGACAATTTCAGGACCTACACCGCAGAGGAAGCCTTCTACGCCCGGGAAGGCAACTGCATGTCGTTCACCAACCTGTTTATCGCTCTCGCCCGGGAAGCCGGGATCAAAGCGCACTACCAGGAGGTTGAGATTCCCCCCTCCTGGACTGTGGATGGCGACACCTGGATGTACAACCTGCACATCAACGCGCTGGTCAAATTGCCTGTGGGCGAGCAGGTGGTTGACTTCAACCTCGGCGACTACGACCGCGATTACCAGCGCTGGCTGCTGAGTGATGAAGAGGCCCTGGCCCGCTACCACAACAATATGGGCGTGCACTGGATGGAGCAGGGGGAGCCGGAGCGGGCGTTTCTCCATTTGCGCGCCGCCCTCGGGCTGGAACCGTACGCCGCGCATGTCTGGACCAACCTCGGTACCCTGTATCGGCGTCGGGGCGACCTTGCGGCTGCCGAGGCCGGCTATCTGCGCGCTGTTGCCATCGGCGACGAAGCCGCCGCCAACAGTAACCTGGCGCGGCTCTACGCACAGCTGGGAGAGGAGAAGCTCAGTGCCTGGTACCGCGATCGGGTGCAGCTGTTCCGGCGGCGCAATCCCTATTACCTGTTTCACCTGGCGGAAGAGGCTTATGCGGGGGCGGACTACACCGCGGCACGCCAGTTCCTGCAGACCGCTATTCGCCGGGAACCGGGGGAGCACGAGTTTTACCGTCTGCTCGGTCTGACCTACCTGCGGCAAGGGAAATTGCCCGCGGCCAGAGCGCAGTTCGAGCTGGCCTCCCGCCATGCCGATGCGGAACAGCAGCTGCGCTACCGCAACAAACTGGATTTGCTGGTCGCTCGCTGACGCCTGCCCCGCGGGGCCAACCGCACTTTGATTCTGGTACCATTGGCAGCTTCGAGACCTGCATTTTCAATTGGATCACCAGATGCCGAGCCAGCTAGCGCGCCTGACCCTTTTCCACCCTGGCGACTGCCTACCGGGGGGAAACCATCAATGAGTAGCGACAGTGCGCAGGGCCTGCAGGAGGCCCTGGCGGCGCTGCGCGCCGGCAGGGCGGAGGAGGCGGAACAGCGCCTGCAACGGCTGGTCGAGAGCGGCCCGGTTGCCGCCGCCACCTGGCTTGCACTCGCCTTCGCCCGGGTCAACCTGGAGCGGCCAGAGGACGCCCTGGCGGCGGTCGACCAGGCCCTGGCGCTGGAGCCGCGCAATATCCGCGCACTGCTGTTCAAGGCAGACCATCTGGACCGCATGGATCAGCCGAGGATTGCCCTCGGCTTCTACCAGGCAGCGCTGCGGGTCGCCGCTGGCATGCAACAGGTACCGCCGGATGTCGCCCAGGGGGTAAATCGGGCCCGGGAGGTTTGCGATCGCTGGGCGGCGCACTACGAGAACTATCTGCTGGAGGAAATGGAGGCCGCCGGCTTTACGCGCCGCGACAATCCCCGTTTCGCCGAGTCGCTGGATATTGCCTGCGGCAAGGTGCCGGTACAGTTGCAGCAGCCGACCCGCTACTATTTCCCCGGCCTGCCCCAGCGGGCCTTCTATGAGCGCAGCGAGTTTTCCTGGGCGGCGGGACTGGAGGCACAGACCGACGCGATCCGCGAGGAACTTTTGGGCCTGATGTCAGGGCCGGAGCAGTTCGAACCCTATCTGGAGTCCGACGCCAGCCGCCCCCGCCTGAATGCCAGCCGCAATTTCGACAGCATGGACTGGAGCGCCTGTTACCTGTGGCGCGAGGGTAGCCTGGTGGAGGAGGTCGCCAGCCGCTGCCCCCGCACCATGGCGGCACTGGCCGAGGTGCCGCTGTGCCTGATTCCCGGGCAAATGCCCTCGGTACTGTTTTCCAAGCTGGCGCCCGGGGCGCGGATCGAACCCCATCACGGCGCCGTGAACAGCCGCCTGATCTGTCACCTGCCGCTGCTGGTCCCGCAGAACTGCGGGGAACTCCGTGTCGGTAACGACAGCAGGTCCTGGCGGGAGGGCGAACTGCTGATATTCGATGACAGCATGGAACACGAGGCCTGGAACCAGAGCCGGGAGGCGCGGGTGGTATTGCTGTTTGATATCTGGCGGCCCGAGCTCAGCGACAGCGAACGACACTGGGTCTCGACCATGCTGCGGGCCGTCAAGACGTACCAGGCATCGTGAGCGGTCCGGAGGCGGGGCTACATTCAGCGGGCTTCTGGGATACCTACTGGCGCGGTACCCACGAGAATGCGGCGCACCAGGAGGGCGGGGCGCAGGAACCGGTCCTGGCCCGGTTCTGGGAGGAGTTCTTTCGCCGTGAACTGGCTGCGCGCGCGGAGCCGGCGATACTGGACCTCGCCTGCGGCAATGGCGCGGTGACCGGTCACGCCCGCCGCCTGGTCCCGGAGCTGCGCGTTCATTGCAGCGACTTTTCCCTGAGTGCGCTGCTCGATCTGCAGCGGCGTTACCCGGGCTGCCCCTGTGTGGTCGCGGACGCCGCGCACCCGCCCCTGGCGGCGGCCAGTTTCGATTTGGTGGTCAGCCAGTTCGGGCTCGAATACGCGGGTACAACTGCACTTGAGGAAGCTGCCGGGCTGCTCGCGCCGGGTGGGGTGCTGGCGCTGCTGGTCCACGTTCACGAGGGTGCCATTTACCGCGAGTGTGAATCCAACCGGGATACCGTGAACGCGCTGCAGTCGCTGAACATCCTGGGCCTGGCGCGGGAGGCTTTCGCCGCCGGCTTCGCCCTCAATCGGGGCGAGTGCTCACCCGACGAATTCCGGGCGGCGGAGCGTGCTTTTACCCCGGCGGTGCGGGGACTGGAGCAGTTGCTGCGCGATCGCGGCCCCACTGCCGCGGGCGGCTTGCTGCAGCAGCTGTACCAGGATATCGCCCACATGTACCGGCGGATGTCGGCCTACGAGCCCGACGACATCCTGCAGTGGCTCGCCGGTTTGGGGGCCGAGCTTGGAGCCTACCGCGGGCGCATGCAAAGCATGCTGGATGCGGCCTGGAACCAATCGACCCTGGATACGCTTGCCGAGCGGGTACTGGCCCGGGGTTTCAGGCTGGTGCAGCGCGACCAGCTGGCGGTGACGGGGAGTACCCTGCCTGCCGCATGGACGCTGGTACTGGCGCGGGATTGAGCCCGCAGTAGCGGGCTGCAATGGCCGGTACTAACCGCCCGCAGGGCCTGCACTCTGGGCGCTGTTGCGCTGGATATCGTTGATCGCGTCGCGGCTGTCCCCCGCTTCCCGGGCCCACACTTCGTCTTTCTTGCAGACGCGGGTGCCCAGACGGGTGCCGGTCTTGATCACGGTTTTGCAGGTAACGCCTTCACTGCTGGCGAGCGCCTGCGAATCGCTCCCGGCTGTACCGGCGCTGCTGTCCGAACCGGTGGTTCCGGCGCAGCCCGCGAGCAGGGCGAACAGGGCGCTGGCCGCCAGTGTTGTCATGATAGTTTTCATACATTCTCCTCAGTTGCCAAAGCAGTTTCCTCCGCTCCGGGGTAAAGGTCAAACCCGGGCAAAGCCTGTGCCCCGGTCAAAAAAAACCCGGCAGGGTAGCCGGGTTATCTGCATCCAACAAGTGCAGCCCGCAGGGCGGACTGCACTCGACGTCGGACTTAGAAGCTGACGCTGACGCCCACGAACATGTAGCGACCCAGTGCGTCGTACATGCCGGGGAACACGTTGCCGTTACCGTTGATGGACGGTCCAGCAGCGTTACCAGCGATCGGCGGCTCTTTGTCAAAGACGTTGTTCACGCCCAGACGGATCGAGGCGCCGTCCATGACGTCCCAGGAACCGGCGAGGTCAAAGTAGTTGACCGAGGGCAGGTTCAGGTTGCCGTTGAGGTCGGTAATCGAGCTGATGTGGCGCCAGTAGCCGCTCACGGTGACGTCCCAGGGAGTCATCCAGGTAGCGCGCAGGTTGTTGCGGAAATCGGGCGTGGGGTAGCCACACTCGCCGCCCCAGTTACCTTTGCAATCCACAACCGGTGCACCTTCGAGCTCCTGCTGGTCCCAGGTGTCGATGATCGACATGGTGTTGTTGAACGCCAGGGTACCCATGTCACCGATGCTTACGTCGTAATCAGCGATGATGTCCCAGCCCTTGACTTCCTCGATGGCGAGGTTGTCGAGCAGGGCAGATACCCTACCGCTGACGTTCACATCGGAACCGATCCACAGGTCACCCAGGGGGCCGCGGCGAATCTTCTCGCACTGAGAGTCGTTGCCGTCCAGGCACTGGTTGAGAGTGAACTCTGCGCCCAGGTTGTCGATGCCTTTCTCGATTTCGATGGTGTAGTAGTCGACGCTCAGGACCAGGCCCTCAACGAATTCCGGCGACCAGATAAAGCCCACGGAGTAGGTATCGGACTCTTCCGGCTGCAGCTCGGTGTTGCCGCCCTCGAGTTGATTGTACTGGCCCGCGAAGGAGTTGAGGATGTTGCCGTACTGTGCCGCGGTGACACCGGTACGAGCGCAATCTTCAAAGCTGCGCTCCGGGGTCGGACCACCACAGGGGTCCGCATCCATGTCGAACAGGTTCAGGCCCTGGGGCCGGAACAGCTCGCGGAGGTTTGCTGCACGTACGGCACGCTGGAAGCTGGCGCGCAGCTTGACGTCCTGGTTGATGGCCCAGCCGGCGCGGATACCGTAGGTGTCCGTGGTCACGTCGGTGGAGTAGTCGGAGTAGCGGTAGCCGAGATCAAGAGTCACTTCCTCGGCGTAGGCGGCGCCTTCCACCAGCGGGACGCTGGTCTCGAAGAAGAATTCATTGACGTCGTAGGCGCCCTGAACGGCAACGGTAGCGCCGCCCTGGCCCGCACCCAGGCCGAGACGGAAGCCTTCATCCGGGTTGAAGTCCAGCGTCTCTTTGCGGTATTCCGCACCGATAACCACCTCGACGCCGTTGCTGGCGGAAGGCAGCTTGACCCCGTAGTCCCCGAGGCTACCGGCGATAAAGCCGTTGAATACCTTCTGGGTGGTGACGCCGCGGGCGAACAGCGGCAGCGACAGGTAATCGGTCGCCGCGGAGCTGACGCCGCCCTCGGTCCAGATGTTCCAGGGTGCGCAGTTGGGGTCGGTGCCGTCGAGAACAGAGGCACAGACGATCTCGCCGGTGTCGGGATCTTCAACGGCGTCCAGGGCCTTGATGATCTTGGCGTTGGACAGATCGTTGTTGTAGGTGTTTTCCATGCTCACTTCGGAGTACAGGCCCGAAATGTCATAGCGCCAGGTTTCGTTGATGTCGCCGCGGAAGCCGAGCACACCGCGGAAGGAGGTGTGGCGCAGGTCCTGGTTCCGGGGCCCACCCTCGACGTTACGGCGGCCAATGGTGACAGTCTGGGTGTCATCCATACCGAGGCCGTAGTCACCGCAGATGGCGCCGACCTGCTGGTCGGACAGCAGCGGGTTGTCACAGGCGATGGGGACGCTGAGGAAGAAGGAGCCGGACGGCGCGATCTGCGCGTTGGTCTGGTTGTCCATGAACATCAGTTCGGTATAGGTCTCTACGTGCTCGTTGATCTGGTAGCGGCCGAAGGCGCCGGCGGTGTAGCGCTCGTCAGGACGCTGGTAGTAGTTCAGCGGACCGTAGTTGTAGACTTCGGTGGGGGTTACCAGCTGGTTGCCGGAGACCCGGTATACGCCCTGGCTGCCGTCGCCGGGAATGAATGTCCCCGCGGCGCTGGTGCCGGAACCGAAGCAGCCGTCACCGGTGTTGTTCAGGGCGCAGGCACTGTAGTCGCGCTCGCTCTGCAGCACCGCGTCGATCTCGCGGTAGGTGGCGTAGGCCGTGACGTTACCGCGGCCGTTGTCGAAATTGCCACCCATGATCAGCGACCAGCTCTGGATGTCGCCGCCGGTATCGCTGCCGTCGGGGAAGGGGAAGCCGGTTCCGCCGACGATTTCCTGGATGCGGCCGTTGTCGTTGTCGTGCTGGTACTGGCTAAACTGGTAGTCGAACTGGACGCCTTCGAAATCGTCCACCATGATGAAGTTGACTACGCCGGCTACCGCGTCGGAACCGTAGGTAGCGGATGCACCACCGGTCAGTACTTCCACGCGCTGGATCAGCGAGGCGGGGATCTGGTTGATATCAGCGCCGATGCCGCCCTGCAGCGGTGAGCCTGCGGGCAGGCGACGGCCGTTGACCAGCACCAGGGTCCGCTCGTCACCGAGGTTGCGGAGGTTCAGGGTCGCGGTACCGGTAGCGCCGTTGGAGGTTGATGAGTTCTGGTTGGAGTACACCTGTGGCAGGTTCTTCATCAGGTCTTCGACCCGGACGGTACCCTGGAATTTGAAGTCTTCGGCGTCAACCTGGGTGACCGGGCTGGCGGATACCAGGTTGGCTTTCTGGATCCGGGAACCGGTAACGATCACTTCCTCGATCAGCAGCTGTTCCTGGGCGCTGGCAACCTGCGGCAGGACAGCCGCGGCGCCCATGCCCAGAGCAGCCGAGACTGCCATGGTCAGACGATTTTTCCTCAACATATTAATACCCCTGTACTCTATGTAAGTATGTTTTCCTGTGGCCGATGCCACTGGAGACGAACATTAGACGAATTCAGAGGGTGGGGCCTCAAAGTTCCCCCGTGGATTTGTGACAAATTCACGTAATCACGAGGGAACCCGGCAAATTACCGGAATTCTCCCGAGCCTCCGGGGCCCGGGAATGAAATCGCAGCCGGAGGCTACTTGAGACGGGTCACGCCGATGGATTTGCCGGAGGCCACCACGGTCATTTTGTAGAAGCCCAACAGGTTCTTTTCGATGACCACGGCGGTGTCATCCCCGCGATGGAAGTAGCGCCCCCGGAGACGCTGGCGCCAGACCTGGCCATTGTCGAGGTAGAACAGGGTTTCCCCGGACCAGCCTTCGAAGGGAGGGTTGATGCGGGCCTCAATGCGGATCGATTCCTCCGCCGCGCGCACCTCCGGGTTGCTGCGCAGCATTGCCGGCGCTTCTTCCGCGGTGTAGCTGACCAGCCAGCGGTCCAGGGCCTGCCGCTCCGCCGGGGTCAGCTTGTGCAGGCCCGCCGCCTCGAACTGCTCCGCTGACATCAGTTTTTCCACGCCGGGGAAGCTGTCTGCCGCGATGAGCGGGGCCGCGATGCAGGCTGCGCTGAGCAGGACCGGGACGAGGAGGGGGTGGCGCATGGGGTTGGGCTCCATGGGTCAGAAGCGCTGGCTGATACGGGTGTACCAGAAGCGGCCCCTGAGGTCGTGGGTTCGGGCGTCAATGTTATCGTTAAACGCTGATGCCGCCAAAGGGGCCGGCTCGTCGAGGGCGTTGTCCACGCCCATGGTCAGGCGCAGCCCGGCCCACAGGTCGAAAACGTAGCTGAGCTGCAGGTCGTGCACGGTCCAGTCGCTGATGGTGCGCTGCTGGCTGCTGCCGGGGAGGGTTTCCCGCATGGCGCTGACATGCTGGATCTCGTAACTTGCCTCCCAGCGCTCCCGTTTCCAGCGCATGCCGAGCTGACTCTTCCACCGGGGGATGCCTCCCAGCCCCTCCGAGGCCTCGTCCAGGAAAGTGCCGACCAGGTCGACGGCGGCCGCGTCGGGGTCCGGCTGGGCCAGGTATTCGCGAATCCAGGCGCCGCTGCCGGTAATCGACAGCTGCCCCCAGGGTTGGTCGGGGAAGTGGTAGGACAGGCCCAGGTCGGCCCCGCGTATACGGCGCTTGCCGATATTGATGTTGTTGGCCTCTACCCGCACCAGGTTGCCCAGCCCGTCCCGGTTGACCCGGTCGGCGAAGCGGCCGTTGCGGGCGTTCTGGTCGACGATGAACTGGGCGCTGGACGACACCACATCGTCCTGCTTGATCTCCCAGTAGTCGGCGGTCAAGCGCAGCCCGGGGACCCGCACCGGGATCCAGACCAGTCCTGCGCTGAGGGAATCGGAGGTTTCGGCCTCCAGGTCTGGATTGCCGCCCTTGACCGTCAGGAACTGGTTGCGGCTGGGGTCCGCGAGCTGCGTGCAGCCCGGCAACGCGCCGAGGTTCGCAGCCTGGGTGCAGGGATCGCTGAGGAAGGCCTGCTGTTCTTTGGTGCCTTCATAGAGTTCATTGAGGCTGGGAGCCCGGAAGCCGCGCGCATAGCCGCCGCGCAGGGTCAGGGAGGGCCCCAGCTGCAGTTTCAGCCCCAGCTTCGGATTGGTACTGGCGCCGAAGTCGCTGTAGGTCGAATGCCTGATCGCGGCCTCCAGTTCGAGACCGCGGTGGCCGCTGCTGCTGTTCCAGACCGGCAACCTGGACTCGGCGTACAGTTCGATGATCTTGCGGCTGCCCCGGGTGGCTTCAAAGTTGGTGGCGCCGATGGTGCCGATGCTGGCCAGGCGGGCATCGGGCCGCTTGGCGGTGGCCTCGTGCCTGAATTCCACGCCCAGCGCCAGGTCGCCGCGTCCCGCCGGCAGGTTCAACAGGGCATTGCTCAAATTGATCGTGGCGCTGGACAGCGAGGAGTAACCGCTGGTGTCGCCGGTCACGCGCAGGTAATCGACCTGGTCCAGACCGATACTGCCCCTCGGCCCCATGATGTCCACTGGAACGCAACCATCGATGTCTGCGCCGCGGCAGCCATCGGCAGGCCCCAGGGCTTGCCGCAGACGTTCCGCATCCACCAGGTTAGTGACGGTTTCGGTGGCCTCGCTGCGACTCCAGTTGACGCCCAGGTCCCAGTGCCAGTCGGCGTACAGTCCTTCGAGAATGCCACTGATGCGCCCGACCTGGGATTCGTTGCGCTGGGTGCGGGCGGGAAGTTCGACTAATCTGCGGCGAACATCGGTGATATCAACGCCAAAGTCATTGTAGGCGTTGGTCGCCGCCACGGTCAGCGGAGTCTGCTCGAACCCGGTGAAAATGGGCGTGGGGGCGAGCGTCGCGCGGGCATTGGTTTGCAGGTAGCTGGCCTCCAGCGTGGTGGTGACCTGTGGGGTCAGGTCGCGGCTCACGCTGGCGTAGACGCTGCTGCGTCGCATGGGCACGACGGCCGTGGTGAAGGCCTGGTAGTCGAACAGGTCGTCGGGGCCGGTGGGCCGATAGCTGCCTCCGCCGGTGGCAATCAGGCTCTGGCCATCGGGCAGCACCACGCGGGCATCCGGCGTGGCGCTGGAGCGCTGGTCGGTGCCCCCCAGGGCCCGGGTGTCGGCGCTTTGGGAGACCGTGCGGTCGCGGCTGAACAGGGGCTCCTGCTCATAGTGGGAGGCGCTCAGGAACAGGCCGCCGTCGCGGAAACTGGTGCCGTACTGCAGGGTCTGGGTCGTGGTGGTGAGGTCGCCGCGGCTGCTCTCGCCGTAATAGGTTTCCGCCAGCACCCCGTGAAAATCCCGCTTCATGATCACATTCACCACGCCGCCTATGGCATCGGAGCCGTAGATGGCAGAGGCGCTGTCCTTGAGGATTTCCACGCGTTCCACGGCGGCAGGGGAAATACTGTTGAGATCCACGGACTCACCGGAGAGCCCGTCATTGGCGACCCGGCGACCGTTGATGAGAATGAGCGTGTTGCTGGCGGGGAGGCCGCGCAGGGTCACGGTCGCCGTGCCGTCACCGCCATTGGATATCGCCGTACTGGTGGAATTGCCGATCACCGCCGGTACAAACTTGAGCAGTTCGCCCAGGGTCTGGGCCCCGCTGCGCTCAATGTCGGAACGGGCGTACACATCTACCGGGGCGCTGAAGCGGTTGGGGTCGCGGCGGATGCGGGAGCCGGTCAGGCTGCTGCCATAGACGTAGGTCTCCTCCATGCCGGGCTCGTAGACCGGAAACAGTGCGCTGGTTTGCTCGGGGTTGTTGCAGGGGCCATCCCCGCAGTTGACGGCGTAGATAGCGACGATGCGCTCGTCAACCAGCTGCCACTTGAGGCCGCTGTTGGCCAGCAGTTGCGCGAGGGCCGTGTCCCGCGGCAGATTGCCCACCAGTTCGGGAGCGGCGAGGTGGCGGGTGAGCCGATCCGAGAATACGATGGGAGTATCGCTCTGGCGGCTGAACTGCAGCAGTGCCGAGGACAGACTGCTCTCGCGAATGTCGAAGAAGTAGGTGTTCGCGCTGGACTGTCGCGCGTCCTGCGCCCAGCCACAAATGGCGGCTATCGCCAGCCATGCCGAAACGATACCCTGCGCGATGTATTTTGTCGCCCGGGACTCGGCAAGCATTCTCGGACCCTGCCCGTCTTGTTATTGCAACCCGCTGATAAATCAGGAGAAATTGCCGCGGCCCGGAAATCGGGCCGGAAAGACAGTGTTATATCCTACTGGCGGGGTTTCAGCAACTGCACGGTGCTCTCGTCAAGCTGCACGACCTGCAATTCCAGGCTCAGCTCGACGGCCTGCAGCACGCTGGCGGGATGGTCGAGGTTGAACACGCCGGAGACCGTCAGGTCGGCCACGCTGCGGTCGCGGATGACGATGCGGGTGTCCGTGTAGCGGGCCAGCTCGCGGGTCAGCTCCAGCAGCGGCATCTCCCTGGCGATTATCTCGCCGCGCTGCCAGGCGGTGAGTGGGGCCGGGTCGATCTGGCGAGTGCTGCCCAGGCCGGCCCTAGATGCCTGCAGGTACTCATTGGCGTGCAGCATGGTCGAGCGCGAGCTACGCCCGGCCGGTGTCGACTCCGTGACCTGGACGACACCCTCGGTGACCGTGATATCGCTGGCATCCTCTCGGCGATAAATATTGAAGGCGGTGCCGACCGCGGTTACCACCGCGTTGCCGGTATCCACCCGGAACGGTCGCTCGGTGTCGGGTTCCACATCAAAGTAGGCCTCGCCACGAACCAGTGCAACCTGGCGCCCGGAACCACTGAATTCCACTTCTACCCGGCTGGCGGTATTGAGCGTGATTTGGGAATCGTCGTTTAGAGTAAAGGTCGCTCTTTCTCCCTGCGCTGTCTGGAACTGCTGCGAATAGACCCGATCGTCGTTGATTGGCAGCACGATTAACGCCAGCACGAGGCCCGCCGCCAGGGCGGCAGCGCCTGCCAGCCACTGCCGCCGCGAGCTGCGCGGCGCTGCGGACAGGGGCTCCTCGAACGGCAGGTGGCGAACACTGCCGAGGTCGTCCCACAGTTCCAGCATCAGGTCCATGGCCTGTCGGTGGCTGGCATCGGCAGCCAGCCACAGGGCGAATTCGCGGTGGTCCTCTTCGCCGGCATCGTCACCGCGAAACCGGGCGATCCAGCCCATGGCCGCGTCGCAATCCCGCTCGAACTGTCGTGTAAAGGTTTCGTTCATCTCATCCCCGGCCAATTGCGGTATGTCAAGCTAGCGCAGTGTTGACAATCCGCAACGGACCCATCCCTGTCTTATAGCTATTAGTGTAACGAGAAAGTTCGAAGTTCCCTCAAGTAAATATTTACGCGGTTCTCAGCCGCCATCCTCCGGTGGGTACAGCGACGCCAGGCGCTTGCGGCAGTGCTGCAGGGCCTGGAGGATATATTTTTCCACACTGGACTCGGAAACCTGCATGGCCTCGGCGATTTCCCCGTAGGAGAGCCCGTTGCGCCGATGCAGTAAAAAGGCCTGGCGAACGTTGGCCGGCAGTTCCTCGACCGCGGCAAAAATCAGCGCCAGCTTCTGTCTCGCGCCCAGGATATGTTCCGGCGATGCGCCGCTGGCGTTGACATCCCGTGGCCCGCTGTCAGCGGCCTGGTTGCGCTCGCCACTGACAAACTGGAGGTGGAGCTTGCGCCGCCGCAGTTGATCCAGGGCCAGGTTGGTAGCGACCTGGAACAGGAAAGCCCTGGCGTTGTCCAGGGTTTCCGGGGCCTCCAGGCGGTGCAGGCGCAGAAACGCCTCCTGCGCGACCTCCGCGGCGTCCTCCGGGCTGTCCAGCTTGCGTGCAAGGTAGCGCTCCAGGGCGCTGCCATGTGTCGCGACCAGCTGGGCCAGAAACTGGTTCTTGGTATTCGCCGCCAAGGTAATAGTTCAACCCTCGTTGCGATGGAAAACGCGCCCTCCCCGGGGCGCCCGAATGTCAGAATAGTACGCGACTGCGGATTGTACCGTCTATGCTGGCCAGTTTTTCCAGGGCCACGTCCGAGTACTCGGCGTCGACATCGATGACCACATAGCCGACAGCATCGTTGGTCTGCAGGAACTGGGCCGAGACGTTGACATTGTTCTCGGAGAATACCCGGTTGATGGCGCTCATGACGCCCGGCACATTGTGGTGGATATGCAGCAGGCGGTGGCTGCCCTCGTGCTCCGGCAGCGCCACCTCGGGGAAGTTGACCGAGGAGGTGCTGGTGCCGTTGTCGCTGTAGCGGGCCAGCTTTTCCGCCACTTCCACCCCGATATTGGCCTGGGCCTCCACGGTGCTGCCGCCGATATGAGGGGTCAGGAAGGTATTGTCGAAGGCCCGCAGGGGCGAGATGAACTCGTCGTCGTTGGAGCGCGGCTCGACCGGGAATACATCGATGGCCGCTCCACCCAGGTGGCCGCTGGCGAGGCTGCCGGCGAGAGCGTCTATATCCACCACCGTGCCCCGGGAGGCATTGATGAGGATGCTGCCCCCGGGCATCTGCGCCAGCTGTGTCGCGCCGATCATGTTGCGGGTGGTGCGGGTCTCCGGCACGTGCAGGCTGACCACGTCGGACTGGGCCAGCAGCTGTTCCAGGTTCGGCAGCTGGCGGGCGTTGCCCAGGGGCAGCTTGCTGACCACGTCGTAGAACTGCACCTGCATGCCCAGGCCCTCGGCGATCACGCCCAGTTGCATGCCGATGTTGCCGTAGCCGATGATGCCCAGGCGCTTGCCGCGGATCTCATAGGAATTGACCGCGGTCTTCTGCCACTCGCCCCGGTGGGCCGCGGCGTTTTTCGCGGCGACACCGCGCAGCAGCAGGATGGCCTCCGCAATCACCAGCTCCGCCACGCTGCGGGTATTGCTGAACGGTGCATTGAATACGGCGATTCCGCGCCGGGTCGCGGCGCTGAGGTCGACCTGGTTGGTGCCGATACAGAAGCAGCCCACCGCGACCAGCTTGCGGGCGGCCGCGAAAACTTCCTCGGTGAGCTGGGTACGGGAGCGGATGCCGACGAAGTGGGCATTGGCGATGGCGGCCTTCAAGTCCTCCGGTGCCAGCGCTTTCTGGTGCAGCTCAATGTTTTCGTAGCCGGCATTGCGGAGGGTCTCGACTGCCGAGGGGTGTACCCCTTCCAGCAGGAGGAACTTGATCTTGCTTTTCTCAAGCGACTTGGGCGCCATAAGCGGTGGTGCTCCCGGGGCTATGCACTGTGGGCAGGAAGATTAGAGGGCGCGTATGCTAACATACGGCGCCCGTTTTGAGTCCCCTGATACCGCCCGCCAAGGAGCCCCCGAGTGACCCCGATCAGCCCCGATATTCTGTCTGCACTGCAGGCCTGTATTGGCACCGACCGCGTCCTCACCGACGCCGAGGCATGTGCCCATTACGGCCGCGACTGGACCCGGGTCCACACTCCGGCGCCCGCCGCGGTTGTCCTGCCGGGCGACATCGCGGAGGTTCAGGCGCTGGTCCGGCTGGCCATGGAGCACCGGCTGGCGCTGGTGCCCTCCGGCGGGCGTACCGGGCTCAGTGCCGGCGCGGTGGCCTGTAACGGCGAGATTGTCGTCGCCCTGGACCGGCTCAACCGCATCGCTGACTTCAACCCCATCGATCGCACGGTGCGCTGTGGTGCCGGGGTGATCACGGCCCAGCTGCAGGCGTTTGCGGAGGAGCAGGGCCTGTTTTATCCGGTGGATTTTGCCTCCAGCGGTTCCAGCCAGATTGGCGGCAATATTTCCACCAATGCCGGCGGCATCAAGGTGATCCGGCACGGCATGACCCGGGACTGGGTGGCGGGGCTGAAGGTGGTGACCGGCACCGGTGAATTGCTGGACCTGAACCGGGGCCTGGTCAAGAACAATGCCGGCTACGACCTGCGGCAGCTGGTGATCGGCGCCGAGGGCACCCTGGGCATCGTGGTCGAAGCCACCATGCAGCTGGGGCGGCCGCCGAAGGACCTCGCAGTGCTGGTGCTGGGGGTGACGGACATGACCGCCGTGATGCGGGTGCTGGAGGCCTACCAGGGGGTCATGGACCTGCAGGCCTTCGAGTTCTTTTCCGAGCTGGCGCTGCAGAAGGTCGTCGCCCACCAGGGCCTGCAACGCCCTTTCGAAACCCGGGCGGAATTCTACGCCCTGCTGGAGTTCGAGCAGAATACGGCGGCGGACATGGAGCAGGCCATGTCCCTGTTTGAACACTGTGTGGAGCAGGGCTGGGTGGTCGACGGGGTGGTGAGCCAGAGCGTGGCGCAGGCCCAGTCGCTGTGGCGTCTGCGGGAGGATATCTCGGAGACCATCTCGCGCTGGACTCCCTACAAGAACGACATCAGCACCACCATCGCCCGGGTGCCGGACTTCCTGGCGGAGGTGGACGCGGTGGTCTCCAGTGCCTATCCGGACTTCGAGATCATCTGGTTCGGCCATATCGGTGACGGCAATGTGCACCTCAATGTGCTCAAGCCCGACGCCCTGCCGATGGCGGAATTCCAGCAGCGCTGCGGTGAGGTCAGCCGCTGGGTATTCGAGATCGTGCAGCGCTACGAGGGTAGCGTTTCAGCGGAACACGGAGTGGGGTTGTTGAAGAAAGACTATCTGCACTATACCCGGTCCGCGGCAGAGATCGCGATCATGCGGCAGATCAAGCAGGTCTTTGATCCCCGGGGGATCATGAACCCCGGGAAGATCTTCGATCTCTAGCTCCGCTCAGGACGCCCGCAGCGTCTTTACCCCCTGGGCGGTGCCCAGCAGCAGCACATCCGCCGGCCGCAGGGCAAACAGGCCGTTGCTGACCACACCGGCGATGTTGTTGATCTTTGCTTCCGTCGCCAGCGGCTGGGCGATGGAAAAATTGTGGACATCGAGAATGATATTGCCGTTGTCGGTGATTACTCCCTCCCGGTAGACAGGGTCACCTCCCAGTTTTACCAGTTCCCGCGCGACGTGGCTGCGGGCCATGGGGATCACCTCCACCGGCAGGGGAAATGCCCCCAGGGTGTGGACCAGCTTGCTCTCGTCGGCGATGCAGATGAAGGTGCGGGCAACTGCGGCGACGATTTTTTCCCGGGTCAGGGCGGCGCCGCCGCCCTTGATCAGCTGCAGCGCCGCATTGCTCTCATCGGCGCCATCGATATAGAAATCGACCTGGTCGACCGTATTCAGGTCGTATACCGGAATGCCATGTTGGCGCAGGCGTTCAGCGGAGGCGTCGGAGCTGGCCACCGTCGCGTTCACCTGGCCGCGCAGGGCGGCGAGGCTGTCAATGAACAGGTTGGCGGTGGAACCGGTGCCGATACCCAGTACGGTATCGCTCTCCAGATGGGGCCGGATGTAGTCCAGTGCCGCGGTTGCGACCGCCTGTTTCAGCTCGTCCTGGGTCATTGCCTGCTGCTCCCGCCATTGCCATTGTGGGCGGCAGTATAAAGAGACGGGCAGGGCCAGTACACGAAAAATACCTCCCCGGAACGCGGTATCGGAGCTGAAAATACCCGCCGGCTCCATTACCATGGTGCGCTGGTTTCATTGTGGATAGCAGTACCCATGCCCAAGTCCTATATCAAGCGCATACTCGACGCCCGCGTCTACGACGTGGCGCGGGAGACACCGGTGGACGAGGCGATGCTGATGTCCCGCAGGCTGGGCAACCGGGTCCTGTTCAAGCGCGAAGACCTGCAGCCGGTGTTCTCCTTCAAGCTGCGCGGCGCCTACAACAAGATGCAGAAACTCTCCCCGGAGCAGCTGGCCTGTGGGGTGGTTGCGGCCTCGGCGGGCAATCACGCCCAGGGCCTGGCCATGGCGGCCCAGCACATGGGAGTCAAGGCCATCATAGTGATGCCCCGGACCACTCCCCAGATCAAGGTGGATGCCGTGCGCAACCGGGGTGCCCGGGTGGTCCTGCACGGTGACTCCTTCGACGAGGCGTCGGTGTACGCGCAGAAACTGGTGACCGAGAAATCCATGGTCTATGTGCACCCGTTCGATGACCCGGATGTGATCGCCGGCCAGGGCACGGTGGGCATGGAAATCGTGCGCCAGATGCAGCGGCCGCTGGACGCCATCTTTGTGCCGGTGGGCGGCGGTGGCCTGCTCGCCGGGGTCGCGGCCTATATCAAGTACGTGTGGCCGGAAACCCGCCTGGTCGGGGTCGAGCCCGAGGACGCCGCCTGCCTGCAACTGGCGCTGCAGAAAGGCCGCCGGGCGATCCTGCCTGAAGTGGGCCTGTTTGCGGATGGCTGTGCCGTGGCCCAGATCGGCAAGGAGACCTTCCGGGTGATCCGCGATACGGTGGACGAAGTCGTGACGGCGAGTACCGATGAAATTTGCGCCGCCATCAAGGATATCTTCGAGGACACCCGCGGCATCGCCGAGCCTGCGGGTGCCCTGGCCCTGGCCGGCCTGAAAAAATATGTGGAGCGCACCGGGGTCAAGGACCAGGATTTGCTGGCCATCGTCAGTGGCGCCAATACCAACTTCGATCGCCTGCGCTATATCTCCGAGCGGACCGAGATCGGCGAACATCGGGAGGCGGTTATCAGCGTCACCATCCCCGAACGCCCCGGCAGCTTCCGGTCTTTTTGCGGCGCCCTGGGACGCCGCAATATCACCGAGTTCAACTACCGCTATTCGGACCCGGGCGCCGCGCTGGTCTTTCTCGGCCTGTCA
Organism: uncultured Haliea sp.; assembly: GCA_947258585.1. Lineage (GTDB taxonomy): Bacteria > Pseudomonadota > Gammaproteobacteria > Pseudomonadales > Halieaceae > Haliea. The sequence continues at coordinate 205,365 of CAMYIZ010000070.1, read as the reverse complement.
GTGGTGCCGGGAGGCGATGACCTGACAGAATTGCTCACGGATCTGCAGCAGCAGGGCTATGCCACCGAGGATATGACCGAAAACGAGATGGCTAAACTGCATATCCGCTATATGGTCGGCGGCAGGGCTCCGGCGCACCTGGAAAACGAAGTGGTGTACCGGGTTGAATTCCCCGAGCGTCCGGGAGCACTGCTCAAGTTCCTGTCCGGGCTGGGCCAGCGCTGGAACATCTCCATGTTCCACTATCGCAATCACGGCGCGGCCTATGGCCGCATCCTGCTCGGCGTGCAGGTCCCCAGGGCCGAGCGGCGTGATTTCCGCGCAGTGTTGGAAGCGGTGGGTTACCCCTTTTGGGAAGAAACCGGTAATCGCGCCTATCAACTGTATTTGCGGCAGCCCCAAATGGGGTAGGCGGCCGCTTCTGCGCCGCAAAAACGACCCAGCGTCCCGGGTTAAGGGTTTCATTTTGGAAATCGCTGGGCTACACTCGGTCCCCGTTTGTGAAATAATGCCAAAAAAATCGTTTTGACAGGATTGTGTGAGAGGGTTGCCGTGAACAGTAAGCCGGATTTTATTCTCGTCCTCATCGCTGCCTTTGGCGTTGGCGTACTCGTTACCATGCTGTTGCCCCTGGCGGCCAGCGATACCGTGGCCGCGCCCGCGTCCGAGTTGCAGGCCGGGGTCATTATTTCCGAGTAACGCGCGGCCGGTCAGGCCCGCACCTTACCCTGCTCCCGCCTCCCCGCAGCGGTGCAGCGCGGTTTCTGTTAAAACATAATCCAGTCCCACATCCCAGGCCTCCGCTGCGGGGCCTCCGACAATCTCCTGGCAATCGAAGCCCAGCCCTACCCGCAACGGACCGTCCACGGCGTCCAGCGTGCGGTCGTAAAAGCCGCCTCCCATCCCCAGCCGATAGCCGTCCCGGCGCCAGCCAACCAGGGGCAGGAAGACGATGTCCAGGGCGGCCGCATCGCGCTGCGGGGTGTCCGCAGCGGGCTCGGGAATACCGAACCGGTTCGGGATGAGGGCTGTGGCCCGGCCCCAGCGGCGGAACGTCAGGCGATTTCCGCCGGCGAGGGCGGGCAGGTAGAGTATGCGGGCTTGTTGGCGACAGGCATGGGCCAGTGGCAGCGGATCCAGCTCGCCGTCGCCGGGCCAGTAGAGGGCGATGTGGCGAGCGGTCACCCAGCCCGGCAGGCCCGGGGCCAATGCGGCGGCGGCGGTCGCCGCCTGTGCCCTGAACGCGGCCCCGAGGGCCTGCCGGCGCCCGCGCAATTGCTGGCGGAGGGCTGGCTTGGCCTGGTGCTCAGGGCTCATGAAAAAGATGGATTCCCGGCATAGCGTTGGCAGAGTTGCCCTGAACCCGACGGTTCAAGGAGGAGGTTCCTGCACTGTTTCAGGCTTTCCGGAACGGGCCGGACATGCACACCAACAGCGACGAGGACCCTCCGGGTACAGACTTATCGGCTCGAGGACTGTCTGCCTGGCGTCTATGCCAGGGATCCGGGGCTGATTATACACGATACCGGGCCGGGCTTGGGTTTCTCAGTTGATCTCCAGCTGCCGCAGCTGGTACATGGCCTGGTCGATTTTGCGTTGCAGGCCCTGGACAGCCTGGTTGTCCGGGCCCGCAGCCGACGCCGAGCCGCCGCCCTGGTCAGAGGCTTTCAGGAGTTCGTGGCTGATGTTCAGTGCCGCCATCACGGCGATCCGCTCCAGCCCGATAACCTTGCCACTGTCGCGGATGGCGCGCATCTGCCGGTCGAGATAGCGGGCCGACACAATCAGCTCGGCCTGCTGCTCTTCCGGGCAGGCGACCTGGTATTCCTTGTCGAGAATATGTACGGAAACGGTGTTGACAGGATTCACCAGCATTACTCCATTGACCGCAGTCGGGCTATCATGGCTTCAACCTTGGACCGCGCCAGCTCGTTCTTGCTGACAAGGTCCTCCCGCTCGTGGCGCCAGTTGTCGTTTTCGACTTTCAGCCTTTGGTTTTCACGATTGAGATCCCGGCACAGGGCTATCAATTCGTCTATTTTCGACTCCAGTGCCTGAAGCGGGGTATCTGCCATGACGCTGTACTTGGGCTGTGTGAATATAGGGCTTACTATAGAGCTGCCTGTGGAACAGGTCAACGCAGTAAAAGTTATGGTATTTCAATAGCCTGCCCGCCTTTTCGCAGTTTTCGGTAGAGGTGCGGCGGCGGCTCCGGGGGTTTCGTGGATGTTTGACAGGTTGCCGGGTGAAACGGATCTGTTTGTTTTTGATGAAGTGGCCGATCAATTGCTGGAGCAGGGTGTAGCCCTGTCGCCGTCGGAGCTGCACGGTTGCCTGGTGGGCCTGTTGGCGGCGGGGCACGGTGAAGATCCCGGCGCAGGACTTGCTGCGGTCAACCAGGCGCTGGAGCTGGACCTGCATGGTGACCTGGCCGATGAGGTCATGCAGTTGTACACGCTCAGTGGCGAAGCCCTGGGCGAGGACCTGTTTGACTTCTGTCCACTGCTTCCGGATGACAGCCATGAGCTTGCGGTGCGAACCCAGTGCCTGGCGCACTGGTGCCAGGGCTTTCTTGCCGGCTTTGCCCGGGCGATTGCCATGTCCGGTACCGGCGCCGAGACGCTCCCCGGTGACAGCACCGAGATTTTGCGCGATTTTGCCGCCATGGCGCAGGCGGATGCGGAGGCCCAGCAGGAGGATGACGAGGATGCCGAGAACAGCTATGCCGAGCTGGTTGAGTACATGCGCGTTGCCGCCGTCAATGTGTTCCTCGATAGTCGGGCCCGGGGCGAAGAGCGGGACAAGGCGATCCGGGGAGCAGATCCCCTGCACTAGTGGCGTGCCCGGCAGCCGGCGGAAGGGGAGCCCTGAATTTTGGTGAAAATCAGCAAGAGTGAGTTCGAGCGGCGTCGACAGCGCCTGATGGCGCTGATGGAGCCCAACAGCATTGCGATTGTACCCGCCGCCAGGGAGCAGATGCGCAGCAGGGACACGGAGTATCCGTTTCGCCAGGACAGCGACTTCCATTATCTCTGCGGCTTCCCCGAGCCGGATGCGGTGCTGGTGCTGGTGCCCGGTCGCGGGCACGGCGAGTTTGTCCTGTTCTGTCGCGAGCGTGATCCGAAGCTGGAGCTCTGGCACGGCTATCGCGCCGGCCCCGAGGGCGCATGCGCCGAGTACGGCGCCGACGACGCATTTCCGATTGGCGACATCGATGACATCCTGCCGGGCCTGATCGAGGGTCGTGATCGGGTCTATTACTCCATGGGACGCAGCGCCGACTTCGACCGCCGGATCATGGCGTGGGTCAACCTGATTCGCAGCAAGGAGTCCAGCGGAGCAGTGCCCCCGGGGGAATTTACCGATCTCGATCACATGCTGCACGACCTGCGGCTGAAGAAGAGCGCGGCTGAGTTGCGGCTGCTGGCCCGCGCCGGGGAGATCACCGCCCGGGCGCACTGCCGTGCCATGCGCCACGCCCGCCCCGGGGTCTTCGAGTACCAGTTGGAGGCCGAGTTGCTGCACGAATTTGCCACCGGTGGTGCCCGCCACCCCGCCTATCCCTGTATCGTCGGCAGCGGACCCAACAGTTGTATCCTGCACTACACGGGGAATGGCAGGGCGTTGCGCAAGGGAGACCTGGTGCTGATCGATGCGGGTTGTGAATACCAGGGTTACGCCGCCGACGTGACGCGTACCTTCCCGGTGGGTGGGCACTTCAATCGCCAGCAGCGGGCCATCTATTCACTGGTGCTGGAAGCGCAGCAGGCGGCCATTGAGGCGGTGCGTCCGGGCAATCACTGGAACGCGCCCCATGAGGCGACGGTGGATGTCATCACGCGCGGCCTGCGTGATCTCGGCTTGCTGCAGGGCGATGTGCAGGAACTGATCGCCGCCGAAGCCTACAAGGAATTCTACATGCATCGAGCCGGCCACTGGCTGGGCCTCGATGTCCACGATGTGGGTGACTACCGGGTCGCCGGGGAGTGGCGGCAACTGGAAGCGGGCATGGTACTGACGGTGGAGCCGGGTATCTACATCGCCCCTGGCAATACCCGGGTGGCGCCGCGCTGGCGCGGGATCGGAGTGAGAATCGAGGATGATGTCGTGGTGACAGAGTCGGGCTGCCGGGTCCTGACCGACGGGGTGCCGCGCCAGCCCGAGGCGATTGAAGCGTTGATGGCGGCGGGCTGAACTCATGGCGGAGCAGCGGGACATTGTGATTGCGGGCGGCGGCATGGTGGGTATCAGCCTGGCACTGGAGCTGGGCCGGGTGCTCCCGGCAGCGACTCGCATCACCCTGGTGGAAGGCTTTGCCCTGCCGCCGCCGGCTGACCGGGTCCCGGATTACCACCCTTCATTCGACGCCCGCTCTACCGCGCTGGGCTACGGCTCCCAGCTGATTTACCGGGACATGGGGCTGTGGCCGGCGCTGCAGCGTTGGCTGTGCCCGATTACCACCATTCACGTCTCCAGCCGCGGCCATTTTGGCAGTACCCTGCTGCGGGCAGCGGACTATGGCTGGCAGGCGCTGGGCCATGTGGTTGAAAACCCCTGGCTGGGCCAGGCCCTGCTGCACGCCCTGCGCGAGCAGGGTCGGGTGGAACTGCTGAACCCGGCAAAAGTGGTCGCCGCCACACCGGTCAGCGGCGGCGTTGAGTTGGCGCTGGACGGAGCCGCCCCCTCGCGTGTCCAGGCCGCCTTGCTGGTGGTCGCCGATGGCGCCGACTCGGGCCTGCGCCAGCGTCTCGGTGTCAGCAGCAGCGAAAAGCCCTACCGCCAGCACGCCCTGATCTGCAACGTTGCCACCGCACAGCCGCATGCGGGCTGTGCCTTCGAGCGGTTCACCGATGAAGGGCCACTGGCCCTGCTGCCACTGCTGCCGGCCGCGGGCGCGGGCAACCGCAGCGCCCTGGTCTGGACGCTGCCCCCGGAGCGGGCGGAACAGCTGCTGGCCTGCGCCGACCGCGAGTTCCTGGCGGCCTTGCAGCAACGGTTTGGCTATCGCCTCGGGCGCCTGCTGCAGGTGGGGTCGCGCCAGAGCTACCCCCTGGCCCTGAGGCATTGCGAAGAGCAGGTGCGCTCGGGTGTGGTGGTCATGGGCAATGCCGCTCACGCCCTTCATCCCGTAGCCGGGCAGGGCTTCAACCTGGCCCTGCGTGACATCGCCGCCCTGGGTCGGGTGCTGGCATCCGCGGCGGCTGCCGGGGAGAGCCCCGGCGCGCTGTCGGTGCTGCAGCGATACCGGGAGCAACAGCGCGCGGATCAGCGCCGAACCATCCAGTTCAGCGACCGGTTGCCGGCCCTGTTCATGCACGCTGACCCGATGCTGGCGCTGGCCCGTGATCTCGCGCTGTCCGGGCTGGATTGGGCGGCGCCACTGAAACGTGCCTTCGTCGAGCATGCCGCTGGCCTGGAGGCTCTACGTGGCTGAGTCGCCGCGCTGTGACGTGGCGATCGTCGGCGCCGGGATCGCCGGCAGCGCCCTGGCGCTGGCCCTTTCCGGGCAGGGCCTCTCGGTGGTGTTGATCGAAGCTCAGCCCCCGGATGGCGGGCAGCTGCCTGCGGGGCTGGAGCTGGAGGACTTCGACCCGCGGGTGGTCGCGTTGAATCCCCGCTCGCGGGCCCTGCTGGCGCAGTGGGGTGCCTGGCAGGGTATCGAGGATTACCGCAGCTGCGCCTACCGGCACATGACGGTGTGGGATGCGGACGGTACCGGCGCGATCGAATTCGACTGCAGCGACGTGGGTGCCAGCGCTCTCGGCCACATCGTGGAGAACCGGGCCCTGGTGCGCTCGCTGTTCGCCCGGCTGCAGGCCTGCGCCGATGTGCGCCTGCTCGCGCCGGAGCGCTTGCGCGCCTGCAGCCGCGATGCCGCGGGCGAGATGCTGCTGGAGCTGGAGTCCGGGAGCCGGTTGCAGGCAGGGCTGCTGGTGGCCGCGGATGGCGCCAACTCCAGGGTGCGGGAACTGCTGGAGTTTCGCACCCGTGAGTGGGACTACGGCCACCACGCCATCGTCGCCACTGTGCAGCTTGAGCACGATCACCAGGCTACCGCCTGGCAACGGTTCCTCAGCACCGGGCCACTGGCACTCCTGCCCCTGCCGGGTGGCGCCCGGAGGCATTGCTGCTCACTGGTCTGGTCCGTGGATTCGGCGCGGGTGGAGGCGCTGATGGGCCTGGAAACGACCGAGTTTTGCCAGGCCCTCGGGCGCGCCTTCGAGGAGCGTCTCGGCCGGGTGCTGGCCTGCTCCCGCCGCCATGCCTTCCCGCTCCGCCAGCGTCACGCCGTCGACTATATAAAGCCGGGCGTGGCGCTGGTGGCCGATGCGGCGCACACCATTCACCCCCTGGCCGGCCAGGGGATCAACTTGGGTCTGCAGGATGTTGCGGTCCTGGCGGAAGAGCTGCTGCGCGCGTGGCAGCGGGGAGAGGCTCCGGGTAGCCCGGCGGTTCTGAAGCGCTATCAACGTCGGCGCAAGGGTGAGAACCTGGCAATGATGGTGGCCATGGACGGTTTCAAACGCCTGTTTGAGCAGCCCGCACTGCCGCTGCGCTGGCTGCGCAACGCGGGTATGCGTGGCGTGGACCGCGCCCGTCCGCTGAAGCAGCGCCTGATGGAAAAGGCCATGGGCGTCGCCACCCACGACTGATCGCAGCTGTCCGCGGGGCCTCGCGGGCGCTGATTGTTTTTCATGGTCCTGCCGTTAGAATGTGCGGCATTGCCCATCACGGCGGCCGCCGGATTCTGAACGAGAGGATGTACCATGAGCCAGACCCCCAGTGAACTGAAATACGCCAGCAGCCATGAGTGGGCGCGACTCGAGGAAGACGGCACGGTGACCATCGGTATCTCCGATCATGCCCAGGAAGCGCTCGGCGACGTGGTTTTCGTCGAGCTTCCGGAAGTTGGCGCCCGCCTGGCGGCCGGGGACGAGGCCGGCGTGGTGGAGTCCGTGAAGGCAGCTTCCGATATCTACGCCCCCGTCAGCGGCGAGGTCATTGCCATCAACGAGGCCCTGGAAGATGAGCCCGAGACGGTCAACGGTGACCCCTACAACGACGGCTGGTTCTTCCGGATCCAGCCCGATGATACCGCCGAACTGGAAAACCTGCTGAGTGCGGAGGACTACACCGAGCACTGTGCCGACGAGTGACCGCTGACCTCTTTCTCCGTCCCGGCGCTGACCGCCGCGTCGGGGCGGGGCATCTCTGGGTCTACTCCAATGAAGTGGATGTCCAGCGCAGTCCGCTGCAGGCGTTCAACGCCGGGGACAGGGTCGCCGTGCGCAGGGCTGACGGCGGTCTGCTGGGCTCGGCTTATATGGAGCCCCAGGCGCTGATCTGTGCCAGGATGTATGCTCCCGGCAGGGATCACGCCCTCGACGCAGCCTGGCTGCAGGGCCTCGCGGCGCGCGCCCTCGCCAGCCGCGAAGCGCTGCTGGCGGACGGCTGTTACCGGCTGGTCTACGGCGACAGCGACGGTATCCCCGGGTTGGTCGTGGACCGCTATGGCGACTATCTGGTGATACAGTTCCACAACGCCGGTATTGAGCGCTACGAAGTCGAAATTGTGGCGGCCCTGGTGGCCCTGCTGGAGCCGGCGGGAATCCTGCTGCGCGCCGACAGCCGCAGCCGCCGCGAGCAGAACCTGCCGGACCGGATCGAGGTGGTCTACGGCGAGGTGCCGCAGTCGGTGCCGCTGCGGGAAAACGGCGTGTCCTTCCAGGTGCCTGTATTCCAGGGCCAGAAAACCGGCTGGTTCTACGACCATCGCATGGCCCGGGCGCGGCTCGCCAGTTACGCGCCGGGCCAGCGGGTGCTGGATGTCTACAGCTATATCGGTGGCTGGGGTATCCAGGCCGCCGCCTTTGGTGCCAGCGAAGTGCACTTCGTGGACAGCTCGGCGACCGCCCTGGAGGGCGTGCTGGCCAATGCCAACCTGAATGGCGTGGAGGACAGGGTACACGTGCGGCAGGGTCAGGCGGCGGAAACCCTGCAGGCGCTTCAGCGCGAGGGCGAGAGCTTCGACCTGGTGATTCTTGATCCGCCGGCGTTCATTCAGCGGCGCAAGGATATAAAGAAGGGTATCAAGGCCTACCAGCGCATCAATGAGCTGGGGCTGGGCTTGCTGCGCCCCGGCGGGGTCCTGATATCCGGCTCCTGCTCCATGCATCTGGCCCGGGCAGACCTGATGGCGGCGCTGCAGGGTGCTGCCCGGCGCAGTGGCTGCGAGCTGCGAGTCCTGGAGCAGGGCGGGCAGGGTCCCGACCACCCGGTGCACCCCATGATTCCGGAAACCGAGTACCTCAAATCGGTGTTTGTCCGCCGGCTCAACCCCGTAGGGATATGATCGGCCAGCTGGCTGCCAGGGCCCGGGCTTTCAGGGTCGGGTCCGGGTCCACCGCCACGGCGTAGTCCACCTGCTCCAGCAGGGGCAGGTCGTTGTGGGAGTCGCTGTAGAACCAGCTCCCCGCAAGATCCAGTTGCTGCTGTTGCAGCCAGGCCTGCAGGCGCAGTACCTTGCCGCTGTGATAGGAGGGAATGCCGACCGGTTCCCCGGTGTAGCGACCCTGGTCGATTTCCGCCTCGCAGGCCAGCAGGTCGGCAATGCCGAGCGCGTCGACGATGGGGCGTGTAATGAAGTGGTTGGTCGCGGTGATCACCAGCAACCGGTGCCCCTGGCGCCGGTGGCTGTCGATCAGCCGCAGTGCCTGCGGCAATATGATGGGCTCGATCTTTTCCCGCATGAACTGGCGGTGTAGCGGCGCCAGCTCCTCCGGTGAGCGCCCCTTGAGCGGGCCCAGCGCAAAGCGCAGGTAGGCCTGGATGTCCAGGCTCCCGGCCTGGTAGTCGCGGTAGAAGCGCTCGTTGTCGCGGGCAAAGGAGTCGCTGTCCACGAGGGACTGTTCACAGACGAACTGCCCCCACAGATGGTCACTGTCGCCGCCGATCAGGGTGTTGTCGAGGTCGAATATGGCAAGTGTCATGGCGTCTCCAGGCAGCCGTTCATGGTAGCGTGGAGAGTACCCGGAGTAAATTTCACGGCGGCGGGAAAGTGTGGAACAATAGCCCGCCTGATAAAAAGGTAGTCATCGGTGATTGATTCGGATGGATTCAGGCCCAATGTCGGCATCATGCTGGCGAACGATGCCGGCCAGTTGCTGTGGGCGCGACGAATAGGCGGCAGGGATGCCTGGCAGTTTCCGCAGGGCGGGATCAACCCGGGCGAGTCCGCTGAGCAGGCTCTCTACCGCGAGTTGGAGGAGGAGGTCGGGCTGGTCGAGGACGCGGTGCGGGTAGTCGCTGCAACCCGCGGCTGGCTGCGCTATCGCTTGCCCCGGCGTTTTATTCGCAAGGGCGAGGAGCCGCTCTGTATCGGCCAGAAGCAGAAATGGTTTTTGCTCCACCTCCGGGCCAACGATGACGCGGTCTGTCTGGACGCCAACAGCAAGCCCGAGTTTGACCACTGGCAGTGGGTCAGTTACTGGTATCCATTGAACCAGGTGGTCGCCTTCAAGCGCGAGGTTTACCGCCGCGCCCTCAAGGAACTGGCGCCACCGCTGGCACGTATTACCCGGGAGCGTGCCTGATGGCGGCGATGATGCTGGAAACACTCCGCAACATCGTTCAGGAGGTCAATGCCGCCGAAGGGCTCAACGATGCCCTCAATATCATCGTCAAGCGGGTCCGCGACGCGATGGGCACCGAGGTCTGCAGTGTCTACATGCGCGACGAGCACAGCGGGCGTCTGGTGTTTCGTGCCACCGAGGGTTTGAACCCACTGCAGGTGGGGGAGGCCAGCCTGGCCCCCGGGGAGGGGCTGGTGGGCCTGGTGGCCAGCCGCGAAGAGCCGGTCAACCTGGAGGATGCGGAGAGTCACCCCAGCTTCCAGCTGCTCAAGGGGCTGGGTGAGGAGTCCTTCCACGCCTTCCTCGGCGTCCCCATTATTCACCAGCGCGATGTGCTGGGGGTGCTGGTTATCCAGCAGGCCAAGCGACGCCGGTTCGACGAAAGCGAAGAAGCCTTCCTGGTCACCATGTCGGCGCAGCTGGCGGGGGTTATTGCCCACGCCCGGGTTACCGGAGCGGTACAGGAAGAGCTGCGCAGCGGTGCGGGTGGACCGGCGCGGATCAACGGTATCGCCGGGGCGCCGGGAATCGCCATCGGCACTGCGGTGGTGGTGTCCCCGGTAGCGGACCTCAACGCGGTGCCCCGCAAGCAGGCCGGCAACCGGCGTGCCGAGCTGCGCGCGTTCAAGGCGGCGTTGGCGGCCGTGCGCAACGATATCCAGGCGGTGTCCGAGAACCTGCGCGGGGAGATGAACCCGGAAGATCACGCCCTGTTCGACGTCTACCTGGGAATCCTTGACGACTCCGCCATCGGCGGTGAGGTCGCCCGCCTGATCAAGGCTGGACAGTGGGCCCAGGGCGCCCTCAGCGAAGTGATGATCAGGCATATCCGTCATTTCGAACGCATGGAGCACAGTTACCTGCGAGAGCGCGCAGTCGATGTGAAGGATCTGGGTACGCGAGTACTGGCTTACCTGCAGGACGAGGCACAAAAGGAGCTCAAGTCCTACCCGGAACAGACTATTCTGGTGGGCGAGGAGCTGACGGCCTCGGCCCTGGGCGAGGTGCCCAGGGAGCGGCTGGCCGGGCTGATTTCGGTGCGCGGTTCCGGCAATTCACACGTCGCCATCCTCGCCCGGGCGATGGGCGTGCCGACGGTCATGGGCGCGGTGGACCTGCCCTATACCCGGCTGCAGGACCGCGAAGTGGTGATCGATGGCTACAACGGTATCGTGCACCTCAACCCTTTGCCGGAGGTCCGGGCGCGCTTCCAGGACCTGGCGGACCAGGACCAGGCCGTGTCCCGGGACCTCGAGTCCCTGCGCGACCTGCCCTGCGAAACCCTGGACGGCCACCGCTTGCCGCTGTGGGTGAACACCGGCCTGATGGCGGATGTTACCCGCTCGCTGGAGCAGGGCGCGGAGGGCGTCGGCCTGTACCGCACGGAAGTCCCCTTTCTGCTGCGCGAACGCTTTCCCAGTGAAGAGGAGCAGCGCCAGATCTATCGCGAGCAGCTGGAGGCATTTGCCCCCAGGCCGGTGACGATGCGCACCCTCGACATCGGCGGCGACAAGGCGCTGCCCTACTTCCCGATCACCGAGGACAATCCCTTCCTGGGCTGGCGCGGTATCCGCGTTACCCTCGATCACCCGGAGATTTTCCTCGCCCAGGTCCGGGCCATGATCAAGGCCAACTCGGGCCTCGGCAACCTGCGTATCCTGCTGCCGATGATCAGCAATATCGCCGAGCTGGAAGAGGCGATGCGGCTGATTCACCGGGGCTACCGGGAGATCGTGCAGGAGGGTACGGATGTGCCGCTGCCGCCCATCGGGGTGATGGTGGAAGTGCCTTCCGCGGTCTACCAGGCCCGCGCCCTGGCCCGGCGGGCGGACTTCCTGTCGGTTGGCAGCAATGACCTGACCCAGTACCTGCTGGCGGTGGATCGCAACAACGCGCGCGTGGCGGATCTCTACCACTCCTTCCATCCCGCGGTTCTGCAGGCCCTTTGCGCCGTGGCCGAGGCCGGGCGCGCGGAGGGTAAACCGGTCAGCATCTGTGGCGAGCTGGCGGGAGACCCGCTGGCAGCGGTGTTGTTGCTGGCAATGGGCTACGATGTGCTGTCCATGAATGCGACTGCGCTGCCGAGAGTGAAGAAAACCCTGCGCAGTATCACCCGGGCCGATGCCTGCGATCTGCTGGAGGAAGTGAAGCTGCTGGAGCACTCCGGCGAGGTGCTCCAGCGCCTGCAGCGCCTGGTGGCCGAGACCGGGCTGCAGCAGTTCATTCACGCGCCACTGGACTGAAGCCCGGCGGCGCAGCTGAACGTCGCGCTGTTGCGAAGGGTTTCGCGGCCCATCGGGTCATAGCTGAGTTCCTCCCAGCTGGCTGTCACCTTCCCCTCTGCCGTATCGTGCTGGAGCCAGAAACTGGTGGTCGACCGGGTGCCATACTCCGGCGAGACGATAAATTGTGCCGACAGCTGCCGGTCCATGGTTTCCCGCAAACCCAGCGGATGCAGGTCGGTTTCGTCCGCGAGACGGCGATCCGATACCGTCCGGCGCAGTGCCTCGTGGTCCAGGCTGGGCGAGTCAAGCAACAGTTCGAGCTGCTGCCTGGCCAGCGCCAGTTTTGGCCAGGGGGTGTTGAGCTGCGCATTGCTCAGGCCGTAAACCCCCGGCGCCAGCGCTCGTGGCCGGTGCTCGCGGGTGCTGTTGCTGAAGTACCAGAGGCCGGCGGTATCGCCCACCAGCAGGTTGAAGCCGGCGTAGTCACCGGCGCGCTCCTCTACCCCCTGCAGGAACACGGCGGGATCCTCGGTCCCGGTGAGGAATGCCAGCGGCAACTCGCCCCGGGACCGGGCCGCGGGCAGGGTCCGGCCGGGGTCGCGGTAATTGGTAATGGCCGCGAACCGGCCCCGGCGGGTGACCCCCATCCAGGTGCCGCCGGCCTCCAGGTCGCGACCGGCGAGCAGGTCGGGATGCTCCGGCCAGAAACCGGAGGGCGCGGTGGCGCGGCGGTGGAACTCGTCGCGATTGGCGGCCAGCACCAGGGGAAAGGCGGGCCTGACTTTCCAGGCGAATACAATCAGACACATCGCGTCGCAGTGCTCCTTGCAGCAGAGAGCCATCGTGCCAGCTGTCGCTGTAATTGTGAATCGGCCCGTGGTGCAGGATAATGTGCGGCCCTGACTCGCCACCGTCAGCACAGGCATTGCCACCGCTGTGCGCGATTTTGCTTCAAGACCGGAGATTATGCTGCCTTATCCCGATATAGATCCCGTTGCCTTTTCGCTGGGACCGGCTCAGGTGCACTGGTATGGACTCACCTACCTGGCGGGACTCGCGTTTGCCTGGTGGCTGGGTGTCAGGCGCAGTGCCCGGCCCGATGTACCGCTGCGCCGGGAGCACATCGACGATCTCATTTTTTTCAGCGCCCTGGGCGTTGTGCTGGGCGGGAGGATTGGCTACGCGATCTTCTATGGCGGCGACCGCCTGCTGGAGAACCCGCTCTGGTTGCTGCAGGTCTGGCAGGGCGGGATGTCATTCCACGGTGGCCTGCTCGGCGTCATCATCGCCATGTTCTGGTTTGCCCGCAGCCGGAACCTGGCCCTGGGTTCAGTGCTGGACCTGGCCGCCCTGCTGACCCCCATGGGGCTGGCGCTGGGCAGGCTGGGGAATTTCATCGGCCAGGAGCTCTGGGGCCGCCCCGCGGATGTTCCCTGGGCGATGGTATTTCCCAATGATCCATTGCAGCTCGCGCGCCACCCCTCCCAGTTGTACCAGTTCGCCCTGGAGGGCCTGCTGTTGTTCTTCATCATGCTCTGGTTCACCGCCCGGCCGCGCCCGACCTGGGCCGCCAGCGGGCTGTTTTGCGCAGGCTATGGTTGCCTGCGCTTCCTGGCGGAGTTTTTTCGCGAGCCGGACACCCACATCGGCTTCCAGGCTTTCGGCTGGCTCACCCGTGGCCAGCTCCTGTGCCTGCCCATGCTGGCGCTGGGCCTGTTCCTGCTGTGGTGGGCCTCTCGTCACCCGGTGGTAGCCGGCAAGGAGCTGCGTTGACATGCGCCAATATCTGGACCTGCTGCAGGACATACTCGATCATGGCGTCCCCAAGGGCGATCGCACCGGGACCGGTACCCTGTCGGTATTCGGTCGCCAGTTTCGCCACGACCTGGCGGACGGCTTTCCGCTGCTGACCACCAAGAAACTGCACCTCAAGAGCATCGTCAACGAGCTGATCTGGTTTCTGAGTGGCGATACCAACACGCGCTGGCTGAAGCAAAACGGCGTCAGCATCTGGGATGAATGGGCTACCGAAACGGGCGATCTGGGACCTATCTATGGCGCCCAGTGGACCGCCTGGCCGACCCGCGACGGCGGCAGCATCAACCAGATCGACTATGTGATCGACTGCCTGCGCAACAACCCCGACAGCCGGCGGATCCTGTTTCACGGCTGGAACGTCGAGTTCCTGCCAGACGAAAAGCTGAGTCCGCAGGACAATGTGCGAGCGGGGCGCATGGCCTTGCCCCCCTGTCATCTTCTCTATCAGTTCTACGTCGCCCAGGGAAAGCTGTCCTCCCAGCTGCTGATTCGCTCCAGCGATTCCTTCCTCGGCCTGCCTTACAACACCGCCAGCCTCGCTCTGCTGACCCTGATGCTGGCGCAACAGTGCGACCTGGAACCGGGTGAGATCGTCGTCTGTACCGGCGACTCCCACATCTACAGCAATCACCTGGAGCAGGTGCGCGAGCAGCTGGGCCGAGAGCCGCGGCCTCTGCCGCGGCTGGAAATACTGCGCCGGCCGGGTTCGATCTATGACTACCGGTTCGAGGACTTCCGCCTGCACGACTACGATCCGCACCCCCATATCGCTGCGCCGGTGGCGGTCTAGCGGTGCCCGCCCGGCTCGCCCTGATGGTGGCGATGGCTGCGAACGGGGTGATCGGCCGCGACAATGGCCTGCCCTGGCACCTGCCCGAGGATTTGCGCTACTTCAAGCGCACTACCCTGGGCAAGCCGGTGATCATGGGGCGCAAGACGTTTGAATCCATCGGCCGGCCGCTCCCCGGGCGCCCCAACATCGTGGTTTCCCGCCGTGGCGGGTGGTCGGCCGCCGGGGTGACGGTGACGGATTCCCTGGCGTCGGCCCTGAGCTGCGCACAGGCGCTGGCCCTGGACAGTGGCGCGGAGGAGCTGGTGGTGATTGGTGGCGCACAGGTCTACGAGGCTGCGCTGCCGCTGGCTGACCGTCTCTACGTTACTGAAGTTCACGCCACAGTCGATGGCGATACCTGGTTTCCCCCGCTAAACCTCGCCCAGTGGCGGGAAATCGCCAGGGAAGAGCACGCAGCAACCCCCGACAATCCCTATCCCTACGCTTTTGTGGTTTACGAGCGGCTGCAAGGCTAGCGGCACAGTTGCTTGACGCTAACAAGTGTTACCTTTACCATCTTTCCAGCTTTTCCCCGTAACCTTTCTACACGTTTCTGGAAAATGCTGGGAGCTCTGCAGAGGATTGATTGAAAATGGTGGGGTATTGAGTTTAAATTCTTCACCTCGGTTTACCGGCACACAGATTTCCACGGATTAACGTAGTATCGTATAACCTAGTACCGAGTCGCGCTGTCTCAGCACTGAATCACTCTTGTTGGAAATAGGAAGCACAATTCCCATGACTATGCATCGATTGAAGAACGTATTGATCGCTGCGCTGGTAGCCACTGGCACCCTCCTGGGCGCCACGGCAGCAGTGCAAGCCAATACCCTGGACTCCATTCTGGAGGTCGGGGAATCCCGCAACAAGGCTGCCCGTGAGTCGCAGGTGAAGATAGATCGCCTGGCGGACGAAACCCGTGACCTGCTGACCGACTACAAGGCGGTGATGAAGCAGGTTGATGGCCTCAAGGTCTACAACGCGCGTTTGCAGCGTCAGATAGACAACCAGATGCGCCGCATTGCGGACATCGAGGAGTCCATCAATGAAGTGACGGTCATCCAGCGCCAGATGACGCCGCTGGTGATCCGCATGATTGACAGCCTTGAGCAGTTCGTCAATCTGGATGTGCCCTTCAATATCGACGAGCGTCGCGAGCGTATCGCCTTCCTGCGCAGCAACGTCGATCGCTCCGATCTGACAGTGGCCGAGAAGTTCCGCCAGGTGCTGGAAGCCTACAACATTGAGCTTCAGTATGGCCGCGGCTTCGACAGCTACAGCGACTCAATCGAGATCAACGGCGTGATCCGTGACGTGGACTTCCTGCGCATCGGTCGTTTGTCCCTGGTCTACCAGACCACCGACGGCAACGAAAGCGGCGTCTGGAACAACGAGACCAAGAGCTGGGATCCGCTGCCTTCTGGCGACTATGCCAACGACATCCGCAAGGGCGTCCGCATTGCCAAGCGCCAGGCCACCATCGATCTTCTCAACATGCCCGTAGCTGCACCGGAGGCTAACTAATGAAAGCGCTTAACAAGATTTTCCCGGCCCTGGTGCTGGGTGGTGCGCTGGCCGTGTCTGGTGCTGTCAATGCGCAGGAGGCCGCCACTCTCGATCAGCTGCTCGGTCTGGTCAAGCAGGGTCAGGCTACCGAAGCACGCGAAAATGCCCAGCGCGAAAGGGAATTCGCCGCCGCCAAGGCGGACCAGGCTCGGCTGCTGCGGGAAGCTGAAAGTGAGCGGACCCGCCAGGAGCAGGAGTCTTCGCGCCTGGAGAACAAGTTTGAAGAGAACGAGCTGCTGGTTGCTGCCAAGCAGGAGCAGTTGCGTGAGCGCCTCGGTTCCCTGACCGAGCTGTTCGGCCACCTGACGGCCGCCTCTGGCGACCTCGCGTCGAACATTGAGGTGTCGCTGGTTTCCGCGCAGTACCCTGATCGCGGCGACTTCCTCCGCGAGCTGATCAACAAGATGAGCAGCTCCGACAAGCTGCCGCGGATCGAGGAAATCGAGCGCGTCTGGTACGAAATGCTGCGTGAAATCACCGAGACCGGCAAGGTGGTGAAGTTCACTACCGAAGTGGCCAGCGCAGCGGGCGAGCGCTCCGAGCGCGAAGTGGTTCGGGTCGGCGCGTTCAACGTGATCGACACCGATGGCAACTACCTCGCCTACAACAATGACACCCTGAGTGTGCTGCCTCGCCAGCCGGCAGGTCGCTTCACGGGTTGGGCCGAGTCCCTGGCCAACGCCGACAGCGGCTTGCACCAGTTCGGTATCGACCCCACCGGCCCCACCGGGGGTTCATTCCTGGCCGCCATCATCGACAGCCCGACGCTGGAAGAGCGCTGGCACCAGGGCGGTTACGTGGGTTATGCCATCACCGCCGTGGGCGTGTTTGGTTTCATCCTCGCTATCTTCCGCCTGCTGGTGCTCTCTGTGGTCAGCACCAAGGTTAGCAGTCAGCTGAAGAGCAGCTCCGCCAGCACCAACAACCCGCTGGGCCGCGTGCTGAAAATCCACGAGGACAACCCCAGCATGGATCCGGAGACCCTGGAGCTGAAAATGGCCGAGGGCGTCATGCGCGAAACTCCGAGGCTGGAATCCGGTCTAACCCTGCTGAAGATCATTGCCGCGGTCGCACCGCTGATGGGTCTGCTGGGTACCGTAACCGGTATGATTATCACCTTCCAGGCCATCACCATTTTCGGTGCCGGCGATCCGAAGGCCATGGCGGGCGGTATCTCCAGCGCACTGGTGACCACGGTTCTGGGTCTGTTGGTTGCGATACCCACGGTGCTCCTGCACACGATCGTGAATGGCCGCGCCCAGCGCATCATCCACGTGCTCAATGAGCAGGCGACCGGTATCGTGGCAGAACACTCCGAATCCAACGCTAAGTAGACAGGGGTTCGACCATGGGAGGTATATTCGAAGCCATTCTCGCCTTTATGGACAAGGGCGGGGATGTGCTCTGGCTCATCGCCATCCTCGTCTTCGTGATGTGGACGCTGATATTCGAGCGCCTGTGGTATTTCACCTTTACCTGGCGCAAGGAAGTCTTTGAGGTCATCAAGGCCTGGGAGGCCCGTCCGGAACGCAAGTCCTGGAACGCGAAGCAGGTGCGCATGCGCCTGCTCTCCCAGAGCCGCGAAGCGATCAATGCCAACTTGCCAATCATCACCACGATGGTGGCCCTGTGCCCGCTGCTCGGTCTGCTGGGCACGGTGACCGGGATGATCGAGGTGTTCAACGTGATGGCGGTCACCGGCGGCGGCGATGCCAAGTCGATGGCGGGCGGGGTTGAGCGTTCAACCATTCCCACCATGGCCGGGATGGTTGCTGCGTTGTCCGGTCTGTTTGCCAATACCTACATCAGCCGTATTGCCGCACGGGAACAGGAATTCCTTCAGGATAACTTGACGTCCGATCACTGAGCGAACGTCCAAAGGTACATATCAGATGCGCAGACTTGCAAAGCATAACGAAGAGGAAGGAGCGGAAATCGACCTGACGCCGATGCTCGACGTCGTGTTCATCATGCTTATCTTCTTCATCGTAGTGGCGTCCTTTATCAAGGAAGCCGGGGTCGAGATCAACCGGCCCGACAGTTCCAAGTCCGACCCCAGTGATGCCACCAGCATCCTGGTCCAGATCCGCAGTGACAACCAGATCTGGATGGAAAACCGTCGCGTTGATACGCGGGCAGTCCGCGCCAACATCCAGCGTCTGCTGGCCAACGATCCCGAGCAGGGCGTGACCATCAAGGTCGAGAAAGGCGCCCGCGCCGGCGCCGTCGTCGACGTCGCCGACGCCGCCCGCGAGGCGGGTGCCCCCTCGGTTAACTGGGCCAGCGAAGGGAAGCAGTAGCCATGAGCATGAGACAAGGTGCCGCGCGCAAGCCCGCCGGTAACGAAAGCACCATCGACCTGACGCCCATGCTGGATGTGGTGTTCATCATGTTGATCTTCTTCATCGTGACCTCCTCGTTCGTCAAGGAACCCGGGGTTGAGTTGATGAAGCCCCAGGCGACCACTACCGAGGCCTGCGAGCGCGGCACGATAATCTTTGCAGTGGACGGTCGCGGTGAAATCCACTACGACAAGAACAAGGTGTCCCTGGATCGGGCCATGCGCCTTGCGGAGGCGGCCAAGAAAGAGGCGCCCCAGGCCAACGTGGTCGTGCAGGTGGACCGTGAGACACCGGCGTTTGCGGTGGAACAGCTGATTGATGAATTGCGGCCCATGCTGACAGCGCCGCCGTGTATTTCAACGGATGACGAGGTTTAATCGAAATGGGCAGTAGCTTTGTGAGGGTACTGGTCGGAGCACTGGTAGCGGTTCCCGTCGCGATAGGCCTGTTTTTTATAATGCACAGCCTCATTAACCGTGAGTATGAGCAGCAGGAAATCGAGGCGCGGAAAATCGCGGATATCGTCGTCCCCGAGAACGAAATCGAGGTGAACGTCAAACAGGCCAAGCCAGAGAAGGTCGAAGATCCGGAAGAGCCGCCGCCGGATCTGCCCACGCCTGACCTGGACATGGACATGGACCTGAACGTGGTCAACACCGCGCCCCGGGCCTCCGTGGATGTGTCCATCAGCGCGACAGGTATCAGTGGTGACGGCGAGTACCTGCCGATTGTGAAGGTTGCACCGGTATATCCACGGAGAGCCCAGACTCGCGGCATCTCGGGATACTGCATCGTGGAATACACGGTGACCCGTACGGGATCAATTCGTGACCCGCGCGCGGTCGATTGCCAGCCCTCGGGTGTGTTTGAGTCGGCCTCTATCAAGGCGGCGGAGAAATTCAAGTATCGGCCCCGCGTTGTGGATGGCGAGCCTATCGAGGTGGCGGGTGTGCAGAACTTGTTTACCTACGAGCTGGAAAACTAGGAAGGTTGGTACGTATGAAACTCCATGATTCCGGTGTCTGGCTGCGCGCAGCTCTCCTGGCGCTGCCGGTGGCCGTCGCCCAGATCGCCGTTACCCAGGTCCAGTCCGATCTCGGCATGCGCCCTTTCTCCTCGGCTCAGGCCCAGGAAGGGGAGCAGCGGGAAACGCGCCGTACCCCGGCACTGCGCAATGCCGTGTATGAAAAGCTGGCAGAGGCCCAGGCCGCTGCGGAAGCCGGGGATATGTCCACCGCATCCCGGGTGCTGGACGGGATGCTCGCCTCCGGTGGCAAGAACGAGCTGAACAGCTACGAGCTGGCCAACGTTTACAATCTGTATGCGTTTATCCACTACACCCGTGAAGACTACAACGCCGCCCTGCAGGCCTACGAAAACGTCGCGCGGCAGCCCGATATCCCGCTGGCGATGGAGATCAATACCCGCTATACGATTGCCCAGCTGTATTTTGTGCAGGAGCAATGGCAGCGGGGCGTCAACGCCCTTCTGGACTGGTTCAAGCTGACCGAGAACCCCAACGAGGAAGCCTATGTCCTGTTGGCGCAGGGCTACTACCAGCTGAACGACTACACCAAGGCGCTGAGCAATGTGGAGAAAGCGATTTCCCTGTACCAGGAGAAAGACAAGACTCCCAAGGAGCAGTGGTACAACCTGGCCCGGTTCCTCTATTTTGAAAAAGGCGACGTCACCAATACGGTACGGGTACTGGAAGAACTGCTGAAGCACTACCCGGACAAGCAGTACTGGGTACAGCTGTCCCACATGTACGGTGAGCAGAAGCGGGATGGCGAGCAGCTCGCCGCCATGGAAACCGCCTATGTTCAGGACATGCTGGACAAGGGCTCCGAGCAGGTCACGATGGCCTACCTGTACCTGAACGCCGAAGTGCCCTACAAGGCCGCCAAGGTGATGGACAAGGGCCTCAAGAACAAGTCGATCGAGAGCAACTCGCGCAACTATGAGATTCTCGGTAATGCCTGGCGCCAGGCACAGGAGGTCGAAAAGGCCATTCCGGCCATGGAAGAGGCGGCGAAAAAAGCCGAAGACGGTGAGCTTTACGCCCGCCTGGGGAACATCTACCTGGACGGCGACCGCAATGAGGACGCCATCAGGGTGATCAACCGCGGTCTGCAGCGCGGTGGAGTGCGGCGCCCCGATTCGGCGCGACTGGTGCTCGGTATGGCGTACTTCAACACCAAGCAGTATGACAAGGCCCGGGAAGCGTTCCAGGCAGCCGGCCGTGACGAGCGTTCAGCCCAGTATGCCAAGCAGTGGATCCAGTACATGGATTCCGAGATCGAGCGCCAGAGGCAGCTGGAAAGCGGCTGAGGCCTGGTTTACTGCAAAAAAAAGGAGCACTCGGTGCTCCTTTTTTTATTTCCCCGAACGAGACCCCTTAGACAGGAGTTACGTTCTCGGCCTGGGGGCCTTTCTGGCCATTGGTGACAGTGAACTGTACCTTTTGACCGTCAGTCAGTGTCTTGAACCCTTCGCCCTTGATGGCGCTGAAGTGAACAAATACATCGGGGCCGTTTTCGCGCTCGATAAAGCCGAATCCCTTGGTCTCGTTAAACCACTTAACGGTGCCGGTTTCTGTAGACATAAGTGTTACCTGTATAGCAATGGAAAGCCCGTCAGGGCCCCAGGGGTTTAGTCACTATTTATGTTCGACGTACCGAGGAACTTGAGGGAACTTCGACCACGCGCATAAATACCACTGATTTCTCAGCTTCAGGAAGTGTAGCACCGCCGCCAGTTGCTGGGATTACAGCGGGAACAAAAAATTTGGGCAATTTTACCCGTTTGCAGCCGATTGTCGCGTTTCTGTCTCAGGCCAGGGGCGCGTGCCCGGCACCCAGCAGGCCGAGGTTTACGTGGGTGACAAGCCTCACCGGCATCCGCTCCAGATGCGTCTGCATCGGCCCGCGATCGGCAAACCGTCGCCGGAATTCACTTGCCTGCAGGAATTCCGGGAAAGTGGGCAGGATGCCTCCCGCCAGGTGGAGACCCCCGAAAGCGCCGCTGGCCAGGACAAAATCGGCACTCGCGGCCCCCAGCAGGGCGCAAAACTGGTGCAGGGTTGCGCTGCTCAGCGCATCTGTTCCCGCCACAGCCCGTGCGGTGATCTCCTCGCTGCGCAGGGGCTCCGCAGTGACACCGTGCATTAGAGCCAGCGCCCGGTGTAGACGTTGCAGGCCGGGCCCGGACAGCAGCAATTCCGTGTAGATGCGGCCATACTCACGCATCAATACGCGCCACAGCTCCAGCTCTTCTGCTCCGCCCGGTGCCAGGTCCATGTGTCCGGGTTCGCAGGCTATGGCGAGGTAATCCCGGTGACTGGTATCCAGAACCGCCCCGCCCAGCCCTGTGCCAGGGCCCATCACGGCAAGGCGCGGGTAATGGCCAGTACCGGCTTGGATTTCGAGGCAGTCGTCCGGCTGCAGCCAGGGCAGGGCGTAGGCATTGGCCTGGAAGTCGTTGAGCAGGCGGACACGATCCCAGCCAAAGCGCGCGGCGAGCTCGCGTCCACTGAAGGACCAGCTGCAATTGCTCATGGTGGCGGTGTCGCCATCGGGCGGCGCTGCGACCGCGATACAGGCCTCCCGGGGCCCGGCGTCGGGATACTCATCCAGCCAGCGGGCGATGACGGCATCGAGCCCGCCAAACTCGCGGTTCAGGTAGCGACCTACAAACTGTAGCCTGCCGCCAGTGGTTCCGAACAGGGCAATACGGGTGTTGGTGCCGCCAATATCTGCCACCAGGCGTCCGCCCGGTTCAGTAGCGCCACTCATGGAACAGGCAGTATCTTCATGATGTTGGTGGAGCCGGGCCTGCCCATGACAGCGCCCTTGGTCAGCAGAACTGCATCGCCCTTCTGCAGCTGGCCCTCGTCACAGAGGAATTCGATCGCACTGGTCTCGACAGAATCCTGGTCAAAAACGCTGGCGTCGAAGAACAGCGGCACCACGCCTCGACAGAGGCAGAGGCGCTGCAGGGTTTCGCTGCGGTTGCTCAGGGCGAAAATAGGCAGCCCTGAGCTCAGTCGCGACATCAGCAGCGGTGTGGTGCCGGATTCGGTCAGGCAGGCGATCCCTCGCACGGTCTTGTAGTGGTTGGCGGCGTAGATTGCGGACATGGCAATCGTTTCCTGGGCGGTTGCGAACTGCTTGTCGAGACGGTAGCGGGAAGTGCGGGCAACGGGATGGCGTTCCGCCCCCAGGGCCGCGTCCGCCATCGCGGCGACCACTTCGACAGGGTAGTTGCCGACCGCGGTTTCCGCCGACAGCATGACCGCGTCGGTGCCGTCGAGTACCGCATTGGCCACGTCGAAAACCTCGGCCCGGGTGGGCATGGCGCTGTTGATCATCGACTCCATCATCTGGGTCGCGGTGATCACCACCCGGTCCATCTTGCGGGCGCGGGATATCAGGTCCTTCTGCAAGCCGATCAGCTCCGCATCGCCGACCTCCACGCCGAGATCGCCCCGGGCGACCATGATGCCAAAAGAGGCGTTTATGATGCCGTTCAAAGTGACATCGTCCGCCACGACTTCCGCCCGTTCAATCTTGGCGATGATGGCCGGCTCCAGCTGGTGGGCCCGCAGCAGGTCCCGGGTCTGGTAAATGTCCTCGGCGCTGGAGACAAAGGATACGGCGACAAAATCCGGGCGCACTTCGGCAAGGCTGTCGATGTCGGCGATATCCTTGGTGGTCAGGGCCGGCGCAGCGAGCCCGCCCCCCAGGCGGTTGATGCCCTTGCGGGACCCGAGCACGCCGCCGACGAGAACAGTGCAGTCCACGGCGTTGCCCTGTACCTCGTCCACCCGCAGCCGCAATCGGCCATCATCCAGCAGCAGGGTGTCGCCGCGATACACGCTGGTGGTCAGCTCCCGGTAGTCTAGCCCTACTCCGTGGGCATCCCCTTCGCCCTCCCCCAGCCCCAGGTCGAGGCGGAACCGGTCGCCGTTCTCCAGCCGCACGGAACCGTTGCGAAAGCTGCCGATGCGTATTTTCGGACCCTGCAGGTCGGCCAGGATGCCGATATAGCGCCCGGCAACGGCGGCCTGCTTGCGGATGCGCTGTGCGACCTGGGCGTGCTGGGCGGCGGAGCCGTGGCTGAAGTTGAGCCTGAAGACGTTGACCCCCGCCGCGATGAGCCGGGCTATCATGTCCTCGGATTCACTGCCTGGGCCTATGGTGGCTACAATCTTGGTGCGCCGGTTGACTCTGGGTGTCACGATGCGGTCCTGTTGACGAAGTGCTGAAGCAAGAAATCCCTGGCGAGGTCGGGAAAGTCGGTAAACAGGCCGTCGACGCCGACCTGGTTGAAGAAAATATCGAGCAATTCCCCAAAGTTGTCGATACCCGCCGGCAGCGCGTCGGCGCGGAAGGTGTAGGGATGTACCTGTAATCCGCGCTGCTGCGCCAGTGCCACCAGGTCGCTGAGCTCTATGCTGCCGTCGGCGCGTTTGCCGCGATAGATCTGCATCAGCCAGGGACCGATGCCATCGGCGTACGCGGCGACCGCGTCGAGGCCGGCGGGCGTCTGCAGGAAATCGTAATCCACCTCGCTGTCTTCGCCCCAGCTGTTGTCGGCGATCAGTTGGATCAGCGGCAGCGGGGTACGCAGGGTATGGCGCAGATAGCGCAGGGTGGCGTCATCGAAACACTGCAGGAAGACCTGGTCCCGGCGCTGGTCATAGCCTTTCTCCACCAGCACTTCCAGCACCCGGACGGCGATATCGTGGCCCTCCAGACGGTGGAAGTTGGGCCCCTTGAGTTCAATATAGAGCCCGGTCCGGCGGTTCCGGCTGCGGTCCAGCCCGCCTATGAAATCGATCTCCTCGGCCAGCGTGGGGACGCCCTGCAGCCCGGGTCCCAGTGGAAAGCGGGAGGGGAAGGCGGCGGCGCCGTCCGGCCCCGTGCGCTCGTGCACCCGCAGGCTGCGTATCTCGGCCAAAGTGAAATCAATGGCGTAATAGCGGCCGTCCTGCCGGGCGCGGTCGGGGAAGCGAGCGGCCACGTCCGTGGTGGACTCCAGGTAGATATCGTGGAGTACGACCGGCACCCCGTCGCGGCTCAGCACCACGTCCTGCTCGATGAAATCCGCCCCCATGGCGTGGGCCATGGCCTTGGCGGCCAGAGTGTGTTCCGGCACATAGCCGCTGGCCCCGCGGTGGGCAATAACAATCGGTGAGCGGGCAGCTGTGGTCATAGCCGCCCATGGTAGCAGGACAGCGGCGATCAGGGCGACAAGCAGTAGCTGTAATCGTACCGCCGCGGTGCCCGGGAGATTATTTCCTGACCTGCATGCTGATGGTCTTCTCCGTCGCCTTGCTGTAGGGGGGGAGCATTCCGCCCAGCTTGCCGACGTTGATTCCCGCTTGCCGGTAGACGGACTTGGCATGGCTGAAGGTGCGGAATCCGGCCTCGCCGTGGTAGGCGCCCATGCCGCTGGGTCCCACCCCGCCAAAGGGCAGCTCTTCCTGCATGACATGCATGATGACGTCGTTGATGCAGGCGCCGCCCGAGGTGGTGCGCTTGAGCACGGCTTCCTCCTCGGTCTTGTCATTGCCGAAGTAATAGGCTGCCAGGGGCCTGGGGTTGGCGTTGACGTATTCGATGGTTTCGCCGAAATCCCTGTAGGTCCGGATCGGCAGCAGGGGACCGAACAGTTCTTCCTGCATTAACTTGAGGTCATCCGCGGGTTGCGGGATCAGGGTGGGCGGGATCTTCCGGCTGTCCCGGTGGGCGCTGAAGTCCTCGTTCGCCGGGTTGATCGCAATGGTCTTCAGGCCCCGCTCCTCGGCTTCCCTCAGGTAGCCGGTCAGGCGTTCATAGTGGCGTTGATTCACCACCGCCGTGTACTCTGGGTTGTCGAGGATACGGGGGTACATCGCCGCAACGGCTTTCTCCGCCGCGGCAATCACCTCCTGCAGCTTTTCTTCGGGTACCATGAGGTAGTCCGGGGCCAGGCAGATCTGCCCGGCGTTCAGGGTCTTGCCCAGCATGATGCGCTCGAGGCTCTGCTCGAGGTTCGCGCTGCGGGAGATGATCACCGGGGACTTGCCGCCCAGTTCCAGGGTCACCGGCACCAGGTTGCGGGCGGCCGCCGTCATGATGTGGCGGGCAACCGATGTCGCGCCGGTAAAGAGCAGGTGGTCGAAGGGCAGGGCGGAGAAGGCCTCCCCCACTTCCGGTCCGCCGGGGAAGATCGCGACTTCCTTTTCGTCCCAGGCCGCGGCCACCATTTCCGCCATGATTGCCGACGTAGCGGGGGTAAACTCGGAGGGCTTGATCAGGGCCCGGTTGCCGGCTGCAAGAATCCCCGCCAGCGGGCCGAAGGTCAGGTTGACCGGGAAGTTCCAGGGAGAAATCACGCCGACCACGCCCAGCGGCTGGTATTCGATGCGGGAACGGCCGCCGAGCAGGTTGAGCGGGAACATGGTGGGCCGGCGCCGGGGCCGCATCCATTTCTTCAGGTGCTTGCGCGCGTGCTTCAGCGGCGTCACTGCTGCGGCGACATCGGTCAGCAGGCTGACCTGGCGCGCCCGGCAGCTGAAATCCGCGTTTAGCGCCTCGACAATCCTGTCCTGGTACTTGAGCAGTACATCGATGCCGCGATCAATGCGATCGATGCGGGTTGCGGCGGAAACGTCTCCTTCGCGCAGGTAGTCCTTGCGCTGGGCCTCCAGTATCTGCAGCATGCGCTGCCCGGCTTCCGCTGACAGCGGAATGGATGGCGGTGCATTCATGGTTGTTATCCTCTTGTCGGCCCGGGTGCTGAACTTACTCTGCCTGCCTGGAAAGTATAGTAGTCGCGCGGGCCGAAATTAACTGGCGCCGCAGGTCTTTTGTGGCCAGCCAGTGCAGACTGGGGGGAGAGTTGTCGAGGCTTCCGCCGGTTTTGGCTTGGCAACGGGATTCTCTCCTGCTACAACAGCGCCATGAAAAATACGCCAGCCAGGAAAGATCCCCGCACACCATCGCCGCCCTATGGCTATTCCCGGGAGTGCGACTACAGTCGCGAGCAGCAAATGCACATCGTGGCGGAATTCCATGCCCACCGGATCCGTCCCAGCCGCATCGCCTACCGGGTGGGTATCGATATCGCTTTTATCGAGGCCCTGATCGCCGGCGAGCTGGAACCGGAGCGCTTCCCGCGGCTGGTGGCCCACTATCGGCGCAACCGCTATCAGCAGCGCCTGCGGGACAGCCAGCGGGAACAGGGTGTTACCCGCTTCGAGTTGCAGCAGCGGATAGAGGCGGACTTCCAGCGCGAGGTCGATCTTTAGGATTTGCTTTCTTTCTGGCTGTCGATCCGCTCGACCAGCCAGGCCTCCCGCCGCTCCAGTTGTGTGAGCTGGCTTTCCAGTGCGGCCTTCTCTTCGGGGCCGGCCTGCTTGAGTTGCTCGCGACCGGCCTTCAGGTCTTGGTGGATTTGCTCCCGGTGCAGTCGCAGCTCTTCCAGGCTCGCTGCTTCCTCGGCCTCATCGAAAATCTTCTCTTCGGGGGCCGCTGTCTCCACTTCGCTCGTGCCGGTGACCAGCACCGGCTGTTCCGGAATGACCCTTTGCCCGGCATCTACCCGGCGCTGGTAGACGAAGCCGGGGGAGACGATTTCCACGCCGTTGCCGTGCAGTTGCTCGAGAATCTTCTTCCGCAGGTTGGAGCGCGCGGTGAGCGGGTGCTTGACCTCTTCGAGGAAGCCGCAGGCCCGGTAGAGCACGGCATGGTCCAGTAACTCCTGCACCAGCACGAAAGATTCCGTGAGACCGGCCTCTTCGCCGGCGACCAGCAGCAGCTCCTGCACCCGGGTGTAGGGCACGTCGTAGCCGATGGAAACATCGGCGGAAATGATGGTGCCTTCCCGATGCAGCACGGTGAAAGGCTGGGAGACCAGCAGCAGGTTGGGCACGGTGACCAGATCGCGCATTTCGCTCTGGATCTGGGTATTGAGCAGTGCGCGGCGGGTCGCCCGGCCGAACAGATCGTTTACCCGGATGTAATCCCCGGGGCGAAAGGGGCGGGTGACCTGCAGCATGACACCGGCCATTGCGTTGGCGACGAAGGTTGTTGAAGCCAGGGCAATGATGGCGGAGAGCAGGACGCCCATCAGGCTCAGCACCTGCCCCTGGGTCTCGTCACTGATGGGAAGCACGACGACCAGGGCGATGATTCCCGCGGAGACAATCAGCCAGACGGCGAGCTGGAACAGAATGCTGCTCATGCCCTGGGGGCCTCGCAGCGCCACCAGCCTGGCCACCTGCACGCCGCCCAGGACCAGGACCACGGTCAGGAGAGCCGGCCAGCCGCCGGCCCAGAACGAGGCGAGTTCGCTCATGGGGAGGTCCCCTTGCCGCACACCTGCCTGAAGCCCGCGGCAACGAAAGGAATCATGTGGTTGTAGGCGGCCTCGAAATCAGAGGAGCGGCATTTGCCGCTGGACAGCTTGTCGATGCGCCCGGTCTGGGCCAGCGTCAGGGTCAGCGCACCGGAGAGATTGTGGTAGCACCAGTAGATATCCTCGTCCCGGGCGTCAGGCAGCGCCTTGCGCAGAGCGGCTATGAATTCGCTTACCAGGCCGTCGAACAGCTTCGACATCATGCGTGGCCCCCAGAAGGGGGAATTGTTGATATAGGCGATGAGCGCAAGATAGTGCTGCCAGCCCGGGTCGCCGGTCTCCTGCGCAAGTTCCAGCGGGCGCAGGAAGGCTTCTATGATCTGCTCAACACTCGGCCCCTCGCTGCCGGCCGACAGCTGGCAGGCCCGCAGCGCGTCCCGCCGCGCGCTGTTGAGCAGCTGGGCCCGACGCTCGAAAACCGCATTGAACAGATCGAGCTTCTTGCCGAAGTGGTAGCTGGCCAGCGCCACGTCGACACCTGCGCCCTTGGCGATCTGGCGCAGGGTCACGCCGTCGTAGCCGCGCAGCGCAAAAAGTTCTTCCGCGACGTCCAGGATGCGTTCTCGTTTGGAAAGGCTGCGGGGATTGCTCATTAGTGATATGTGTGGTGGTAACGTTCAGGACAATAGCACAGTTTAAATTTCAACGCTTGTTGAAAACTGCGCCGGATTTGTTCAGAATCCGGATCGGATAGACACCATAACCATAACCAGGCCGCAGCCATGACTCCCGAGATTTTCAAGTACCTGATCACCGCGAGCTACATTGTGCTGGTGCTCTGGCTGTCCTGGGTGGGCATGCGCCGCACCCGCGATATCCGCGGCTTTTCCATCGGCAACAAGGACATGAGTCCCTACCTTATCGGCATCACGCTGGCGGCCTCCATTGCCTCTACGGCGACCTTCGTGATCAACCCGGGGTTCGTCTACAGCCACGGCCTGAGCGCCTACCTGCACTACGGGCTCGCCGGATCCCTGGGCATTCTCTCCGCATTCCTGGTCCTGACACGGGGGTTCCTGCGCCTGGGTGAAAGCAGCCAGGCCCTGACCATTCCCCAGTGGATCTTCTACCGCTACAACCACCGGGGCCTGAGCCTGTTTTTCGCGTTCATCAACCTGCTGTCGATCACCTTCGTGGTACTGATCCTCGTGGGTTGCAGCCTGCTGCTGACCGGACTGTTCCCGATCGACCAGAAAGTGGCGCTGATCCTGGTTCTGGTGTTTGTGTTTTCCTATGTGCTGATGGGCGGGACCTATGCGCACGCCTACACCAATACCCTGCAGGGGCTGATGATGCTGGCGATCACGGTGATCCTGTTTGTGCAGGGCTGGAAATACTTTGGCGACGACCCTCTGGCGGCGCTCAGGGGCGTCGGCGCGGGCTATGCCGATGCCTTCAACAGTGGCAGTGACCTGTACTTCGACTTCTTCTCGGTGTTTGTCAGCGGCTTTGTGGTGACCTTTGCGCTCATGTTGCAGCCGCATATTCTCACCAAGATCCTCTACCTGCGGAGTGAGCGTGATATTGGCAAGTTCATTGGCACGACGGTGGTGGTGGGGACCATCTTCACCCTGATGCTGATGATCGGCTTCTACGCCCGCCTGGCCGGGCTCGAGGTGCCGGCCCAGGACACGGTGGTCCGGGAATACCTGCTGTTTGAATTCGGCAGTTCCCTGTGGGGCGAGTACGTCCTGGTGTTCATTTTCCTGACCCTGCTGGCGGCCGGCATGAGTACGCTGGACGGCATCCTGGTGTCCCTCTCGGCAATGGTGGTCAACGACATCGTCCAGCCCCTGTACGGCGACCGCTACAACGCGCTGGCGCTATCGCGGCTCGTCCTCGTGCTGGTGGGCGTAGTGGGAGTCGTCCTGGCCTGGAATCCGCCGCCGCTGATCGGCCTGTTCGCCCAGAAAGGGGTGTACGGCCTCGCGGCCGCCTCGATCGTACCGGTGCTGTTCGGTGTCCTGGTGCGGCGCCATATCCCTCTCTGGGTGGTGCTGGGGTCGGCCGTGCTGGGCCTGTTCTGCCACCTGGGACTGAATCTTTCCGGGCTGGTGAAAAACCCTGCGGTGTCTGCGAGCTACGCGATCTTCCTCGCCCTGGGCTTTGGACTGCTGGGGCTGTTGCTGACCCGGCCCGCGCCTGTGAATACGGATCCCACTTGACATTTCAACAAATGTTGAATATTTTGCGATGGAATTCAACAACTGTTGAATCCGCGTTGCCACCGCGGATCCAACCACACCACTTATAAAGAAAAAGGTGACCACAATGAAAGCACTCGCTCCGCGTTCCGCCATTGCCCTGGCTGTTTCCCTGGCGTCGATGGTCCAGTTCACTCCCGCCCTGGCCCAGTCCGGCCCGACCCTCGCGCTGGAGGAAGTCGTTGTGACTGCCCGGCGCCGGGCCGAAAATCTGCAGGATGTCCCCATCGCAGTTACCGCCCTGTCCGGTGATGCACTGCGTCTGCGGGGAGCCACCGATATTAGCGAACTGGCCCAGATCATTCCCAGCGTGACCCTGGAGCCCTCCCGGGCCACCAGCACGACCCTGACCGCGTTTATCCGCGGGGTCGGCCAGCAGGATCCGCTCGCCGGCTTCGAGCAGGGTGTCGCCCTGTATCTGGATGACGTCTATATTGCCCGTCCCCAGGGCGCCCTGCTGGATATCTACGATGTGGAGCGGGTCGAGGTGCTGCGCGGACCCCAGGGCACCCTGTATGGTCGCAACGCCGTCGGTGGAGCCATCAAGTACGTGACTCGCCGGCTCAGTGAGGATTTCGATGCGCGCCTGAAAGCATCCTATGGCAGCTACGACCAGATGGACCTCGTGGGCACGGTATCGGCGCCGCTAACCGATACCTTCCGTGTGGGAGGCACAGTGGCCTCGCTGACCCGTGACGGCTATGGCAGGAACCTCACCACCGGGGACGAGCACTACGACAAGGATCTGTTCGCCTGGCGAGCCAGCGCCGAGTGGCTGCCCAGTGACGACTGGCTGGTGCGCATCGCCTACGACAAGCTAAAGGACAAGACCAACCCGGTTGCGGGCTTCCGGCCTTTCCCCGGTGCCGCGAGCGGCGTGCCGGTACTCAACGATCGCTATGACACCACCGCCGGCGCCTCCGACTCGATATCCACTGCGGGCATCAACGGCAACAACGAAATCGAGGCCGAGGGCGTGATGCTGTCGGTAGACTGGAACCTGAGCGACACCACCACCCTTCGCTCCATCAGCGCCTGGCGGGAAGACTACACCGAATCCGTGATCGACTTCGACGGCCTCGCGGTGATGGATTTCGATGCGCCGGTGATCTACGACAACGAACAGTTCAGCCAGGAATTCCAGCTGCTGTACAACGCCGACCGCTGGAACCTGGTTGCCGGTTTCTACTACCTGGATGCAACGGCCGCCAATGACTTCGACGTGGTGCTGGCGCAGATCGGCCCGGTAACGGCCTACACCGGCGGGACTGTCGATACGGAAGCCTGGTCGCTGTTCACGGATGTCACCTATCGCCTGACGGACGCCCTGTCACTATCGGTGGGTGGCCGCTACACCGAGGACAAGCGCAGCGCGGACATATTCCGTGGCACCTATCTGGGCATCGGTTCGCCCTTCCTGGGCAATGACGCCGCTATCCTGCTGGCCACGACCAGTGACTACGAAGCGAGCAAAACCTATACCGACTTCTCGCCACGGCTCAACCTGAGCTATGCGCTGAATGACGACACCACGGTCTACGCCAGCTACAGCCAGGGCTGGAAAGCCGGCAGTTTCGATCCCCGCGGCGCCAACTTCGCCACGCCTGAAGTCGAACGCGGCTTCGATCCGGAAACGCTCGATTCCTGGGAGCTGGGCTACAAGACCACCTGGCTGGACGGGCGCGCGCTCACCAACATCGCAGTGTTCTACAGCGACTACCAGGACATGCAGATTCCCGGCTCGGTGGGCACCGACAGTGACGGTGATGGTATCAACGACGGCTTTGTGGGCACCGTGACCAACGCGGCCGAGGCGGAGATCTCCGGTATCGAGCTGGAGGGCAACATCCTCCTGGGGCAGGGGGTCAGCATGCAGCTTGCTCTCAGTTTCCTGGACGCCGAGATCAAGGATTGGCAGGTCAACGGCGTGGACGTGTCCGACCAGCGCGCGGTGCAGAACACGCCAGAGGAAATGGCCTACCTCGGCCTCACTTACACCACTGGACTCGCGGGTGGCGACATAACGGCGAACCTGAACTGGTCCTACAAGGGTGACATCACCCAGTTTGAAGCACCCGTGCCGATTATCGACCAGGAGAGCTATGACGTCGTCAACGCGAGTATTGTCTGGCTCAGTGCCGATGACCAGTGGCTGTTCGGGCTCCACGGCAAGAACCTGACGGACGAGGCAATCAAGACTGCGGGTTACTGTTTCGGCTCCGGCGGCTGTCCCTCACGACTGGGCCTGGAGGACAACACCACGGTGTTCTACGCGCCTCCGCGCACCGTGACTGCAACCGTGGAATACCGCTTCTGAGCCGGGGAGTCCGAGGCGTGAAAGAGTTTGAGGCGCCCGTGCCACTGCTGCCGGAAATCCTGGCGTTGCACGGCAAGTGGCGAGCGCGTAAGCCGGCGGTGATCTGCGGTGACACGCGCCTGGACTGGGCGCAGTTCACGGCATCGAACCACCGGTTTGCCCATGCCCTGCGGTCCCGGGGCGTTGCGGTCGGCGATCGCGTCGGCGTGGTCATGAGCAACGGACTGCCGATGGTGCAGGCCCTGTTTGGTACCCTCGCGGCGGGCGCCGTGTCTGTTCCGGTGAACCTGTCGGTCAGTGATGACGCCCTGCTGGGCATGCTCAGGGATGCCGGCATCACGGCCCTGGTTGTTTCCAGCGACCAGCGGGAGCGTCTGCAGCGCCTGTTGCCTGACATGCCTGAATCCCTGCGCCTGCGCATTGCCGAGGGCGCCACTGGCGCGGACTGGCTGGCGCTGGAGGACTTCTGCGCCGGGCAGCCGACTGCACTGCCCGCTCTGGAGCTGGCGCCGGATGCCCCGCTCAATATCATCTACAGTTCAGGCACCACGGGCCAGCCCAAGGGTATCCTGCACAGTCACCGCACCCGCCGTGACTGGGCCTACGACCTGGCGATAGCACTGCGTTACCACGGTGGCGCGCGCACCCTGCTGACCCTGGGCCTGTACTCGAACATTTCCTGGGTGGCGATGCTGTGCACGCTGCTGGCGGGCGGCACCCTGGTGGTCCACACCCGCTTCGACCCCGCCGCCTTTCTCGCCAGCGTGGAGCTGGAGCGCATTACCCACACCGCCATGGTGCCGGTCCAGTTCCAGCGGGTGTGCGAACTGATGGCGCAGGGCAGCTTCGATGTCGGCAGCATGCAGGCCATGATGAGCTGTGGTTCACCCCTGCGCGAGGGCCTCAAGCGCGAGATCTTCCGCCACTTTCCCTGCGGTATCATTGAACTGTATGGGCTGACCGAGGGTATCATCACCACGCTTGAAACGGAGGAGGCCGCAGGCCGCTGGGATTCGGTGGGCAAGCCGCTGATCGGCACGGACATCTGTATCGTCGATGATGACGACCGGGTGCTGGGCGCCAACAGCCCGGGGGAGATCGTGTCCCGCGGGCGCATCACCATGCCGGGCTACTGGCGTCGTGATGACGCCAATCGTGAGTCCGAATTCGTTGACGAGCAGGGCAGACAGTGGCTGCGCTCGGGCGATGTCGGCTACGTCGACGACGAGGGCTACCTGTTCATCGTCGACCGCAAGAAGGATATGATTCTGTCCGGCGGACAGAATATATATCCCCAGGACATCGAGGCGGTGCTGGTGCAGCACCCCGCCATCAGCGACGTTGCCGTAATCGGCATCGCCAACGAGCGGTGGGGGGAAACGCCGCTGGCCGTGGTGGTGCCGGCGGCGGGCGCCGCGGAGACCAGCGACGAGCTGCTGGCCTGGGCCAATGCCCGCCTGGGCAAACAGCAGCGGCTGACGGCTCTGTGCTTTGCCGACAGCCTGCCGCGCAACCCCAACGGCAAGATTCTCAAGCGCGAGCTGCGCCAACAGTTCACGGAGCCGTCGCATGACTGAATTTGCGGACATCTGGTACCACAGCGGCGATGGCCTGCGCCTCTACGCCCGCGATTATGCGGGACCGGGCCCCGGTGCGCCGGTGATCCTGTGCATGCACGGCCTGACCCGCAATTCCGCCGATTTCGCCGGGCTGGCGCCGCACCTCGCGCGGCGCTATCGGGTACTGGTGGCCGAGCAGCGTGGCCGGGGCAATTCGGACTACGATCCGGAGCCGGGAAACTATCATCCTGGCACCTATGTGCAGGACATGTTTGCCCTGCTGGACGGCCAGGGGGTGGAGCAGGCCCTGCTGATCGGCACCTCCATGGGCGGTCTGATGGCGATGCTGATGGCGGCCGCCCAGCCGGCACGGGTCAGTGCAATGGTTCTCAATGATATCGGCCCCGAAGTGGATCCGGCCGGGCTGGCCCGGATCAAGGCCTATGTCGGCAAGTCAGCGCCGGTGGCAAGCTGGGAGCAGGCCGCAGCCCAGGTCCGCGCCATCAATGCGGATGCTTTCCCCGATTTTACCGACGAGGACTGGGTGGTTTTTGCCCGCGCGCTGTACCGGGAGGTCGACGGTGTACCGGTGCTCGCCTATGACCCGGCGATCGCCCAGCCCATGGCCACCAGCGACGACAATGCGGTGCCGCCTGACCTGTGGCCCGTGTTTGACGCGATCCGCGCCCTGCCAATGCTGGTCATCCGGGGAGCCCACTCGGACATTCTCGCCCGCAGCTGCGTGGCGGAGATGCAGCGGCGCAACCCCGACCTGGTCAGTGTCGAGGTTCCGCGTCGCGGCCACGCCCCGACCCTCGATGAGGCGGAGTCGCGGCGCGCGATCGACGACTTCCTCGCGACCCTGGCATAGCCTTCCGCCTGTGGCTCCGCGCCGGGGGCCGTGTGCCGGTGGACAAGCCGGTGCGGCGGTGGCATCGTAGCGTTTGATAACGCCCGGGAGGCACCATGTTGCAGGCGCTTGCGCAGTGGCACGAAATCGCCAGGTCAGGGGATCCGGCGCGTCTGGATTCACTGCTGGCGGAAGACTGCGTGTTCTGGTCCCCGGTCGTGCACCGGCCCCAGCAGGGGCGCGATCTCACCCGTCTGTACCTGACCGGCGCCATGGCGGTGTTCAACGACAGCTTTCGCTATATCAAGGAAGTGGTCGCCGAGCCCCACGCTGTCCTGGAGTTCACCTGTGACATTGACGGTATCACCGTCAACGGCGTCGACATCATTACCTTCAATGCAGCGGGCAAGATCGTCGAGTTCAAGGTCATGGTGCGGCCCTTGAAGGGCGTCAACCTGCTGCATGCCAGGATGGCGTCCATGTTGGAGCAGCTCGCGGGCTAAGCGGGGAATCCTGCCGCAGCCTTGCGACCTTGCTGGCGTCCGGACCCGTTGTGCGGAAAAATTTGGCGGCAGCTTGAACCAGCCGGTATACTCCGCCGCTAGTGATTGTCCCTGTTGTTGAGGCCATGGTTTATCCCTTCACCCTGAAAGCCCGCAGTGGCCGTTTTGCCCGCATTGTTGCGGTGCTGGCATTGCTGTGTCTTACGGGTGTCCAGGCCCTGGAGGCGAGCCATGCCCACGGCTTGGGCGACGCCCCGGCCGAGTGTCTGCTGTGCAAGACTTCCGCGCCGCTGCCGCTGGCAAGCGCGGCGCCACTGCTCCTGCTCAGCCTGCTGTTCACACTGTTCCTGCCAACACCCCGGGCCGCTCGTGCCCGCAACCGCTTCCTGCCCCGCCAGACCACAGGCCCCCCCGTCCACTCCTGAGAAAAGCCCCCTTTTTTCTTTTATTTGGAGTAGACCATGAAACGTTTCATGCCTCTCGCGCTGGCGGTTGCCAGTGCGAATCTGGCGGCGCAGCCGCTGCCTATCGAACATGTGCTGGTGTCAGCACCCCTGCAAAAACAGGAAGCGGAGACTGCCCTGCCGGTCACCGTGCTCAGCGGTGACGACCTGCGCCGGAACGCCCGCGCCACCATAGGAGACACCCTGGGCGATATTCCCGGCCTGGCCAATGCGTCCTTTGGGCCGGGGGTCGGCCAGCCGGTAATTCGCGGCCAGCAGGGCCCGCGGGTCACTGTGTTGCAGAACGGCACCAGCAGTGCCGATGCCTCGGCGGTCAGCGCCGACCACGCGGTGTCAGTGGAAGCCCTGCTGGCGGACAGCATTGAGGTTCTGCGCGGGCCCGCCACCATGCTCTACGGTGCCGGTGCCATCGGCGGGGTGGTGAACGTCACCGACAACCGGATTCCGCGGCAGCGGATCGACGGTGTCGAGGGCGGCGCGGAAATGCGTCACGACTCCGCCTCGGACATGGACAACGGCGTAGTCCGACTCGATGGCGGCAGCGGCAACTTCGCCTTCCACATCGACGCCATGTACCGGGACTGGAACAACCTGAATATCCCCGGTCTGGCTGCCCGTGAGCACGAGGACCACGATGACGACGACGGTGATCACGAGGAACTGGAGACGACGGACGGCTTTATCGACAACACCGGCGGCCGCACCCGCGCCCTGACGCTCGGTTCCAGCTACCATTTTGATCGCGGCCTGGTCGGGTTTGCCGTCAGTCGGCTGGAGAATGAATATGGCATCCCCGCCGGTGCGCACGGTGACCACGACGAACATGAGGACGACCACGGCGACGAGCACGAGGACGAGCACGGCGACGACCACGAAGATGGCATACGGCTGGATGTTGAACAGACCCGCTACGATCTGATGTTCGAGCTGCTGGAGCCACTGCCCGGCTTTGAGTCACTGCGCAGTACGGTGACCTACACAGATTACGAGCACGCGGAAATCGAGGGCGCTGGCGAAATAGGCACCCTCTACAGCAATGAAACCTGGGAGACCCGGGTGGAGCTGGTGCACGCCGAGGTGGCCGGGTTTCGCGGCGCCCTGGGCCTGCAGGGCAGGGCCGGTGAATTCAGTGCGTTGGGTGAGGAAGCATTCATTCCTGTCACGGACAGCCGCGACCTGGGCCTGTTCCTGATCGAGGACTGGCGTACCGACAACTGGATCTTCGAGGCTGGCCTGCGCCTGGATCGTGACGAGCGGGACCCCGACGCGGCAAACTCTGGCAAACAGGATTTCACCTCGGTCAGTGTGTCGGGCTCCGCGATCTGGAATGCCAGCGACGACTGGCAGCTGCGCCTGTACCTGGCCCGGTCGGAGCGCGCGCCGTCCATTGAAGAGCTGTTTTCCAATGTGGACGGTCTCGGCCCCGAGGACTGGATCGAACACGCGGCGACCGCAGCGATCGAGCTGGGCGATCCTGAGCTTGACACCGAGGTATCGCGCAACCTGGATCTGTCCCTGCACTGGCACAATGGCAACAAGGACCTGGAAGTCACTTTTTACTACAACGACTTCGCCGACTACATCACCCTGATGAACACCGGCCTGGAGGTGGATGGACTGCCGGTGCTGGCCTACGTCCAGGAGGACACGAAGTTCTACGGTGTGGAAGTCAACGGCCAGTTTGGCCTGGGCAGCTTCGCCGGGGGTGAGCTCCAGCTCGGGGTCTTTGGCGACGTGACTCGCGGCACGCTGGACAACGGTGACACAGTGCCGCGCCTGCCGCCCCGGCGCATCGGCGGCCGCCTGAGCTGGGGCAGTGATGCCCTGGAGCTGTGGACACGGGTGGTGGCGGCGGCCAGCCAGGACCGGCCCGGCGCCAACGAGGAGCCGACGGACAGTTATACGCGCTGGGATCTCGGCGCCGACTACCGCCTGCCCTTCGGCGACAGTGAGTTGACCCTGTTCCTCGCCGCCCGCAATCTTGCGGATGAGGAAATTCGCCTCAGCACCTCGTTCCTGCGCGATGTAGCGCCGGAAGCGGGACGCTCCTTCGAGGCCGGGCTACGCTACCGGTTCTGAGGCGTCCCAGCCGTACAGGCAAAGCTCTTTGTCCTCAGGCGTGAGCTGCACCATGCGCTCATGCCTGAAATCGAGACTTTCCAGCAGCGCCCGGGAGGCTGTGTTCGGCGGTGAGACGATGGCTACCAGCCGGGTCAGCCCCAGGGTGCCGCTGGCGTACTCCAGTACCGCCTGCGCCGCCTCCCTGGCGAAGCCCCTGCCGCGGGCCTGGGGCAGCAGCGCGTAGCCGATGTCGACATCCTCAAGCGTTGGTCGCCGCACCAGGCCGCAGATGCCGATGGTCTCCCCACCGCCGCGCTGGCGCATGGCCCAGAGCCCGAAACCGTGCTCGCGGTAGCTCGCCAGCGGTCCCTCTTCCAGGTAGCGCCTGGCGCCGACCTCGTCGCGGATTCCGCGGTCGGCAATATTGGCAATGAAATCCGGGTCGTTCACCAGCGCAAGGATGAAGGGGGCGTCATCCAGGGTCAGGGGGTCGATGGTAAGGCGGTCTGTGAGCAGCATGGCTGTCCAGCTTCTGTCAGTGGCAGGCCACAAGCGTACTACAGGATGCCGTCCATGGCGCCCTGGGGTAAGTGAAATCAGGTCGGTGTACTGGTAAAGTGCAGGGTCTTTTCGGCCGGCGGGGCAGGGCATGTCACAGCGCATCATCATCGGGATCAGCGGCGCCTCCGGTATTGTCTATGGCGTGCGCGCGTTGCAGTTGCTGCGCGACTGCGGGGTGGAGACCCACCTGGTCATGACGAAGTCGGCGGAGCTCACCCTGCACTACGAAATGGACCTGTCCAGCGACGAAGTGAAAGCCCTGGCCACCGAGGTACACTCCATCCGCAATGTCGGCGCCTCCATTGCCAGCGGCTCGTTCCGTACCGCCGGCATGCTGGTCGCCCCCTGCTCCATCCGCAGCATGGCGGAGATCGCTACCGGGGTGACTTCCACCCTGCTCACCCGGGCCGCCGACGTTGTGCTCAAGGAGCGCCGCCGCCTGGTGTTGATGGTCCGCGAAACTCCGCTGCACACCGGCCACCTGCGCACCCTGACCCAGCTGTCGGAAATGGGCGCGGTGATCGCGCCGCCGGTACCGGCCTTTTACGCCAGGCCCGACTCCCTGGAGGCGATGGTCACCCAGACCGTGGCGCGCGCACTGGAGCTGTTCGATGTCGATACGGGGCAGGTGACGCGCTGGCAGGGCGACTGAGCATGTCCCGGCGCGCGATCCCGGTGCCCCCGGCAATTCCCTGATGCCTATCCTGTTCGGCGTTGTCCTGCTGGACCTGATCGGCTTTGGCATTGTCATTCCGATCCTGCCCTTCCTGTCCCCGCAGCTGGGGGCCGACAAGATCGATATCGCCCTGATCATTGTCAGCTATGCCGCCTGCGCAGGGATTTCCGGTCCGTTCTGGGGCCGCCTGTCCGATCGTCTCGGGCGCAAGCCGGTAATCATGCTGTGCCTGGGCGGGGCGGCGGTGTCCTATGTGATGCTGGCCCTGGCTTCGCAGCTGTGGATGATATTTGCGGCCCGGGCTTTCGCCGGGATCATGGCGGGTAACCTCGGCGTGGCCTCTGCCATGATGAGCGATATCACCACCCACGAGGGTCGCGCCAGGGGAATGGGGTTGATCGGCGCGGCCTTCGGCCTCGGGCTGGTGTTGGGGCCGCTGCTGGGCGGGCTGCTGGCGGGTGACAGCGGCAGCTTTACCTTGCCCTGCCTGGTAGCCGGCTGCATGTCCCTGCTCGCCATCTTTGCCGCAGCGCTGTTCCTGCCGGAATCGGTGACGCCGGAGCGGCGTGCCGCCAACCTGCGCCAGCACCGGGACGGTACTCGCCCCGCCACCTTCCGGATGCTGCGGCAGACCGGTAGCCGGCTGCTGGTGCTGCAATACGTGCTGCACGCGGCGGCGATCAGCTCGATCACCTATCTGGTGCCGCTGTGGCTGGGCGACCTGCTGGGCTGGGGCGCGCGGCAGGTGGGCATCGTGTTCGGTATCCAGGGGGCAATCATGGTGCTGTTACAGGGCGGCCTGCTGGGGCCACTGGTGCAGCTGGCGGGGGAGTGGCGACTGTTGCGGATCTGCATCAGCTGCCTGATGCTCGGCCTGTGGCTGGCAGTGTTCGCGGGCAGCATGCCCTGGATGCTCGCGGCAATCTACCTCGCCATGTCGGGCGCAACCCTGTGCATGCCATTGCTCAACACCATAACCAGCCAACGTACCGCCCAGCAACTGCGCGGGCAGATGCTGGGCACCACGGCTTCCGCCGCTTCCTGGGGGCGGGTAGTCGGCCCGCTGCTGGCGGGCGCCAACCTGACCCTGTTTGGCTACGCCGGCGCCTGGCTGGGGTGTATTGTGCTGGTGCTGTTTTACCTGGCATGGGCCCTGGGGGCCCCGCCATCGCGACCGCCCGCCGCGGCGTCGACAGCGGCAGAATCGTAATCAACAGTGAAGGAGAATCCACCGCATGACCACCAAGTTGTTTGACCTGAACGGGCGCATTGCGCTGGTGAGCGGCGCCAGCCGCGGTATCGGCGAGGCGATCGCGCGCCTGCTGGCGGAACAGGGCGCGCATGTGATCGTGTCCAGCCGCAAACTCGACGGCTGTACGCCGGTGGCGGATGCCATTCGCGATAGCGGTGGCAGCGCCGAGGCCTTCGCCTGCAATGTCGGCGATATGGGCGACATCCAGTCCCTGTTCGCCCATATCCGCGAATCCCACGGGCGGCTGGACATCTGTGTCAACAACGGCGCCGCCAACCCCTATTTCGGCCACGTGCTGGACACCGACCTCGCCGCCTTCCAGAAGACGGTGGACGTCAATATCCGCGGCTATTTCTTCATGTCGGTGGAGGCCGGCAAGCTGATGCGGGAGCAGGGCAAGGGCGCCATCGTCAATACCGCCTCGGTCAACGCGCTCCAGCCCGGTCCGATGCAGGGGATCTACTCGATCACCAAGGCAGCGGTAGTCAACATGACCAAGGTCTTCGCGAAGGAGTGCGGCGGTTTCGGTATTCGCTGCAATGCGCTGTTGCCGGGGCTGACCAAAACGAAGTTTGCCGGTGCCCTGTTCAGTAACGACGAGATCTACCAGACTGCCATCGAGAAGATCCCCATGCAGCGCCACGCCGAGCCGGAGGAGATGGCGGGGGCTGTGCTGTATCTGGTTTCGGATGCGTCCAGCTACACCAACGGCGAGTGCATCGTGGTCGACGGCGGCCTCACTCTGTAACTGCTCAGGGCGCGGTGCGCAGGTAGCCGAAGCCGCCCTCCTTGATATAGAGCTCGCAGTACTCATTGCTGGTCGGGTGGATGGAGCCGCCGGCGGGAATCCGCAGCCAGCAATGTGTGCGGTAGTCGCCCCGGTCATCGCTGAAGCCGCCCTTCAGGACCAGGATCTCGGCACCCTGGGGGAAGTTGATCTGGCCAATGGCGGCCGGCGTGTCCCAGCTTTCCAGGCGCATGAAGTCCGTATAGGGCTCCTGGGCGTAGAGTTTTTTCCAGCTGGTGTTCTTGCGCACCGACGGCTGCCAGGGCCGGGCCGCGGTGTTCACGACCACGTGCTCCCGGTCGGCACCCGGGTACTGGCGCAGTTTCACAAACAGCAGACAGCCCTCGTTGGAGAAGGGCGCGTGGCGGAAACCCTCCGGGTTGAGCAGGTAGGTTCCCGCCGGCCAATCGCCGTGTTCGTCGGAGAAGACACCCTCCAGGACCAGGATTTCCTCGCCCTGGGGGTGATCGTGTGCGGGAAACCGGGCTCCCGGCTCGTAGCGCACCAGGGAGGTCACCTGGCCGGATTCCGCCTGGCCCACCCGGTGCAGGCGCTTGCGCAATACGTGGCCGCCAGGGCTGGGTGTCCAGTCCATGGCCCCGGTATCCACGACAACGTGCAGGGAGAGGTCGCCGTTCAGTGCAGCACTGCTGTCATTCATCTTCTGGCCTGTCAGGTAAAGTCGGGTCTGCGATGGCAGGGGGCTTCGACTGCCGGGAAGGATGGTTGTTCCCCCGGCGCAGGCACACATCATAATCCGATTGAGGGTCTGCAGAAACTACAGCAGCCCAAGCTTCGATTTCCCTCCTCCGCGCTGTTGCCGGTCACCGGGTTTGCGGTATGCTCGCTGCCATGGACAGGAAAGTTTTTGTTACCCACGAACTGCCCGGTTGCCGCATCCACGAGCTGTCGGAGCTCTGCGATGTCAACGTGTGGCTGGGCCCGGGACTGCTGCCGGCAGCGTCCCTGCGCGAAGAGCTGGCCGACTGCCAGGGGCTGGTCTGCCTGCTTACGGATCGCATCGACCGGGAGCTGCTGGATGCGATGCCCGAGCTGCAGTTTGTCTCCAGCATGTCGGCGGGTGTCGATCATGTCGATGTGGCGGCGCTGACGGCGCGCGGCATCCCCCTGGGGCATACCCCGGGGGTGCTGGCGGACACTACCGCGGATACCGCCTTTGCCCTGCTACTGGCAGCCGCCCGGCGGATTTCCGAGGCGGACCGTTTTGTGCGCCAGGGCGCCTGGCGGCGGGAGAACCGCTGGTCGCCGGACTTCTTTACCGGCAAGGATGTCAGCGGTGCCACCCTCGGCATTATCGGTCTCGGCCAGACCGGGCAGGCCGTGGCACGGCGGGCCACGGCCTTCGGCATGGACGTGGTGGGCTGGAACCGCAGCCCCAGGGACGTCGCCGGGGTCGAGCAGCTGTCGCTGGAGGAGCTGCTGGCGCGCAGCGACTTCGTCAGCGTGCACCTGGCATTGACCGAGGACACCCGTGGCATGCTCGGTGCCGCGCAAATCGCCGCGATGAAACCGGGTGCCGTACTGGTGAACACGGCCCGCGGCGGTATTGTCGATGAGCAGGCGCTGGCGGCGGCGCTGGCCAGCGGTGCCCTGTACGCCGCCGGGGTTGACGTTTTTGCCGAGGAGCCGGTGCCGGTGGACAATCCGCTGCTCGCCCTGCCCAACGTGGTACTGGCACCGCACATTGGCAGTGCCACGACCCGGACCCGCGCGCGCATGGCGGATATCGCCGCCGCCAATGCCATCGCCGCCCTGCGTGGACAGCCCATGCCGCACTGCGCCAATCCCGAGGTCTACGCGCGCTGAGTTCCCGCCGCGAGCCGGATCGACAGAGGGGTTATTTACGCACCGAACTGCGATAGGCCCGCGGCGACAGGCCCACCGTCTGCCTGAACAGGCGCGAGAAGTACAGTGCATCCCCATAGCCCACCGCGGCCGCGATGGCTTTCACGCTCAGGTCCGAGCTGTCCAGCAGCTGGCAGGCATACTCGATTTTCATGTGCAGAAAGTGCTTGATCGGTGAGTAGCCGGTCAACGCCTTGTAGCGGCTGGCAAAGTGGTATTTGGACAGATGCGCTACCGCCGCCAGCTCCTCCAGCTCGAGGCTGCCGTGGATCCTGTCCTGCATGATCCCCTGGATCGCCTCCAGGTCCAGCCCGGTGGTGTGGGTGGCCCGCTGGCGGTTGGCCTCCAGAACGATCTGGGTGAACAGATGGCGGCACTGGTTGGCGGCGTTGATAAAGGCGCTGCTGCTGTAGCCGGTACGGTTGACCGCCAGCAGGGTGTGGAAAGCGGCAATCAGCCCGGGGGCAATACCCGCGTGAATAACCGCCCGGCCTTCCCGGTAGCCGAGATACTCCATGAAAATCCGGCTGCTGATGCCCTGGAAGTGTATCCAGTACAGACTCCAGGGTTGCTCCTGGTCGGCGCTGTAGCTGTGGCCCAGGCCCTGGGGCAGCAGGATCAGGTCGCCGGCGCCGATGTCCTGCCGCTGTCCGCCGATGCGCAGTCGGCCCCGGCCGTCGACACAGTACAGCAGCAGATTGTCATCGTGGCGCGGGCGTCGCATCCGGTGCCCGCGCGCCTGCGGGTAGTAGCCCATGGCGG
Source organism: uncultured Haliea sp. (assembly GCA_947258585.1). Taxonomy (GTDB): domain Bacteria; phylum Pseudomonadota; class Gammaproteobacteria; order Pseudomonadales; family Halieaceae; genus Haliea. Next base: position 161,683 of record CAMYIZ010000070.1, on the reverse strand, counting down.
TCGGATAGCAATCCCGGGTGAGCGGGTGGCGGTGCAGCTGTTCCAGCATGAACGCGGGGGTCAGGAAGCGAATCCCCTCGGCCGGCAGGGGCCACTGTGAGGTGCTGCTCATGGCAAACCGTTCAGGCGCCCGGAATCCAGCGTTTGCAGACGGTCAAAGTCGTAGGCGCTGAGGGTGAAGAACAGGTCGTAGCGCCGGTCGTGGACAAAATGCTCCTCCTCCAGCAGGTAGAACGCAAGCTGCCGCGCTTCCCCGGCGGTTTCGATATCCAGGCTGAAAGCCGGAGCTGATTGGGCCAGCGAGCGCTGCTGGTCTTCCGTGGCGACACCATCCACCTGCAGGTTAGCCAGGGAAACCAGCAGAGCGTCCAGTTCCCTCGGTTCCGGGGTTCCACCGTTCCCGGCCCGCCAGTCCCCGTTGTCCAGGCGGGTCAGGGCAAAGTCGTCACCACTGCGAATCTTCTGTGGCTCCGGAACCTGCAGCAGGCGCCGATCCAGCCAGGCGTTATCCGCGGCCGGAGCATCAAAGCTGCTGAAGGCAATGCTGTAGATGGCGTCGTCCGCGGCGCTGCGGGCATGGATGCGGCGAAACGCGGGCGCGGTACCGAGGAATACAGTGCCCAGCTGCGCGTCGTCATCGCCGATGAAGGTTACACTGCGCTGGAAACGGTAGCTGGCAACCTCGAATCGCTGTCTGGCGGCGACACTGGTGGCGATCGGGTAGCCGTGCCATTCCACCGCAACGACCTGCAGCAGGCGTTCGACCAGGGCGCTGTCCGCGGGCAGGTCCTGCTGCGCCGGCAGCCGCCAGCGCCCCTCGACGCGCTGCAGCAGGGCCTCGTTGCCCTGGTCGTCGGCCAGCTGGATTGCGCTGACGTCGGCGGGGTCGATCGCCAGCAGCGGAACTGCGGGATCCGCAACGACCCGCATCTGCTGCGGCCAGTAGACCACAGCGGTAAGGAACAGCTGGATCACGAGTACCAGCAGCAGGACACCATTGCCGCGGTTCACAGCGCCAGGCTCCGGCGATAATAGCGTTTGCGGAGCATGGCGCGGAACCAGTGCACGCCCGCCAGCAGCAGCAGCCAGGCCACCGCCAGGCCATAGTTCAGGTATTCGATGAATTGCTGTGCCTCCCGGCTCATGGGCGGCAGGGTACGATTGAAGTGGGCCCGGGAGCGAATGCGCAGCAGCGATTCATCCTGCAGGGACCACTCCAGGGTGTTCATGAACAGCTCCAGCGGGCCGAGATACTGGGTGCCGGCGGCGGCGACCACCGCATTCAGCATCTGGTCGTCCATGAAGTCGTTGGACGCGAACACGATCAGCCGCGCGGATTCCGGCGACCGCTCGACCACGGTCCGCACCCCGGCCGCGCTATCACCGGCCAGTGGCGGTGCCTTGCGCCCTGCGAACCAGGAATTGAACCGGCCCTCCACAGCCACGCCCAGCTGGAATCGCTGGCGCTCGGCCGCGGGTGTGAACAGGGGCGCATCGCCACCCTCCTGACGCGGGAGAATGTCCCGTTCGGTGGAGGTCCAGGCCTCTGCCGAACTGCGCAGGAGGCTGGTCAGCCTGAGTCCCGGTGGCGGGTCGGCGGTTATCGGGGAGGCCCAGCCCATGGTCAGCTGGGGCAAGTTGACGGTTACCGGATGCTCCGGATTCAGCCCCGGCGGGCGCAGGTCAATGAAGTAGGGGTAATCGATCATCCGCACATCGCGGAACTCGTACTCTCCAATCGTGCGCAGTATCGGTGCCGGGAACTGGGCGCTTTGCGGGTCCAGCACGAGGCTCTGGTCGATGCTGATCCCGTGGGATCCAAGCCAGTCGGCAAGGCCGCTGCTGTAGTCCAGCAGGCGCATTTCTCCCGCGGTCAGTTCAACGCTGAAGGGTGATGTTGCCAGCACCACGGTACCGCCGCGCATCAGGAACTGGTCGATGGCAAACAGCGCGGATTCGTCCAGATCGCGGGGAGCGACGACAGCCAGGATGTCCGCGCCCGGGTCGACCTGCCCGTCCGCCAGCTGCTCCAACCGGATGCTGTAGTCGCGGGTTATGGCCTGCTCCAGATTGGCGAAGGTGGGAGCGCCAAGGTGGTAGCGGGCCATCTGCTCATTGAGTTCCGGCACCGCCAGTGCAACCGTGCGGGTGAAGCCAGTGGCGAAGCGCTTGATGCCGGCATCCAGCATGGGCAGGAAATCCGCTGGATCGAACTCCTCCGTGGGTAGCTGCACCACCTGGTGCTGGTCCTCCAAAGTCAGGTAGAACCAGAATTCCTGTTCCTCGCCCAGGGCCGAGATCATCGGCCGGAAGCCCCAGTCCTCGCCGAGCTTGCGGGCGAGTTCGCCCCCGTTTGCTTCCGGTTGCTCGAAGCGGTAACTGAACATGCCACTAGACTGGGCGACTTTCTCCTCCAGTTGTTCGACGATGGCGCTCCTGTAGTCGCGCAGCAGCTCCGGCAGCAGTTCCTCGGCGGATACGTAGGCCACCAGTTCCACTGGCCGCTGCAGGCCCTGGAACAGGTTGCCGCCCAGCTGGTAGCTGTAGAGCACATCGCGGATGGCCCGGGTGAGGTCAAACTCGGGGTTGCGCAGGCGTACCTCGGCCTCGGTATTGCCGGCGGTGCGGACGTCGATCAGGTCGGTAAAGCCCAGCGTCGCGAACTCATCGCCGTAGCTGACCAGGACGTGGAACCAGGCGTTTACCAGCGCGGACTGGTAGCGGTCTGCAACCTGCAGGGGCGTCGCGTGCATCTGGTAGCGCTCGTTCGCCTCCTTTTCCAGCTCCGGGTGTGCCGCGGGGTCAATGAACTCCACCCGTACCCGATCACCGCCGGCGATGGCGTACTCCTGGATCAGGTCGCGCAGCTGGGGCACCAGCGGCGCCAGCAGCGGGTGGGTGCGGGCGCTGAAATAGCCGCGGATCAGCAGGGGCTCTTCCAGCCGCGCCAGCATTTCCCGGGTGGGTGCGGAGATGGAGTACAGGCGACCCTCGGTGACGTCCATGCGCAGGCCCGGCAGCCGCTGCAGCCAGATGTTCGCCAGTACCAGGTTCGCGAGCAACAGCAACAGTCCGATGCGCCAGCGTCTCTGGCGTGCGGTGCGGGCGCCCCGGGCCCAGCGCTCGCGCTCGAGGCTGTAGACATTGAGTGCCAGGAAGCCGGTCACCAGTGTCAGGTACCAGGCCAGGTCGCGCAGGTCCAGCACGCCGCGGCTGATGCTTTCAAAACGGGAGCCGGTGCCCAGCAGCCGCAGCAGTTCGCCGCTGCGGTCGTCGAAGAAGCCGGTGAGGGTGCTGCTGCCCAGCAGGTACAGCAGGCCGCAGATGGCGACGGTGCCAATCAGGCTGACAATCGGGTTGTCAGTGCGGGAGGAGACAAACAGGCCGATGCTGAGATAGGCGGCGCCCAGCAGGGCGGTCGCCAGGTAGCCCGCCCCCACCGGCCCCCAGTCCAGGTTGGCCATCAGACTGGCGGTCACCGGCAGGGGCAGGGTGGCCAGCAGGGCCAGCAGCAGAAGGCTGAAGCAGGCGCGGAACTTGCCGAGCACGAAGCGCCAGATGCCGGCGGGCTGGATCAGCACATGCTCCAGGGTCCCGGTGCGCCGTTCTTCGCTCCACATGCGCATGGTCAGGGCGGCGCTGAGCGGTATCAGCAGCAGTGGCATCCACTCAAACAGCGGCCTGACATCGGCGATATTGCGGGCAAACCAGGATTCGACCCAGAAAAAGATAAACAGGGTCACCGCGGCGAACACGGCCAGAAACAGCCAGGCCACGGGCGAGCCGAAGAACAGGCGCATCTCTTTCTGTGCCACCCGGCGGCTGACGCTGCTGGTGCTCACGACGCGGCCCTTTCGCCGGTGGTGGCCTCGCGGAAAATGCTGTCCAGGTCCCGCACCACGGGCTGCAGCTGATAGAGGCAGGCACCGGCGCCGATAACGCACTTGGCGATGTTGTTGGCAGCGGTGTCGATATCGGCGCGCTCGTGCACTTGCAGCAGCCAGGAGCCGCTGCCGGGCTCGCCCGGGTCGCTGGTGACGCTGGCGACCTGGGGCAGGCGCCGCAGCCAGGTTTCCAGGGCAGGCTCCTCCAGCCCCGCCCTGAGCCTGAGAGTGCGGCTCTCCCGCAGGGCGTCGAGCGGCTGGTCCAGCACCAGCCGGCCTGCTGCCAGGACCAGCACCCGGTCACAGACCGCCTCCACCTCCTGCATGATGTGTGTGGAAAGAATCACAGTGGCGCGCTGGGCCAGGCGCCGCAGCAGCTCCCGCATTTGCGCCGTCTGCTCCGGATCCAGGCCGTTGGTGGGTTCGTCGAGGATCAGCAGGCGCGGCTGCCCGAGGATGGCCTGGGCCACACCGACCCGCTGGCGCAGTCCCCGGGACAGGCGGTAAATCGGATCCAGCGCCCGCTCGCCGAGGTCGGTTGCGGCGATAGCCTCGCGCAGCGCCAGGTGGCGGTCCGCCGCCGCGATACCCTTGAGGGTCGCGGCATACTCGAGGTAATCCGCGACTGGCATTTCCGGGTACACCGGCAGGTGTTCCGGCAGGTAGCCCAGCTGCATCTGCACCTCGCGTGCCCGGGTCGCCATGTTGGCGCCGGCAATGGTGATGCTCCCCGCCGAAGGCTCCAGGAAACCGCTGAGCATGCGCATGATGGTGGTTTTGCCCGCGCCGTTATGGCCCAGCAGCCCCACGACCTCGTTGGCGCCAATACGGAAGCTGACATTGTCCACCGCGGGGGTGGCCCCGTAGCTTCGTGACAGCGAATCGACTTCGATCATGGCGCCCTGCCCGGGTGGCTCAGTCTTCGGTCCAGGGTTCGCGCATGGTGACGAACTCCTCCGCCGCGGTGGGATGAATGCCAATGGTGGAATCAAACACGGCCTTGGTGGCGCCGGCGCGCAGGGCGATGGCAATGCCCTGGATGATCTCGCCGGCATCCGGCCCCATCATGTGTACGCCGACGACCCGGTCGCTGGCCTTGTCCACGATCAGCTTCATGAACGTCTGTTCGTCGCGACCGCTGATCGTGTGCTTCATGGGCCGGAAGTTGGACTTGAACAGGCGTATGTGGCCGAACTTCGACCGCGCTTCCTCCTCGGTGAAGCCGACGGTACCGATGTTGGGCTGGCAGAAGACGGCGGTGGGTATGAAATCGTAATCGACCTGCTGCCCGGGTTCGCCGAACTGGCGCCGGGCGAAGTCCATGCCTTCGGCCAGGGCCACCGGGGTCAGTTCCATGCCGCCGATGACATCGCCGACGGCGAAGATGCTCGATTCGCTGGTGCGGTAGTGCTCGTCCACCTTGATGGTGCCGAACTCGGTGAGCTCGACATCGACGTTCTCCAGTCCCAGGCCCTCCAGGTGAGGCGTCCGCCCGGTGGCGTAGAGCACCGCGTCGGCCGCGATTCGCGTGCCATCGGTCAGCTGCAGGTCGAGGCCATCGGCACCCCGGCTGATGGACTCCACATTGACTTCAAAGCGCAGGTCGACGCCGGTCTTGGCGATTTCGCGGGCGGCGTGGGCCCGGATGTCCGGATCGAAACCGCGCAGGAACAGGGGGCCGCGGTAGAGCTGGGTAACGTGGGCGCCGAGACCGTTGAAGATGCCGGCGAACTCCACCGCGATGTAGCCGCCACCGACAATCACCAGTCGTTCCGGGAAGTAGTCCAGATCGAACACTTCATTGGAGCTGATGGCGAGGTCGCTACCCGGGAACTCCGGGATCCGGGGCCAGCCGCCGGTCGCGATCAGGATCTTTTCAGCGCTGTACTGCCGGTCGCCCACGGCGACGGTATGGGCGTCCACCAGCCGGGCCCGACCATCGAGAATATCGGCGTTGGCGCCGCCCAGGAGCTTGCGGTAGATCGCATTGAGTCGCGAGATCTCGGTTTTCTTGTTGTCCCTGAGCGTGGCCCAGTCGAAGGCTGGCTTGCTGCTGTCCCAGCCGAAGCCGCGGGCATCCTCGAACGCCTTGCCGAATTCCGACGCGTACACGTACAGTTTCTTGGGGACGCAGCCGACATTGACGCAGGTCCCGCCCATGTAGCGGTCCTCTGCGATCGCCACCCGGGCGCCAAAGCCGGCAGCCATGCGTGCGGCGCGAACGCCACCGGAACCGGCGCCGATAACGAAGAGGTCGTAGTCTTTGGTGCTCACAATTGTCTCCTTTTTGCAGGGTTTGTCAGTCTAGCAGCGTTCGCCCGGACGCAGAACCGATGAGAATCCGTTATTATAGGCGCCTTCCCCCCAATACAAGGAGCCACTTCTGATGGCGTGTACTTTATTTCCTGTTGGCAGGCTGAACCTGGCCCTGGCGGCCCTGGTTTCGGGCCTCGCCACGGCAAGCGCAATGGCCGCCCCGGACGAGCTGGTGCTCAAGAACGGTTCAAGAATCATTGGCGTGGTCAAAGGTATCCGCGACGGCCTGGTGACAGTCGAAACAGAATTCGCCGGTAGCCTGAAGATCCAGCAGGACCAGATATTGAGCCTGCAGTCGGACGGGCCGGTGGTGCTCAAGCTGAAGGATGGCGAGGTGCTTACGGAGCCTCGCCTGGACGTGACCCGGGAACAGCTGGTGCTCACCTCCGGGGCCGCGCCCGCGGAGGGTTACTCTCTGCGTGATCTGGCGCTGAGCGACCCCGAACCCTGGGAACTGGGGCGCGGATATCGCTGGACCGGCCAGGCCAGCGCGGCCCTCGGGGCACAGCGCGGGAACACCGATACCGATGAGTTTGACTACCGTCTCGATACTGTCTGGCGCAGCCTGCAAGATCGCTACACCGCGGGTCTCAATGGCGAGATAGACGAGGCAAACGGCATCAAGAACGCCGAAAATTGGGCTGCGCTGCTCAAGTATGACCGCTTTATCGAGGGGCCGCTGTACTGGGGCGTGAATGCTTCCGCCGAGCAGGACAAGTTCGCCGACCTCGACCTGCGCTACTATCTCGGTCCCTATCTGGGCCGCCAGTTCTACGAGCAACCCGTGTTGACCCTCTCGGGCGAAGCCGGCCTGGTGTTCGTCGACGAGGATTTCATGCTTGCGGAAGACCAGAATTATCTCGGTGCCAACTGGACCGTGGATGCCAGCAGCAACTATCTGGGCGACAGTTCCCGGCTCTACCTCAAGCACACCGGAATATGGAACCTGGACGAGACGGACAACGTGGTCCTCCACCTCGTCATGGGGCTGTCGTTCCCGCTGCTGCTGAACATCGAGGGCGCGGCCGAAGTGCTGTTCAAGTACGACAGCGCGGTGCCCAGTGAACTGGAGAACCTGGACCAGAGCTACCGGTTCAGGATCGGTTACGCCTGGTAAGCCGGCTCAGCGGCGACGCTTGACCGACGCCGCCAGCTGCGCCAGCAGGGGCAGGGTAGCGTCGAGCGACAGGCAGGCATCGGTGATGCTCTGGCCATAGGTCAGCTGGTCCCTGTGGGCGATCGGCTGGGTGCCGCCGACCAGGTGGCTCTCCAGCATGACGCCGCGTATGGCCTGCTGGCCCTGCTCAATCTGGTCGCACAGTGAAGAGACGACCACCGCCTGTCGCTCCGGGTCCTTGTCGCTGTTGCCGTGACTGCAGTCGACGATGAGAGAGGCGGGCAGGTCCTTCGCGGCCAGCGCCACCGCCGCGGCCTGTATCGCCTCGGGGTGGTAGTTGGGGCCGGATTCGCCGCCCCCACGCAGGATCAGGTAGCAGTGCGGATTGCCGGTGGAGTGCAGGATGGCGGGGGTGCCCTCCTTGGTCAGGGACGGGAACCAGTGGCTGTGGCTGGCGGAGCGGATGGCGTCAATCGCCACGGTGATGTTGCCGTTGGTACCGTTCTTGAAGCCCACCGGCATCGACAGGCCCGAGGCCAGCTCGCGGTGGATCTGGCTTTCCACTGTGCGTGCGCCGATGGCGCCCAGACTCACCAGGTCGGCGTAGTACTGGCCAAAGGTCGTGTCGAGAAATTCACTGGCCGCAGGCAGGCCCAGGGTGGCGACATCCAGCAGTACCTTGCGCGCCTGGCGCAGCCCCTTGTTGATGTGGAAGCTGCCGTCCAGGTCCGGGTCATTGATCAGCCCCTTCCAACCCACTACCGTGCGCGGCTTCTCGAAATAGACCCGCAGCACCGGCAGGATGGCATCCGTCAGTGGCGCGCAGGCTTCCTGCAAACGGCTGGCGAAGTCGAGCAGCGCGTCCGGGTCGTGCACCGAGCAGGGCCCGACAATGACCAGCAGGCGGGGGTCTTCCCCGCCCAGCACCGCTTCGATATCGCGCCGGGCGCGGGCGATGCCGCGCCGCTGGGCGTCGGCCAGCGGCAGCTCCTCCGCCAGTACCCAGGGTGTGATCAGGGGCTGGGCGCCGTGGATGCGAACATCATCGGTACGGTCAGTCGCACTGCGGTTAGTCGTACTGCGGTCGGTGGGGCTGGATTCGGTCATGGTGTTCTCGGTGACGCTTCGGCGGGGCATTTTGCCCCACGGTCCGCGGGCGGGCAACCGGCTCGGCCGGGGCTGTCCCCGGAGTACCCCCTGTCCAGTTTACTCCGCGAGCGCGCGACGGGCGGCAATCTCCGCCTGCACCTCCTCTACCCGGGCCTGGCTGGTATGGATACGGGAAATGATCCAGAGGGCGACCAGCAGTGGCGGAATAACCCCCAGTCCCAGTGCATACACCAGGCCGTGCAGCGTCTCCAGGGGAACCTCGCCCGGGCGCATGCCGGTCTCCAGCCCGATGACGTCCAGCGCCAGCCCGCCGTACAGCGGACCGGCGACGGTCGCCATCTTAGCGACGAAGTTGATCACAGAGAAAAAGCCGGCCTCCTGGCGTACGCCGTGGTCCAGTTCATGTTCGTCGGTCAGGTCCGCGACGATGGAGGTGCTGTTCACGATCCGCAGCATGAACAGGTACATGAACAACAGCATGAAAATGAAGTTGAGGCCGAAGATCAGCTTGTCGTTGTCCGCGGGCAAGAGCTGGAACAGTTGCAGGGGATACAGCCACAGGCAGTTGAGGATCAGCCCCAGCAGCGACAGTTGCACCAGGCGCTGCTTCGACAGGCGCCTGCCCAGCGGCCCCATGGTGGCCACCGCCAGCAGCACCGCCAGCAGTGTCGGGGCGGAGAGGATAAGGGAGATCTGGGCCGCCGAAAATTGCCAGAAGAAAGTCCACACCAGCATGTTAAGGCTGCTGATGGCGCCGTAGGCTGTGGTGGCGGCGATGTCATAGGCAATCAGGTAGCGGAAATTCCGGTTGCCGAGGGTGCGCCAGAGGTCCCGCGTCAGGGCCAGGAAGGTCGTGCGGTCACCGTCCTCGCCGCCCGGCCGCGGCGCCTCGGGCCGAATATGGTGTCGGGTTCCCAGGGTGCTGAGTGTGGCCATGATCCAGACCACGGCGCAGGACAGCATTCCGTAGAGGGGGTAGCGCGACTGCTCGAAACGCCCATCGACACCGTTCTGTTCCGGAAAGACCAGCAGCAGGGCCGCCGCGGGCAGGAGCACGGCAAACAGGAACATGAGCCCCATGCGGGCCCCCAGTACCTGGGTGCGATCGTGGTAGTCGGTGGTGATTTCCGCGGACAGCGCCAGGTGGGGAATGGTGAAGGTGGTGACGAAGGTCCGCACCCACAGGGACCAGAACAGCAGCCAGCCCGCCAGCAGGCTGCTGTTGTCGATCACCGCCTGGGGCGGTGAAAACAGGCCTACAAAACTCAGGCCGAGGGGCAGGATGCTGAGCGCCATGAACGGATGGCGGCGGCCGAAACGGCTGCGCAGACGGTCGGAGAGAGAGCCGACCAGGGGGTCGGAGACGCCGTCCCAGATCAGGCTGACGGCGATGATGAGGCCGGTGACGGTGCCGCTCAGGCCCAGAACCTGGGTATAGAACAGCAGGATGAACATGGTGTAGGCCGCTTCCTTGGCGGCTGCCACCGCGCCTCCTGCGCCGTACAGGAGGCGGGTTCCGACGCTGATCACGGCGTCCGGGTCAGGGCGCTAGGGGTACTGGGTCCGGTAGGCCCGGGACGTTCAGCGTCCGCCCTTGATCAGGCTGCGGAACCGGTCGACCAGCGTTTCATGCTTGTAGTCGGTGAATTCCCCGGCGTCCATGAACATGCCGTGCTCACTGCAGGTCTCGTACCAGATGTGCTTTTGCTTGGGGTCGGAGGTTTTCTCCATGTCCTTGCCGCAGTGGGGGCAGGCGATCTCCGCCACGTTGTCCCACTTCTTGCCTTCAGTGCGAGCCCCCAGGTCCAGGGCGTCACCCATCCACTTGGATTTCAACTGGTCCGCCTCACCGGTATCAAACCAGAGGCCCATGCAGTTGGTGCAGCGGTCTATGGTGACATCGCCGTAGGTAACTTCTTCCATGCCATGTCCGCACTTGGGGCATTTCAGGCTGTGTTGATCGGGGTTGTATTCCATCGCTCGTCTCTGTCAGGTCGGTGTGTTCGGGCTTCTACTGCTGGTCCCGCGGGGCAGTCCAGCAGCGAGTCTAGCGCAGGGCCGCGGTTTTGTCCTCCCCCCTTGCTGCGAGGGAGGGTGCGGTCCGTATTCTGTCCTGGCTGGCGGCGTCGCCGACGCATACTCCAGGCGGCGAAAAACTGTTAGATTTCAGGTTTCCAGATTTCTGTCGGGACCGGCCTGATGCGTTTATTCCTTGTAACCCTGCTGGCAGCGCTGCTCACGGCGGCGATGGCGGCCGCGGATGTTTCCCCTGAGGAGCTCTACCAGCCCTGCGCCAGCTGCCACGGCGCTGACGCCGGCGGCAATGCCGGCCTGCAGGCACCGCGCCTCAACCATCTGCGCCCGGTGTATATCCTGGCGCAACTGGACAAGTTCCAGCGCGGCCTGCGGGGCGCCGGGGACGCCACAGCGGCGGCGCAACAAATGGCCGCGAGTGTCTCCATGCTGCCGCCGCCGGAGCGCTGGCCGGAGCTGGCACACTACATCAGTGAGCTGGCCAGTGGGCCCTCGGCAGCCACCCTGGCCGGTGGCGACCCGGTGCTGGGTGGCGACTATTTCAACCAGTTCTGCGGTGCCTGCCACGGCCCCGCGGCGGGGGGCAACGTGGCGCTCAATGCACCTGCGCTGGCGGGGGCGGACGACTGGTACCTGGCCGCGCAGCTGCAGGCGTTCCGCGAGGGCCAGCGCGGGCAGCATCGCGAGGACCGCAGCGGCCGGCAAATGCGCAATATGGCCAGGGTGCTCCCCGACCAACAGGCCATTCTTGATGTCATTGCCTTTATCCGCAGCCAGCCACAATAGTCCGCGGCTGATCGCCCGGCTTGCCGTGTGCCTGCTGCTGGCCTGCGCGGCATGGCCGGCGCTGGCGGCGAACGCGGCTGGCATCACTCTTAATCCGCACTGTCCGCCGGGGTTCGAGCTGGTGCAGGGGGCCTGCCGCCTGCGCAGCCTGTACCAGCGCTATGACTCCCTGCAGGGCGCCGGGGTCGGCGGCCTGAAAACCGGATTGCCGAGCTGGCGGGACGGTTTCACCCCGCAGCAGATCGACCTGGGACGCTATCTCTTTTTTGATCCGCTGCTGTCCGCGGACCACACGCTGTCCTGCGCCAGCTGCCACCAGCCCGAGCGCGGGTTTGCCGATGGCATGGGGCGCAGCGTCGGCAGCGGCGGTCAGCTGAGCGCGCGCTCTGCGCCCACGCTGTGGAACGTGGCTTTCCTGCAGCGCTTCTTCTGGGATGCTCGCGCCGACAGCCTGGAGCAGCAGGTGCTGGAGCCGCTGTTCAAGGAGACCGAAATGGCGAATTCACCGGCAGCCCTGCTGGCCAGCCTGCGCGGGTCCGGCAGCTATCGCGCGCTGTTTGCCCAGGCCTTTCCCGACCACTTCAGCGAGCCCACTGCCGGCATTGAGCTGGACCAGGTGTACACGGCTCTCGCCGCCTTCCAGACATCCCTGGTTTCCCTCAACAGCCGCTACGACCAGTACGCCCACGGCTACAGCGATGCCCTGAGCGAGCGCGAGCTGGCGGGCCTGAACGTGTTCCGGTCCTTTGTCGCCCGCTGCGCCGAGTGCCACACGCCGCCCCTGTTCAGCAACCAGCAGCTCGCGGTAATCGGCACTCCCGAGCCCGAGGGTTTGCCATTCGATCCCGGCGCCGGGCCCGGCCTTGGCGAGCCCAGCCTGCGAGGCGCATTTCGCACGCCCGGTTTGCGCAATATTGCCCTGACCGCGCCCTATATGCATTCGGGCCGCTTTGCCACCCTGCGCGAGGCTGTTGCCTTTTACACCGGTGGTCGCGGCCACGCCGTACCCGCGGGCGAGGATCTCAGGCTACATTGGCATATCTGGGAGCCAGGCTTGAGCGATGACGAACTGGATCAGCTGGTGGAATTCCTGCACACGCTGACCGATGAAAGTCTCAAGCCTGTCACTCCCGCTGCAGTGCCCTCGGGACTGCCGCTAATGCACGGGCCGGTCACACCAACAACAGGGAGCACACCATGAAAAAAACCTTGGGCTTTGGCGCCGCCGGGGTGCTGCTGCTTGCCGCGGGATTCTACCTCGGCCAGCTACGCCAGCCACCCCCCACGGTGATCCAGGTGCCGGCGGCGCCCAGGGCGGCCTTCGAGCCGGCGGACATCGCCCCGCCCGCAGCGGGGCCGGTGTGGACCCTGGCCACCCCGACCAGCGGCGAACTGATCCTGGTGCGGGATGGCGAGTCGATCCAGGCGGCGGTGAGCGAGGCGGCAGCTGGCGCGGTCATCAAGGTGCTGCCGGGCACCTATCGCGAGACCGTCTATATCGACAAGGACAACATCACCCTGTCCGGGGTGATCGAGCGCGGCGCCTACCCGGTGCTGGACGGTGAGGAATTTCGCAATGACGCCATACTCTACTCGGGCAATGGCGTAACGATCGAGAACCTCTATATCACCCGCTATAAAGGCAACGGCATCATGGGCCAGGCGGGAAACAACTACATCATCCGCAACAACGTCATCGTCGACACCGGTGTCTACGGCATCTTCCCGCAGCTGGGGAAGAACGGCATTGTCGCCCACAACGTGGTGTCGGGAATCGAGGATGCTGCCATTTACGTGGGCATGTCGGACAATGTTGACGTGGTGTTCAACGAGGTGTTCGAGAGCGTCGCCGGGATCGAGATAGAAAACAGCCGCGGCGCCCTGGTGGAAGGCAATTCTGTCTACAACAATACGGGCGGCATCCTGGCATTTATAACACCCGGACTGCCGATCAAGACCTGCGGCGATGTCATCATTCGCAACAACTTCATCTCCGGCAACAATCACGAGAATTTCGCCATTCCCGGTTCGCTGGTGTCCAATATCCCGGCCGGCACCGGGGTGCTGGTCATGGCTTGTGACGATGTTGTCCTGGAGGGCAACATCATCACCGGCAATGATTCCGTGGGCATCGCCTTCACGGATTTCTCCCTCGCGTCCAATGCCGCGGTCGACCCGGAATCTGACCCGTACCCGAATCGACCGGTGATTCTCAACAACATCATGCTCGACAATGGCGGCAACCCGGCACCGGCGGTGCGGGCTATTCTGGCGGCCATGCTGGAAACCCGCGGCCCGGACATTGTCGATACCGTGGGTATGGACGACGGCTGCATTCTCAATGCCGAACGGTTTCGAACCATCGGTCTCGAGCAGTACGGCGATTGCCCCTTCGAGACCACCGCCAACGTCGCAAGCTACACCTTGCCGCGACCGGTACCGGCGCGGGATCTCGCTGACGTGGATACCGGGCGTCTGGTCTACTACGGCATTTGCGCCGGCTGTCACGCCTATAACTCCCGGCTGATCGGACCCCCGGTACAGGTTGTGCAGGCTCTCTACAATGACGACCCCGAGGGTATTGCCGCCTACATCGCCAGGCCGGAACGCAAGCGGCCGGACTACCCGGAGATGCCACCGCAGGCTCATCTGGATGCGGCGACCCGCCTCGCCGCCGCAGAATTCATGTTGCAGCTTGAGAACTGAATCGGGGCAGGCATTCCCTTGCTGTGGATCAAAAATTAGACGTTGCGCGCGTGGCTTTTCCGCCTACACTTACTTTGCGGTATCCGTTCAACCACGAGAGTGAAAACGCCCATGTTGGAAAAAGAGATGGCCCAGGCCGTGAAAATGGCAGAGCAGGCGAACAAGAAGGTGGTGCAGCTGCAGAAAAAGCTGTTGTCGGAAACAGAGAAGGCGCACGCCAAGGTCAAGACTGACCTGGCAACCGCGAAGAAAAAACATTCCGCGGCCAACACGCGTCTGAAAAAAGCACGCAATGCGCTCCGTGGCAGGGCCAGCAATGCCAACCAGAAACACGTAGAGGAACTGGTCAAGCAGGTTCAGGATCTGGCGGAATCCGTGGCGAAGGTCGCGAAGACGGCCTACACATCCTTTGAGAAGCTGCTGCCAATCCAGGCGGACCTTGCGCTGGAGTCCCGTCGCGCCATTGCCGCGGACAAGGCCGCGTCCATGGTAGAGAAAGCCGCACAGCGTCGCAAAAATGCGCAGAAGTCCGGGACTGGCAAGAAGAGTGCCGCGGCGAAGAAAAAAGCGGCTCCCAAGAAGAAAGCGACACCGAAAAAGGCAGCCGCAAAAAAAGCTGCCCCGAAAAAGAAGGCTGCTGCAAAGAAAAAGGCCGCACCCGGGAAGGCGGCTCCCAAACGGGCCAAGGCCGCTCCCGCCAGCGCCGGCTGAGTCGCTGACAAGATCGGCCCCGCCACCGGTTGCGGTGGCGGGGTCTCTTATGGCGCCGGTCGCACTCGCAGCAGTGCGCCGTCCTCGTGATCGGTGAGCAGGTAGAGGAAACCGTCATTTCCCACGCGAACGTCGCGGATGCGCGCGTCCAGTTCACTGAACAGCGTGGACTCGGCGGTGATGCGACCGTCCTGCAGGGTCAGCAACCTCACTTCCTTGTCGACCAGGGCGCCCACCAGTAGCTTGCCGCGCCAGTCGGGGAACTGGTCACCGTCATACCACGCCATGCCCGAGGGCGCGATGCTGGGTACCCAGACGTGGAGCGGCGCGGCCATGCCCGGCAATTCCCTGAACGGTGAAACATAGGCGCCACTGTAGTCGACCCCGTGGGTTGCCGCAGGCCATCCGTAGTTCTCTCCCGCGCGCAGCAGGTTGACTTCGTCCCCGCCCCTGGGGCCGTGTTCGTGCAGATATACCGCGCCGGAATCGCCGGCCAGCACCAGGCCCTGGGGATTGCGATGGCCCAGCGTCCAGACTCGCTCACTGCCGGGTTCGCTGAAGGGGTTGTCTGCCGGTATGGCACCGTCGTCCATGACGCGCAGCACCTTGCCCAACTCGCTGCGGGGGTCCTGGGCCTGCTCGCGGAAGTCGAAGCCGTCCCCGGTGGCGAGCAGGAGGCTGTTGTCGGGCAGGAACAGCAGGCGGCCGCCGTAATGCTGGGCCGTGTTCTTCTTGTCCGCCACCCACAGAATATCCTTGCCATCCAGCAAGGCGTCTCCCTCCAGCCTGGCGCGCCAGACCGCGGTGCCGTTGGCGGCTTTCTCACCCTTGGCATAGGCGAGGTAGACCAGCCGGTTGCGGTCGAAGTCCGGATGCAACACGAGGTCAAAGAATCCGCCCTGGCCCGCGACCCAGGTCGCGGGCGGGCCGCCGATCTCCTGGCGCTGGCCGCCGTCGGCGCTGATCCGCAGCAGCTTGCCGCGGCGCTCGGTAACCAGCAGGCTGCCGTCGGGCAGCTGGGCCACAGACCAGGGGTGGTGCAGGCCGCTGGCGATCGTCTCCAGCTGGTACTCCGCCGCCACGGCGCTGAGACCGGTCAGCAGGAACACCGTAGCCAGTGCGCGACGGGCAATTGCTGTTGCGTTCATGGACTTTTCCTTTGCCGTTTGTGCGATCATTATAAACAGACACAGCGCCAGAGGTAGACGCCCATGATTCGTGTACTCAAGGCATTTTTCCCCGCGGTCATAGCGGCCTATGTGCTTGGCAGCCTGCTGGCAACCCAGGTCGTACTTGGCAACCTGGCTGACATGGGTGTCGACATTTCCCTCACTACACGGCTGCAGGCCAGCCTGCACGACCTGCTGGGCATGCCTGCCTACCTGCTGTTGATCCTGGTGGCGTTTGTGATTGCCATGCCCATCGCCGCCGGCCTGGTGCGCATCCATGTGGTGCCGGGGACACGGGTTTTCTGGTTCAGTCTGGCGGGGTTTGTGGCTCTGGTGGTCCTGCACCTGGTCATGCGCCAGGTGTTGGGCCTGTACCCCGTGGCCGCGGCCAGGGAGTGGAGCGGTTTGCTGTTGCAGGGCCTCGCGGGTGCGGTGGGCGGGTTCCTCTACAACCTCATCAGCAGCGGCCGTGTCCGTCACTGAGATCAGATGACTGGCGGGAAGCGGGTGCCGGACAGCTGGCCGTGGCCAATGCAGCATACAACGCCATGCGGACGCGCCGGACCAAAAAACGCCCGGCCGGTAGCCGGGTTCTCAGGGCTGGCGGGGTAGCGCCGGTTGCAGAGTCCGCTCCGTGGCCGTCGCGGCGGCATTGGGCAGGCTGATCAGGTATTCGACGGGGAAGTCGATGGCGGAACGGTCGCGGTCCAGGTTGATCACGGCCGGCTGGTCCGTGGTCAGCCAGGTACCACAGGCCTCGCCCGAGTCGCAGATGAACAGGTCGTTGTCGGCGTCGGACCCGGCGAACACCTGGTAGCGGCCGGCAGGCAGGGCCGGGAAGGTGAAGCTGTAGCGGCCCTCGCGCGCCCGGGCCGCAGCCTGGTCCACCACGTCGTCGATGTCCGGATCGTAGACGAGGATATACACGACCCCCACATCTGAGCCAGCCACATTGCCGACCGATACCAGGGCCCGGATCTGCAGGCTGTTGGCGCTGGAACGGGCGGTGACAGTGGCGGCAAACAGGCCGTCGTCCAGCTGCGCTCGATCCACGCTCAGTCGGTAACGGCCCAGGCCCTGGCTGTCCACCTCCTCGGGGATGACCTGCAGCCAGGGCACGTCACTGTCCACCGCAGTGACTCGCAGGGCTCCGCTGCCGCCGTTGCTCAGCAGCAGGGTGAGGGCATTCAGGTTGGCGCCGAAATTCAGGTTGAGGCTGGAAGCCTGCAGCGAGGCGGGCGCCGTGAACTCCGCGCCGATACTGTCCAGTGCGGCCTCTACCGCCCGGCGTGCATTGATCAGGCCGTGGCCGTAGAGATCATCGCGCCCGGGCTCGCCCAGGTCGTCCGTCAGGCTGCCGCTTTGCACCAGGTTTGCCAGCTGCGCCGGGGTGAGATCCGGATTGATGCTCTTCATCAGGGCGATGACACCGGCAACATGCGGTGCGGCCATCGAGGTACCACTGAGGAACACATAGGCGAAATCGATGCCGGAGTCAGTCGCACTCCCGCCGGTACTGAGCACGCCATCGGGATAGCCGTCGCCATTGATGTCGGCGCCGCTGTCGCCGCCGGGTGCGGCGATGTCGATGGTCGTACCGCGATTGCTGTAGGAGGTGATCTCGCGCTGGATGTCCACGGCGGACACTGAAATGACACTGTCATAGGCGGCGGGATATCCCGGTGCGGTGCTGGCCTCGTTGCCGGCAGAAGCGACAACGAAGATGCCCATCTCGCGCAGGTCCCGATACAGCTGCTGGTTGATCTGGCTGAAGCCCTCGCCACCGAGACTCAGATTGATGATGTCCGCCCGCCGCGCAGGCACGGTGCGGGAATCGTTGGCCAGGCCGGCGGCAAAGCGCACGGCCTGGGCGACATCGTAGGAGGTGCCGCCGTTGGCGCCCAGTGCGCGCAGGGGCATCAGGCGGGTGTTCCAGGCGACACCGGCCACGCCGGTGGAGTTGTTGCCGCGGGCGGCGATGGTGCCCGCCACGTGGGTGCCGTGAAAACTGCTGGCGGCGGGGTTGCTGCGGTCACCCGGGTCCTCGGGGTTGGAGTCGATGCCATTGCCGTCACCGGCCGCAGCCGGATCCCGGACAAAGTCATAGCCGGAGACCAGTTGCCCGGCGAGATCGGGGTGCCCTGACAGAATGCCGGTATCCACCACCGCGACGATCACAGCCGGGTCCCCGGTAGTCACGTCCCAGGCTGAGGGCAGGGCAATCAGCGGGTAATGCCACTGCAGGCGGTAGGCACTGTCATTGGGCCGCAGGGATGCGTGCACCCGGTAGTTGGGTTCGGCCCAGCGTACCCCCGGAGTTCGCCGCAGCGACTTGATACTGACCAGCGTCTCCCAGCGCTGTTGCTGCAGCGGATCGCTGAACTGGTGCCTGCGAACCGCGGCGGCGCCCAGGCGGCGCTGTTCCGCCTGGCCCGCCCGCAGGGCCAGTAGCCGGGCGCGGCCAGCAGCACCGGCCCGGTGCTCCATGCCCATCTGGTAAGCCACATCCTCCAACGGTGGGGCGGACAGTTCCGCCGCGACCTCCCCGTAATCCACGACAAGCTCTCCCGGGACGATCTCTGGCTGCTGGTGCGTGTCCTCCAGGGCCTGGTTGCCAACGGCCATGATGTAGTTGGTAGCGCCGGAAAAGGCGCTGACATTGGCGAACCAGGTGCCGCTCTCGGGAGCTGTGACGGTTTCGATTTCACCTGACTCCACGGAAAAATCGACAATCTCGCCCTGCTCCGAGTACAGGTAGAGATCCGCGTCCGCGGTCTCGAATTCAGCCACCAGCAGGGTAACGGACTGGCCCGCCAGCAGCTGCAGGCGGTAGTAGTCATCAACATCGCCGGCTATCTGGGAGCGTCCCTCCGCGCCAGTCCCGGGCTGGTTGATGTAACCTCCGAGAGTGACGGGATTGGCCAGGGGCTGGGCGGTCGCCAGGGTGTCGTTGGGGAGGTAGATGTTGGCGGGATCATTGGTGTCGCCGTCAACCGCCTGGTTGCTGGACGCCAGGACGCTGCCGCTGAGGCTGAAAGTGATGCCACCGGCGCTGCCCGCGACCGTGACACTGGTGCTGCTGCTCCCCTGCGCGCCGTCGTCATCGGTAACAGTGAGGGAGAAGACCAGGGCGGTATCGCCGTTGACATCGGGGGCGGTGAAACTTGCCTCGGCGCTGCCACTGCCGGTCAGCGCCACATCGGGCCCGTCGGTCTGCTGCCACCGGAAGCTGGCGATACTGCCATCGCTGTCGCTGGACCCGCTGCCATCCAGGACCACGGTGTCGCCCCTATCCGCGCTGGCGGGCGCGGCGATCACGGCAACCGGAGGCTGGTTGGGTGCCGGGGGCTGTGCGGTCTGGGAGCTTCCCCCACCGCCGCCACAGGCGGCGAGGAACGCGGTCAGGTACGCGCTTGCCAGCAGCTGGCTGGACGGTTTTCTGGTAATGGTGACACCCCTGCAAACATGCTGTTTGTTTAGTCCCGAAGCAGACATTATAGTAGACCGCGGCCGCGTCTTGGCCAGCAGGCGGCTTAGCAGGTCGAAGGTAGAATTCAACAGCATTGTTGACAATTTTCTGGCAGTGTGGTTCGCTGGCTCAAAGTGGGCAGGGTGACAGGTGTGAAACAGGTGCTTGACGAAGCAGGAAGTAAACGATTGTCCAGTGGCATAGGCAAGCGACGTGCCGCGGCCAAGGTGGATCGAGCCCCAAACTATGAGAAGCGACGCAAGGAAATCTCCGAGGCCGCCGCTCGCGTTTTCAACCGGCGTGGATTTCGCGGTACCACCATCAGTGCTGTGGCCGAAGAGCTCAGCATCGATCGCGCATCGCTCTACTATTATATTTCGAGCAAGGAAGAGCTGTTCGATGAGCTGGTGCGTGAAGTGTCCGAGGACAACGTGGCGATGGCCCGCAAGATCCAGTCGAGCAAGCAGGCGCCACCAGACAAGCTCCGCGAGCTTATCCTTGAGCTGATGCACGCCTACGCGCGGAGCTATCCTCTTCTTTTCATCTATATTCGCGAAAATCTCGGTGAAGTGGCGGACAAGCGCTCCAGCTGGGCCCAGTACATGAAGCAGATAAACCGGGATTACGATAATGCGGTCATCTCGATCATTGAGGAGGGCTACGAGGATGGCTCCTTCGAGAATGTGGGCGATGCAAAGATCGTGGCCTATGGCATCATAGGCATGGTGGGCTGGACCAATCGCTGGTTCAAGCCCGGTCGGGGCAAGGCTGATGCCGACGAGGTCGCCCGCATCTATGCCGATATGGTGATTGGCGGGATGAGTTCGTCGCCCATCGCGGGCAGCAAGGCGGTTAAACCGGATGGCTCGAAAGCCGGCAGTCGCAAATCATCCTCGACCAGCTCGACCTCCGCCAGGAAGGCTACTCGCAGCAAGCGCTAAGCGCGACTCTCCCTGGCTGGCGGCCGGCGTCGGCTCCCGGCCGCCTCCCTGAATAACACTTTGAGACTGTTTTCCCTGGCGTTTCGCCGTCGGGATAGCTGCGCCAGCAGAGTCAACAAAAGTGTTGACAAATTTTTCAAGGCTGTGCGATGCTTGGCTCATGACAGACCTGCCGTAGTAAATCCCGGCTGGCGGCACGGAGGAAGTGACCATGAATCAAGGTAGAAAGGCGGCTCGGGAAACCGAATCCTGGCTGGAGGATGCGATAGCCAGGGCCAATATTCCGACTCTGGCCTGCCTGCTGGTACAGATAACCGGCGACCGCCGCTGGATTGAAGGCAGGTTCGTGCCCTCCAGGCCGCGCGGGCTGGACGATAACGATACCGGTGGGTTGGCCCCGGAAGTGCAGGCCGAGGTGCGGCAGGCGGCGCTGGAGGGCATTGCGGGACTGCTGGCGGGCGGGTCGCTGGCCTTGCCAGAGCCATCGGATGAGCTGCTGGTGGCGATGATGAGTGTTTCTCTCGGCGAGGAAATTCCGCCGGAATACGCGCCGATGATCCGTCATGAGCTGAATCCCCTGGGCCTGGAAGAGGCGCCCTGCGTTGCCGGCGGTACAACCGCGGCGCCTTTTGCGGAGCTGGCAAGCGTGGCTGCTCCGGAGGGTTTCCGGGCCCTGATTATTGGTGCCGGCATCTCTGGCCTGTGCGCGGCGGTCAACCTGGCCGCGGCGGGTATTCCCTATACGATTGTCGAGCGCAACTCGCGCCTGGGTGGTGTCTGGCACGAGAACAACTACCCGGGTGCGGCCTGCGACGTGCCCAGCCATCTCTACTCGTTTTCGTTTGCCCCTTACGACTGGTCGCGCTACTTCGCCGCCAGTGAGGAAATCCAGCGCTACCTGGAGCATGTGGCCGACCTGTTCGACATCCGCAGGCATATTCGCTTTGACACGGAAGTCCTCGGCGCCAACTACGATGACGAGGCTGCCGAGTGGGAGGCGGTTCTGCGCGGCAGCGACGGAGCCGAAGAAAAATTGCGCGCCGATATGGTGATCAGTGCGGTTGGCGCTTTCAACAAGCCGCGCTATCCGGACGTGCCCGGTATCGACAGTTTTGCCGGCCCCAGTGTGCACACTGCGCGCTGGCCTGAGGATGACATTGATCTGACGGGTCGCAGGGTGCTGGTGGTGGGCAATGGCGCCAGTGCCATGCAGGTCGTGCCGGCCATCGCCGACCAGGCCGCCTCGGTCACCGTGATCCAGCGCTCTACCCAGTGGGCTGCGCCGTTCCCGAAATTCCTGGTGGAGGTGCCCGCCAGTATCCAGCGCCTGATGAAAGAGGTGCCCCTGTACCGTTTGTGGTATCGCCTGCGCTTGAGTTGGGCCTTCAACGACAAGCAGTACGGGGCCCTGCAGAAAGACCCGAACTGGGACAACGGCGGCCTGTCCATCAATGCCCTCAACGACGTCCATCGTCGCGGCCTTACCTCCTACATCAAATCAGAGCTGGGGGACGCCCAGGAACTGTTGCCCCAGGTGTTGCCGGATTACCCACCCTTCGGCAAGCGCATGCTGATGGATAACGGCTGGTTTCGCACCCTGGCCCGGGAGCATGTGCACCTGGTCACGGGAGCGGTTACCGAGGTGCTGCCTGACCGTGTAAAGGTGAGTGACGGTTCCGAGCATGAGGCCGACGTCATTATCTGGGCGACAGGTTTTGATGTGGTCAATTTCCTCGCCCCGATGGAGCTTCGCGGCGCTGGCGGCCGTAGCTTGCATGACGACTGGGATGGTGATGACGCGCGCGCCTATCTGGGCACGGTGGTCCCGGGCTTTCCCAATTTTTTCTGTCTGTACGGCCCCAATACCCAGTTCGGGCACGGGGGCAGCCTGATCAGTATCGTGGAGCGGCAAATGCATTACGTCATGTCCCTGTTGCAAGCCATGTTTGCGCGGGGACTGCGCTCGGTGGACGTGCGCCCCGAGGTGCACGAGCAATATTCCCGGGAAATCGACCGGCGCCACGAAAACATGATCTGGACCCATCCGGGGATGAGTACCTACTACCGCAATTCCAAGGGGCGAGTCGTAGTCTGCAATCCTTTCAGGATTATTGAATTCTGGGGCTTGACGGATGTCGCCAACCTCGATGACTACAAGGCCTCGGCCGGCAACGCCGGGGCGTCAGCCGAATCTTCCAGGGCCAACCGGGCAGGGAGTGTCAGCCAATGAACACAGGGGTGCTGGTTGAGCAACGTGGCGCCACCCTGGTGGTGACCATTAACCGGCCGCAGCGTCGCAACGCGGTGACCCGCCAGGTTTCCGAGGGCATCGCCGCCGCCATGGACCGGCTGGACCAGGACGAGGAGCTGTCGGTGGGTATCATCACCGGCGCCGGCGGCAGTTTCTGCGCCGGCATGGACCTGCAGGCCTTCCTCGATGGAGAACGCCCGGAAATTGAGGGTCGGGGTTTTGGCGGTATTACCGAGAAGCCTCCGCGGAAACCATTGATCGCTGCTGTCGAGGGTTTCGCCCTCGCGGGCGGCTGCGAACTGGCCCTGGCCTGTGACCTGATCGTTGCCGCGGAAGATGCGTTTTTCGGCCTGCCCGAAGTATCCCGTGGACTCGTTGCCGGTTCCGGCGGCCTGGTGCGGCTGCCTCGCAGGATTCCTCCGGCCATAGCGCTGGAGTACGCGCTGACCGGTGCCCGGTTGCCGACCCAGGAGGCACATGGCTGGGGCCTGGTGAACCGGATCACGGTGTCCGGCGAAGCCCTGGCTGGTGCGCTCGCACTCGCCGCCAGCATCTGTGCCAACGGCCCCCTCGCTGTTGCCATGACCAAGCGCATTGTCATGGAGTCACCCAACTGGCCGCAGGCCGAACTGTGGTCCCGGCAGGCGCCGCTGGTGGATGCCGTTCTGGCTTCGGAGGACGCGCGCGAGGGCGCGCTGGCATTTGCCGAGAAGCGGGCACCAGTCTGGCTCGGGCGATAGGCGTCCAGTGGCGGCCTGAAATCAAAACTGTTGAGGGAGAGTTCACGTGGACAATATCGCAGTAGTGGGTGGCGGCACGATGGGAACCGGAATTGTCTACACCGCGGCCCTGTCGGGCGCCGAGGTGTGGGTGGTCGAACCGGATGATCGCCGCGCGGAGGTGATGCGTCGAAGCATTGATGACGCGGCAGCGGGTGGGATCAAACGCGGCAAGCTGGATGTGCAACAGGCCGCGGCGCTCAAGAACAGGATACGGCGCCTTGCCGCTGTGGCGGAACTGCCCGAGGGCCTGGACCTGGTGATTGAAACAGTGCCTGAGCGGCTGGAGCTGAAACACCAGGTTCTCGCGGCAATCGCGGACAAGCACCCTGACATCATCGGCAGCAATACCAGCGCCCTGTCTATCGACAGGTTGAGCGAGGCGCTGCCGTTTCCCGAGCGTTTCCTGGGTATGCATTTCTTCAATCCTGTCTGGTCGATCCGGTTGGTGGAGCTGGTGCGGGGGCGTGAAACCACCGAGTCGACCCTGGTCGCGGCCCGTGCGTTTGCGCGTCAGCTGGGCAAGGAATCGCTGACAGTGATTGATGTGCCGGGCTTTGCCACCAGCCGCCTCGACCTGATTGCAAGCCTCGAGGCAATGAGGATGTTGGAGAGCGGTGTTGCCAGCGCCGAAGATATTGATCGCGCGGCTGTGCTCGCGTACCAGCATCCCGTCGGGCCGCTGCGACTGAGCGACATTGTCGGCCTGGATGTGCGACTGGATATCGCGCGCAGTCTGGAGGCCGCCCACGGCCCGCGTTTTGCGCCGCCGCAGATCCTCCAGGACATGGTGGCCCGGGGCGAACTGGGGCAAAAATCAGGGCAGGGATTCTTCAATTGGGCTGAGTAAGTAAAGGCGTGCGCGAAAAATCAACACATATGTTGAATTCGTCGCTGCGCTGACGTATATTCCATGGCGATGACGCCGAAACCGAATTTTGCAGGGGACCTACGATGAGCGCTGACAACATATTTTTCTCTCCCTTGGTGGACACGTCGGATCACCACGCGGCACTGCGCGAAAGTGTGGGCAAGCTGGTGGGAGGCTTCGGTCGCCGTTACTATCAGGAAGTGGTCGCCGCCGGGAGGCCGCCGACCGAGCTCTGGAGTGCGCTGGCCGAGGCTGGTTTCCTTGGCGCACATATCTCCGATACCTATGGCGGCAGCGGTGGTGGCCTTGCCGACCTGAACGTGATCATTGAGGAAACGGCCGCGCAGGGTTGCCCGCTGCTGTACCTGGTAATCCAGTCCATCTGCGCGCCTATCCTGGAGCGTTACGCCTCTCAGGCGATCAAGGACGAGTGGTTGCCGGCGCTGGCAGCGGGCACCAAGAAGATGGCTTTCGCCATTACCGAGCCCAATGCCGGCTCCAACACCCACAAGGTCACGACCACCGCCCGTTCCACGGACAATGGCTTCGTATTGTCCGGGACCAAGTATTGGACATCCGGAGTCGACGAGGCGGCGGCCATGCTGGTAGTTGCCCGCAACGGCGATGACGCACAGTCGGAGCGCTCCTCGCTGTCACTGTTCATCGTACCCACGGATGCGCCCGGTATCACGCTCAACCAGATACCTGCTGCGCTGATGACGCCGGAAAAACAGTTCATGGTGTTCTTTGACGATGTGCAGTTGTCGCGGGAAGCCCTGGTGGGTGAACCGGGCGCCGGCCTCAAGCAGGTTTTCGTCGGGCTCAACCCGGAACGCGTATCCGCTGCAGCCATCAACAATGGCATCGCCCGCTATGCGCTGAGCCAGGGTTCCAGTTACGCCAGGGAGCGTTCCGTCTGGAAAACCACGATCGGCGCTCACCAGGGCGTGTCTCATCCGCTGGCGGAATCCTATATCAACGTCCAGGCGGCCCGTCTCCTCACCGCTCGCGCAGCCCAGCTCTTTGACGCTGGCGAAGAGGCGGCGGAGGCGGCCAATATGGCCAAGTTCTGTGCTGCAGAGGCTTCCCTCAAGGCGCTGGACCAGGCCATCCAGGTACACGGTGGCAATGGGCTATCCTACGAGTATGGTCTCGCGGACCTGTGGTTCATAGCCCGCCTGCACAAGACGGCGCCGGTAAGTCGGGAGATGATCCTGAACTATGTTGCCCAACACAGTCTCGGTCTGGAAAAGAGCTACTAGTTTCCCGGCGCCTGGAGAGACAGGGGGTTGTGATGAACGTGAATCTCGCTGACATGCTGCGCGTGTACGCCCGGCAGCGTCCGCATTCGCCCTGCCTGAGCTTCGCTGATGAAACGCTGAGCTACGAGGAGCTGCACCAGCGCAGCAGCCAGCTTGCCACTGCAATGCTGCAGCGGGGGCTGGCTGCCGGAGACCGGGTTGCAATAATCGCTCGCAACGCTCCGGTGTTCTACGAACTGGTTTTCGCCTGCGCCAAAGCCGGATTGGTCATGCTGCCGATAAACTGGCGCCTGTCAAAACGCGAGCTGGAGGATATTCTCGCCGACTCAAGGCCTGCTTTGGTCCTGGTGGATCCGGAATTTGCCGACAACTTGCCAGACTCCGTACCTGTTCGCATGTTGGACGCAGACTTTGTCCTGTGGCGCAGCGGCGCATCAGGCGTTGACCCCTGCGCGCCAACGGGGCCGGAGGACCTGGTGCTGATGCTTTACACCTCCGGCACCACCGGTCGGGCCAAGGGGGTGATGATCTCCCATAGCAATATGAGTTTTACCAGCCGCATGGCGCAGGAAGTCTGGAGGTTTGGCGCAGACAGCGTGAATCTTGTGGCCGGCCCCCTGTTCCACATCGGCGGCATCGGCTACGGATTGATGGCACTCACCCAGGGTGGACACACTGTGCTGTTGCAGCAGCCGGCGCCAGCGCCGTCGCTGGCGGCCATGGTCCGGTATCGTGTAACGCACGCTTTTCTGGTGCCCGCGGTCATCCAGAGCCTGGTGGAAGCCGACGGTGTGGACGATATGGATCTTTCCAGTCTACAGCTTATCGCCTACGGCGCCTCGCCGATAAGTGAAACGCTGCTGCTGCGGGCAATGACGGTTTTCGGCTGCGGCTTTAGTCACGCTTACGGCCTCACAGAGACCTCGGGCACGGTTATCACCCTGCCGCCGGAGGCGCACGACCCGGGCGGAGAGCACGCGGAAAGGTTGCGCTCCTGTGGTCGTCCGGTTCCCTGGGCCGAGATAGGCCTGTTTGACCCGCAAACCGACCTTGCAGTGGCCGTCGGGGAAGTGGGTGAAATCCGCGTTCGGTCGGGCATGACAATGGTCGGCTACTGGAACAACCCTGAAGAGACCCGGGCGGCGTTCGCTCCGGGCGGCTGGCTGCGAACCGGTGACGCGGCCTGGCGCGATGCCGATGGCTACTACTATATCCACGACAGGTTCAAGGACATGATTGTCTCCGGCGGTGAAAACATCTATCCGACCGAAGTGGAGAACGTGCTCTACGAGCATCCGGATGTGGCGGTTACCGCGGTGATCGGTGTGCCGCATGAGCGCTGGGGCGAAACACCGAAGGCGGTCGTGGTGAGGCGCCCCGGCAGCGCGGTGGGCGAAGAGGAACTGATCGATTTCCTGCGCCAGCGGCTGGCCCATTACAAGTGTCCGACATCGGTTGAATTTGTGCAGGATATGCCGCGCAGTGCGTCCGGTAAAATACTGAAGCGGGAACTGCGCCTGATGGCCTGGCCCGAGAAGAGGAGGGCTCAATGATGACCTCGTCGGACAAAAAGGCAGATAGCCTACCGAAAATCCATCCTCTGGCCGCTCTGCTGCGTGGGTTTGCCGTGGACTTCATCACCGGGCATGACATAAGCGTGGCGGAGCGGATCATGGCGCCCGGCTATTGCCTGAGTATTGGTGGTCATCTCCTGAACGGTCGTGACGCAGAATACCTGCCCCCGACTGCGGCCCAGATTCACCAGTTTCCGGGACTTTGTGTGACGGTGCACGATGTCATCTACGGCGACAATGCGCTGGCCATGAAGTTTACCGAGCACGGCGCATCCTCCAGGGACGGTGGGCGCGCTGCCACCTGGCGCGGAATTACGCTGTTTCGCACCGACGGCAAACAACTGCGGCAGGGCTGGGCCGAGGAAGACTATTTCGCACGCAAGCGCCAGTTGTCGTCCGGTAGCTGTGATGCAGTGGATCCGCCCCATCCGGCTCCGTGGGATGTGCTGCCCGCCCCATCGAACCCGGAAACCGAATCGGTTGCGCTACGCTGGTTGTCGTCCGTGGGGGCAGTGACGCAGCCCGCGGGTACGGACTGGTTGTCGCAAGTAGACGATTCAGACCCCCAGCCTGCGGCGCTGTTTGACATCCACGCCACGACCATAGATGAACTGTTTTCAGCCGGTGATCGGGCGGCCTTCCACCTGCAGCATGAGGCTGTCTACAAGGGTGGCTTTCCCGACCTGGATCCGGGCCTTGCCGGCAAGCCGGTTATTGTCCGCGCTGCCGGCATGCTGACCGTCCGGTCTGGCGTGGTGGTGGACGCCAGCGTTACCACGGATAGGCTCGGTTTGTATCGGGCACTCAGGTTTGGCCAGTGACTGCTGGGTAATTCCAGCCTTTTAGAACGTACGCTTGCGCAGGTAAACGGCGATGAAAATAAACGATAAAGCAAGTCCGCGCATTTTTTATGGCTGGTGGTTGATGCTGGTCTGCCTGCTGATCCAGGCCGTGGGCTTCGGAACCTCTTTGTACCTCTACAGCGTGATGATTGGCGCGATCGGAGCCGAGTTCGAGGGCAGCCGGTTTGTGATGATGATGGGCGTGTCCGGCATGCTGCTCCTGGTGGGCCTCATGTCTCCCAAGATCGGTTCACTGCTTGACCGCTATCCGGTCAAGCGGGTATTGATCACCGGCGGAGTCGTGATGGGCTCCGGATTCATACTGATGTCTTTCTCCGGCAATATCTACCACGTGGTGTTTTACTACGCCCTCTTCATCGCGCTGGGCATGACCATTCTCAGCCCCTTGTCCTGCTCGCTGTTGCTGACACGCTGGTTTGTGCGTCACCGCGGACTGGCACTGGGAATCTCTGCTCTGGGCACCCAGTTCGGAGGCCTGGTCTTTCCACCTGTGATTGCGGCGATTGCTGCCGCCCATGACTGGCGGGTGGCGGCTACCTGCCTGGGCCTGTTCATTATCGCTTTCGTGCCCGCGCTGGCCTGGTTTTTCGTACACGATCATCCGCGGGACAAGGGCCTGTATCCGGACGGTGCCGAGAGTGACGCTAATGCGTCCACGACAAGTTCCGAACCCGCCGTCACGCCCAATTTTTCCATGCGGGCGATCTATACCAGCCCCAATTTCATCATTGTGGTGGCCATCGTCACATTCATGTCGATGATCTATTCGGGCTTGCTGTCGAACATATCGCTGATCGCGGTCGACAAGGGTGAAACCCTGCAGCGAGGCGCATTCCTGGTATCCCTGATGTCGCTGGTCGGGATGATATCCAGTCCCCTGCTGGGAAGGCTCAGCGACATACTCAGCGTACGCAAGACGCTTGTGGTGATGAGCGCGAGTGCGCTGCTCGCGCTGGTGCTGTTCCACCAGGCTCAGGGTTACGCTGTGCTGGTCGCGGCGGTGGTTTGTTTCGGCTTCTTCGGTGGCGCGGTAGTGCCGGTGTGGTCGGCGGCCCTTAGTCGCCTTTACGACAGTCGAATTTACGGTCGGGTGCTGGGAGCATCCAGCGCCGTGGTTTACTCGCTTGCTGCCCTGTCTGCGCCCACCATCGGCTTGCTGTATGACCTTACCCAGAGTTATCAGATTACCTTTGTCATCCTCGCCAGTGTTGCGGTTCTGCTGATGTTCTCCATTGCAAAAATCACCCCCCAGCAGCATCTGATGGCTGAAGAGGCCAGAACTGATTCGCATAAAAAAGCAGTTTGAAAGACTGATTTCGTAGAATCCCGGAATATCCGCCCCCTCAGTCAATAGATGTGTTGACAAAATAAAATGGCGGCGTAATATCAACTATAGTGTTGATAGAAATAAGGGCTACATCTGTCGTTCCCTGGCCTGGATAAGCCAGTCGGGTTCGTAAGTTTAAGCATTCATTACTATAAGAGGTTGAGAAAATGGCCAGATATCTTACCGGTGTAGCGTCCGCCCTTGCGATGGTGACGGCAGTACAATCCTCAGCAGCTCTCGCCCAGAGCTCCCAGCCACGCTCGGGAGCGATGCTCGAAGAAATCCTCGTGACCGCTCAGCGGCGCGCCGAAACCATGGAGCGCACGCCGATCTCTATCGCGGTGCTCAGCAGTGATGCGCTGCGGGATCAGGCAATTGTTTCCGAGCTGGATCTGCAGACAGCGCTGCCCGGTGTCACGGTCAAGGCAGGCCAGAGCGCCAACCAGCTCAACTACTCGATCCGCGGCCAGACCGTTGACTCCTTCAGCAGCTCGCGGCCCAGCGTGCTGCCCTACTTCAACGAGGTGCAGGTCGGTGGCCAGGCCTCGACCGCCTTCTACGACCTGGGTTCGGTCCAGGTGCTGAAGGGGCCGCAGGGTACTCTGTTCGGGCGCAACTCGACTGGCGGCGCGGTGTTGTTCACCAGCGCCAAGCCGGAAGAGGAGTTCGGTGGCTATGTCAGCGCCTGGGGTGGCAACTATGATGAGTTCAAGGCCGAGGGCGCAATAAACATTCCGCTGGTGGAAGACAAGGCCCTGTTGCGGGTGGCGGGCTTTTTTCAGCGCCGCGAAGGTTACCAGTACAACATATTCGACGACAGCCGCCTCGGTGATGTGCGCCGCAAGAATGTGCGGGTCAGCCTCACCCTGCGTCCCACCGAGAACATCAGCAACGAACTGGTGCTGGATTTCGCCAAGTCCGACGGCAACAACCTGACCAGCGTCGCCTACAATACCTTTGGTATCGGCGAGGGCAATCCATTCGTGCCCACCCCATTCCTGTACTCGCCCCTGGTGGATGCCGCCTTTGGACCGGGAGCCTGGGATGCCTTTCTCGCGGCACACCCGGGTGCCGATCCGGAGGGCTGGGTAGCCTCTGTCGAGAAGCAGCAGCAGCGCGGACCCTTCAGGGTCAACGTGGATGCACCCAACTTCCACGAAGGTCAAAACCTGGTGGTTTCCAACATCACCACATTTGATCTCGGCAACGGTATGCAGGTCCGCAACATTCTTGGCTATACCGACCTGGAGTTCCAGAATGCAGGCGAGTTTGACGGCACGCCGTTCCCGTCCGACGACAACGGCACGGAGGGTCGAGGCGGCACGCTGAAGCAGTTCTCCGAGGAAATTCAGCTGCTGGGCGAGGCCTTTGACGGCCAGCTTTCCTATGTCACGGGTATTTTCTACTCCGACGAAGAAGAGGATGTGCGTTCGCTGAGCATACTCTTTGACTTGCTGCCCACGGCCCCGCCAGTGCGGCAAATTAATGACGGTGTGACCGAGAACGAGACGATTGCCGCCTACGCCCAGGGCACCATGGACCTGGGCGGTGTGGTCGGCATCGAGGGCCTGTCAGCTACTCTTGGCGGCCGCTACTCCTCTGAGGATGTCAGCTTCTTCCGCTTCCCCGACGACACCTTCATTGCCAACCCGCCGCCTCCCGGCGCGGTATTCCTGAACCCGCTGGAGGACACCTTCGACCAGGCCAGCTGGACAGTCGGTCTTGAGCAGCAGGTAAACGAGGAATTGCTGCTCTACGTCAAGTCGCGGCGAAGCTTCCGCAGCGGTGGTTTCAACTACTTTGCCCCGCCGCTGCCGGGCTTCGGCAACCAGGGCGGTGCGGAATACGAGGAAGAGACTGCCACTGACGTCGAGCTGGGCGCCAAGTACCTTGGCAGTATCGGCGACATGCCGCTGCGCTTGAACTTCGCGGCCTATCGTATGTGGATCGAGGAAATCCAGCGCTCCAACTACGTGGAAGTGTTTGGCGCCCTGGCGGGCATCACGGTGAATGTCCCGGAGGCGGAGATAACCGGCTTTGAACTGGACGCGATCATCAGCCCCGTCGAGTGGCTGTCGCTGGGTGCCGCGGTGAGTTATACCGACGCTGAATTCACCGACAACCTGGTGTCAGTGCTGGGCAATCCGGAGGTGGCCTTCGGCCCCTATCCGGACACCCCGGAATGGTCTGGTTCCGTCTTCGCCGACATTCGAGTGCCGGTGGGCGACCGTTACACCGCCTCGCTGCGCTCGGAGGTATACGACCAGAGTGAGACCTTCTTCAGCTCCACCAACAATACGCTCAATCCGGGTACTCGCATCCCCGGCTACACGGTGGCGAACTTCAGGTTGACTCTGGAGGATGAGGCGGCTGGCTGGGCGGTGTCTGCCCACGTCAAGAATGCCTTTGACGAAACCTACTACGTTGGCGGTATCGGTTTCGCCAGCCTGTTCGCGGTCAATACCGTGATCCCGGGAGCCCCGCGTACCTACATGCTCGAAGCCCGGTACAGCTTCTGATGGCGAGCGGAGGCGGTGCGGTGAAACTCATCAACAACGGACCCAGCCCCTATGGGCGGAAAGTGATGATTGCCCTGCGCGAGAAGAATATCCCGTTCGAGATTGAATGGGATATTCCCTGGCACAAGGACACGACGGTCCATCACTACAATCCCCTGCAGCAGTTGCCGATTCTGTTGGGAGAGAATGGGGAAGTGGTCTACGAGTCTTCGTATATCCTCGCCTGGCTGGAGCGGCACTATCCGCTGCCGCCGCTCGCACCCTCGGATCCCGATGGATTGCTGCAGCTGCGCCTGTTCCAGGTCCTCAGTGTCGGCATCATGGATGCGATTACCCGGATCAACTTCGAGATGGCGCGCCCACAGGAGAACCAGAGCAGGGAGTGGATGGACCGGCAGGAGCGCAAGATCGTCGGCGCTGTGGCGGAAATTGGCCGGCTCCTTGGCAACAACGAGTTCGCCCTCGGCGCGGAATTTGGCCATGCTGATCTGGAGGTTGGTACCGTGCTCGGCCACTTCGATTTCATGGCGAGAAACATTCCCGCCCTGAACGAACTGCTCGACAAGAGGGTGCGCTGGCGACAGCAGCACCCAAACCTGGCAGCCTATATCGACCGCCTCGAACAGCGACCCTCGTTCCTGGCATCAGCGCCCCACATGGTACAGATGGACTTCCAGGCAGTCGTTGCCTGAGAGTGGGATCCAGGATAACTGAGGGAGAATAATAATGCCCATGCCTTCCTTTCGGCTCGACGGCAAGGTTGTCATTGTCACTGGCGCCGCCAGTGGTATTGGCGCCGGGATTGCCCGCGGCCTGGCCCATTTCGGTGCGGCCGTGGGCTGCGTGGACGTCGCCGCTGACGGTCTCGCGCAAACGGTAGCGGACATTGAGGACAGTGGCGGCTGCGCAGTGGCGATCAGCGCCGACGTGCGCGAAGAGGGTTCGCTGACGGCCGCGGTGGAACGGATCGAGAAGGAGCTGGGTCCGCTTGCCGGGGCCCTGAACTGCGCTGGTGTCCACGACAGTTTTGCCGCGGAGTCGATGACCCTGCAGCAGTGGCAACGTTTGCTGGATATCAATCTGTCCGGTGTGTTCCTCAGTTGCCAGGCGGAGGGACGGGCACTGATCCGCAATGGCGGCGGCAGCATCGTCAACATCGGCTCCATTTCGGCGCACATCGCCAACCGTGGCCTGAAGCAGGTGCATTACAACGCAGCCAAGGCCGGCGTTGCCCACTTTTCCAGATCCCTTGCGCTGGAATGGGCGGAGCATGGTATTCGGGTCAATGTGATCAGCCCCGGCTATACCGCGACGCCGATGGCCAAGAGTCCCGAGGTGTGGCCGCTGGTCGAGCACCTGTTGGATGACATACCGCTGGCGCGCATGGCGGAAGTCGAGGAACTGATCGGCCCCGCAGTGTTTTTGCTGAGTGAAGCCAGTTCCTACTGTACCGGGGTGGACCTGCTGGTGGATGGGGGTGCGGTATGTTGGTAACAAAGAGGTTCGCGCACATGTTCAAAGCTGCTATGTACCCCGGCCCCATGATCCCGCTGCTGATGGCAGTCGTGCTGTGGTCACCGGGGTCGCTGGCACTGGAGGTCTCAGGACAGGTTGTCGATGTGGCTGGCAAGCCGTTGCCCCACGTCAGGCTGCGATTTGCCAGTGACCAGTCAGTGCCCTATTCGACCAGCGTGTTCTCCGGTACCGATGGCACTTTTGTGGCCAGTATCCCGGATCGGGATCTGGCCGAGGTTGAGCTGGACGTATTCCGGATCGGCTGGCAGGCGACCGGGGTTGAAACGACTTCCCGGGCAGACGGCGTAACGCTGATGGTGACGCTGCAGTCGATTGAAAACGTTGCGGATCAGGTCCCTTCATCGGCCTGGCTGCAGGGGGATCCCGATTCGACTGCCTACCATATGACAACGCTGCAGTGCTCCAATTGTCACCAGCTCGGGGCCGAGCGCGTACGCAAATTCTCTGCCAAACTGGCGGCACTGCCTGCGGAGCAGCGCTCCGAGGCCTGGCTGGAAAGATCAGTAGAGGACCTGTCCTACGACGGCAAGCGGGGAGCGTGGCGCGAGAATGAAAGCACCCCAGCGAAGGAAAAAATAGAAGCCTGGGAAAGCATGGTGCAGTACATGCGCCTCGTCACTCTGCGCCTGGGTGAACAGAACAAGCTGCGCTGGGGACTGGAGGAAGGCAGCGATTTCTACAATGCGCTGCTGCAGCCCGAAACCAGCCTGTTTGTCCCCAGGGATATGGAAATCGTGGTGCCGAACCTGGCGCGCAACTTCCCGGTGGAATTCGACACCTTCACCGGCTTCAATGATGTCGAGCGGCTTGGGGCCTATGGGCCCAGTACGGGTACGATTATTGAGGAATATGTGCTGCCCACCTTTGGTTGGACCAGGGAGATCGCTATCGCCCCCGGATCGGACCGGGTCTGGTTCCTGGAGACCGACAAGGATCGTCTGGGCGCTTTGAATCCAGCTGATGGCTCGGTGGAATGGTTTCCTGTGCCCGGCAAGGGCCAGCAGGGTCCACACACCATGAATGCCGATGCCGAGGGCAACCTCTGGGTAGCGCTTGAGGACAGTTTCTACATAGGACGCTTCAACACTGCGACCAGCGAGTGGCGCATGTACCCGCCCCCCGCCGGCAAGGCCTTTGGTGTGACCCACGATTTCGCATACAACTCTGACCGGCACGTTCAGCCCGACTCGGGCGGACGGATCTGGATTACCGATCTCGGCATGAATGAGCTGTGGGGTGTGAATGTCGAATCCGGAGAGATCACGACCTACACCATGCCCATCGCGGTGGGTGAATCCAATTTCCATTCACTGCTGTACGGGGCGGCCTACGACCGTGAACGGGATCGGGTGTGGTGGGCACAGTTACACGGCTACGTCGGCAGCTTCGACCCGCGCAACAACCTGGTCGAACGCATCGTTCCGTTTGATCGCGGAGCTGGCCCCCGGCGCCTGGCAATACAGGACGATGGCATTCTCTGGATACCGCTGTACGGCTCCAGTGAGCTGGTCAAGTTCGACAGCATCACCGGTATCGAACTGGCGCGCTATAGCATACCGGACCCCGGCGCCGGTCCCTATGGCGTCACCCTGGACAAGAAGCGCAACGCGATCTGGGCCGCCACGTCCAACTCCGACCGGATCTACCGCTTCAATATCGCCACCGAGACCTGGCAGCACTATCCCATGCCCCGCAAAGAAACCTTTATCAGAATGATCGAAGTGGATCCCGTCAGCGGCGATGTCTGGACTACCTATGCCAGCCTGCCCGTCGGCAAGCGCGACCCGGCGGTCTTTGGCACGGAGAGTGCCAACAACATGATTGTAAGACTGCGTCCGGGAGACTGACGAATTATGAAAGGAAGACTTGAGGACAAGGTGGCTGTCGTCACCGGTGCGGGTGGCGCCATGGGGGCTGCCATTGTCAGGCGCTTCTGTGCCGAGGGAGCCCGTGTGGTGGCCGTGGATGTCAGTGGTGAGCAGGAGGCGCTGGCAAGCGAACTGGGTGACCACTGCGTGGGGTTTACTGCGGATGTGGCCAGCGCCCCGGAGGTGCAGGCCATGCTGCAGTTGGCCCTGGATCGCTTCGGCCGGCTGGACGTGCTGTGCAACAACGCCGCCATCCAGGGGTATCTGCGTCTGACCGGCGACTATGAAGTGGAAGAGTTTGATCGTGTCATGGCAGTCAATGCCCGCGGTGTCTTCCTCGGTATGCGCTACGCCATACCCATTATGCTGGAGCAGGGTGGTGGCTCTATTGTCAACACGGCCTCGATGGCGGCGAAAGTCGCCTTCCCCCAACTGGTGGCCTATTCTGCCTCCAAGGGCGCGGTGATGATGATGACCAAGAATGCTGCCGTGGAGTACGCGGACCGAGGTATCCGGGTCAATTGCTTTTGCCCGGGATCCATTGATACCGCCATGCTTAATGGCATGCCCCGGGAGTATATTGATGCGGTAATCGCGGCCAATCCGGTGAAGAGAGTGGGGCGTCCGGATGAAATTGCGGACCTGGCGCTGTTTCTTGCCAGTGATGAATCCTCCTTCATCACCGGCACCGACATCGTGATTGATGGTGGCTATACCGCGTTGTAGCGAGTTTCAACATCAGGTCGCTGAAGGGAGCATGAATTGCCTGTGCGGCGAGCCTGACACCTTGTGGAGTATTGTCATGAGATTGAAAATGAACTTCAGGACGCTCAGGAGATGTGTGTTTGTCGTATTGGTGCCTGCGCTGGTGTCGGGCTGCAGCCGCGAATCTTCGGAGGAGGCAACCGCCACGGTAGCAGTGCCCCAGCCGTCGACTTTGGCTGCCGCCCCGATTAAGCAGGGTGTGATAAGAGGGCAGGTGCTCAATAGCGGGGGCTCCCCGGAGGCCGGAGTCTGGGTAATCGCAGAGACCGGAGACCTGCCCACCAACTACCGCAAGATTGTCGTCACCAACGACGAGGGCCGCTTCGTGCTGCCGGAGATGCCCGAGGGGTCCTACAGGGTCTGGGTGCGTGGTTACGGCCTGGCGGATTCGGACAGGACCGACGCCCAGCTGGGAGATCAGCTAGAGCTGAGGGTCAGCGCCGCAACCGACCCCGCGGAGGCCGCGGCCATCTACCCCGCCAATTACTGGTTGGCGCTGATGGATCCGCCCTCGGAAGAGGCGGTCAAGACGGCGGAGTTTCCCTACCCTTCCGCGGAGGATTGGCTGGGCCAGATGAAGCTCAACTGCACCATTTGTCACCAGCCAGGGAGCATTCATGTCAGGTCCCTGGCGTCCTCTCCCGCAGCGATAGAGCATGGATTGAAGAAAGTGGGTGAAATGAATTCGCTCGCCGCGCAACTCAATCACGATGTGCTGCTGGATGTCATGGAAAGCTGGGGCAAGAAAATCGCTGCCGGCCTGACTCCCGAGGCGCCCCCAAGGCCACAGGGCCTGGAGCGCAACCTGGTCATTACCCAGTGGGAGTACGGTGGCAAATACACCTATGCCCATGACGTGATTTCCACTGACAAGCGCGACCCGACACTGTACCCGGACGGCAAGATCTACGGCCTGGATATAGGTAACGACTGGCTGCTGATTCTGGACCCAACCACGCACAGCGTGGAGGAAGTCAAATTGCCGGACTATGAACATGCCCGGCCCTGGTGTGAGCAGACCTACAAGCCGCTTGGTGGTACTGAAGAAATCAATGTCGGTGCCCGCTTGCTCGGCTGCCCGGAAGAGGGTGTCGTCTCGTCGCATCCGGGTGCCTACCAGAACCCGGCCAATGCCCATAACCCGATGCTGGACGCCAACGGCAAGCTGTGGATGACCGTGCAGGTGCGCCGTGAATGGGGCGAGGATATGCCGGACTTCTGCAACCGGGATCCACTGATTGCCGGCGAGTACCACCACCGCCAGCTCGGCTACCATGACATCGCCAGCGGCGAGTTCGTGCCTGTGGATACCTGTTTCGGCACCCACCACCTGCAGTTTGACGACAAGGGCGTGCTCTGGGTCAATGGCGACAGTAACGTTGTCGGCTGGCTCGACACCAAAGTATTCGACCCGCAGAAACCCGAGACCCTGGAAGCCGCCATGGGCTGGTCTGAAAGCAAGGTCGACACCACCGGCGACGGCGAGGCCGATACGCCGATCATCGGCTTCCGCTACAGCATTATCCCCAACCCCGTCAGGAACGATGTGTGGATAGCCATTCCTCCCGGTTCCTACGGTAAACATCCCACATACGGCGACCGGGGTTACATTGAGCGCTTTGATCCCGCAACCGGGACCCACGAGGTCTACAAGCCACCGGCTCCCGCATCGGGTGCCCGCGGTATCGACGTCGATACGAAAGGCAACGTATGGGCGGGCATGGCGGGCAGCGGCCACCTGGCGCGTTTCGACCGCACCAAGTGCAAGCAGACCTGGGGTACCGGCGACCAGTGCCCTGAGGGCTGGACCCTGTGGGAAACCCCCGGGCCACGGTTCAAGGGCGCTGAGGGCAAAGGCGCCGATTTCCACTACTACACCTGGGTGGATCAGTTCGACACGCTGGGCCTGGGCAAGGATACGGTGATTCTCAATGGCACGAACTCCGACTCCCTGATTGCATTCAGGCCGGATACGGAAGAGTTTACGGTGATCCGTATACCCTATCCCATGGTTACCTTCACTCGAGGTGTCGACGGGCGCATTGACGACCCGGCGGCGGGGTGGAAAGGGCGCGGGCTCTGGATGACCAACGGTCTTGACCCGGTGTTCATGTCCGAGGTGCCACGCACCTATGTCGGCCATATCCAGCTGCGGCCCGACCCCCTCGCTGACTAAGCTTCTCCTGCCCGCGGTTCTCGGTCACGGAGAGCCGTGGGCAATGAGCATCCCAAGCAGTTATCAATCAATTAAGCCGGTCCTGCCTTGGGGCCTCGTCGCCCGGCCATCGCGTCTGGCGTGAATATCACCCCGCAATTCAGTCAACACATGTATTGACAAAGCGAACTGGGAATGTATTATCAACTACAGTGTTGACTTAAAGTGTGGTGAGACAGGGCACTCCCCGGCACAGGGTCCAGGCTGGATCTTGCCTGGTCGGTAGTTCAGGGGTTTTGCTCCCGCCGCCAGGCGATACGGCAATACATAAAGATAACGAGGAGATTACGATGAATAACCCTAAAGCAATACAACACGAACCCCGCAGCTTTTTAAAGTCACTGCTGGTTGCCTCGGTATCCGCTGCGGTGCTGGTGCCGGGCCTGGCCGCGGCGCAGGGGCGCCCCAATGCGCTACTGGAAGAAGTCATGGTGACAGCGCAAAAGAAGTCGGCAGCCGAAGCTTCCCAGGATGTGCCGATTGCGATCTCTGCCTACTCAGGCGACAAGGTCGAGGCCATGTTCGCGGTGAATCTGGTGGATATTGGTACGACCGCGCCCAATGTACACCTTGCTGAGCAGGGCACCGCGCCACACACCGGCAATTTCATCATCCGCGGCATGGGTACAGCCGGCCAGAGTATACCCTCGTCGGATCCCGCTGTTGGCGTGGTTCAGGACGGTATGCCCTTTGGTCTGATCTACGGCGTGGTCACGGACCTGTTCGATATTGAATCCATCGAGATCCTGCGCGGCCCCCAGGGTACCTTGTTTGGTCGCAACGTTACCGGGGGCGCAGTGATCATTCGCACCACGCGGCCCACCGAGGAGTTCGAGGGCAAGGTCAAGGGAGTTGTCGGTTCCCACGGCCAAAAGGAAATCAGCACTGTCCTCACCGGCCCGCTCGCCGATCGCTGGTCTGGCAAGCTTGCCGTTCTCGCCAAGGATCGCGACGGCCTGTGGGACAACGTGACCCTGGGTGGCGAACATGGTGAAGAGGAGTCCTTGATTGTTCGACCCGCACTCAAGTACACCGGTGACAACTATGACCTCACGCTCTTGACCGAGTACGCCAAGATTGAAGGCGATGGCATGGCCCCGCGGAACTTCTTCATCTTTGGGGAGGAGATTGACCCCTGGGCCGACAATTCCACCTCCACCGACACCGAAGGTGCGATTGATATCGACTGGTTCAACATCGTTCTCGAGCACAATCTGGACCTCGCCGGCGGCACGCTGACAACCAACGTCAGCTATCGGGATTTCGAGCAGAAGTTCTGGGGTGATATTGATGGCGCTCCTGGCTTCAATCGCTTTGAATTCGCCGAAGGAACGGGGCTGTTGCAGGAACAGGTGGCGTTTGAAACACGCTGGGCTGGTGATCTCAGTGAGCGCCTGAACATGACGGTCGGCGTTAACCTGATGGACCAGGAATACACCTACCGCGAACGTCGCCTGGTGGTAGACCTGCTGGAACAGCCGGCTGAGTCGACGATCGAGCACGCTACTGCCGGTCTGTTTGCCCAGGCTGAGTACCGCCTGAC
Organism: uncultured Haliea sp.; assembly: GCA_947258585.1. Lineage (GTDB taxonomy): Bacteria > Pseudomonadota > Gammaproteobacteria > Pseudomonadales > Halieaceae > Haliea. The sequence continues at coordinate 122,067 of CAMYIZ010000070.1, read as the reverse complement.
GGACAGCCTGTACCTGACGCTGGGCGGTCGCTATTCCTACGAGAAGAAAGATGCTGCTATTGGCGTTATCGGCGACCCACAGGGGGTGGGCACCTGCTCCGTGGTGATAGGCGAGATTCCCGCTGCACGCACGGTAGACTGGGGTGATTGCCGGCAGGTCTTCAACGACAACGAGAGCTGGGGTAACTTTACCCCGAAAATTGGCCTGACCTGGGACGTCAACGAGCAGGTCATGGCCTACACCAGCTATACCCGCGGCTTCCGCAGCGGGGGCTACAACGTGCGCTTTGCCGACTCCAGTCTGGTTAACACGCCGGACAATCCTAGGTCTACCCCCGGGCCCTATGATGAAGAGGTCGTCGACGCGTACGAGGTGGGAGTCAAATCAGAGCTGGCCAGCGGCAGGGTGCGCATGAATGTCGCGCTGTTCTATAACGAATACGATGACCTCCAGCGTTCAGCCAACAACCAGTCCGGGGTGCAGCAAATATTCAATGCTGCAAGTTCGACCACGCAGGGCTTCGAGTTCGACATCGTTGCGGCGATCACCGATAACGTAACCCTGGAGTTCGCACACGGCTATACCGACGCCGAGTATGACGAGGCAGCCTACCTGGAGTCTGCTCGCGGGCTTCCCGCCAGCAGTTTCAAGCTGCAGATGGTGCCGGAGAACACGACCAGTGCAGCACTCACCTTTGATCACAGTATCGGCGATGCGGGCTACCTCACCTGGCGCGGTTCCTATTCCTACATGGACGAAGTGGCAAGCGATGATTTCAACTTCCTTATCGTCCCCGATTACGAGCTTTACAATGCCAGCGTCTCGTATACCAACGCCGCGGAAAACCTCAAGGTGTCGCTGTTTGGCCGCAATCTGAAGGACGAGGTCTACTCCCACTTTGGTTTCGACAACACCTCCATCGGTTCCCGCACGGTGTGGTTGGCTCCCCCGAGAACCTACGGACTGGAGGTTGTCTACAACTTCTAAGTGCGCTCTGCGGTAGCTGCACCCACGGGACTGCACTACCGCAATTTTTTCGCAGAGAACCCTTATTTAACCTAAGTCTTCAGGTAGCCTGATCATGAGAGAAGCCGTCATTGTTTCCACCGCCCGTACTCCCATAGGTCGCGCCTTCCGGGGGGCCCTCAACAACATCAAATCACCTACCCTTGCGGGTCACGCGATTGCTCACGCAGTGGCCAGGGCCGGTATCGACGGTGACCGGGTGGAAGACGTTATTCTCGGTACAGTGCTCGGGGCTGGTACCGCCGGTCTGAATGTTGCCCGTAATGCGGCACTTGCCGCCGGGCTGCCGGTAACGGCCGGGGCGCAAACCATAGACCGTCAATGCTCTTCCGGGCTGATGGCAGTTGCCACAGCGGCCAGGCAAATCATGGTCGAGGGTATGGATGTGGTGGTTGCCGGGGGCCAGGATAATATCTCGGCCCTGCAGAACCAGTACCTCAAGTGGGTGCAGGAGGAAGCGGACGAGAATGTGGTAAAAATGCAGGAGCACGCCTACATGGGCATGCTACTGACGGCCGAACACGTGGCCAGCAAATATGGCATCAGCCGCGATGCCCAGGATGCCTACGCATTGCAGTCGCAGCAGCGTACTGCGGCGGCTCAGGCCGCTGGTCGTCTGGATGCTGAAATTGTGCCGATCACCGCCCAGCAGAGACTGATCGACAAGGAAACCAAGGCGGTGTCCTACCGCGAGGTTACCCTGGAGAAAGACGAAGGTAATCGTGCCGATACCACCCTGGAAAGTCTGCAGAGTCTGGCGCCAGTCATCGAGGGAGGCTGTATCACAGCGGGTAACGCCAGTCAGCTGTCGGACGGCGCGTCGGCCTGTGTGTTGGTAGAGCGCAAGCTTGCCGAGCAACAGGGACTGCAGCCATTAGGGCTGTACCGCGGCATGACCGTGGTGGGGAATGCGCCGGAGGAAATGGGTATCGGGCCAGTGTACGCAATCCCCAGGCTCCTGAAGCAGCACGGTCTGGGTGTTGGGGATATCGGACTCTGGGAGCTGAATGAAGCGTTTGCGGTGCAGGCACTGTACTGCCGCGATACCCTTGGCATTGATCCCGAACTCTACAACGTCAACGGTGGTGGCATTTCCATCGGTCATCCTTACGGTATGACCGGTTCGCGACTGGTCGGACACGCACTCATTGAAGGCAAGCGTCGGGGTGCCCGCTATGTGGTGGTCACGATGTGCGTTGGCGGCGGCATGGGTGCAGCCGGCTTGTTCGAAGTTCTGTAGCAGATATACCGGGCCACTGGTTCATCAGTGGCCCGGGCTTCGGGTCGATGCTCCAGTCAGCTCGAACCTCCCACCTTTCGCATGTTGAAGCCTTCCCACTGGTTCGCCATGACCTGGTGCAGGATGCGGCGATAGCCGCGTACACCGCCGGAATAGGGCATGAACACGCGCGGTTTGCCGGGCACTTCGTCACCCATGTAGTAGGAGCGAGCCTTGGGGTAGAGCGTCTCCTGTGAGCGCTCATTCACGTGCTGAACCCACTCCTGCTCCGCGTCTCGCCGCGCCTCGACCTCGTTGAGGTCGCGGGCGTTCATATCCGCAATCAGGTCGCGAATGAAGTCCGCGTGCTCTTCGGTGGAGACCAGCACGTTGCTGAGCAGGGATGGGCTACCGGGTCCCACCATGATAAAGAGGTTGGGGAAACCCGCGGTGCTGAGGCCCAGATAGTTGGCCGGACCATCGCCCCACTTCTCTTTCAATGTCACGCCGCCGCGACCGACAATTGTCGGTGCCAGAATGGAGCCGGTAAAGACGTCGAAACCGGTGGCGAAGATGATCATGTCCAGAGGGTATTCGCCGGCTTCGGTGCGGATGCCGCTGGCGGTGAACTCGACGATGGGGTGCTCCCTGATATCAACCAGTTCAACATTGTCGCGGTTGAACGCTTCGTAGAACTGGTGATCCACCGATGGCCGCATGGTGCCAAAGGGAAACCCGCGCGGGGTGAGTTTTGCGCGCACCGCCGGGTCATGAACTTTCTCGGCGATCTTGCGGTGTACAAATTCCACCACCCTGTCGTTGGCTTCCTCATTCAGCAGGATGTCGTGATAGGCGAGGGCAAAGCCGAATCCCAAACGGTTCCAGGCTTTCTCCAGTACCTGTTCACGAACCTCGGGGGGGTCTTCCAGCAGCGACTTCTTGTTGGGCATGAAGCCCAGGCCGCTGGGAGAGTTGCGGGCCTGTTCGCGTCGAGCCTGGTAGCCCGCTTTTATGGTCGCGTCTTCCTCATCGCTGATATGCGCGTGACAGGCGGGGATGCTGTAGTTTGCTGTACGTTGGAATACACAGAGGTGGGCGGCCTGCTCGGCAATGACGGGCGTCATCTGTACTCCGGAGGAGCCGGTGCCGATAATGCCGACACGCTTGCCGGTAAAGTCCACCGGATGACGAGGCCACAGTGCGCTGTGGTAAACCTCGCCCCGGAAGCTGGCCTCACCGGGGAATTCGGGCTTCTTCGGTTTTGACAGCTGTCCCACAGCCATCACCACAAATCGTGCCGTAATGGTCTTGCCATTGCTGGTGGCTACTGTCCAGTTCGCGGCAGACTCGTTGTAGGTGGCGGATTCCAGCCGCGTGCTGAACAGGATGTCCTTGCGCAGCTCAAACTTGTCCGCCACGTAGCGAATATAGTCGAGAATTTCGCCCTGCTGCGCATAGCGCTCGGTCCAGCGCCACTCCTGCTCGAGTTCCTCGGAAAACCCGTAGGAGTAATCATAACTCTCTACATCACAGCGCGCGCCCGGATAGCGATTGTAGTTCCAGACACCGCCGACCTCATCCGATGCCTCGATTACCAGGCACTTCAGCCCCTGCTTGCGCAGGGTGTACAGGGCGCGCAAGCCCGCAAAGCCAGCGCCGACGACCAGCACGTCGATCATGTTCCCGGGTTTCGTAGCCATCGGGTTCTCCTATAGGTGTTAGCGGTCCATTGACGGTCGCGGCTGAGGTTGTATTGCCCCGAACGCACTGGCCAAATTATCAACAACAATGTTGCATCAAGTCAACATATGTGTTGAAATAATTCAGCCCGGGGTTTGGCCTGAGCCATGATTGCAGCTCATTGCGACGATCGCGGGGTGGCAACAGCAGAGGAATATGACAGCATGAACGAGCGCAGCGCCAGCGATTTCCCTTCCATGCGGATAACCGCAGACACGCCAATTGGCTATGAACTACAGCCGGTAAAGAAGCGGGCCGTGATCCAGTTGATGGGCTCCCGGCTCTGGGGCCGATTCAATCCCAACCACTGGGACCCCGATTACGCCGCCTCGACCGGTCTCGATGCCCCGATCCAGACCGGCGAGATGTCCTCGGCCTACATCGCCGAGATGTGCGTCAATCACTTCGGCGCCGACCTGTTTCGCAATGCGCGCGTGGTCTGCAAATACGTCGCCTCGACGCTGGCCAATGAAGTCATTACCACCCACGGCGTGGTCAGGGAGAAGACGGCGGAGGGCGATGGTTTTCGTTTCAGGGTAGAGGTCTGGTGTGACAACGAGGCAGGCGAGAAAAAGACCGTGGGCTGGGTCGAAGCCAGCGTCGGCGCCTGACAGCGTGGAAAGGCGACCGCAGGGTGAAACGCCGCGACAGGAAGGAGCAGGGCAGTGAAGGAATCGAAGGCAATATTAAACAGCTTGCGTCCCCAGAGTGACGTCCAGGTTCAGCAGACCAAGGCATTTATCAAGGAACTTGAGCAGAAGTGCCAGACCTACTGGGATATGGTGGAGGTCGGTGATGAGCTGTCACGGGAGCTTCATATCACGCCGGAGCTGGTCATCCTCTATGCCGACGGTGTTGAGGATTTCAATCCCTGGTACGAGGCGTGGCGAATGAATTCCTGGCGCATACCCGGCGATTCGCCGTTTGGTGGCGCAATCGTGCCGCCCCTGCTGGTGTCCCATTTTGTTCTCTCGGTTCAGTTCGATCACACCCGGCCCTTCGCGATTGGCTCGATTCACACCTATCACGACTCGGAAATTCTGGCGCCTATTCCGGTGGGGGCGACGGTTCGCATTACGACGCGCGCCGTGGACAAATATGAAAAGCGCGGCCGCCGTTATGTGCGTCACGATGCCGAGGTGGTAGACACTGAGGACGGCACGGTCTACTTCCGCGAAACCCGCGACATCCTGTCCCTGTAGGAGCCAGCCACGATGCTTGATCAAACCAGCTTTGTTGTCGACGGCTTGATGGTAGAAGGTCCCGACGGGGCCCGTTTGTGCGCTTCTGTCTGTGACGGCTGCGGCACGGTGTATTTCCCTCGACCAGTCAGTTGTCGCAACCCCGAATGCTCCTCAAAGGCGCTTCAGGACAGGCTGCTGGAGGGCCGGGGGACGCTGTACAGCTTTACGATACAGCGCTACCAGCCGCCAGCACTGTTCCGCATCGACAATTGGGCGCCCTACGCGCTGGGCCTGGTAGAACTGCCTGAGGGGATTCGGGTAATGGGCATGTTGTCGGGTTTTGACCTCGACACGATCCGCATTGGCGAACGGGTCAAGCTGGTGTCTGAATGCCTGTTCACAGACCCGGAGCGTGGCAGGGTGATGACGTACAAGTTTGCTCCGGACATTTCCGGGAGGGCCCCGCGATGAAACCTGTTTATGTCCTCGGTGTTGGCGCCCACCCCTGGGGCAAATGGCCGCAAAAACCACAGGTGACCCTGGCGCTGGATGCGCTGCGGGCAGCTTTCGCCGATGCCGGCCTCGGCTGGCAACAGGTCGAAGGCCTGGTCGCTGCAAGCTCGCGCTTTGAAGGCGGCATGGGTTGGGGGCTGCACGCCAATGAAATTGTGCAGACAGTCTCCGAACAGGGTATCCCCTGCATCAACGTGGGCGGCGCCTGCGCCGCCGGTGCCATCGCGGTTCAGACCGCCTGGGCCATGATCGCCAGTGGCCAGCACGAGGCAGTGGCTGTGGTGGGCGCCGAGCGTATGCCCAAGGGTTTTATCCCTCGTCCGCCGGGCAGCCAGGATGACATTGGCGACTCCGATTACCTGCGCTGGGTCGCCATGGGTGCCACCAACCCGGCCTACTGGGCGCTGGAAGCACAGCGACGGTTTCATGAGTTTGGCACCACCCCGGAGACCCTGGCGCTGGCAGCGGTGCTGATGCGCAACAATGCAGCGGGTAATCCCTACGCCCGTTACCGTGAGCCATTGACCGTAGCCGAGGTGCTGGCATCGCCGATGGTGTCGGATCCGCTGCACCTGCTGCAGATCTGCCCGGTGAGCGATGGGGCTGCTGCCCTGCTGCTGGGCAGCGAACGGTTTCTCGATCGCGTCGCCAGGGATCCGGTACAGGTGGCGGGCTGCGCCGTTGGTTCGGGGCAGTTCGGCGATCCCGCACGGCGTATCCCTACCATCGCCAACAATGTGCTGCCGGGAGTGGCGCATACCAGCGAAGTAGTGGGCGCGGTCCAGCGCGCACTGGGTATGGCCGGGATTGGCCCCGGGGATGTCGATATTCTGGAGATGGCCGACAATTCAGCCTGGCACCTGCTGGCCTGGCCGGAACTGTTTGGCATTGTCGAGCCGGGCCAGAGCGACTGGATGCTGGCCCACGGCCGCTATGCCCGGGACGGGGATCTTGCCCTCAACCCCGGCGGTGGCTTTCTGTCTTTCGGCGAAGCGACCACTGCCCAGGCAGTGCTGCAGGTCTGTGAGCTCACCTGGCAACTGCGTGGTGAAGCTGAGGGTCGACAGGTGTCTGGGGCCAAGGTTGGCTTGTCTGCGGTGTTGGGCCTGGGCGCCAATGGCGGCTCGGTCGTGCTGAAACGCTAACCGGCCGCCACCGCGGCTGTTGTGACGGGAGAGGCTGATGAGCAAGCAAGAATCCGTGGTTGCGCGCCAACAGGCGCTGGAATGCCGCTACCCGGTCTGGGTGGCGCGGACTCTCGATCGGGTGCTCGCGGATACCGCCAAGGTGTGGCCAGACCGGGAGTTCGTGGTCACCGACCACAGGAGTTTCAGCTATCGTGAGGTCGATGAGTGGGCTACCCGCCTCGCCCACGGATTGCTCCATGCAGGGATAGGCCCCGGCGACCATGTCGCCCTGGTCATGGCCAACTATCCTGAGTTTGTGGCCCTCAAGTTCGCCATCTCACGCATTGGGGCCACCGCGGTTCCGATCAATTTCCTCAACCGGCGGGATGAGCTGGCCTACGTGCTGGAACAGTCCGATGCCCGCTGCCTGGTCACCATGGACAGCTTCCGGAATCTTGATTACCTGGAGATGCTCGACCAACTGGCACCGGGCTGGGAGCGGGCGGGCGGGGGTGCGCGGTTGCCAGCGCTGGAAAGCGTGTTTGTATTCCCGACTTCCACAAGTTCACTGCGCGCCGGCGCCCGGCCACTGGCGGAGCTCGACAGTGGCAATACGGCCCCAGTCGCTGCGGCGGCGGACCCCCGGGCGACGGCGGACATCATCTACACCTCGGGTACCACCGGCGGTCCCAAGGGCGTCATGTTGAGCCACGACATGTTGCTGCGTACCGCCTATGGCAGCGCCTATGGCAGGGCCTTCGAGGACGGCCGTCGCATTCTGTTTGCGATGCCCATGTACCACGTCTATGGCTACGTCGAAGGGCTGCTGGCTGCTCTGATGGTGGGTGGCGCGGTGATCCCCCAGCTGCAGTTCGACCCGGTCCAGACCTTGCGCGCGATCGGTGAACACCGGGCCAGCGACATCCTGCTGATTCCGACCATGACCCTGGCCCTGCTGGATGAACTGGAGCATCAGCCCTGTGCCCCGGGGTCGCTCACCGCCATGCTGTCCTCCGGCGGGAAGTCGCCGCCGGAAATCTGGGACCGCATTGCCGCTGCCTTCGGACCAGTCGAGGTAACAACCGGCTATGGTATGACCGAGGCCACCGCCTCTGCGACAGTGACCCGCCCGGACGATCCTGTAGCGCGGCTGCGTAACAGTAACGGTCGTCTGCGTGATGTCGGCGTGGCGGGAGATCCGGGCAATGGCGGCAAACTGGTTGCCTACCGCGTGGTGGATTCTGCCTCCGGGGAGGAATTGCCCCGCGGTTCACTGGGCGAGTTGCGCATGAAAGGCATCGGGGTGACTCCCGGCTATTACAACAAGCCCGCCGAGACCGCAGCGGCGTTCGACGCAGATGGCTGGTTCCGCACCGGTGACCTGGGCATCCTGGATGATGACGACTACATCACTCTCATGGGGCGCACCAAGGAGAGTTACCGCTGTGGCGGGGAACTGGTGCTGCCACTCGAAGTTGAGCAGGTGCTTGCAGCGCACCCGGCGATCAGCGAGGTACATGTGGTCGCCGTGCCGGATGCGCGCATGGGGGAGGTGGGCGTTGCCTGTGTGGTGGCTCCCTCGCAACCACCGGTTAGCGAGACCGAGTTGATTGAATTCTGTGCTCCACGCCTGGCCCGTTTCAAGGTGCCGAAGCATGTGATTTTCATTCGCCTGGAGCAGGTGCCGGTCACCGCCACCGGCCGCCCGCGCAAGTTCCTGCTCGCGGAGCTCGCGCAGGATCTGTTGGCCGGTCAATGAGAGAGGACACGACAATGAGCAAGGTGGCAGTGGTAACGGGCAGTGCCCGCGGCATCGGCGCAGCGATTGCGATGCGCCTGGCTGGTGAAGGCCTGGATATTGCGATTCTGGACCTGGACGCGACACAGTGTGCGGACACCGTAGCGGCGGTCGAGGGCCTGGGTCGCCGGGCGCTGGCGGTCACCGTGGACGTTACCGACGAGGCCTCCGTGGCCGCTGCGGTCGTGCGCGTCGCGGACGAGTTGGGGCAGCCGCTGGTGCTGGTGAACAATGCCGGCGTCATGCGTTCCCGCATGGCACACCGCATGACCCTGGCCGAGTGGGAACTGGTGCTGGATGTAAACCTGCGCGGGGCCTTCCTGATGAGCCGGGAACTGCTGCCATTCATGCGCGCGGCGAAATGGGGCCGGATCATCAATCTCTCCAGCACCGGTGCCCTGGGTCTGGTGGGCGGTGCCAACTACGCCGCCGCCAAGGCTGGCGTGCAGGGCCTGACCAAGACCCTGGCGCTGGAGTTGGGGCCGCTCAACATCACCGCCAATGCGATTGCGCCTGGCTTTGTGGTGACCGAGATGACCCGCAGCATGGCTCAGGAAGTGGGGGTCAGCGTCGAGGAGATGGAGGCGGATATGGTGAAGGATATCGCCGTTGGTCGCGCGGGCATCCCGGAGGATATCGCCCACGCGGTGGCATTCTTTGCCGACGAGCGCTCCTCCTTTGTGTCGGGCCAGGTGCTGTACGTCGCCGGTGGCCCGAAAACCTGATTCCGTGCTCGCCTACTGGATGATCGCGACGGCGCGGGTCCATCCCGCGGAGGCGCCGCGAATTTTGCAGGGAAAACAGGAGACCTCGAAACCGGCCGAGGGCAGGGCTTCGAGGTTGTGCAGCTTTTCCAGGTGACAATAGCCGATGTCGCGCCCGGCCTTGTGGCCCTCCCAGATCAGTCCCGCATCCTTGGTTGCCTGGTAGCGTTGCCCGGTGTGGACGAAGGGCGCGTCCCAGCTCCAGCCATCGGTACCGGTCACGCGTACGCCCCGCTCCAACAGGTACATGGTGGCATCGTAGCCCATGCCGCAGCCGGCTGATACGTAATCGTCATCGCCGTAGCGGGTGCCCGCGGCTGTGTTCACGAGGACGATCTCCAGCGGCTTCAGGCTGTGGCCAATCCGGGCCAGCTCTGCCTCCACGTCCTCCGCAGTCACCACGTAGCCATCCTCGAAGTGGCGAAAGTCCAGCTTGACCCCGGGCTGGAAGCACCAGTCCAGCGGTACTTCGTCGATGGTGATGGCGCGCTCGCCGCCGTTCATGGTGGAGGCGAAGTGCCAGGGCGCATCGAGGTGGGTTCCATTGTGGGTGATCAGTTCCACCTTCTCCACGGCCCAGCCCTCGCTGTCCGGCAAGTCTTCGGCCTGCAGTCCCGGGAAAAAGCCGAGGATATCGGGAAGTGAGGCCTGATGGTCTATATAGTGGATCTTGGGCTGATAGCCCGGAGGATCGGAGATGACATCATTTTCCAGGTAGATGGAAAGGTCGATTATCTGCCTGCTCATCGGATGTTCCTCGCTGGATAGTGCGGTGAAAAGGTCGACACTGCAGCGCATGGTAGCAATTCAACATTGCTGTTGACAATCCCGCTGCCAGGTTAATGGCGGCAGACAATACTCTCGAACATGTCCCTGGCTTCCTCAAGCTTTTCGAAGATGGGGTAGCTGCTGTCCATGGCCCAGCTCACCGTGAGTACGTTCAGGGTGCCGACCACCATGGAGGCAAGGATCTCGGGGCTGAAGGTTGCGCGGGTATCGCCCTGCTCCTGGCCGGCGGTGAACAGGCGGGCAAAACTGTCCAGGGCGGAGTTGTTGATTTCGCGCTGGGTCTCCGGGTCGTTCGCAAACACAGTGGGCGCGGCGAGGATCAGTTGCCGGTCGATGTCCTCGTAACCGCTGAAAGTGGTCTCGATAAAGTCGATCATGGCCGCCAGGCGACCCCGGGTATCAGCGTGATTCCGGATCAGCGCCTCCAGCATCGGGCCGGACTGACTGTACAGGCGGGACACCCCCAGCCCACCGAGCAGCGCGTGCTTGTTGGGGAAGTAGCTGTAGAAAGTGCGCCGGGCAACATCGGCCTCGGCGCAGATCTGCTCGATGCTGGTCTCGTCGATTCCCTGGCGCCGGAACAGCTCGTAGGCGGCGTCCTCAATGCGTGCGCGGGTCTCAAGCTTGCGCTTCTCCCTGCGTCCTTGTGGCGCCTCGACTATACCCATGAAATTTCCGTAATCCGGTTGCATTTCAGCAACCATTAAACTAATTTGTAGACAAATGTGCAAGTTTGCACGTGCGTGCATGCCATCATCCATAACAGGTCACAGAGAGTAAAGTCATGTCCGATCGTTTGCTAGTGGTGTCCTCGGACTGCCACGCCGGCCTCCACATCGCCGACTACAAGCCCTATGTCGAGTCGAAGTATCACGACATGCTGGAGATGGCCGTGCCGGTCCAGGTTGAGCTCATGCAGAAGGCTGAGAAGAGTTTCCTGATCCAGGAGATCAACGATGCCTGGCGGGCCCCCATCCAGAAGCAGCTGACTGGCGCCTGGGATTACCAGGAGCGGGTGAAGATGCTGGATGAGGACGGCATCGCCGCCGAAATCATTTTCCCGGACGGCATCACCGAAATGAACACGCCGCCCTTCGGCGCCGGTCTCGGCCTGTCACCCCGGGACCAGGTGCCCGAGCTGCAGTGGGCCGGCGCCATGGCCCACAATCGCTGGCTGGCGGAATTCTGCGCCAACAACCCGGCCCGTCATATCGGTGTCGCTTCCATTCCCCTGTTGTGGGACGTGCAGCAGGCGGTGGACGCAGTGCGCTGGTGTGTCGACAACGGGCTCAAGGCGGTGATGATTCCCACCCTCTGGGGCGAGCACGCGCCCTACCACGACACCAGATACGACCCGTTCTGGGCGGTCTGCCAGGACCTGGGCGTGATCATCCATTTCCATTCCGGTCCCGCCCCGCATCCCGAATACTTCGGCAAGCAGTGGCCCCAGGAGGATCGCAGCGACGAGCTGCCCGGCGCCATGGGTATCTATGTGTCGGAGGTCATGTGGTGGCTGTACCGGCCCCTGACCTTCATGATCTGGGGAGGGGTATTCGAGCGCTTCCCGCGCCTGAAAGTCGTCATGACGGAGGGCGGCACCGTGTTCATGTTACCGCCCTGGCTGCGCCTGCTGGATCACAACTACCACGATGTGCAGTTTTCCGCCAAGCTCGGGGATTTCCGCAGTCATCTCTCCATGTCGCCCACCGAGTACTTCCAGCGCAATATCGCGGTCGGCGCGTCCTGTGTGCCGCGACAGGATATCGACCTGCGCACGGTACTGGGGGTCGACAAACTGATGTGGGGCAGCGATTTCCCGCACCCGGAGGGCACCTGGCCGCACACGGGGGAATACCTCCGGGAGACCTTCGCCGGGGTGCCCGAGGACGACGGCCGCAAGATTCTCGGTGAGAACGCCGTCGCCTGGTATGGCCTGGACCGCGCCCGCCTGCAGACCGTCGCCGACCGGATCGGTCCCAGTACTTCCATCTTCCATGTCAGGGGAGAAGCCGCATGACGACCAAGATAGTTGAAGCCTGTGAATCCAAGACCAACACCACCCCGGATTTTCCCATGGGCTGGTACTCCGTCGCTCGCAGCCATGAGCTGCAGGTGGGCGAGGTCAAGCGCGTGCACGCGTTCGACCGGGAATTCGCCCTGTACCGCACACGCTCGGGCCGGGCAGTGCTGCAGGACGCGTTCTGTCCTCACCTGGGCGCCCACCTGGGGGTGGAGGGCAGCGTGGTCGGCGAGTCCCTGCGCTGCCCCTTCCACGGCTGGCGTTTCGACGCCACCGGCCAGTGCGTGGAAATCCCCTACTGCGACGAGATTCCGGAGCGCGCCCGTATCCGCACCTGGCACACCGGGGAGGGGAACGGCGAGGTCTACATCTGGTTCCACCCCCAGAATCTGGCGCCCAAGTGGGACCTGCCGGTACTGACCGAACTCGGTGACGACAACTGGACGGCACCCCGCTATGCGGAGTTTGAAGTACCCGCCCATATCCAGGATATCGCGGAGAACTCCTGCGACCCGGTGCACTTCCGCTATGTTCACCGGCAGCCGGACGTGCCGCCTTCGGAAGTGACGATCGATGACGACGGCCGCACCCTGCACCTGCGGGCGGACGCAGCCCAGGCCGCGGTACCGCACAAGCTCCACGCGATGGTGCTGAACCCGGGACTGGCGGTGGTGCGCACCTCCTACGGCCCCGGAGCGGAGATGGTGGTCTACAACAGCTCCCAGCCCATCGACAAGCACACCACCCTGCTGCGCTGGACCCTGTCGGTGCGACGGGAAATCGAGGACCTGGCGGGTGACGAGGTCATGAAAGGCATCATCGCCGGCATCCAGGACGACTACCCGATCTGGGCCAACAAGGTCCACAAGCACAAGCCGCTGTTCTGTCGCGAGGACAAGACCCTGGTGCTGTACCGCAAGTGGGTGCGGCAGTTCTACATTGATGTCAGGGACATTGCCTGAGATGCGTGATTTCAAGGACAAGGTGGCAGTAATCACCGGTGGCGCCAGCGGCGTTGGCCGCTCCCTGGCGTTCGCTCTCGGTCGACGCGGCGCCCGCATCGTGATTGGGGATGTGGATACCGCGGCCATGGAGGCCATCGACCGGGACCTGGCGGCGGAGGGCATTGACGCGCGGGTGGCGTCCTGTGACGTCACCAACGTCGCCAGCCTGGAAAACCTGGCGGACATCGCGGCCGAGCACTTCGGCGGCGTCCAGCTGGTATTCGCCAATGCCGGCATCGGCGCCGGAGAGTCCGGCGCCATGTGGGACTACTCCGAGAAAGACTGGCAGTGGTGTTTCAACGTCAATATCTGGGGCGTGATCAACACCATCCGCGCCTTCATGCCGCGGCTGGTGGCGGCGGAAGAGCCCGCGCATTTCGTGGTCACCGGTTCCGGCAACGGTGCCCTGCTGGTGTTCCCGGACGCCCCGATCTATACCGCCAGCAAGGCGGCGGTGCACGCCATCACCGAAAACCTGCACTACCAGCTGCAGGCGGCCCAGAGCCCGGTGAAAGTCAGCGCCCTGTTCCCCGGCCCGCACGTGGTGGAAACCGGGCTCTTCAACTCCGGCCGGGTGCGGCCCGAGGCGCTGAAGAAAGAGGTCGAGGGCAACGCCTCCGGCATCAGCTCGGTGGACGACATGAAGCGCTTGGCGGCGGAATACGGCATCGAGTTGAAGACAACCCATCCTGACGAGGTCGCCGCCATGGCCCTGGAAGGGCTGGAGCGCGACGCCTTCTGGCTGCTGGCGACCACGCCGGAAACCGACGAGAAAATCCGCGCCCGGGCCGAGATGATCCTCAACCGCGACACCCCTGTGCCCAATATGGTCGGCGGGTAACCTCGACACCAGCCCACCCCGATAACAGCAATAAAGGAAGCTCAACGATGTCCAGCACAACAAGCGCCCCCCAGGGCAGTCCCGGTGACATCGGCAACTGGCCGATGCTGAAAATCGTCTATCGCACGGATCCCGAAGCCATTGCCGCCGTGCTGCCCCCGGGCATCGAGCCCGGCGCGAAACCCCACGTCACCCTGACCATTTATAACGTGCCGGTCCCGGATGAGCCGGAATACGGCATCCTGCAGACGGTGGATGCGGACTACAACGGAATCGCGGGCGAGTATGCCCTGGGCTACGGCATCGACCAAGAGTCGGCCATCTTCATCAGCCGGGACCACAACGGCCAGCCCAAGTACCCCTGCACCACCGAATACTACCGCCATGGCGCCAACGTCAGCGCCCGTGCCACCCACCAGGGCTACACCTTCGTGGAGTTTCGCGGCACCGCCAGCGGGGAGAACGAGCCGCTCCCGGAATTCGACCTGCACGAGTGGTGGGTGAAGTTTTCCCTGGCGGTAGGGGTCATGCCGGACCCGGCCAGGGGCTACGACTTCCCGCCCCATGTGGTCCACGTGCGCAGCAAGTACGGCACTGCCTGGCGGGAGAGAATCGAGGGCGAGCTGGTCCTCCGGGACAGCCCCTGGGACCCGCTGGCGAGTCGCCTGCCCCTGCGCGAGCAGGTCTCCGCGCACCTGTGGTGGCCCACGTTCCTCGACCGGGAAATCACCCTCGCCGGACCGCTTGATCCAGAGGGCTTCATGCCATTTACCGACACGATTTCGGGATCCCGCTGGCAGGGAACCCGCGGCGGCCCGCGCCGGGGCTGAAGTCTTCGTCTGCTCACCCTGTCCCAGCGGCGGGCTGTCCATCGCCGCTGGCGACTCCCCCGGCGAAGCAACTGTCGCGGTATCCCGCCGGCCCGGGGATGCCGGCCTGACAGGGATGGTTTCCCACGGCTGACTTGGCCATACTGGCATAGTCTGTACACCGGATACCGATAGACGCCCACCCTGGAGCCGCTGATGTCCCTGCGCAAGATCAAGCACGCCCTGACCCTGTTCCTGATGAAAACCCTGGCCGGCCTCGGCCCCAGCCCCGCCTACATGGCCTATACCGGCAGCGGCAGCGCCGCGGAACTGTGCCGCCATATCATCCGCAGCGGTGTACGCAAACTGTTGCTGGTGACGGACAAGCCGCTGCGGGATCTCGGGATCGTCGACCAGGCGACCGCGGCCCTCGCCGGCTCGGGGGTGGAGGTCGTGATCTACGATGGCGTCGAGCCCAACCCCACCTATGACCAGGTGGCGGCCGGGCGCACGTTGCTGCTGGCGCACCATTGCGATGCCGTGCTGGCCATAGGCGGCGGCTCCTCCATCGACGCGGCCAAGATCATTGCCGCATCGGCCAGCAGCGATGAAGACCCGAAGACCTGGGTGGGTTTTGGCAAGGTCAGGCACGAGGTGCCGAAGCTGTACGCGATTCCCACCACTTCCGGCACCGGCTCGGAAGCGACCGTGGGCGCGGTGATCTCCGACAGCGCGACCCTGGAAAAAGGCGTGATTTCCGGTGCCGGCCTGCTGCCGGCGGCGGTGGCGCTGGACTCCGACCTGATGCTGGGCATGCCGCCGGCAATTACCGCCGCCACCGGTATCGATGCCCTGACCCACGCGATCGAAGCGTATATCTGTGTCTGGGACCGGGGCACCCGCAAGGAGCACGCGGCCATGGCCACCCGGCTGATCTTCCGGCACCTGCGCGATGCGGTGACGGACGGCGCCAATCGCGAGGCCCGCGATGCCATGGCCCTGGCGGCTTATTACGCCGGCATCGCCATCAACCAGGTGAACGTCGGCAATGTGCACGCCATCGCCCACCAGATCGGCGGCAAGTACGGCATCCCCCACGGCCTGGCCAATGCCCTGGTGCTGCCGCATGTGCTGGAGTACTGCCGGGTCGAAGCCGGCGAGGCCCTGGCGGAACTGGCCCTGCTGGCGGGTGCGGGCACCGCCGGCGAGTCGGTGGATACCCTGGCGGGCAAGTTCATTGCCGCGGTGGTGCAGCTGCGCGCCGATGTTGGACTGCCGGAGACTTCCGACAGGATCCGTCCCGGGGACTACGATTACCTGGCAGGCCTGGCACTGAAAGAGTGTGAGAGCTACCCGGTGCCCAAGCTGCTGGAACGACAGCCCACCCTGGACATTCTTCGCAAGATTACCGCTTGAGGTTGCAACCGGAGCCGCGTTTCAACCGCGGAACACGGTCGCGCCGGATTCGGCCTCGTTGACCGCGTCCCGCATGAAGCCAAACAGTTCGCGCCCGGTGCCATAGTCCGAGCTGTCATCACTGCGATTGGCAGGCTGCCGCTCGCGCCACTCGTCCGCCGGCACCAGTGCCTGCAATTCCCCGCGTTCGCTGTCCAGGCGGATGACGTCGCCCTCGCGTACCCGCGCCAGCGCGCCCCCGGTTATGGCCTCGGGACTGACGTGAATCGCTGCCGGCACCTTGCCGGAGGCACCGGACATGCGCCCGTCGGTAACCAGTGCCACCTGGAAGCCGCGGTCCTGGAGGATACCCAGGTAGGGGGTCAGCTTGTGCAGCTCGGGCATGCCATTGGCCCGGGGTCCCTGGAACCGCACCACGGCGACCAGGTCGCGCTCCAGCTCGCCGGCTTCAAAGGCCTCCTTGAGTGCCTCCTGGGAGTCGAACACCCTGGCCGGGGCCTCGATCACCCGGTGTTCCTCCGCCACCGCGGAGACCTTGATAACCGCGCGACCGAGGTTGCCTTGCAGCAAGCGCAGGCCACCCTCGGTTGAAAATGGCCCCGTGGCCGGACGCAGCACGGCCGGGTCCCCGCTGCTGGCCGCGCCCTCGACGTAGTCCAGGCCGGTGCCGGCAAGGCGCGGCTCCCGGGTATAGCGGCGCAAGCCAGGGCCCCAGTTGGTCAGTACATCCTCATGCAGCAGGCCGCTGTCGAGCAGGGTGCGAATCACGAAGGCAGTGCCACCGGCGGCGTGGAAATGGTTCACGTCGGCGCTGCCATTGGGGTAGACCCGGCTTACCAGCGGGGTGATGGCGGACAGCTCGCCGAAATCCTGCCAGTCGATGATGATGCCGGCGGCGCGGGCGATCGCGATCCAGTGAATACTGTGGTTGGTGGAGCCCCCGGTCGCCAGCAGGGCGACGATGGCGTTGACGATGGCTTTCTCATCCACCACCTCGGCCAGCGGCGTGTACTCCCCGCCCAGCGCGGTAATCTTGCACAGGCGCTGCGCGGCGGTCTCGGTCAGGCGCTGGCGCAGCGCGGTATCGGGCGGCTCGAACGCGGCGCCGGGGATATGCAGCCCCATCGCCTCCATCAGCATCTGGTTGCTGTTGGCGGTGCCGTAGAAGGTGCAGGTGCCCTTGCCATGGTACGCGCCGGCCTCCGCTTCCAGCAGTTCCTCGCGGCTGGCTTTGCCCTCGGCGAACAGCTGCCGGACCCGTGCCTTCTCGCTGTTGCCGAGCCCGCTGCTCATCGGGCCCGCCGGTGCGAACACGACCGGCAGGTGGCCGAAACTGAGAGCGCCGATCAGCAGTCCGGGGACGATCTTGTCGCAGACGCCCAGGCACAGCACGCCGTCGAACATGTTGTGGGAGAGGGCGATGGCCGTGGCGGCGGCAATGATGTCGCGACTGAACAGGGACAGCTCCATGCCCGCCGTGCCCTGGGTGACGCCATCGCACATGGCGGGGACACCGCCGGCAACCTGGGCAGTACAGCCCACGGCGTGGGCCGCGCGTTTGACGATCTCCGGGTACTCCCCCAGTGGCTGGTGCGCGGAGAGCATATCGTTGTAGGCGTTGACGATGCCGATATTGGCCGCCTCCACCAGCCTGAGCGCCTGTTTTTCCCCGGGCTCACAGGCGGCGAAGCCGTGGGCGAGGTTGCTGCAGGACAGGCTGCCCCGCTGCGGGCCCTGGCGACGCATGGTGGCGATGCGCTCCAGATAGGTCCGGCGTGAGTCGGCGCTGCGTTCGGCGATGCGGTCGGTGATCTGTTGCAGCCGGGGATCAGTCATCGGGAGCCCACCAGATGGTCAGGGGTGTCTTGGTTTGTGCCAGCACGCTCGCCACGGGATAGTCGCGGTCCACGGCGGCTGCCAGCACCTGGCGTTTGCCGGCGCCGGTGATATGGAGATGGATGTGGCGGCTGTCCAGTACCGCGGCCAGGGTCAGGGTCATGCGTGGATGCGGCGCGGTAACCGGGTCGGTAGCGGCCACCCGGGCCGGGTTGGCGGGGTCCAGCAGCAGGTCCAGGTTGTGCGCCTGCGGAAACCAGGAGGCGGTATGGCCGTCGCTCCCCATCCCCAGCACCACGGCGGTGAACGGACGCGGCAGGCGCTCTAGCCGCGCCGTCACCTCGACCACGGCGGTATCGCAGTCCGCGCCGGGGGTTTTCAGCCCCACGAAGTCCGCGGCGGCCGCCCGTTCCCGCAACAGGCGGTCGCGCACGAGAGCCTCGTTGGAATCCGGGTCATCGGGCTCCACCCAGCGTTCATCGACCAGGGTGATCGCCACCCTCTCCCAGTCCAGCTCGGCCGCGGCCAGGGCCCCGAACATGTTCCGGGGCGTGCTGCCGCCGGACACCGCGATGCTGCTGCGGGGGTGGACCCTGAGGTCCGCGCACAGCTCCGCGGCGAGCTGTGCCGCCAGCGCCGCATCCAGATCCGCCCGGCTGCGGAACTCGCGCCATTCACTCATACCAGCTGCGGCCGTCCACCGCGACCAGGGCGGTGGCGGCGCCGGGGCCCATGGTGCCGGAGTTATAAGGTTTCACCGGGGTGCCGGCTTCCTCCCAGGCGGCGATGATGGAGTCGATCCAGCGCCAGGCGGTCTCGACCTCGTCCCGGCGCATGAACAGGGTCTGGTCGCCATTGATGGCGTCGAGCAGGAGCCGCTCGTAGGCGTCGTAGCTCACGCCCTTCTGCGCCGGGTCCTCGGTGAGGTGCAGCTCCACCGGTTGCAGGCGCAGCTTGCGGGTCAGGCCCGGCTTCTTGTTGAGGGTGTGCAGGCTGATGGTTTCCTCGGGCTGGATCCGGATCACCAGCTTGTTGGTCAGTTCATTGGGATCGTTGGCGAACAGCGAAAACGACAGCTTCTTGAACTCGATGACAATCTCGGAATAGCGCCGGCTGAGGCGCTTGCCGGTGCGCAGATAGAAGGGCACTCCGGCCCAGCGCCAGTTGTTGATGCTGGCCTTGAGCGCCACGAAAGTCTCGGTGCCGCTGGCATCCTTGTATTCGGCTTCCTCGAGGAAGCCCTTCACCGCTTCACCCTTGACCGCACCGGCGTCATAGCGGCCGCGCACCGTACGCTCCTTGGCGTTGGCGGCGGTGATCGGCTGCAGGCAGCGCAGTACCTTGACCTTCTCGTCGCGGATATCGGTGGGATCGAGGCTGGTGGGTGGCTCCATCGCGACCAGGGACAGCACCTGCAGCAGGTGGTTCTGCACCATGTCCCGCAGGGCTCCGGTCCTGGAGTAGTAGCCGCCGCGGCCCTCGACCCCGATCTCCTCGGCCACGGTAATCTGCACGTTATCGACGAAGGTGTTGTTCCACACCGGGTGCAGCAGCGGGTTGCCGAAGCGCACCGCCATCACGTTCTGCACGGTTTCCTTGCCCAGGTAGTGATCGATACGGAAGGTGTCCTCCTCCCGGAACACACTGGCAACCTGCAGGTTGATTTCGTGGCAGGAGGCGAGGTCGTGGCCCAGGGGCTTCTCCAGCACCACCCGGCTCTTGGTCTGTACCGCGCCCGCCTGCTGCAAATGGCTGCAGATGGTGCCGTAGAGGGCCGGCAGGGTAGCGAGGTAGAACAGCCTGATGGGCGCGCCGTCCGTGTCCAGCAGGCGGGTCAGGCTCTCGTAGTCGCCGCCATCGCTGGCGTCCACCCGGACATAGTGCAGATGCTGGCAGCAGCGCTCCCAGACTGCGGTGTCCCAGTCTTTTTCCGCAACGTAAGTTTGCAGGTTGGCGTGGGCCTCGCTGCGGAAGGTATCGGAGTCCATGTCGCGGCGACCGGTGGCGATGATGCGCTGCAGGCGATCGGCGAGACCGTGGCGGTGAAGCTGGTACAGGGCGGGGAGCAGCTTGCGGGTGGACAGATCCCCGGTGCCACCGAAGATTACCAGGTCAACCATGTCAGTCATCGGGGTCAGTCCTCAACAGTGCGCGGCAGCGCGCGCAACCAGCCCGCTGTCAGCGCCAGAGCGTGGGCGAAATCCGGCGTCGGCCCCTCGGAGCAGGCGAAGCCGTGTTCCGCATTGCTGTAGTGCTCGCTGGTGACGGTCACGCCGGCAGCGCGCAGCTGATTTGCGAACTGCAAACCCTCATCGCGCAGCGGGTCCCGCTCGGCGGTGAGCACCAGGCTGGGAGGCATCGCTGCCAGCCCCGGATCGCGCACGGGCTGGGCACCGGCTGCAGCGGCCTGTTCCGCGCCCCCGCCGGCAAGCCAGGTATCCCAGAACCAGCGCATCAGCGCAGTGGTCAGGGTCTGTCCCGTGGCTCGCTCCACGTAGGAAGCATAGGGGGTGCTGTAGTGGTCCACAACCGGGTAGATCAGCAGGGCGCCCGCGAGGCGGCTCCGGGTGTCGGGGTCGACGGCCAGGGCGGTGCAGGCGGCGAGGTGGCCGCCGGCGCTGTCTCCTGCCAGGACGATACTGCCATTGTTGGGGCCGGTGCTTTCCAGGTGCTGCCCCAGCCAGGCAGTCGCTTCCCGGCAGTCGTCCAGGGCGGCGGGGCAGGGGTGCTCCGGCGCCAGCCGGTAATCCACCGCGACCACGGTGCAGCCGGCCTGCCCGCGCAGTTGCTGGCAGTAGGGATGGTGCGTGTCCAGGCCGCCCAGCACCCAGCCGCCGCCGTGGAAATAGATCACCAGGGGCAGGTCCCGCCCCGCCGTGCTGCTGTACACCCGTGCCGGCAGCTGGCGGCCGCGCAGTGGCAGTTGCAGGGTGCTGAACGGGGCGTCGGTATACCGACCGCGCCAGCTGCGGGCGCCCTTCCAGCCAAAATAGCGTCGCAGCAACCAGACCTTGAGCGATTGCAGCATGGTGGCAGGCTCCCTTCAGTCGAAGGCTACGGATTCCGGTAGTTGGCGGTACCAGCGGACGCCGCTGTCGTCGGTGTCAAACGCGATCTGGCGGCGGCGCTGCAGGCAATTGAGATGGGCGATGGTCTCGCCGGTAGCCAGGCTCAGGTGATGGCCGGTGATCTCGCGCTTGAACAGGGCGGGGAAGCAGTCCACCACCCGTTTCGGCTCGGCCAGATGTTCATAGAGCTGGTTCAGTTCCCGTTTGTGGGTTTCGATCAGCTGGGTCAGGCGCACGTGCAGGCCGCGGAAGGGGGCCTCGTGGGCGGGCAGCACCAGCAGGTCGTCCGGCAGCAGCTCGCGGATGCGGGCACAGGACTGCAGCCATTCCTGCAGCGGGTCGCTCTCCGGCTCTGTGGGGAACACGCTGACATTGGGCGTGATCCGTGGCAGCACCTGGTCGCCGGAAATCAGGATCTTCAAGGCCGGGCAGTACAGGCAGGCATGTTCCGGTGAATGCCCGCTGCCGACAATGATCTGCCAGTAGCGGCCGCCGATGGTCAGGGTCTCGCGGTCCTTGAGGCGGCGGAAACTGTCCGGCAGGCGGTAGACGGCACGGCCGAAGCCGCCGAAGGCCTGGCGATAGGCCTCTATCTGTTCCTCACTGTAGCCGGCATCCTGGTAGAAGCGGATCGCCACTTCCGGCGCGGGGCGGCCGGTGTCACTGACCAGGGAGCGGCACATCAGGAATTCTTCCCGCGTCATCAGCAGCTGGCAGTCGAAGCGCTCGGTAAGCCATCCCGCGAGACCGACGTGGTCCGGGTGCATGTGGGTGCAGATCACCCGGGTGATCTGCTGGCCCTTGAGGAAGCCGGCGAACAGCTGCTCCCAGATTTCCCGGGAGCGCGGCAGGTCCAGGCAGGTGTCGACCACCACCCAACCGTCGCCGTCCTGCAACAACCAGATATTGATGTGGTCCAGTCCCATGGGCATGGGAAAGCGGACCCAGTAAATGCCTTCGGCGACCTTCTGCGGTTCTCCTGGCGGCGGGTTGACGGCGCGGGTCCAGGGGTAGGTGAGGCCGGCGTAGACTTCCGGGTTGTCGACAAGCATGGGCGGTTCCGGGGCAAAGATGGAACCCGCTATGTTCGGCGTTGGTGGAGGGAATGTCCAGTGTGGGCGCTTGCGTCGGTGATCGCCGCGTTTCGCCGCCATGCCGATGTTGCCATCGGCAATGTACTGGGCAGCAACATCTTCAACCTGCTGGGCATACTCGGAATTTCAGCGCTGCTGCAACCGCTGCCGGTACATGAGCGAATCCTGCAGTTTGACCAGTGGGTGATGCTTGGCACCTCACTGGTCTTGTTGTTTTTCCTCTACACGGGCAGTCGGCTGAGCCGTCTGGAGGGCGGGTTGCTGCTGCTCGGTTACGGCGCCTATGTGGGGCTGAGTTTCACCGTGTTTGGTGTCTGAGGTCTGGCGGCAGGAGCCCGGGTCAGCCCCGGGCCGGTACTGCCTAGGCCGCCAATCCCACCGGCGTCGCCTGCATGGCCACGAAACCGGGCAGTTGCTGGATGCGGGTGAGCCAGGCGCGGACATTGCCGTAGGCATTCAGGGATACCCCGCCTTGTGTTCATGGTGGTGCTCCTTTTACTCAGGTTGGTGTTGCCTTGGGTCGCGTGCCCACCATGGGCCCGCTCTGGTGTTTCAGTTGAAGCGCTCGAGGCGCAGCCGCTCACCCGGAATATTGAGCTTGCGGGCGATCCGCAGTGCGCCGGTGACCAGTCGGTCCGGGCCGCAGAGATAGATCACAGTGTCCTCGCCAGCGGCGCGCAGCAGCGACTCCAGGTCGAGCCGTGCGCCATCGGCCGCGCTGTAGATAAAGAGTCGCTCGCCAAGCTGACGCTGCAGCCGGTCCCGATAGGCCATCTCGGTCAGCGAACGGCCGGCGTAGTGCAGTTCAAAACGGGCACCGCGCGCGGCCAGCGTCAAGGCCATTGACTTGATGGGCGTGATGCCGATACCGCCGGCGATCAACAGGGCGGGTCGTGGATCGGCATGCAGGGCAAAGTGGTTCGCGGGCGTCTCCGCACGCAGGCGGAGACCGAGCCGGTAGCCCCGGTGCAATGCCGCGGAGCCGCCACGGCCATCGGGTTTGCTGAGGACGGCGATTTCATAGGCGTCGCGCCGCGCGGGATTCGACGCGATGGAGTAGTGGCGATCACTCGGTTCCCCGTTGTCGAGCAGCACCGGGACCACCAGGTGTGCCCCCGCCTCTACGGGCGGCAGCTCACGCCCCTCGGGATCGCGCAGCTCGTAGGCGCGTACGCGAGGGGCCAGTTGCCGCATCCCGGTGATTACCAGTTCCAGAGGACCTTCGCCCACGATTGCCGGCCACGCCGCACCCCCATCCCCGACCGGCTCCGGGTCTCGTGACTGCGGAAGCCGGTCCTCCTGCAGGGCCTGGATCAGGGAGTGGACTTCCGCCTCGGTGAACCGCGGTGTGATGTGCTGCGGGCAGTTCCAGTCGAAACCCTCGACGCGAATCAGGAATCCGCGCTCGACCCGTGCCGGGTAATCCGGATCCTCCAGCAGCGCCAGGATGTCCTGCTCGCCGCTGCTCACCATCTGCACATGCCCCAGGATCTTCAGGCGCCGTTGATTGGGATAGTCCATGAAGAACAGAGACACACGATTGTTGTTGATGAAGTTGCCCGTGCTGACGTACTGGCGGTTGCCGGAGTAGTCGGCAAAGCCCAGCGTGTTCTCGTCCAGCACCTTCATGAACCCGGGGGGCCCCCCCCGGTGTTGCAGGTAGGGCCAGCCGGTCTCACTCACACTGGCGAGGTAGAAGCTGTCCCGCCGGGCGATAAAGTTCCTTTCGCGCTCACTGAGCAGATGATTGCGCTGCCCGCCGGCACCCATGGCGGCGTAGCCCTCCCGGCTGCCCATGGCGGACTGGAGCTCCGCCACAGTTGGGGTGAACGCGATATCGTGATAGCTGTGTCCCATGTCAATTCCTCCCGGTCACGGGAGCAGGCGGCGGCGCAAGCGGCCTACATGCTCCATATCTGGGCAGTGAAGTTCAGGGCAATGGCGTCCAGTCCGGGGTTGGTGCTGTCCAGTCCTCCGTTGGAGGTATGCTGGATTCGCAGCTCTACACCGTACTCGTCGCGACTGCCGAAGCGCGTACCCACGGTGGCCGACGAGGTAAAATGTACGTTGCCGCCCAGCTGCTCCCCGCCCAGCGACGGGTCGCTGATCAGGGTCGGACTGAAACCGAACTCCAGGTACAGTGAGTGGGTTCCCGGGTGAAATCGCCAGACCGGTCCCAGCGACAGGAACGCGCTGGTGTCACCACCGCTGTCCAGGGCGCCGACCGCAAGCTCCAGATGTCTCGCACCTGTCCTGCGGGGCGCGGAGAGCTGGTAGATCGCCGCGTAGTGATGCACGTCATGGAACTGGCCCACTGCCTTGCCATAGCGCATGCCGGCAGGCTGTTTGGTTTCGGCCATCAGGCCTTCACTGACGGTCCCCGCCAGCAGCACCGTGGCCACCATGCCAGCGTGGACCAGGCGTGTGAGCAGATGCTTGAGCTTTGTCTCTTGTCTTGAAGCCGCCACGGTCAGAACTCCCGGCGGCGGTTGAACCACCGGTCCAGAGACAGGACCCCGCCACCCCAGACGACGATCTGGGCGAGGAGGATGCCCCAGATGTAATGCAGGTACAGCGCGGCAGCCGGGATATCTTCCAGGCTCAGGACCGCGACCACGTTGATGATGGACAGGCCCGCAGCAGAGACGCGGCTTGCGAGGCCGGCTACCAGTAAAACTGGCAGCACTATTTCCCCGATCGTCGCCAGGTAGGCAGCCAGTTCAGGGGACAGCACGGGCACGCTGTACTCATATTCAAACAGGAACAGGGTGGTTTCCCAGTCCCTCAGCTTGGTGAGTCCGGAGGCGAAAAACACCCAGGCGGTGTAACAGCGAGCGGCGGCCTGGGCGAGGAACGACAGGTTCACCACGGGCTCGGAAACCCGGTAGTACTGTTCGCGAATTGTGTTGAGGGTCGTTTGCATGTCAGTTCTCCATTCAAAGTGGGTAGAAGTGCTGGATCAGGTTTTGCCGTAGCGCCCTGTCCAGCCACAGGGCGAAGTCAAAGTCTGTGTTCGCGAGCTCGTCGAGCAGGCTTCCCACCGCACGGCCCGCCCGCAGGCCGCTGAGGAATACCTGGTCCCGGGGGCTGATATAGGCGTGTTCGACCCGGTACTGCTGGCGGTAGACCAGAATGGCCCGGGGAACGCTGGCGACGACAAACTCTCCGGCTGCAGCCTCCTGACCGTCCTGCCAGTTCCGGATTTCCAGTAGCGGATACACCGATTCCAGCAGGCCCACGTGGGCAGCCAGCGCGATACCCACCCGGTCTATCCCCGGGTCGGTCAGGAGCGCCAGGCTTGCCGGGTCGAACTGGTTGTCAGCGGCCCGCGCGGAGCGGTGGGTCTGCCAGTCCAGCCGTGCCATGGGAGCGAGGAACCCGAACTGGCGTCCGGCACTGGTCGCCGCAAGCAGCGTCGGCAACTCTGCGCCCCATTCGCCCCAGTCGCCCGCGACGGGGGGATGAGCACGCAGAAGTGCGATGCTCAGTGCCCGAAAGTCGGCTTGTTCCATGAGTCGATACAGGACGGGAAAGCTCACTGCGAGGGCTGCCTCGGCCACCGCGACCACATTCCGGCGATAGATCGATAGCCCCTGCTGCCAGGGCGTCAGCGGTCGCGAGCCTGCGTCGTCAGTCCCGAAGACAGCGTCGACAAAGTGCTCTTGTTGTTGAGCGAGCGAGGTCATTGCCTACGCCTCCGCCGCCTGCAGGGCGCGCTGGATATCCCGCGCGCGCGTGGCTTCAGCGAGCAGGACGGACCAGTCCGGCAAGTCGTTGTCCCACTCCACCAGGGTGGGCACATTGCCCAGCCGTTGCAGCGCATGGGCGTAGATTCGCCAGGCCTGGTCCGAGACTGGAGCGGCGTGGTCATCCACCGCGAGCTGTCCGGGCGCAACCGGGGTGTAGCCTGCCAGGTGGATCTCGGCAACCGCACTCCGGGGAATCGCATCCAGCCAGGCCCTGGCGTAGTCCTCCGCTGCCGGCAGTCCGGCGTTGTGGGCATTGACCAGCAGGTTGTTGATATCGACGAGCAGCTGGCAACCCGTGCGCTCTACCAGCCTGAGCAGGAACTCCGGCTCCGACCACTGGTGTCCGCCCTGGTCGATATAGGTGCTGATATTCTCGACCACCAGAGACCGGCCAAGGGCCTGCTGTACGCGGTCGATATTGTCTGTGAGTACGGCGAGTGCCTCCGCGTTGCGGGGCAGGGGCAACAGGTCACCCGCATGGATTCGCCTGTCCCCCTGCTGCACCCAGCAAAAACACAGGTGATCGGACACCAGCATCGGGTTGAAGCGTGCTACCAGCTGCGCCAGCCTGTTCACTGCCTGCGTCGAGATGCCCGCGGCGGAGCCCAGCCCCAGGGCGGTGCAGTGAAAGCTGAGCTCGTAGTGTTCGCGTGCCTGTTCGAGAACGGCGAGAGACGCACCGCCCTCACCGTAAAAGTTTTCAGTATGGACTTCGACGAAGTCGATATCCGCAGCACGGGAGAGCGCCGCTTCGTAGTGTGGGTGTCGCAAGCCGACGCCAACCGGCGGCTTTGTTGACAGATCTACGTTGGCCACGGTCACTCTCCCGATTTCCGCTAGTCAGACTGCTTCTGGCTGGCTTCGTAGTGCGCCTTGGCTTCGGCCTTCAGCATGCCGCCGATGGCTTCACAGGTGCCTTTCGCTACCAGCTTCCACTCACCGGGGTCCTTGTCCACGGTGGACTGCCCGGCGCAGCTATGGGTACCGGCGAGGTTGCCGCAGTCGTTCTGGCCGATACCGGCCACGCCGTAGCACTTCTCCTTGCCTGCGGCACTCACGGGTGCAACGACGATGGATGAGAGGGCCGCGGCCAGGGCCGCGCTGGCGATCAGTTTCTTGTTCATGCTCGTTTGCTCCTTTGTTTGCTGTGGGGCCCGGTTCGGAGGACCGCCACTGGCGGTCCCTCGAACCAGACAAGGCTTGCCTTACTCCGCCGCCAGTTGCGCGGCTGTCAGGTTGTGGATGCCGTGCCAGTTGCGCTCGGCGGTTTCGATGTTGCCCGGGATGTCCTCCATCCATTTTTTCTGCACCTGCTTGTTCAGGTTCAGATAGAGCTTGCCGTCGACCACGCGGTAGGCCATGGGATCAATGTCCAGCTTCTGGTTGAGGACCACACCCATGGCGCAGTAGCCGCCGAACTGGGGTGCGTACTTCTCCGGGTCGGCGCGGAAGGAGTCGCGGTTTTTGGCGTTGGCGAAGCGGTAGATGGCATCCTTGTAGGAAGCCGTGTACTCGGCGCTACCCTCGACAGGCCCGGATTTCGAGAAATAGGACACTGCGTCGTAGCCGTGAATCGCCAGGTCGTTGCCGTCGGCGTTGATCTGCAGATCCGCGGCAAAGCTGCCCGCGGAGAAGGTGATCGCGACCATCGCCGCGAAGCGCTTCAGTAGAGAGGAAAGTTTCATGTCATGTTGCTCCTTTTCATTGCATTGGTTTGGGTTGTTAAGTCAATCTGTTGGTAGTCTCCAGCCGTCCGGTCATGACTCGGCGGCAATTGCTTCAGGTTTTTTTGCGTCGGGTCATCCTCCTTTCATTGCAGTTGTGGGTTTAGTTTTCCGGCGTGGGTGCAGGGTTGGTTAGGACCCTCTACAACAGATCACGCTGGTCCTCGCGAATTGGCAGTTCATTGATGCTTGCGCTGCGCTCGCTCATCAGGCCGTCCTCATCGAACGTCCAGTGCTCCAGGCCATAGGCGCGGAACCATTGGCCGCTGTCATCGCGATACTCGTAGGTGAAATTCACCGCGATGCGGTTGTCCGCGAATGCGAAGAGCTGCTTGCGCAGCCGGTAGTCCAGCTCCCTGGTCCACTTGCGAGCCAGGAGTGCCTCCACCTCTTCGCGACCCCGGGCGAACTCACTGCGATTTCGCCACGACGTGTTTTCGCTGTAGGCAAGGGCTACTTGCGCCGGGTCACGCGTGTTCCAGAGATCTTCTGCGCGCTGGACCTTGCGGATTGCCGTTTCATGGTTGAAGGGCGGCTTGATCTGTTGATTCATGTGGGCACCTCCTAAGTACACCGATCTGTTTACTTTCGATGCAAGGTATACCGGACTGTATAGTATGTCAACGGCGAAAGCGCAAAAAAATAAAAATATTTTGAGCCTGTATTCGATAATTCAGGCTATTCGGGCTAATTACGGGTGCGTAAAGGAAGGATTAAAAGGTATACTGAGCTGTATACACATATTGCGGAGTTCCAATGCCAGCCCCATCCAAGCGCGAGCAGATCGTCGATCACGCTCTCAGGTTGTTTTACAGCAACGGGTTTCATGCCACCGGTGTAGACAGAATCATTGCCGAGGCGGGTGTTTCCAAGAAAACCCTGTACAGCCATTTCAGGACAAAAGACGAGCTCATTCTGGCGACCCTGAGAAAGCGCGATGAGTTGTTCAGGAACCGGATGATGCGCGAGACCGAAATGCATGCCGCCAGCCCCAGGGAGAGATTACTGGCGGTATTTGATTTTCTCGGTAACTGGTTTCACGACAAGGATTTCTCGGGCTGCATGTTTATCAACGCTTCGGCCGAGTTCGCTGAGGAGAGCTGCCCGAGTCACATGGTCAGCGCCGAGCACAAGCGCTTGGTGGTGGAATACCTGGAGAGTCTCGCTACCGTCGCGGGCGCCAGGGAGCCCGCTGAGTTGGCCAATGAGCTCAACATGCTGATGGAAGGGGCAATCGTCTACGCCTATGTCATGGGCGACAAGCAGGCGGCGGGTCGGGCCAGGGAGATGGCGCGGGTTTTTGTTGACCGACAGCTGGACTGAGGTGGCGGCGCAAGCCGCAGTGGGCTAGGTCCGGTTTCTCTTGATGCCGTACTGGGCGAGCCGGTAGGCGAGGGTCGACGGTTTCAGGCCGAGAAGCTCGGCCGCGCCACCCGGCCCGGAGATCTTCCAGCCGGCCCTGCGCATGGCCTTGGCCAGGTTGGCCTTTTCCAGCAGGCGCAAGTCATTATCGGTAAGTAGCTCGCTTTCCCGCCACTCCGGCTTCAGGGTGTCGCCGGGTGTGACCGAACTGGCGGGCAGCGCCAGGTCAAGCCGCAGTGTGCGACTCCCCGCAGAGAGGATGGCCGCGCGCTCGATGACATTTTTCAGCTCGCGAACATTGCCCGGCCAGCTGTGCAGCTTGAGCTGCTCAATGTGGGACCGGGAAAGCTTGAGTGGCTCGCGGCCCAGCTGCTGGCAGACCAGGTTCAGAAAGTGCATGGCCAGTGGCGCGATATCTGCCGCACGCTCGCGCAGGGGGGGCACGGCCACCGGGAACACGCTGAGCCGGTAGTACAGGTCTTCCCGGAAGCGTCCTTTTTTCACCTCGTCCGCCAGATCCCGATTGCTGGCCGCGATCACACGCACATCCACTTTGACCGTTGTCTCGTCCCCCACGCGCTCGAATTCACTTTCCTGCAGCGCGCGCAGAAGCTTGCCCTGCAGCGGCAGGGGTATCTCGCCGACCTCGTCGAGAAACAGGGTGCCGCGGTTGGCCAGTTGCATACGCCCCACCCGGTCGCGGTGGGCGCCGGTAAAGGCACCCTTGATATGCCCGAAGAACTCGCTCTCAAACAGATCCTTGGGTATGGAGGCGCAGTTCACCTTCACCAGGGAGCGATCGGCGCGGTCGCTGTGCTGGTGGACGGCGCGGGCGATCATCTCCTTGCCCACGCCGGATTCACCGAGGATCAATACGCTGGCCTGGGTTTTGGCGACCGCCTCGATCTGTGACAGGGTGCGTTTGAGCGCCTGGCTCTCGCCGATGATCTCCCCGAAATTGGTGGTGATGCTGATTTCCTCGCGAAGGTAGTCGCGTTCGAGTTCGAGTTGCTCCTTCAGCGACTGGATTTCGCGGTAGTCACGCTCGCGCTGCTGGTCTGCCTGGACCCGCGCCGAGATATCGCGGAACACGACCACAGCTCCCCTGAGTTCGCCTCCCTCCCGAATCGGCGTACTGGTGTACTCCACGGGCACCGGGTAGCCGTCGGAGTGCCAGAACACCTCATTGCTGACCTGATGCACTTCGCCGTCCTTGAGGGCCGCGTAAATGGGGCAGTCTTCCTTCGGGTAGGGGCGCCCGTCCCGGTGGCTGTGGTGGTGCAGATCATGGAGCGGCACGCCGATCACGTCACTCTCTGTCCAGCCGAGAATCCGGGTCGCCGCTGCGTTGGCGAAGGTCGCCCGGCCTTCGCAGTCCAGCCCGTAGATTCCCTCGCCGGCGGCGCCCAGGATCAACTGGTGGCGATTGTGGAGGCTGTCGAGGTCGGTGTGTGAATGCTGCATTTTCTGTCCTTGCCGTCGGTTGTCCAGTGAGTGCCCGGGGATCACAGGAATTTGTGGATTTTTTCGCGAAATCCTGTGAATCCCAAATATCTGTGACCTGCGATTGGCTCCAAGGTTCTGATTATCAAAGAGAAATTTTCTGGCACGAAAAATGATAAGGGACGCGGCAACAAAGGCCGCATGAACGGCCTCACCTTATCCGAAACAGTTGATCACCGGAGCCAATATGTCAGTGACAAGCAATGCAGATAGCCGCTGGTGCGGTATCGCCCTTCCCGGACTGCCAGCCGGACCGGCCAGGTTTCTCTCCCGGGGTGGAGGCCTGAAGGCCTCGGTAACCCTGCACACCGGTCGCGACCGGCAATACGTGGTCAAGGACTATTCCGCCACGCCCTGGTACCTCAGGCCGCTGGCGCGCTACCTTGCGCAGCGTGAAGTCAAGATTCTCCGTGCCCTGGCGGACTCGCCTCATGTGCCGCGGTACCTGGGCTGTATTGACGCCTACCGCTTTGCCATGGAATACATCCCGGGGGAGCACCCCTCCGCGCGCACGCCCGCTGCAGACGACAACACCTATGGCCAGGCAGTGCGCGCGCTGCAGGCGATCCACGCCCTGGGCTTCGCCCACAATGACCTGCGGGGGCGGAATATGCTGGTGAGCCCCGGGCGGGGACTAATCTTCATTGATCTCGCCGCTGCCATCCGTTTCCCGGTTTCTTGCGAGGCCCTGGTGCTGCGTCCCCTGGGCTGGCTACAGCGTCGCCTGCAGCAAGCGGACCTGCATCACCTGCTCAGGCAAAAGCGAGCACTTACGACGCAACCCTATACTGGCGGGGAACTGGACCTGCTTGCCGCGGAGCGCCCCTTCAAGCAGCTGACCCGTTTCTGGAAGCGCTGGATTCATCGTCGGACCAACCGCAGGTTTCGGCTGCGCGGCTGCGGCTGTGGCGTGGATCGCGACCAGGTATCTCGCCGCGTATAGCTGCAGGTCCCGGGAGTATCTCCGCGCCTGGTTTCTGGTTTAATGTACGCCGGCGCGCCAATCGGGTGGCATACAGGAGCAGCGCATGGAGTGGCGGGGAAGGCGGAGAAGCAGCAACGTTGACGACCGGCGCGGACAGCCGCTGCGAGGTGGCGCGGGCCCTGGCCTGCTGATGCTGGTGCGCGTGCTGCCCTGGCTGTTGCGCAGCAAGGGCGGGCGGGCACTGCTGCTGGTGGGGGTGCTGGCGTTTGCCGGCGCCCGGATGCTGGGTATCGACCTGCTGCAGCTGACCACCGGTGCGGGCACGCCATCCAGGCAGGCATCGTTCTCGCCCGAGGAGCAGGAACTGGCAGAGTTCGTGGCCGTGGTGCTGGCGGACACCGAGCAAACCTGGCAGAAGATCCTCGCCGCCGCTGGCAACCGCTACCAGGAGCCGGTGCTGGTGCTGTTCAGCCAGCGGGTGGCGTCGGCCTGCGGCACGGCCAGCTCCGCCGTCGGCCCCTTCTATTGTCCCGCCGACCGCAAGGTGTACCTGGACCTGGGATTCTTTCGCGATCTCGATCGCCAGCTGGGCGCGCCGGGGGACTTTGCCCAGGCCTATGTCATCGCCCACGAGGTGGGGCACCACGTCCAGACCCTGCTCGGTATCAGCCAGCAGGTGCGCGCCAGCGGCCAGGGCCGGTCCGCGGCCGAGGTCAATGCGCTTTCTGTACGCCAGGAGCTGCAGGCCGACTGCTTTGCCGGCCTCTGGGGGCACTCCGCCCACCACTACAGCCAGATGCTGGAGCCTGGGGACCTGGAAGAGGCCCTGCAGGCAGCGTCGGCGATCGGCGATGACCGCCTGCAGAAACGCGGCGGCGGCGAGGTGGTGCCGGACAGCTTCACCCACGGCAGCTCGGCGCAGCGGGTGGCGTGGTTCCGGCGCGGGTTCGAGAGCGGCGATTTCAGCCAGTGCGATACTTTCGGGGCCGAGATCTGATTATGTGTACCGGGAAGGGAATATCCCTCGCCTGCGGAGTGCGCTCGAAGGTGATCGTCACCGAGTATTGCTGATGGATAACTTTTTCGACGACAGCGACACACTCCTGCGGGGTGAACGCTTCGACACGCTCCTCGCCCACCGCAACCTCGTGATCGAGCGCATTGTCAGTGCCGCAGATATCCAGCCAGTTGATTACGTCCAGAATCAGGATGAGTGGGTGCTGCTGGTGCGGGGTGGGGCGGTCATGCAGGTGGCGGGTGAGCGGGTTGCGCTGGGAGAGGGTGACTACCTGTTTCTGCCCGCTGGCACGCCCCATCGGGTCGAGCAGTGTGAGGCGGGCACCCTGTGGTTGGCGGTGCACCTGCATCCCGACAATATGGGCTAGTCCGGGTACACTGCAGCCCCGGCAACCATCGAAGGGGATGTCATGCAACAAGCCATAGCCGGCTATCATCAGGATGAGCACCGCGACTGGGTGGCGGAACTTGCCTGCGGCCACTACCAGCACGTGCGCCACCAGCCACCGCTTGCCGAGCGCCCCTGGGTGGAGAGCGCCGAGGGGCGGGCGTCCATGCTGGGCCACCTGTTACGTTGCAAGAAGTGCGACCTTGGCGCCCCCGCGGATCAGCCGCGTGTGCCCCGCGCGGTGGTCGAATCCAACCGCCAGCGCACCCTGGAGCTGATCCAGGCCATCGCCCGGGGCGATGCCAACACCATTGCCGACACCTATGCTGACGACGGCAAGCTGCACACCATGGGCAACACCCTGATCTCCGGAATCTACGACAAGTCGCAGATTCGCCAGTTTGCCGGCAGCGTGCTGGAGGCGTTTCCGGAAGGGCTGCACTATACGGTCAACGCGGTCACCGCCGAGGGGGATCGGGTTGCGGTGGAGGCGACGGGCCAGGGGCGCCATGTGTCGGGACAGGATTACATCAACCACTACCATTTCCTGTTCACCTGGCGTGACGGCAAGCTGCTGGAGCTCAAGGAGTACATGGATACGGAGGCGGTGACCGAGGTGTTGTGCGGTGGCGCACGGCCGGAATAGCCGGGCGGCGGTGTCTTTTCACCACAGTCTGCCTGGTTCCCCCGCCTGAACCGGGGGTGCTATCCGGCCTTTTCGCATTGCCTGTCCCGGGGTCACTGACTATGCTTCCAGAGGGCAAACATCGTGCCGGCTTTGCTGGAAGGAAAAAACCGTGCAACAAACCATGCTTCTTACGGGCCTGCTGGCCCTGCTGCTGGCATTGCCTCAGGGCCACGTGGCGGCCCAGGATGAACGGGAACTTCGCGCCCAGCGCAGCGAGGCCCAAAAGGCTCGTAACGAGGAGCGCAGACTGCGCTCCCAGCAGCTTGCCGATGCCACGCGCGAGTTGCGCGACTATGCCCGTGAGCTGGAGCCGGAATACAAGCGCGAGGCCCGGGCGGTGGACACCGCCTTCCAGCTGGAGGAAGTCAAGCTGGAGGCAGACAGCGCGGCGCGCATCGCCGCGGTCAAAACCGAATTCCAGAAAGAATGGACCGCCGCCATACTGGGGCGGGACGGCGAGCCTGGCGCAGAGCGTCTGCAGGCGATGGAGGCGAAGGCGAAGGCCTATGGCGATGAGCTTTTCGCCCTGAAACGGGAGGCTGCGGCAGAAGTGCACCGTGCCCGCGAGCGGGCAGAGGCGGAGAAGGACAGCCTGCGTGAGGGCCTCGAGGAGAAAGTTCTCGCCCGGGCTGCCCAGCTGGGTCTGAGCCGCGACTATGCGCCCATCCTGGCGCACCCCATCGGCGGCGAGCTGACGCGGCAGGAAGAACAGTGGAACGAGCGCGAGGAAAAAGAGGTGGTCAAGATCGCCGAGCGCAATGCCAAATTGCTTGCTCCCTACCGCAACGGCAAGCGGCTGCGTGAGTGGGAGCGCGCCAACAGGGAAGAAGACTTTCGCCTGAGGTGGGAAGAGGAAGCGGAGCGCCAGGCGCTGAATATGCAACACGAATTCTACAGCGGTCTCCTGCAGCCGGCGCAGGCCGACGCAACAGCGGGCCAGAATCTTATGCAGCGGGCGGCCGAGCTGGCCGAGCAGGAGCGACTGATCCAGATCCGCTTCCAGCAAATCCGCCGGGAGAACAGCATCAAGCGGCGTGAAGAGAAGAAGCAGATTCTCGAAGCCTAGCAGTCGCCTCAAAGGACACCCGCCATGTCGCCGGCCGACACCCTGCGCCTGCTGTTCCTGTCATCGCTGTGGGGATTCTCGTTCATCTTCATGCGCCTGGCGGCGCCCGAGTTTGGCGCGGTAAGCCTGATCCTGCTGCGCATGACGCTGGGGGCGCTGCTGCTGGTGCCGCTACTGGCCAAGCCTGAATACCTGCGCCTGCTGCGCCAGAACCTGGGGCCGCTGTTTCTGCTGGGCCTGACGACGGCGGCGCTGCCCTACACCCTGCTCGCCCTGGCCACGATGCGCCTGGAGGCGGGCTTTACCTCCCTGATCAATGCGGCTACCCCTATCGCCACGGCGCTGATCGGGGCGGCGTTCTTTGCTACCCCGATCCTGCGGCAGCAGATCCTTGGCCTCACCCTGGCCCTGGGTGGGGTGGCGGTGTTGTCGGGCGGGAGGCTGGATTTCAGCGCCGGTGGTGACGGCTGGTTTATTCTCGCGGCGGTGGGCGCGACGCTGTGCTACGGGTTTGGCGGCAATTACTCCCGTACCCGTCTGTCGCACCTGCCCAGCCGGGTGCTGGCCGCGGGCAGCTGTGCGGTGGCGGCCCTGGTGCTGCTGGTCCCCGGCCTGCTGCTGTGGCCGGAGGCGCCGGTCAGCGCCACCGCCTGGGGTGCGGCGCTGTGCCTGGCGGCCCTGAGCACCTCCGGGGCGCTGCTGTTGTATTTCCAGGTGCTGGCCAGTGCTGGCGCTACCGCGGCCTCTACCGTGACCATGCTGGTGCCGGTGAGCGCCCTCGCCTGGGGCTTCCTGCTCCTCGACGAGGCGCTAAGCCTGCAGGTACTGGCAGGCATGGTCATCACCCTGCTGGGCACGGGGATTGCGACCGGGGTGGTGCGCTTGCGTCGCAAGCGGATGCTGCGCCTGTAACGGCGAACGGCCTGGCGCAGTGATTTTCAGCTCACCCCGCGCGTCCGATCACCCCAGTAGCGCGCCCGCACCGCTTTCTTGTCGGGCTTGCCCACCGGTGTCAGCGGGATGGCATCGACGAAGTCCACGCTCTTGGGCGCCTGTACGGAGCCCTTGGCTGCCTTCACCTGCTGCTGCAGCGCGCTAGCCAGGTCCCCATCCGCACTCACGCCGGGCTTGACCACCACCACCGCCTTCACCGCCTCGCCCCACTGCTCATCGGGCACGCCGATCACCACGACCTGCTGCACCGCTTCGTGGCGAGACAGTACATCCTCCACTTCCCGCGGGTAGACGTTGAAGCCGCCCGTCACGATCATGTCCTTGGTGCGGTCGACGATATGGAGAAAGCCGTCCTCGTCCAGCCGGCCCACGTCCCCGGTGTGCAGCCAGCCGCCGGCAAAGGCCTCGACGGTAGCCTCGGGCATGTCCTTGTAGCCGGTCATCACCAGCGGTCCGCGCACGCAGATTTCGCCGGGCTCCCCGGCGGGTGCCGGATTGCCGTCGCCGTCCAGCAGCGCCAGGTGCACCCAGGGCGAGGGCCGGCCGCAGGCGGCCAGGCGCTCGGGCTTGTTCAGGTCGTGATCGCCGCGGCGCATGTTGGCGATCACCATGGGCGCCTCGGACTGGCCGAAGAACTGGTAGAACACCGGCCCCCACATTTCGATGGCCTGGGTGAGACGCGCCGGGCTCATCGGCGAGGCGCCGTAGAAGATGGATTCCATGCTGGACATGTCGGCGGTCTTGGCCCGGGGCGAATCCAGCAGGAAGTAGAGCATGACCGGTACCAGCATGGTGGCGGTGATCCGGTGCTTTTCCACCATGTCGAAGAAGCCGTCGGGGCTGAAACCCTGCATCACATAAAAGGCGCCACCCTTCTGTAATACCGGGATAAAGAACGCCGCCGCCGCGTGGGACAGGGGCGTGGCGATCAGCATCCGCAGGTCCTCGGGGAATTCCCACTCCGCCAGCTGGATCTGGGTCATGTAGCTGGTGACCCGGTAGCTGCTCATCACGCCCTTGGGTTTGCCGGTGGTGCCGCCGGTGAAGTTGACCGAGGAGATATCCTCCGGGCTGACATCCGGCGCCACCAGGGGCTGGGGAGTAAAACTGTCCGCCAGGGCCAGGTAGTCAGTGCCGCTGTCGCTGGGGCCAAAGGACAGCAGGTGCTTCACCCCGGGGACCCGCTGCTGCAAGGCGCCGGCATGGGCGTCGAACGCCGTGGGGTCGAAGACCAGGGCGTCGATTTCCGCCGCTTCCAGCACGTAGGCGTGGTCCTCCAGGGAGCCCAGCGGGTGCAGGGGCGTGCCGATGCAGCCCGCCAGTTGCATGGCGGCGATATTGGACAGCACCTCGGGGCGGTTGCCGGAAATCACCGCCACCCGGCTGCCGCGGCCCAGGCCCAGGGACTGCAGGGCCTGCACCAGCTGGCTGGTCCGTTCACGCACCTCGCGATAGCTGGCGACCTTGTCGCCGAGGAACAGGCAGGGCTGGTCGTGGTAGCGGTTCAGGCCCTCGATTAGCAGGTGGGGCATCAGGGGCGGGTGGTAGAGCGAATTGTTATCCATTGTTAGTGCAGCTCCTGGGGGTGGTGACTATTTGGGGTCGACGCAGAGACCGCGAGCCAGCGCCGTGAACATGTCCGCCACTCCGCGTTTGCTCAGTGCCGCATCCACCACCATGCTGGAACCGTGGTAGGTGCCGGGGTAGCAGTGAATTTCCGTGGAGACACCCGCTGCCAGCAGGCGCTGGCCGTAGATCAGGGCCTCATCCCGCAGCGGGTCGAACTCCATGACGGTAATGCAGGCCGGCGGCAGACCGGCCAGGTTCTGTTCCCGGGCCGGGGCGGCGAGGGCCGGGACATTTTCTGCACCGCGCTGGTAATTATCGCCCAGGTAAAAGTCCCAGCTCAGTTCGGCATTGGGCCGGTGCCAGATGGGGGTGTCGGTAAAGGCGACCATGCTGGGGGTGTCCAGCCGGTCGTCCAGCACCGGGATGGACAGGAACTGGTAGCACAGGGTCGGGCCGCTGCGCTCCCGGGCCGCCAGCGCCGTGGCTGCAGCGAGGCAGCCGCCGGCGCTCTGGCCCATGATACCGAGGCGGCGCGGGTCAATGCCCAGGCTGTCGCGCCGGGCATGGGTCCAGCAGAGGGCGGCGTAGCAGTCTTCCAGCGGGCCGGGGAAGGCGGTCTCCGGCGACAGCCGGTAGTCCACCGACACCACCACGATGCCCAGGTTGCGGCACAGGGCGACACAGGTCGCGTGCTCGCTCTCCAGGTTGCCGAAGACGAAACCGCCTCCGTGCAGATAGACCAGTCCGGGCAGCGCCCCGGCGGCATTGGCGGGCCGGTACACCCGCACCGGTACCTCAGGGTCGCCGGCGGCGCCGGGAGCCTTGTGCTCGCTGATGTCGAGGCCGCTGGTATCCAGTTCCGCATTGGCCGGGGCCACCATGGCGTCCATGGTCGCGCGCATCACCTGCGGCTCCCTGAGATCGAAGGGCGGCAGCAGGTCGAGGATGGGGCGCAGTTCGGGGTCTATGTTGTATTTCATTGGAGCTGGTTCCTGTGCAGGATTTGGGGTTCTATTGTCGAACGGCGGGCCCTGGAGTGTCAGCCCCGGTGACTGCGTTGCGGGTACAAGTATAGATACCTCTGGCAAGTCATCGGCCGTTTTTATTCGCGCATTGTGGATGTCGTGCACTGCGGATTGAACTTGGCCGATTCGTGTGCCAGACTTTCGGATAGCATGGGGAAGCTTTTGATAAGGAGTAGGGGTATGAACAAGCTCACATTCTGGATTTATGGGGCAGCGTTGCTGCTTGTGTCGGGGCTGGCGAGTGCGCAGTCCGTATACTATTCGGACAACACCAGCCACAGCGGGGAAATTGCAACCGCCGCTGCGGAGCTCGCTGCGTCTCTGGGGGGGGCCGCGGTGCCCTTCGATGGGAGTAGCGATGGCGAGTGGGGAACAGCCCTGGCCAGCGCCAGTGTGATATTCCAGGGGCAATCAGGCCAGGTTGCGGGGCTGTCCCCCGCCGTGCGCAGTGATATCGCAGACTTTGTCAGTGGCGGCGGTGCGCTTCTTCTGCTGCGTTCGTCGGAAAATATTGCCCTGATGAACGAGATACTGGGTACTACGATGACGGACGGAACCTCTACCTCGGGATCGGGTACACCGCCAATCCCACGGACGTCTGCCGGGGACTCAAGCAATTTCGCCAGCGCGCCCGCTTCCTTGCCAACGCTGAATGATCACCTGACTATCGACACGGCGTCCATTCCGCCCTCAGTGCTGAGCGCCTATGAATTGAGTGGGGAAACCCATGTTGCTTCCGCTTCATTTGGCAGCGGCTCGGTGACCTATCTTTCCTGGGACTGGTGTTGTGGTGACACTCCCGCGCAGCGCGCGGAGTGGGATATGGCCCTGCTCGCCGCTTCCGGATTCACTGCCATCGCTGTTCCGGTAACAAACCCTGTGGTTCTGGGCATGCTCAGCTTTATGCTGGCTCTGTTCGGCATCCAGTACCTGCGCCGCCGCACCGGCGGCTGAATTCCGCCGGTATCGATAGGGAGGCAGGGTTCGACTGCCTCCATCCGCGACTACACCCCTTAGCGGGGTGTTGCCAGGTGCTCTCAAGAGCGCGCTTTCATCCTCCCGGGGCCCCCCCTGGAACTGTCTAACTCGGCAAAACAAGCGAGTATACCGGCATAGCCTTCCCGGGCGTGGCCGGGATGACGTACCGACCTGCGCTACATCAATTTGAATTGCGCTATCGCCGCCGCTCCCGATAGCTGTGGCAGAGTGTGAGTACTAGCCAGTGTGTGTTGCTTCAAAGGCAACAATAATGGATTACCAATGCCCCTGTTCGCCTGTTAAAACTGTGGTCTTTGGAACGTGCGGCTCCTCGTCCAGAGGGGTGGCAGCAGGGGAGGGGCGACACGTGGCGCGCTGGAGAGTTTCGATCGGGAAGTGGATGGCGTTGTCACTGGCCCTGGCCGTGGTGGCGCT
Source organism: uncultured Haliea sp. (assembly GCA_947258585.1). Classification (GTDB taxonomy): domain Bacteria; phylum Pseudomonadota; class Gammaproteobacteria; order Pseudomonadales; family Halieaceae; genus Haliea. The sequence continues at coordinate 82,435 of CAMYIZ010000070.1, read as the reverse complement.
TGCGCAGACTCCCCCGACCGTGGCGGCCGGGGAGCCTGGCGCCGGCGGCAGCCTGTTCGACGATTACTGGGAGGAGCTCCTGGCGCTGCAGCCAGACAGGGCCCTGTCCCAGGGAGATTACCGGCACCCCGGCCGCTTTGATCGCTCGCTGGAGGGTGACTGGCACACGGCCATGCTGGCCCTGGTCGACACTTACCGGGCCCGCCTGCAGGCTGTAGACGCCGAGAGCCTGAGTGAAGGCGAGCAGGTCAGCTACGATTTCCTGGCCTGGCGCCTGCAGCAGGACCGTCGCTTCTATGGCAGCGACCTGTTTGCGCGGGCAAGGATGCTGCCGCTGGACCAGTTCCGGGGCCAGCATATCCGGTTTGCGGAATCGGCGGCGGGCTCGGGTACCTATCCGTTCCAGACCCAATTTCACTATGAACAGGCCCTGGTGCGGGCAAAGGGCTTCGCCCGCTGGGTAGATCAGGCGATTTTGCGGCTGGAGGAAGGGGTTGAGGCGGGGGTGGTTCTGCCGCGGATGGTGGTCGAGAGGATCCTGCCCCAGCTGTCTATCCATCTCGGCAAGGGGCCCCGCGAGACCCAGTTCTGGACGCCACTGGATTCGCTGCCAGCGACAATCGACGATACTGTGGCAGCCGATCTGCGCCAGCGCCACGAGGCCAGTATCGCCGGAGTGATCCAGCCGGCCTATCAGCGGCTGCACGACTATCTGCAGGGCAGCTATCTGCAACACGCTCGCGCCACGGTGGGCCTGGTCGCGCTGCCCGCCGGGCGGGAGCTGTACCAGCATTACGTGCGCAAGCACACGACGACCTCCATGGAAGCGGAGGAGGTGCACAGGCTGGGGCGTGCCGAGGTCAGCCGGATCATGGATGGCTTCCGCGCACTGCAGGCCGAGCTTGGTATCGAGGGTGACGTGCAGGCGCTGTTCGAGCACGCCAGGAATGATCCCGCCCTTTACTATGCTGACGATGAGCGCGACCAGATCGTGCCCGACTTCAATGCCCGGCGGGACGATATCTACGGCCTGTTGCCGAAGATGTTCGACCTGATGCCGAAGGCCGCCTACGAGATCCGCGCGCTCCCGGACTCCTCGCGCTCACTCCAGGGCAATGGCTATTTCCAGGCGGCGGCCGCCGACGGCTCGCGGCCGGGTATCCTCTGGATAAACATCCACTCCCCGGGTATCACCAGTCGTTTCAACCTGACCACGCTGTCGGTACATGAGGGGCTACCCGGACATCACTTCCAGACGGCGATTGCCCGGGAAGTGGAGGATGTACCGGCGTTCCGTCGCTTCGAGTCCACCACGGCCTTTGGCGAGGGCTGGGCCCTGTACGCCGAGTCGCTGGCCGGGGACCTGGGCCTGCTTGCAGACCCGTGGCAGCGGTACGGCTACCTCAATTACGAGATGATGCGGGCCAACCGGCTGGTGATCGATACCGGAATTCACGCCCTGGGCTGGTCGGTGGAAGATGGGGTTCGCTGGATGCTGGAGCATTCCTCACTGAGTGAGGCCGAGGCCCGGGCAGAAGTGGAGCGCTATGCCTCCTATCCGGGGCAGGCGCTGGCCTACAAGATCGGCGAGCTGAAGATCCAGGAATTGCGGGACCGCGCCGAACAGCAGCTGGGTGACGACTTCGACCTGCGCGAGTTTCACCGCACCGTGCTGTTGGCCGGCAGTGTGCCGATGGCGGTGCTGGAAAATGTGGTGGAGCGCTGGCTGGCACGGAGGGCGTGACGCGGATGCTGGCCCGGAGATCGTCTGTTGCCCGACAGGCAACACTTTCTGGCTTTAAATGTCACTGTTAACAAGTATACGGTTCAGGGGTCGATCACAGCGCCTGTACCTCGGGTTTCGGGGCATCACGGATATGGCCGGGATTGGCCAGGGAATTATCATTTCATTAGGGGAAGCAGCATGAGCAAGCAATGGCAACGGAAATTGATCTGCAGCGGCATCAGCAGTGCGGCGGCATTAATACCCGGACTGGTTGTGTCTGGTGCCGCCGCGGTCTGGTCCGGCGCGGCCTCGGCCCAAGAGGAAGCCAGCCGGGTGATGATCGAGGAAGTCGTGGTGACGTCCCGCCGCCGGGAAGAATCCCTGCAGGACGTGCCGGTCAGCATTACCGCATTCTCCGCCGATTCCATCGGGCGTAACATGTTCAAGGGCATCGAGGGTTATTTTTCCCGGACCCCCAATGTGAGCTACATTTCCACCGGCTCCCGCGACCGCAAGGAGCTGAGCATTCGCGGCGTGACCAATCAGACTGACACCACCGAGGCCCTGGTGCGCGCGAGTACCTTTGCGTTCTACCTGGATGACGTCAACGTGGTCAGTGCGACCGCAAACCCGGGGGTGATGGACCTGGAGCGCATCGAAGTGCTGCGCGGGCCCCAGGGTACCTACTTCGGCCGCAACGCGGTCGGCGGTGCGGTCAACATCTCCACGGTCAAGCCGGACCAGGAATTCTTCGCCCAGATATCGGGCGAGCTGGCCCGCTACGACACCCGCGACATCGAGGGGGTGATCAATATGCCGCTGATAGACAATGTGCTGGCGGTGCGGGCCAACTATAAGTATTACGAGAGCGACGGCTATATCAAGAACATCAACCCTGTCGGCGGCGGCAACGACTCCGAGTACGAGTACGGCCGACTCAGCGCGCGCTACACGCCGACGGACCGCTTGACTGTGGACCTGATGGCCACCACCTCGGATGAGGTTGTGGGCATGCGCGAGGGTGTCCCCTCCGGTGTCATGTCGAGGTTCGCCGCCAGCCTGTACGGCAACGTCGCGGATCCCGATGGCGTGGGTTTCTTCCCGGAGAATACCGACCGGGTCAATTTCGACCGGCCACAGGACGTGGGCTCCAAGTGGGAGCTCTATACCGCCAAGTTCGAATACGAGCTGGATACCTTCAGCCTGGTCGGCATCACCGGCTACATTGAGTCCGACACCTTCCTCCGCGGTGATATCGACGGCAGCAGCCAGGATCTGGTCTACGAGGAGAAACCGATCAGCCGTGAATCCTTCAGCCAGGAATTCCGCCTGCAGTCGACTGGCAACGACACCCTGGACTGGACGGTAGGGGTAATCTACAGCAAGGACAAGGGTGACATCGTACAGCAGACCTTCGCCGGTGCCGGCGGCCTGTTTGGCCTGCCGGAGAACTTCCAGATCACCTCCACCGTAGGCGACAACGAGAGCAGCAGCGCGGCGATTTTCGGTGAGCTGACCTGGCACCTCAACAACCAACTGGACCTGGTTTTTGGCGGCCGCTATACGAAGGACGATGTGGAAGTCTCCCAGTATCGTCTGTCCTCAGGGGTAATCAATGGTTTCGTCGAAGACGAGACGGACTTCACCGACTTTTCGCCCAAGGTGTCGCTGCGCTACGCCCTCGGCGAGGACATGAGCGTGTTTGCCACGGTCTCCAAGGGTTTCAAGGCCGGCGGGGTACAGCTGGGCGCATCGTTTGAGCGGGCAGATTTCGACCCCGAAGAGCTGTGGAACTACGAGCTGGGCTTCAAATCCGAGCTGCTGGACAATCGCCTGCGCGTCAATGGCTCGCTGTTCTACCTGGAGTGGGACGATCTGCAGGCTTCCTTCGCTGTTGCCAGTACCAACGACCAGGGGCTGATCGTCTTTAACTCGGGCATTCAGAACGCCGCTTCAGCCAGCAACCTGGGTGGTGAGCTGGAGATCTCCGCAGTCCTGAGCGAGAATTTCGTCGTCAATTTCTCCGCGGGCTATGTCGACGCGGAATTTGACAAGTTCACCAACGCCTTCGTCGACGGTGCCCTGTACGATCTCAGCGGCCAGTCGATGCCGAACGCGCCGGAATGGACTTTTGGTGGAGACGCCGAGTACCGCTTTACCTTCGCCGGCGGCTACGACAGTTTTGTCCGTCTCGAATGGTTTCACCGGGATGATATCCTGCCCGACCTGGTCGCTGTGGTGCGCCAGGACGAAGGTTTCCCGTTCCAGGTGCCCAGCTATGATCACTTCAACCTCCGCGCCGGGGTCGAGACCGACCGTTTCAGCGTGACCGCCTACGTGGAAAACCTGTTTGACGAGGAGTACTACACCAACGCCTACCAGAAGGCCTTCCTCGGTGGCCTGCATGTGCAGCCTTCCTACCAGACCTTTGGTGTGCGCGTAACCATGCGGACGCTGTAAGTGGGCTGCTTCTCTCCGGTGGGATCGGCTGGCGCCGTGGGGAGGTTCGCGACCGCGCTGTTGCTGGCCGCCTCCGCTGGCACCGCATTGGCCGCCGGGCAACCGGGACCGGAGGCGAGGCTGGCGGACTTCATCGAGTCAGTCCTGGAGTATCGCCAGGCCAACAGGCCCGAACTCGCAGGCGGCGCCGCGGCGCTACCTGCGGGGGGTGGGTGGCCCGACCTCTCCGCCGCCGCGGAGTACGCTGACATCGCGGTGGTCAGGCAACAGCTGGCAACGCTGCGTCAGGAGTTCCAGCCTGCCGCGCTGGGTCCAAGAGCGCGGACCCAGTATGACGCGCTGGTCTACGAGCTGGAGTTGTTGCTGGAGCGCCATCGCTGGCGCGGCCATGGGTACCCGGTCAACCAGATCGTGGGCACCCATCTCGAGATACCGGGGCGTCTCGCCCAGGGCGGTCCACTGAGTTCGGCTGCAGAGGTGGACGCGTTGCTGAGTGACCTGGCGGGCGTGCCGCAGTTGCTGGCCCAGTTGGAGGCCCAGCTCGAACGCCAGCTCAAGGTGGCAGGCGGCCTGCCGGCCAGCCTGTATCCGCTCCTGATCGAGGGGTCCCGGCAGATCATCAGCGGTGCGCCCTTTGATGATGGTGCGGACAACCCGGTCTGGTCTTCGGTGCGGGAACGTTTGCAGCAGGGCACCCTGGAACGAGCCGCCCGGGACGCGTACCTGGAGCGTGCCCGCGTGGCGCTGCTGGGGCCATACCGCGAGGCCTACCAGTCCCTGATCGCCACGCTGGTGGAACACCAGAGCGGTGCCGGCCACGATGGTGGCGTCTGGCAGATGCCGGAGGGCGACGCCTTCTACGCATTCCTGTTGCGTCAGTTCACGACCACCCGGTTGAGCGCAGATGAGCTGCATGCCTACGGGCTGGCCGAGGTCGAACGGATTCACGGTGCAATGCGGGCTATCGTCGATCAGGTTGGATTTGACGGCGACCTGCCCGGGTTTTTCGAGCACATGCGCAGCTCGCCGCAGTTTTACCTGAGTAACGATGCCGAAGGCCGGGCGCAATTCCTGGCCCGGGCGCGGTCCCTGTTCGGGGCGATGCAGGCGCGCCTGCCGGAGCTGGTGTTTGACCCGCCCACCCAGGAGCTGGAGATCCTGCGGTTCGAGGCCTATCGGGAAGAGTCGGCGCCGGGTGCTTTCTACCAGGCGGGCTCCGCCGGGCGCCCGGCGCGCTTTTACCTGAACCTGCACGACATGGCCGCGGTGCCTGTCTATGACCTTGAGGCGCTGGTGTATCACGAGACCCTGCCGGGGCACCACCTGCAGATCTCGGCGATCAGCGCGGACCCGGGCATTCCGGCCCTGCGCCAGCAGAATGTCTGGTGGCTCAACACCGCCTTTGTCGAGGGCTGGGCCCTGTATGCAGAGCAGTTGGCAGCGGACATCGGTTTCTACCAGGACCCCTACGCCGATTTCGGGCGCCTGGCGGCGGAGTTGTGGCGCGCCTGCCGGCTGGTGGTGGACACTGGCCTGCACGCCAAGCGCTGGTCCCGGGAAGAGGCCATTCGCTACCTGGACGAGACCACCCCCAGCCCCCACCCGGCCAATGTGCGCGCTGTGAATCGCTATATTGCGGTGCCGGGCCAGGCGACCTCGTTCAAGGTGGGCATGCGACGCATTCTCGAGGCCCGGGCGCGGGCGCGGGCAGCGCTGGGCGAGCGGTTCGATGTTCGCGCCTTTCACCGGGCGGTGCTGGAGAACGGCTACTTGCCGCTGGACGTAATGGACAGCAGCATAGATCGCTGGATAGAGAGCAGCCTTGCCGCGCAGGCGGCCGGGCTCGCCGACAGGCAACCCGTCAATTTCTAGACCTGTTACGGTCGACCGACCCTGGAAGTAGTGCCTATGACGATGGACAGAGTGAAACGACGCAAAAGCGCCAGCGGTCGTGCGGGGGTGTTGCCCCGTGCTTAGGGCTGTCGCTGCCGCACCGGTACGTCTGGTCCGCGATATCGTCGGACCCACCGCGGTCATTGCCGCGGGGACCATGGGTGCCGGAGCCGTCGCCTCCTTTTTGCTGGCCGGTGCCTGGTTTGGCTACGAACTGCTGTGGGTAGTGCTGTGCATGCTGCCGGTGTTCGTGGTCTCGGTCGATACCGCATCGCGCATTGGCGCCTGCAACCCCAGCGAGGGCATGTTCGCGCTGATCTGCAAGCGCATCACGCCCGCGCTGGCCTGGGCGCTCCTGCTGGTCAATGTGCCCGTCCACCTGTTGATCGTGATGGGCCAGCTGTCCGTGATGAGTTCCGTGGTCGCATCCACGCTGGGTCTGCCTGCGGCGGGGTCCGGCGCCAGCGGCGCCCTGCTCACGGACATGGCGCTGTCCCTGGTGATCGCCGCGGCGATCCTCTGGCTGGTGTTCTCCCGCGGCTTCGACCGCATGCAGAACGTCATGACCGTGATGATGGTATTGATGTTCTTCTGTTTCCTGCTGGTGGCATTTCGCGGCTTCTCCGAGTGGCGGGACATCCTCGCCGGGATGGTGCCCGCCGTACCGGAAGACCTGCCCGTGCCGGGCACGGGGACCGCGCGCTCCTCGGTCGCTTCCATCACCGCGATGGTAGGCAGCGCGATCGCCCCCGCGGCGCTACTCGGCATGCCGTATCTGGCGGCAGACTCGGGTGTCGATTCACGCGGCCTGAAAAAGGCGTTTCGCCGCGCGGTGGTGAATCTGGGCCTGATCTTTGGCGCCTACGCCATCTTCGTAGTCATCGCGGGCGGCTTCGCGCTGTACCCGCTGGCCCATCACGCCTCGCTGGCCGATGTCTCCGAAGCTTCTCAAGTTCTGCACGGCGTATTTCCCGAGCGCCTGGCATTCCTCGGTCCCATTGTGTTCTCTGTGGGCGTGTTTATGGCCGCGCTGACCACCCTGGTGGTCGCCGCCCAGGTAACCGCCTACTTCATGCTGGACACCGTGGGTCGGCAGTGGCGTTTCGCCGCCGACAACAAGGCCTATCACGCCATTGTGGTAGTCCTGGTGCTCGGTGCTGCGCTCCTGGCGCCGCACTGGAGTTTCCCGGCGCTGCTCAAGGTCGTGCTGCTGATGGGCATCAACGTGCTAGTCATTCCATTGGTGTTTGTCATATTGCTGTACCTGGCCAACAGCCGGAAGGTCATGCACGACGTGCCCACCGAGTGGTGGCGCAATGCAATCCTCGGGGTAGGTCTGCTGCTGTCGCTGGTGCTGGCGGCACAGAAATTCCCCGACTACATGGCGGCGCTGTTCTCGTAGCGGCGCAGGCGTATCTCACAACACAGGCTCTGCAGGAGATCACAATGACCGGCCAACCAACATTCCGGCGCGCTGACCACGTATCACTGACGGTTGCGGACATCGAACAGGCGATCGCATTCTACACTGGGGTCATGGGCGCCACGCTCAAGTACCGCATGGGCCCGTTCGATGCCCGCGAAATTCCCCTCATGGAGGATGGCAGGGATTGGACTGAGGCGCATGTGAACGTGCCGGACGCCTGCCTGCAGATCGCGATGCTGCAGCTGTGTGACAATCTGGGGATGGAGCTGTTCCAGTATGAGCGGCCCGCGGATGCGGCAACCACGCCGCCGCGCAATTGCGATGTCGGCAGCCGGCATATCTGTCTGCAGGTCGATGACGTGCAGGCGGCTGTGGACTACCTCCAGGCCAATGGTTGTCGCCCAATGGCCGGCCCCATCGTTGCCGATGGGGGTCCCGCGCCGGACTCGCTGTCCTGGTATGTTCTCGACCCCTTCGGGCATCAACTCGAGTTGGTGCAGTACACCTGAACCGGGCCGGCGAACCGCTGCCTCAAAGATTATCCATGGCCGCGGACCGCGGCCCGACGAATTGAAAGGAGAGTGATCACATGTCACGCAAAGTCATCAATCCCGCCGAGCTGTATGAAAGCACGGCCTACGGTTTCTCCCACGCGGTGGCGTCAAGCGACACTACCCTGGTGCACTGTGCCGGCCAAGTGGCTTGGGACAGGGACTACCAGGTGGTCGGTGGCAGCGACCTTGGCGCGCAGGCACGCCAGGCGCTGGCCAACCTCAAGACGGTGCTCGCCGAGGCCGGCGCCGGGGTGGAAGATATCGTGCGCCTGCGCACCTATGTGGTGAACCACAACCCGGACTGCCTGGGTCCGGTGGGTGCCGCCCTGGCCGAGTTCTACGGGGACGTCACGCCGGCGGCCAATACCTGGATCGGAGTGCAGGCCTTGGCCCTGCCCGATTTCCTGATTGAAATCGAAGCCACGGCGCAGATCAGCCAAGGAGAACAGCAATGAACAGAACACAGGGCACAAGCATCCGCCGCACACTGGGCACCGCCTGCATGATGCTGGCACTGCTGGCAACGCCACTGCTGTCGCGGGCGGAAACGTCCATGCAGCAGGTCGAGGGGCTCTGGGCCTACACCGGACTGACCTCGTCCGGTGGCAAGTCCATGCCGCTGACCGGCATCTTCCTGTTCAAGGATGGCTCTTTCATCCAGCAGGCCGTTTTCAATGGCGAGCCCTACTTCAAGCAGAGCGCCATGGCGCACTCCGGCCCCTATTCCGCGATTGAGGGCGGCGTCCATCTGGTTGCCGAGCAGACGCTCAGCCTGTCGCCCGCGAACCCGCTGTCGTCCAACGGAGTGACGGAGCACGACCTTGCCGTCACCCGCGACGACGACGGCCTGACCCTGGTGTTCGGCAGCGGCACCGTGCAGACCCTGCGTCGCATCGGTGATGCCGCGGATGCGAAAATCGTGGCGCTGGAGCACGGCATGCTGGCACTGGTGGACGAGCATTTCCTTGTGGTCAGCGGCGATGACAGCTACGCGGTGACGGGCTACGGGCGCTACCGCCAGCAGGGCGACCGCTACTTCATTGAGGTGATTCGCTGGGCTGAAACTGATGGTGCCGAAACCATCAGTGCGCGCGACGCCGTCATTAGCGCAACTTATGACGGCAAGACGCTGCGTCTGCCGGGGGGCCGGGTGCTCAAGGCTAGCGGCGGTGCCTGACCTTTTTCCAGCGGGAACTGGACCTTCTTTGTTCTGAAGCCCGCCGGAACCAGGCAGCACCCGATCAATTTATTTACCGACCTGCAAGGGTCGATCCATTATGGAAATATTGCTTATGACAACGGGAACAGTGAAACAGTTATTGGCCGCCACCGGGCTTGCACTCGCGAGTCTGGCGCTGCCCGCCAGTGCGGCGCTTACCGCGCTGGTCGGCGGTTCCGTGGTGAACCTCGATAACGGCGCGGCGCTGGACAACGCGGTGGTGCTGGTGGACGGGGAGCGAATCGCGGCGGTGGGCAGCCGCGGCGATGTCGCCATACCCGCGGACGCAAGGGTCATTGATGCCAGCGGCAAGTGGATAGTGCCCGGCCTGATGAACATGCACGTGCACCTCGGTCTCAAGCTGCCAGGCGCCGCTTCCATGGCGCTGCAGCATGAATCCGAGGCGGAGCTGGCGCTGAGAATGGCCGAGAATGGCCGCCTCAGCCTGCTGTCCGGTACCACCACGATTCGCGCTCCCGGTGACCGCGGGCACGCGATTTTCGCGGTGGACAAGGCCATCCGCCGCGGTGAAATTCCCGGCCCGCGGATCCACGCCGCAGGCTTGCCGCTGGCGCCTACGGGCGGTCATGGCACCAGTCACGGCGAGGTGGGTGTGGACGGTCCCGACGAGGTCACCCGCATGGCGCGCGAACAGATCAGCGCCGGGGCGACCTGGCTCAAACTGATGATCAGCAAGGGCATCGCGTCTCCGGCGGGGTCGATTGCGGCCTCCGACATGACGCTGGAGGAAATGCGCGCGGCTGTGGACGTCGCTCACCGGGCCGGGTTCAAGGTCACGGCCCACTCCGGTTCGCCAGAGGCTACCCTCGAAGCACTGGAAGCCGGCGTGGACTGCTTTGAGCACGGCTACTACCTGAACCAGGAAGTGTTCCGCAAGATGAAGCGCGCGGGCGCCTGGTACGTGCCGACCATCGTGGTCAGCCAGGCCGGGGCACTGGAATTCTTCCAGAAAATCGGTTCGCCCCAGTGGTACCTGGACCGCGCCGCCTCGGTGGGCAAGGTGCACTGGAAGGCGCTGCAAACCGCCATTGATGAAGGCGTCAATATCGCCATGGGCAGCGACCAGTTTCCCTTCGAGCCCAATGAAGGCACCGTTGCCTCAGTGCGTGAGATCGAGCTCTACGTCGATGCCGGCATGACGCCCCTGCGGGCGTTGCGTTCGGCCACCGTCGAGACCGCGCGCTTGCTGGGCGTGGAGGGCGAAGTCGGTACCATCAGCGAAGGCAAGTACGCCGACCTGCTGTTGCTGGAGTCAAACCCCATCGCTGACATTTCCGCCCTGCGCAGTATTGGCCTGGTGATGAAGGGCGGCGCCGTGGTGCGCAACGACTGGAACCTGTAGCACAGATGCTCGTCAGGACTCGGGCGCCAGGTTGCGGAAATAGTCCTCGATATATTGCATGAACTTGAACGCGGCGATCGGCAGCTGTCGGCCGCTGCGGGTGACCAGGCTTATCTGGGTACTGTTGAGCGTGGCGCTGTCGGTAGGGATGGCGACAAAACGTCCTGCGGCCAGCTCCTCGCCGACCACCAGGTCGGGTAGCAGGGAGACGCCGGAGCCCGAGTTGATGAAGCCGCGAAGCAGCGCCAGCGAGCTGGTGGCCAGGTGCGGGGTAAAGAAAATCCCCTGTTCCTGCTCACTCTGCTCGATGATCTGGCGGATGCGGTAGGCGCCGTCGAGCAGGCCCACCGTGTACTGCCCCAGCTCCGAAAGTTCTACCAGCTTCTTGCCGGCCAGTGGATGGCTGCGGTGTACCACAACTTTCATCGGCTGCGGCAAATGGACGCGCGAACTGACCTTCGGGTCCCGCGATGTGTCGAAAATCATCCCGAAGTGGGCATCGTCGTCACTGATCATGCGCACCACTTCATTGGTACTGGACACACTGACGCCCACGGAGATGCCGGGATAGCGTTGCATGTAGCTCTGCAGGGTGTCGCTGAAGCGTTCGGAGATAAAGGCTTCGCCGACTGCGATCGATATCTTGCCGGTATTGAGGGACTGGAGCTCTCTGATCTGGGAGAGGAAGGCTTCCTGCTGGGCGCAGCGGTCCTGGTAGAACTGGAAGGCCAGTTCCCCGGCCTCGGTCAGTTTCAGGCGCCGCCGGCCGCGCTCCACCAGCGGCGTGCCCAGCTCACTCTCCAGTTCGGCGATCTGGCGGCTGATGGAGGAGGGCGCGACATCGAGTTTTTCGCCTGCGGCGCGCATGGTACCGAGGCGTGCGGATTCGTAGAGATAGTGCAGGCGACGTTGGCTGACGTTCATGGGGCTGGCTCATGTGGTTTGCGGTCAGGACAACGAACTTAAACATAAATTGCCCACGGGGGGCAGTAAAATAACAAGTCGATCGGGGAACAATGACCCTGCGGCTGGGAAAGTGTAGAGGACTTTATGAACAGAGATTCGGTGAGCTGGCGCGGCTATATACCGGCCATGACAACGCCCTTCAGCCGTAGCGGCGAGCTCGATGTCGAGGCGCTGCGCAAGCATGTCGACTGGCTGCTCGGCCAGGGCATGCACGGCCTGGTGGTGGCGGGGACACAGGGAGAGTGGTTTACGCTGAATCTGGAGGAAAAGGCGGTATTGCTGGCGGAAGTTGCCGGGCGGGTGCAGGGGCGCATACCGCTGATAGCGGGCTGCAGCGGCTATACTCTGGCCGATGTCCTGGCGCAGGTGGAACTGGCAGAGAAGGCCGGATTCGACGGTATCCTGCTGACGCCGCCACCCTACATGGTACCCTCCGAGTCCGATATCCTCGCGTTCTACCGGTCCGTGGACGCGGCGATCAGGATGCCCATCTGTGTCTACAACTGGCCTCCCGGTACGCACGTGGACATGTCCCCGGACCTGCTGGTGGCGCTGGCGCAGCTGAAGCAGGTGGTTGCCATCAAGAACTCAACCTCGGACCTGCGCCGTTTCCTCGATGTCTTCTTCCGCCTGCGCCGCGAGGTGCGGGTGTTCGGTATCCCCATGAACGAGACCGGTGCGACCCTGGTCAAACAGCACGATGCGGACGGAACCATGGGCGCCGGGGCCGTGCTGGGTCACGAACAGCCGGATTTCTTCAACGAGCTGTGGGCGGGCAACGAGGCCCGGGCCCTGGAATACGCGGCCCGCGATTACACTATAATGAAAAGCTGGTTCAATCCCGACCTGACCGGCAAGTTCGGCTCTTCCCAGGCAATTTTCAAGGAAGCCCTGAACCAGCAGGGACTGCACGGGGGCTTTCCACGCCTGCCCCTGCAGCCGCTGGATGCCGAGGGCGCGAGCCAGATTCGCACAACGCTGGTGGCCCTGGGACGCACGGTGCAGGATTAGGGCCGGCACACTGGCCGAGGCTGAAAAGCGGGGAGCAATGTTGCACAGCTGTGATGTGGCGATAATTGGAGGAGGCCTGATCGGCTGCGCCGCGGCCTTCTACCTGACCAGGCTGGGCAAGCGAGTGATCGTGCTGGAAAGCGATGCCCTCAATGGCGGAGCCTCCGGCCGCAACGCCGGCTCCCTGCACTTCCAGCTGGAGTACCGCCTGCTGGAATACCAGGAGCAGCTGCAGGACCACATTGCCCACCTCGTCCCGTTTACCCGCCGCGCCATCGAGCAGTGGCGGGGGCTGGAGACGCTGCTGGGGGAGGATCTGGAACTGGTGATGCACGGCGGCATCATGGTGGCGGAGACCGCCGACCAGCTGCAGCGGCTGCAACAGAAATACGAATTTGAAACCCGGCACGGCATGCAGCTGGAGCTGCTGTCCCGCAGCGAGCTGCGCGCCCGCGCACCCTATCTCGATGATCGGGTACAGGGCGCGCTGTACTGCGCCGACGAGGGCCACTGCAATCCCCGCTATCTCACTCTGGCGTATGCGCGTGCCGCGCAGCGGCTGGGCGCGGTCTTTCACACCGGCTCCCGTGTGCACAGCGTGCAGCGCCTGCGCCACGAATGGGCGCTGGCTACCGTTGCATCCGTCGCCGGTGACGCCGAGCACGGGGGCCGCGCGGACTACCGCTGCGATACCATCCTCAACGCGGCCGGCGCCTGGGCCGCCGATGTGGGGCGCCTGGCGGGGGTGCACCTGCCCATCTTCCCGGTGGGCCTGACGATGAATGTCACCGAGGAGGCGCCGCCGCTGGTGGGGCACCTGGTGCAGCACGTGGGCCGGCGGCTGTCGATGAAGCAGGTGCGCGAGGGCAACCTGCTCATCGGTGGCGGCTGGTCCGCCCGGTTGCCCGAGCTGACAGGTACGGGCTCTGCGGCTGCGCGACCCCTGTACCGCTCGGTCTGCGGCAATCTTGCGACGGCGGCGGAAGTGGTGCCGGCCCTGCGCAAGCTGCATCTGTTGCGTACCTGGACCGGTGTCACCGGAGTCACCGCCGATCAGCTGCCGCTGCTGGGTGAGGTTCCCCAGCTGCCGCGCTACTTCGTTGCCGCGGGTGGCTCCGGGTTTACCTTTGGCCCGACCTACGCCGAGTTGATCAGCCAGTTGATCGCCGCCGGCGAGACCGCCTACCCGATAGCCCCGTTTTCGCCGGCGCGATTCAGCCATATCAACATGTTCATGCGCGAGGCCGGCCACTGATGGCACACCGTATCGAGACCGGCGTCGAGCGCCAGCCGTCCCTGCAGATCGAGATCGACGGCGTTGCTGTCCGTGTCCATCCCGGTGAAACCGTCGCCGCTGCGCTCCTGCTGGCCGGCCGGGAGCACTGCTACACCACCCGCGACGGTGAACCCCGCAGCCTGTTCTGCAATATGGGCAGCTGCTTCGAGTGCCTGGTTGCGGTCAGCGTACCGGGCGAGGCGCGGGAGCCGCGCTGGCGCCGTGCCTGCATGACACCGGTCAGTGAAGGCATGCGGGTGCGCACCGGTAAATGCCTGCAGGAAACCCTGTGAGGCCGGTGGACCTCGCCATCGTGGGTGCGGGCCCCGCCGGGATGGCGGCGGCGCTGACCGCGGTTGCACACGGCCTGCGGGTGGTGGTGATCGATGAACAGCAGCAGGCGGGCGGCCAGATCCTGCGGCAACCCCCGGCCGCGATCCGGGTACGCAACTGGCTGCGCGACCGCGTGTACCGTCGCCAGCAGCAGTTGCTGCAACGGGCGCAGCAGGACAGCCGTATCGAGTGGTGCTGGCAGACCACGGTGCTGGGCTTCCTCGACCGCGATCCTCACGACCCGGCGAGCCAGCGCCTGTGGCTGCACGGCCCCGGGGGCACCAGCGAACTGGCTGCGCGCAGTGTGCTGGTCGCCGCGGGCTGTCACGATCTGGCGGTGCCTTTCCCGGGCTGGAACCTGCCCGGCGTCATGGCTGCCGGTGGCCTGCAGGCCATGGTCAAGAGCCAACAGCTGGTGCCCGGGGAGCGGTTCGTGTTCGCGGGCAGCCATCCACTGCAGTTGATTGTCGCGGACCAGATCCGCCGGGGCGGCGGCGAGGTAGCAGCGGTACTGTTCGCGCAGCCGCTTGGGGCGATGCTGGGCGTGCGCAAGCGGCCGCTGCTGATGCTCCGTCACCTGGGCAAGTTGCTGCATATAGGTGGGGTCATGTGGCGGCTGTGGCGAGCCGGAATTCCGGTGCGCTTCGGCAGCACCGTGGTGGCCGCGGAGGGCGAGCGGCAGCTGGCGGCCGTGCGCGTGGCCAGGCTGCGGGACGGCGTATTCGAGCCGGAGCAAACCCGGGAGGACATAGCCTGCGATCACCTGGGCGTCTGCTATTCATTCCTCGTCGCCTCCGAGCTGCCGCGCCAGGCGGGGGCCGCCGTCAGCTGGTCCGCGGAGCGCGGCGGCTGGATAGTGGATGTCGATGGCTGGCAGCGCAGCTCCGTCGCCGGGCTCTACGCGGCCGGCGAAACCACGGGTGTGGCAGGGGCGGACGTGGCGCGGGAGGAGGGCGAACTGGCGGCGCTGGCGGTACTGCAGGACCAGGGCGTGCTCGATGCCGCGCAGGCGGAAAAGCTGGCCGCTCCCGTCCGCCGCCGGCTGTCCAGCCTGGGGGAATTTGCCGCCGTGCTGGCGCAAATCTCGCTGCCGCCCTGGGGAGTGTTTGAGCAGCTGCTGACTGACAGCACCACCCTGTGCAAATGCCAGGGCATCAGCGTGGGTGAGTTCGGCGGCCTGTTGCAGGAGCACAGCACGATTGCCACTGCCAATTCCGCCAAGCTGCGCTCGCGCACCGGCATGGGCCTGTGCCAGGGCCGCTACTGCGGCTATTTCGTGACCCGGCTGCTGGCCCGGCACAACGAGATCAGTGCAGCGGAGGTGGGCCCGTTCAGTGCCCGCTCGCCGGTCAAGCCGGTGCCCATCGCCGACATTCTGGCGCGGGAGCGAGAGCTGGGTTGACAGCAAGCTCCGGGCTCTTGCGGGAGAACGCCTGGACCACGGTGGATGCGCGTCACGGCGCCCGAGGTATCAGTCCCGATAACGGATGTTGGCGACCGCGATTCGGGTGCTCAGGCAGGGATGCTCCTCGGCCCGGATGTGGGCCTGCTCAATCACCTCGTGACCACTGACCACACTGCCGAAGGCTGCGAAGCCCTGACCGTCCGCGTGCCGGTTACCGCCGAAATCGAGAGCCGGCTCGCGTTGCAGGCAGGCAAAGAAGCTGCCGTAGACCTCCCCGGGTTCAAACCGGGCGGTGGATACCACCCAGCGTACATGTTGCAGGCCGGTCAGCCCGGTATGCTCATGCCGGATGCGGGTGCGTTGCTCATCCATCCCGGCCGATGTGCCGACCTGCACAACGTCAATCGGGCTCGCCTCGACGCCACCGTGCTTGCTGGTGGAGACAATGCGGAAGATGCTGCCGTTGTGGAAGGCTCCGCTGCGGGCAAGCCGCGCGAAGTAGTCGCAGGTCACCGGCGCCGCATCCGGTCGCAGCATGACACTGAAGCTGCCCAGTTCGGTCGCTACGTCCAGAAATGCCATGGTGGTTCCAGCTAGCCGGCGGGCAGCAGGACCGGCGTGCCGACCCAGAGAATCGTCGCCGTACCCTTGCTCTTGTTGACGATGTTGTGGCCGAGCTGGGTGTTCATGTGCACACAGTCTCCCGCCTGCAGACTGAACACCTTGTCGTCGATCATTTGCTCCACCCGGCCCTTGATGATGTAGAAGATATCCTCGCCTTCATCCCGGTGGACCGTCGGCAGTTCCACGCCGGGGGGGATATCCATCAGCAGTGCACTCATCTGCTGGTTTGGGATGGAGGCGTTCAGCACCCGGTAGGTGATGGGGGAGTCTATGTTCAGGTACTGCGGGTCGCTGGCCTTGCTGACCAGCTCCGCGGGCACCGGCGGTGAGATGAAGTAGTTGATGTCCGTGCCCAGGGCGCGGGCAATGTTGATCAGGGAAACGATGGACGGTGTGGCCTTGCCGCGTTCCGCCTGGGACAGGAAGGCGGCGGACAGCTCCGCCTTCTCGGCCAGCTCCTGCAGGGTGAGCTTCTGCTCCAGGCGCCTCGCCTTGAGCAGGCCGCCCAGCGACCGCTTCATCATCGATTTCTTTTTCTTCTCCACACTGGATCCCCTCAAACGTTATGTGAGGAGTGTACCCGACGAAAACATTTTGTCAAAAATTATTGACATACTTAAATTTTTAACCCATTTTTAATGGCAGTGGTTTTCCTGTGGAAGCTTGCAGGCCGCTGTGCCAACCGCCTGTTGTGGGCTATACGTTTCGGGCATGGAATCCGGGGAGAGGGATAGATGAAGACAATTTCGAGCAATGGTTTGACGGGTACGCTGGCGCTGCTGGCTGCATTGCCAGTCGCCCCGCTGGCGCTGGCACAGGCCGACAAGCCGGCCGGCGCAATGGTGCTGGAGGAAGTGACGGTGACGGCGCGGCGTCGCGACGAAAGCCTCCAGGAGGCGCCCTACGCGGTGACTGCTTTCACGGCGCAAGCACTCCAGGATGCCAATGTGCAGCGCATGGAAGATTTCATCGCCCTGACGCCGAACGTGACCCTCGCGACCTCGCAGGGCATCGGCACCAGCTTTCTCAGTATTCGCGGCCTGACCCAGGTGCGCAACGGCGAGGCGCCGGTGGCCACCATCATTGATGGCGTTCTGCAGTTCAGCGGTATCCAGTTCCGGCAGGAGCTGTTCGATGTCGAAAGTGTCGAGGTGGTGAAAGGTCCCCAGGGCGCGATCTACGGCCGCAACGCCACGGGAGGCGCGATCATCATCAATACCCGGCGCCCCACCAATGAGGCCGAGGGTTACGTCAGTGCCGGCGCAGGCGCCGGGGACGAGTACATGGTCGAGGGTTCCTACGGTGGCGCGCTGATCGAAAACCAGTTGTTCGCCCAGGTGTCCGGCAAGCACATTGATCGCGACGGCTACCTGACCAATATCACCCGCAACGAAGAGGCTGACCGCTTCGAGGACAGCACTCTGCGGGGGCGTCTGATCTATGAGCCAACGGCGAATCTGTCCTTTGACCTGCGTGCGAACATCGCCCGCCACAAGGGCCGCGGCATCGGTTTCCAGTACCAGGCCGTGGACCTGGCGCCGGATGGCATCACCGCCATTGCCTTCGGCACCGACACCGGGCCGATCGACGCCAACAACGTCCTGCCTGTCCGGGACAACAACGTCGATTACGGCGAGCGGGACATGAACGACTTCGCCCTCAAGGTGGACTGGATTACCGAGCTGGGGACATTCATCTCCACCACCAGCTATACCGATCTGGAGGAGTGGTCTGACTCGGACCAGTTCCCCTACACCGCCGCGATGAGTGCGCCGGGCTTGTTCGGCTTTGACGGCACCCAGACCGGATTCTTCGAGATCGACGCCTGGAGCCAGGAGTTCCGCTTCCGCTCACCTGACGACCAGCCGGTGCGCTGGGAAGTGGGTACGTATTACCTGGAGTGGGACCGCTTTGTGTCCCTGTCCACCGGGGTGGACACCGGCGCCGGGATCCTGCGCCTTGAGCGCGAGCCGACGACGGACCCGCGCAATCCCACCACCTCGTTCCTGGCCGACGACAACAGCAACACGGCGATGGCGGTGTTCGGTCAGGCCAGCGTTGACATCGGCACCGATTTCGAGCTGTCGCTGGCGCTGCGCTACGACGAGGAAGAGCGGGTACAGGACGTCTCGCCGCTGCAGTTTCCCGCCGGTGTCCCGGGAGCACGCAACAAGGAAACCTTCGACATGGTGCAGCCGAAGGTCACCCTGCGCTACCAGCCGTCGGACCAGCACAACTGGTACGCAACCTGGGGTCGGGGCTTCCGCAGCGGCCAGTTCAACCAGAACGGGATTTCCGACGTGGCCGCTTCCGTCGGCCTGGTTGGCATCAATGACGTGGTGGACCAGGAAGAGTCCGAGTCCTTTGAAGTGGGCTACAAGGGCCTGTACTTCAACGATCGTCTGCGCCTGATCGGGGCGGGATTTGCCACCAAGGTGGAAGGGCAGCAGTTCTTCTCCTTTATCGGGGCCATCAGTGCCCAGGTTCTCACCAATGTCGATGAAGTGCAGCTGTACGGCGGGGAGCTGGAGTTGAACCTGCGGGCGACCGAGAACCTCGATCTCTACGCCTCCGTGGGCTACACCGACAGTGAGATCAAGGAGTACCTGGTAGACCCGACCGTGGAAGGCAACGATGCGCCCTATATTGCCGACACCACGACCAATATCGGCGCCCAGTATGAGGTGCCGCTGAATTTTGCCAACCTGAACCTGTTCGCCAGGGTGGACTACGAGCGCCGCGGCGCCCAGTACTGGGATGTGCAGAATTCAACCGAGCGCGACCCGCTGGACTTCCTCAGTCTCCGTCTGGGGGTCACCGATGCGGCTGACAAATGGTCACTGATCTGGCAGGTACAGAACGCGCTGGACGAGGAATACAACTCGGAGTGGGTGGCGGGGGGTTTCTCCGCCCGGGCGCCGGGAAAAATCTGGAACCTTCGACTCAGGTATAACTTCTAATTATGACTAAATATCATGTTTCAGCCGACATCGGTGGCACCTTCACCGACATCGTGATCGAACCATCGGATGGCCCGGTCTTCGTCAACAAGGTGCCAACGACGCGGGAGAATCCTGCGCTGGGCGTGATCAACGGCATCAAGGATGTGGTGCCGGATCTGGCCGACATTGAATACTTCGTGCACGGTACTACGGTCGGTCTCAATGCGTTTCTGGAGCGCCGTGGCGAGCGGGTCCTGCTGGTTGCCACCGCAGGCGCCGGCGACAGTTACGTCATTGCCCGCGGCAATCGCGATGCGCTCTACGACCTGCGCTACAGCAAGCCGGCGCAGCTGGTGCCGCGCCGGGATGTGCACGAGGTTCGCGGTCGCCTGGCCTGGGACGGCAGGGAAATCGAGCCGTTGAACGAGGCCGATTTCCAGCCGGTCATCGACAAGGTCAAGGCGGAAAACATCAACGCGGTGGCCGTGTGCCTGCTGCACAGCTATGCCTATCCCGCGCATGAAGTGCGTGCCCGCGAAATCCTCAAGGCGGCGCTGCCCGGGGTGTCCATCTCCCTTTCCCATGACGTGGCGCGGGAGTGGCGCGAGTACGAGCGCGCTTCCTCGGCGGTCATGAACGCCTACGTGGCGCCGGTGGTCGAGCGCTACCTGCTCAGCCTGCAGGAGCAATTGCTGGAGCGCGGCATGCGCTCGGGCGTGCATATCATGCAGTCCAGCGGCGGCGTCACCACGGCCGACACCGCGCGCGAAAAGCCTGTGTTCACCTTGCTCTCCGGGCCGGTGGGCGGCACCATTGCCGGCGCCTCGCTCGCCAAGCGCGCCGGGCGTCCCAACCTGCTGTGCGTCGACATGGGCGGCACCTCCTTTGACCTCAGCCTGGTGGTGGATGGCGAGGCCAGCACCACCCTGGAGACCGAGCTGGAGGGCCTGCCCCTGCTGATGTCCATCGTTGATATCCAGACCATTGGTACCGGCGGCGGCTCGGTGGCCTGGCTGGACAATGACGCTGTCCGGGTAGGGCCCCGCAGCGCCGGTTCCGTGCCCGGCCCCGCCTGCTACGGCAACGGCGGCACGGAGCCCACAGTGACCGACGCCAACCTCTACCTCGGGCGCCTGGGCGCCAGGTCCCTGCTCAGCGGCGAGATGTCGCTGGATGGCGCGGCTACCAGCGCGGCCATCGAGTCACTGGCAGAGCGGGCGGGGATGCAGCCGGTGGCCTTTGCCGAGGGCATCCTGGCGATTTCCAACGCGGCCATGGCCGATGCCATGCGTACCATCACCGTCAGCGAGGGCGTGGACCCGCGCGACTTCACCCTGGTGGCATTCGGCGGCGCCGGGCCAATGGCGGCGGTGTTCCTGGCGGAGGAACTCGATATCCGCGAAGTACTGATTCCGCGCTTCCCGGGTACGTTCTCCGCCTGGGGCATGCTGCAGACTGACCTGCGCCACGATCTCACCCTGAGCTTCTTCCGGCCCGCCGCGGCAGTGGCGCCAGAGGAGCTGCAGGGCCTGTTTGCCGAGCTGGAAACCGAGGGCCGGGAAGCTGTCATGCAGGAAGGTATTCCCGCTGACCGGATTTCCTTCCTGCGCTCCGCGGACATGCGCTACTCGGGCCAGGAATACACCATCAACATCCCCTTGCCCGACGAGCTTGATATCGCGGCCCTCAGCGCGCGGTTTCACGACGCCCACAAGCAGCGTCACGGCCACTCCAGCCCCGAAGCGCCGATTGAATTCGTCAACCTGCGGCTGGCGGCTATCGGCGCCATCAGCAAGTACGACGAGCACCCACACCAGGTCACCGGTGATGGCAGCGATGCCGTGATCGGTCAGCGCGAGGCGGTTTTTCGCGGTGAAACCCTGGCCACGCAGGTGCTGCGGCGCGACCGCCTGCCGGTCGGCTACCAGGCCACCGGCCCGGCGATCGTCGAGGAACAGAGCGCGACGACGGTGCTGCCCGATGGCTGGCAGCTGCGGGTCGACGAGGAGAGCAACCTGATACTGACGCGAGGAACCGCAGCATGAGCCAGGTAGATCCGATTACCACGGAAATCATCCGCAATGCCTTCATTTCCATCGCCAGCGACATGAACGCGACCCTGATTCGCAGCGCGTTCACTCCGGTGATCTACGAGGGCAAGGACTGCTCGGTGGCGCTGATTGACGAGAACGGTGAAGTGCTGGGCCAGTCCCTGGGGCTGCCGCTGTTCCTGGGCAACCTGGAGATTTGCGTCAAGATCATGGCCGAGCGCTATGGCTGGGACTATTTCCAGGAAGGGGACGTGTTCTACATGAACGACTCCTACATGACCGGCACCCACCTGAACGACTCCACCATCATCATGCCGATCTTCTGGCGCGGCATCCGCGTGGGTTTCGCCGCCTCGCGCGCGCACTGGCTGGATGTGGGGGCCAAGGATCCGGGCACCCCGGTGGACTCCCACGAAATCTACCAGGAAGGCACCCGCTGGGGCCCGACACGGCTCTACGATGCCGGCAAGCCGCGGCATGACGTCATTGAACTGCTGCGGCTCAACAGCCGCTTCGGCGACGCCACCATTGGCGACCTCAACGCGCAGATTGCCGCTGGTCGCACCGGTGAGCAGCGGCTGCAGGCGCTGTATGAGCGCTTCGGCACGGAAACCATTTGCGCAGCCCGGGATGAAATCTACAAGCAGACCGAGGCCAAGGAGCGCGAGGCCATTGTCGCCCTGCCGGATGGCGAGTACTCCGCAGAGGGCACCATCGACGACGATGGTCTGGGTAACGGCCCGCTGGGCGTGAAGCTGACGGTGCGCATCGAGGGCGACGGCATGACCGTCGACCTCGCCGGATCGGCGCCCCAGGCGGCCGGCCCGGTCAACTGCGGGCTGACCCAGACCGTGGCTGCGGCGCGCGTAGCCTACAAACTGCTGATCTGCTCCGAGGTGTCGCCCAACGGTGGCTCGTTTCGGGCGCTGGATGTGCTGGCGCCGCCGCGCTCGATCTTCCACGCCCAGGAGCCGGCCCCCTGCGGCTGGTATTTCACCCCGCTGGGCCTGCTGATCGACCTGATCGTGAAAGCGCTGGCCCCGGTGCTGCCGGACAAGGCCGCGGGCGCCCACTACGGCGATTCCATGGTCATCACCATCGCCGGGCAGGACCCGCGCAACGACGATGACTTCTTCCTCATGATCGAGCCCACCACCGGTGGCTGGGGCGCCTTCAACGGCGGGGATGGCGCCAACTCCCTGATCAACAACGTCAACGGCAGTTTCAAGGACCTGCCGATCGAGATTTTCGAGAGCAAGTATCCGCTGCGGATTCTCAGCTACGGCATTCGCCAGGATTCCGGCGGCGCCGGCAAGTATCGCGGCGGCAACGGCACCTATCGGGAGTACCTGGTGGAGTCCGACGCCTCGCTCTGGCTCTGGTTCGAGCGCTCCGATACACCGGCCTGGGGCCTGTTTGACGGTGGCTCCGGCGCGCCGCCCAAGGTCCTGATCCAGCGTCCCGGCCAGGAAACGCTGGAACGGCTCAAGGCCAATGACATCAAAATGCCCCCCGGTACCGTGATCAAGTCCATGACCGGCGGCGGTGGAGGCTACGGTGATCCGCGGGACCGGGACCCCCGCCAGGTGCGCGAGGACCTGCTGGACGGCTTCATCTCCCCCGAGCACGCCAGCGCGGTGTATGGGGTGGCTGCGGAGGCGGTGGACCAGTAGTCATGGCCGCACCGGGGGTGAGTGCGGGGGAAACGCTGTCGGGGGTGCATATCGCGCTGGTGATCATCGGCGGCACCATCGGCATGGCCGTGTTCCTGGTGTCCGCGCAGATCGGCGGCTCCCTGGGCCTGCAGCGTGCGGCCTGGGCCTTTGTCGCCGGCTGCCTGATTCTCGCGGTCATGGGCTCGCTGACCTCCCATGTGGGCGCCACTACCCGGCTCACCACCTACCAGCTCTGCGCGCAGGCCTTTGGCGGCGCGGGTGCCCAGCTGGTCAATACGGTCATTGCACTGTCGTTGATCGGCTGGTTTGCGGTGATCAGCAACACCCTGGGATCACTGTCGGATTTCGTCTTTTCGCGCCTGTACGGCTGGGAGCTGCCGGTCCCGGTCTACATCGTCGCCAGCAGTGCGGCGATCGTGGTGGTGACCATCACCGGGTTTCGCGGCATCGACAGGATTGCGCTGTGGATGACCCCGGCCATGCTGCTGCTGGTGGTGTATGCGGCCCTCGGCAGCGTGGACCAGGTGCCGCACTGGAATCGACCGGTCGAAGGTGCCACGCCGATGAGCTTCTCCGCCGCGGTCTCCGCCGTGGTGGGCTCCTATATCGCCGGGGTGATTATCCAGCCGGACTACAGCCGCTTCGCCCGCAACGCGCGCCACGCGGTGGGCGCGGCCTTTGTTGCGCTGGGGCTGTGTTTTCCCACCGTGATGTTCCTCGCCGCCATTCCCGGCTCCGCGCTCAGCCAGGTCGACCTGCGCGGCCTGCTGCTGGCCATGGGCGTCGGCCTGCCCGCCTTCACCCTGCTGTTCCTGGGAGCCTGGTCATCGAATGTGCTGTGCCTGTACTCCTCCAGCCTGTCCATGTCCACAGTGATCCGGAGGGCGACCTACTGGAAAGTGGTAGTCACCATTGGCGTGTTGGGCACCTTGCTGGCGCTGGTGGATGCACAGACCTACCTGGTGAACTTCTTGGTGCTGCTGGGCATAACCATTCCGCCAGTGGGTGCCATTTATCTGGTGGAAGCGCTGCTATTGAGGCGGTCGCTTAAGGCGCCGGCAGCCGACGCCAGCCCTGCGCTGCCGCGAATCACGCAGTGGCGGGCGGTGCTCGCCTGGGCGCTCGCCACCGGCTTCGGCTTTGCGGTACAGAACGAGCTGCTGGCTATCACCGGCGTCTCATCCATTGATGCCATTCTGGCGTCGGCGGCGATTTTCCTGTTGCTCAACCACCGCCGCATAACCTTGCCATTCACGGGAGATAAAGAATATGCATAAAGCGTGGGTAATGCGGGACTACAGCGGCTTTGAAGGGCTCACCCTGGAACAGTTCCCCGATGAGGAACCCGGTCCGGGCGAGGTCCGGCTGCGCATCGAAGCCTTCGCCCTCAACTGGGGCGACATGGACCTGATGGAAGACCGCTACTCCTACAGCTTCTCCAGTTTTCCCGCGCGGATTGGCATGGAAGCCGCCGGCATCGTCGAGGCGACAGGCCCGGGGGTCGACGACATTGAGATCGGTGCGCGCTACAGCACCCTGCCGCACTTCTACGACAATCGCGGCGCCAGTGGCGAGTCACTGGTTGTCAGCGCGCGCTACCTGACCCCGGCGCCCGCGAATCTGAGTGCGGTCGAAAGTGCCTCCATCTGGATGCAGTATCTCACCGCCTACTACCCGGTGGTGGAGCTTGCCAAGGCGGCTCCCGGGCGAGTGATCCTCGTTACCGCCGCAACCAGCACCGCGGGCACTGCCGCCCTGGAGATCGGGCGCAAGTGCGGCGCCACGATGATTGGTACCACCCGCTACGAGTACAACCGGGACTACCTCATGGAGGCGGGTGCCGACCATGTTATCGTCACCGGCGCCGACAGTGACGGCTTCGCGGATGAATTGAAAGCCTTGACCGATGGCCGCGGTATCGATGCGGCCTACGACTCGATTGGCGGCGGGCTGATGAACCAGTACGTCGGCGCCCTGGCGAAGAATGCGCGGATCTTTTTCTACGGCATGCTGGACAAGGACTTCCCGCAAATTCCCTACGCCGCACTGTTCCAGTCCAATGCGCTGTTCCAGGCCTACTCGGTGTTTAATTACATCGAAGACGACGAGATGTGCGCCAAGGGCATCGACTGGGTGAACAAGGCTCTGGCTGCAGGCGAAATATCACCCACCATCGACCGCGTGTATCCGCTGGAAGGGTATATCGACGCCTGCCGCTATCTGAAAGAGCCCAGGCGTACCCACGGCAAGGTGGTGGTCGAAACCGGCGCCGCGACCTAAGCCTGGCAATCCAGCACGATCTTGCCCGGTACCGCGCCGGCATCGATCAGGCGGTGCACCTCCGCCGCCTCCGCCAGCGGCCGCACTTCGGCCACCGCCGGGTGCAGCCGCCCCTCCTTGAGCCACTGCATCAGGGTCATCACATCGTCGCGGAACTCCTGTGGGTGCTTTTCACGCCGGGACTGGATGTTGTAGAAGCCCGTCTGGCGCCCGTCCGGCAGGCAGCGCCAGAGCCCCAATAGTTTGGCGAAGCCCCACAACAGGCCGGCGACGGATTCCTCTCCGGTGGTCAACTGCAGGGCGCCGAAGCCCACCAGCTTGCCGCCTTTGGCGAGGCAGCGGTAGGAGCGTGCCCAGTTGTGGCCGCCTATGGTGTCGAATACCGCCTGCACCCCGCGGCCGCCGGTCAGCCGGTTGATCTCCGCGACAAAATCCGTGCTGTGGTAGTCGATGGGCGTGGCGCCGAAGCTGCGCACCAGTTCGTGCTTGCCGCTGGAGGCTGTGCCGTACACCGTGAGTCCCAGCTCCCGCGCCAGCTCCAGCAGGGCGGTGCCCACCGCGCCTCCGGCCGCGTGCACCAGAATACTGTCGCCGGGCTGGAGGCTGCACTCCCGGGTCAGCATCTGCCAGGCGGTGGTATAGGAGAGGATCATGCACACCGCCTCCGCTGGATTCAGGCCCGCGGGGCAGTGGATCACCCGCCCGGCGTCCGCCACCAGGTACTGGGTGTAGCCGCCGATGACCGGCATGTCGGCGACGCAGTCGCCCGGCTGCAGGGTGCTGACGCCGCTGCCGAGGGCATCCACCACCCCGAACCAGTCATAGCCCGGGGTAAAGGGAGGTTTTTGCTTCACGCCGGGATACTGACCCCGGCGGATGATGGTGTCGGTAAAGCCGGTGCCGGCGGTCAGCACCTTTACCCGCACCTGGGCGGGGCCGGGTTCGGGCAGGGTGGGTTCGGTCACCAGTTGCAGCATCTCCGGGCCCCCGAGGGCGGTGAGCTGGATGTGCTGCCAGGGGGTGGCGGTCATGGCTGTGCGTCCTATCGGTTGTTAGCCTCGTGCATGGCAGAAGTATTACCCGCCGTGACGGCCCCTGTCCAATCCGGGTGGTGGCCGGGCGTGGGTCCCGCATTCACTATGGTTTGACACCTCCACAACCTCTGATAGACTAACTTGAGTTAGCTAATCGAGATTGGTATGGAAATCGTGAATATGCATGAGGCCAAGACCCGGCTTTCCCAGCTGGTGGACAAGGCCTCCAAGGGAGAGCCGTTCATTATCGCCCGGGCTGGCAAGCCAGTTGCACGGGTGTCGGCGATTGATGCGCCGGACCCCGGCAGTGCGCGGCGGCTCGGCTTCCTCAAGGGCCAGACGAGGGTGCCGGATGATTTCGACCGCATGGCGGAAGGAGAAATCAGCGAGCTCTTTGGCAGCTAACCATGAACCTGCTACTGGACACCCACATCCTCCTGTGGGCCGCAAGCGAGCCTGAACGCCTGTCACAGGACGCCCGCGACCTCATCCAGGACCCCGTCCATCGGGTTTACTTCAGCGCCGCCAGCATCTGGGAAGTAGTGATCAAGAACGGACTGGGCCGGGAAGACTTCCACGTGGACCCGCACTTGCTGCGGCGAGGCCTCATCGAAAATGATTATTCAGAACTCCCTGTGACCAGCGCCCATACGCTGGCGCTGGCACATTTACCCCCGATCCACCGCGACCCCTTCGATCGCATTCTGATCGCCCAGGCAGAGGTTGAAGGTTTCCTGCTGCTGACAATGGATGCGACCATACTGCAATATCAGGGACCCATACGGAGCGCCTGACTGCCCCATGACCACACTGCGCCAGACCAATCTCGCCCGCCTCGCGGGGCAGGAATTCGATGTGCTTGTTATTGGCGGCGGCATCAACGGCGCCGTCTCCGCCGCGGCCCTGGCCGGGCGCGGCGTCAAGGTGGCGCTGATTGAGCGGGAGGACTTCGCCAGCGGGGTCAGCTCCCAGTCCTCCAACCTGGCCTGGGGCGGCATCAAGTACCTGGAGAGCTGGGAGTTCCTGCTGGTCAACAAGCTCTGCCGCTCGCGCAATGAACTGATGCGCGCCTACCCCTCCACGGTGAAGGAGATCCGCTTCTTCACCACCATACAGAGGGGCTTCCGCTGGCCGCCGCTGTTCATTTTCCTGGGCAGCGTCCTGTACTGGATCATGGGCCGCTTCAAGACCAGGCCTCCCCGATATGTAAGCGCGCGCCAACTGGAAGCCACCGAGCCGGTGATCAACACCGAAAACGCCGCCGGCGGCCTGGAATACTCCGACTGCTACCTCTACGACAACGACGCCCGCTTCGTGTTCGGCTTCGTGCGCAAGGCCCTGGACTACGGCTGCGTGGCCGCCAACTATGTCGCGGCAACATCCATGCGCCGGGAGCAGGGGCGCTGGTTGGTCGAGGCCCGGGACGCCATCAGCGGCGAGACCTTTACCGTGGTGGCGAAAGCGCTGGTGAATGCCGCGGGCCCCTGGCTGGACGCGCTCAACCGCGATGCCGGGATCGAGACCGCCCACCACCACCTGTTCTCCAAGGGCATCCACCTGATCGTCGACCGCGTCACCGACAACAAGCGCGTGCTGACCTTCTTCGCCAGCGACGGCCGCCTGTTCTTCCTCATCCCCATGGGCTCCCGTACCTGCGTGGGCACCACCGACACCCAGGTGGAGTCCCCGGAAGTGGGCGTGACCGACGAGGACCGCGACTTCGTCCTCAGCAACATCAATACCCTGCTGGACATGGACCCGCCCCTGACCCGGGACAGCATCATCGCCGAGCGCTGCGGCGTGCGCCCACTGGCCGTACGCGGCGAAGGTGGCGTGGCGGACTGGGTGCAGCTCTCGCGCAAGCATGAGGTGGAAGTCGACCGGGAACGGATGCACCTGAGCATACTCGGGGGCAAGCTCACCGACTGCCTGAACGTGGGCGACGAAGTGGTGGCGGCGCTGGCCGCACTGGGGATCGACGTGCCCGATCCCGACGCCAGCTGGTATGGCGAGCCTCCCGCGGAAGTCCACCGGGAATACCTGCGCCAGGCGCGGCTGATGAACCTGGACGAATTGACTGCCGAATCCTCCTCGGAACCCCTGAGTGAACGTTTCTGGCGACGCTACGGCCAGTCCGCCTTCCACCTGCTGGAGCGCATCCGCGAAGACCGCAGCTGCGCCCGGCTGCTCATCGTTCGCGCCGAATACACCCGCTGCGAAATGGAGCTGACCGCCCAGCGGGAAATGGTGGTGAAACTGGAAGACTTCATGCGTCGCCGCTCCAAGATAGAACTGGTCCTGCGCCCGGAAGAGATCGCCAATGCCCCCGGCCTGCGCCGGGCGGCGGAGATCCTGTTTGGCGAGGAGGCCGAGGCGAAGGTTGGGGAGTATCTGGCGGGGTAGCCGCGGGACGACCACTACTCGCTCTGGCGCCGACAGTAGTGGGTGCTGGGCAAGCACGGCGCGTTCATGCAGTGGCTTGTTGACAGGATTTGCCGGGCTGGCGTTATGCGGTCCGGTCATGCTACAACGCTGCAGAGCCACCCAATGGAATTTTGCATAGCCATGGAAGAGAGAAAAAAGCTCGCTGTTCTTATCGACGCCGACAATATCAGTCCGGCGCTCTGCGATGCGTTGATTCAAGAGGTCGCTAAATACGGGGTCGCGAGTGTGAAGCGGGCCTACGGTGACTGGACCACCCCGCAACTTACGTCATGGAAGGCGATGCTGCATGAATACGCGATCAGCCCGATGCAGCAGTTCAGTTACACAACAGGCAAGAACTCTACAGACTCGTCAATGATCATTGACGCAATGGACCTGCTCTATACAGAAAAATTCGATGGCTTCTGCCTCGTTACCAGTGATTCTGATTTTACCAAGCTGGCAACCCGTATTCGTGAATCCGGTTTGGTGGCTTACGGGTTCGGTGAAAAGAAGACGCCCGGATCGTTGCAGGCAGCGTGCGACAAATTCGTGTTTCTCGAGGCGCTTGTCGATCCATCGAGCGAATCAAATGGCAAAGAGGGCGCCAAGCCGGCTGCAAAAGAGAGGAAGTCCAAGAAGCAGCTGAATCAAGACGCCAAGTTGATCAGCCTTCTACGAGGTGCGGTCGAGGCAACGTCGGACGATGCGGGCTGGGCGAACATTTCCGCCGTGGGCGCACACATCTCCAACCAAAGCTCGTTTGATTCCCGGAATTATGGATACCGTAAACTGAGCACTTTGATTGAAACGACAGAATTGTTCGACATGCAGAAACGGAACCCTCGAGGAAACAATACGTTTGATCTGTATATCAGGGATAAGCGTTTCACCGAGTAGTCCATCTTGGCGCAACTTTTTTTGGCGGTCCAGGCCTGGGCGGGCGTCGTATGCCCGCTGACCACCCTCGATATGTCGCTGCGGGAGGAAGGCGGACTTGCCGTGTAGTCAGTGAGCTGAGCTTGTGTAGCAGTACTCTCGCTCCTGTCGTCTTTCATAAGCGAACAGCGTCTCCGCGGAGACGTCGCCGCATTCAGGGTTAGGTACACGGATATGTCCAAGCGTCTGGAGATACTCAGTCCCAATATGTTCGCGACTTTTTGCATTGTCGTGCTGGAGGAGTCCGAGCGCCGTGGAGATGTCATTGAAGATGATGAGCTCTACGACCTGGCTCTTGGGTTGTCCGGCGAGAATTATCTGCAAGCCGAAGCTTTCTGTGAGCGCTTTCGCGGGTTTATTGAAATGACGTTTCGTCCTGAAGCAAAGAAATACGTGAGTAATGAGTCGGGCAAGATGATGTTTCATCCGGCACTCTTTGAAGCGGCTGCCTGTGCTCGAACCCGGAAAAATGGCCGTTTCCCGGAGCGGCCATTTTTCAAACACGTCACAGAACTGGCGGCAGGGAAGTACAGTGACTTTACCTTTGACCTTTGACAAGTCTGGCGACGTTTAACTTTGGCCCGCCACGCGGCGGAACACTATGCATCAAGGAAACAGCATGAACCGGAAGCACATCTCCAGCGGATCCGAATTCGAAACCAGGATCGGGTATTCACGCGCCATCGTGGATGGTGACTACGTGTTTGTCTCGGGCACCACCGGCTTTAACTATGACACCATGACGATTTCCAGCGATCCCGCTGAGCAGGCCGACCAGTGTTTCAGGAACATCGAGAAGGCACTCATCGAGGCGGGCAGCAGTCTCGACAACATTGTCAGGGTTCACTACATTTATCCCAACAGGCAGGACTTCGAACCCTGCTGGCCGGTATTCAAGAAGTACCTGGGTGTGGCCCGGCCCGCAGCTACAGTGTTTGTTGCCGGTCTGCTGGATGACGCCATGAAGCTGGAAATAGAGGTCACCGCCAGAGTGAATGCATGACGCTGGCAGGCGGATGAGACTTTCCTGTGCCGGGTGTTTCCTTCCAGGCGCTGGCGTTTCGTTGCGGCCTGAACAATGGTTGGGTGGCGCCCTATGACAGCGCCGCTGTTGGGAGATTGATTCGCGGCTCAGCTTCCCGAAGCCGGGTCATCATGGCTGCGGCCTCAGCAGAAGGATGCAATGATGGGGCAGGGTTTATGGCGACTGTGTTCGCAGTCGTGAGCGAGCTTTTCCAGAATGGTACGTGCGGCTTGCAACTGTGTTAACCGCTCATCGATTGCCTTGATTCGCTTGAGCGCCAGTTGTCTCGCTTCGGCGTGGTCCTGCGAGGCATCCATAGCGAGGAGTTGCGCAATCTCCCCAAGGGAGAAACCGGCAACCTGGGCACCTTTAATGAAGGAAACGCGGTTGAGATGAGCCTCATCATACTGCCGTACCTTGCCTGACGGTTCGGGAACCTGGAGCAAGCCTTTGCGTTGGTAAAAGCGTAGTGTCTCTACCCCTACGCCAGCTTTCTCCGCCAACTTTCCAATGGTGAACATTTGACCCCCTTGACTCCGTACCATGGTACGGAGTTTAGTCTGAACTCTGGTACTTGCAACCAGAGGAGATTAGTCGTGAACAGAGACAACAACCGCGCGGTGTTGTACCGCATGATGACCCCGGAACATCAATGCCCCTATGGCCTGAAAACGTTACACCTGTTGCATCAGGCCGGCTTTGCTGTAGACGACCATCACCTGGGGTCGCGCCAGGAGATAGATGCGTTCAAGGCGGAGCATGCCGTCAAAACCACGCCGCAGGTGTTTATCGATGGCGAGCGCATCGGTGGCTACGAAGCGGTACGGGAACGCCTGGGCAAACCCGTCCCCGACCCAGATGCAACAAGTTACCGGCCAGTGGTCGCGCTCTTCGCAATGACGGCTCTTACCGCGCTGGCCCTGAATTTTGGAATACATGGCAGTTGGCTGAGAGTAGAGTCCGCGGAGCTGTTCATTGCATTGTCGATGGTTGTCCTGGCGCTGTTGAAGTTACAGGACATTGAGAGTTTCTCAACCATGTTCCTCAACTATGACTTGCTTGCACGGCGCTGGGTTCCTTACGGCTACATCTACCCGTACGCTGAAGGCCTGGCCGGTGTATTGATGGTGGGCGGCCTACTGAATTGGCTGTCGATTCCCCTGGCGCTTACTATTGGTACCGTGGGTGCAGTGTCAGTTTTCAAGGCTGTTTATATCGATAGGCGCGCAATCAAGTGTGCCTGTGTTGGCGGCGCCAGCAAGGTCCCCCTCGGGTTTGTGTCGCTGACCGAGAACCTGATAATGGTGGGTATGGCAATATGGATGTGGTACGCCCACGGGTGGTTTTGAGGCTTCGGCCCGGCTGCTCGCACATGCAGCCCTAGGACGCAGCATAGCCTCCCTGGCTTTCGGGGCGCTGGATGATGGTAGAGAGGCAAATGAGTATAAAGCGAATTCATCACCTAAACTTTGTCGTGGAGGATCTCGATGATGGCATTGCGCAGTTCGAGAAGATTCTTGGTAGTCATGTCTTCGAAAAGGATGAATTGCCCCAAAGGGGAGTGGTTACCGCCAGGGCCAGGGTGGGAGAGCAATGGTTTGTCCTAGTTCAGCCCACGGATTTCGAGCTCCCACCCGGCAGGCATCTGCGGGAGAGGGGGGAGGGGTTCTTTCTCATGTCGCTGGAAGTCGACAGCATGGAAGACGCGGTGCGGGACCTGGAGAGCAAGGGTGTGACGTTCACCAGCGACACGGACCGCAAGGGACTTCTCAATTGGTGGGTTCGGGACCTGGGCAGGGACCATGCGCTGGGCGAGCAGATCCAACTCTGTGAGGAGCGCGATTGAGCCTGGTGATCGATCCGGCTCAGTCCGGCTGTGGAGAGCACTGTGAAAACAAGTTGTCATTGCGGGAACATAACAATTGAAGTGGCGCCACCTGTCCAGGTCACATCCTGTAACTGCTCGATATGCTCCCGGTACCAGGCGCTCTGGGGCTACTATCCGCCGGATCAGGTCAGGGTTGACGTCCTGGCTGATGGTGAGAGCGTCTATGCCTGGGGCGACAGGGAGCTGGAATTCGTGCGCTGTGCGAACTGCGGCTGTGTGACGCACTACAGAACCCTGCCCGGCCAACCCAAGCCCAAGATCGGCGTGAACTTCAGGATGGTACTGGAAGACTCGGTGGAGGGTGTTCCCGTACGGCACTTCGATGGCAAGAACATGCTGTGAAGGTGTCTCATCTGCAACCGATCACGCTGCGTAGTGTCTTACAGCGAGTACCGGGTGCGCTTGTGCCCAGGCGCCGTGATAATCGTCAGGAGACTTGAATGAACGCAATGTCCATATTGAACCAGATCATGCAGCAGGCCACCGGCGGGCAGTCGCCAAACACCGCGGGTAATGCGGGTGGCAATGATGTGCTGAGCCAGCTCGGCGCTCAGTCCGGGAGCGGCCAGGGTTCCGGCGGCAGCGGGATCGATATGAAGAGCCTGCTGGGCGGTGGTGCCCTGGGCCTGCTGTTGGGCTCCAAGCGTGGGCGCAAACTGGGCGGTAAGGCGCTCAAGTACGGTGCCGTGGCGGGTGTCGGGGCACTGGCCTGGAAGGCCTACCAGAATTATCAGGACAGTGCCCGGCAGGGCGCGCCAGTGCAGGGAGCGGCCGCCCAGCAGGGCCAGCCGCTGGAGCAGTTGCAGGGGCAGGCCCAGGAGCGGCGCGGCCTGGAGATCCTCCAGGCCATGATCATGGCGGCACGCGCCGATGGCCATGTAGACGGCAGCGAGCGTACCCTGCTGACGCAGGAAATCGAGAAGCTCGGGCCGGACGATGAGCTGCACGCCTGGATCCAGCAACAGTTCGAGGCGCCCCTGGATGCGACCGCCCTGGCGCGCGCCGCCGACTCGCCTCAGGCCCGCCGTGAAATGTATCTGGTTAGCGCCGCCATTATCGACAAGCAGAATGCCATGGAGCGCGCCTGGCTGGACCAACTCGCCTCCGCGCTTGAGCTCGAGCCCTCCATGGCCATGGAGCTGGATCGCCAGTTGCAGGGCGGCGTCTAGCAGCGCTGCCAGCGGGCACCCCGAAAGACAGGCGTAGGAGAACCCGGCTGCTCTGAACTAGACTGGTCTGCAACAACCGCAACCCGGGGGAATCCCATGGAACTGCTCGCCATCGCCGCACTCGCCTTTCTGGTAACGCATCTTGGCATCTCCAGCACCCCGCTCAGGGGAATGCTCTTTGCGTCCCTGGGCGAGCGGGTTTACCAGGGGCTGTACTCTCTGGTGGCGGTGGCGACCCTGGGTTTGATGATCTACGCCTACGGCTCGGTGCCGCACGACGACTATATTGGGCTGCCGCTGCGCTGATGCCCCAGCGATGAAAATCAGCGGATTCGATAGCCTGGTTTGCCCGCTGGACGGCGACCCGTTGCAGCGCGATGGGGCGACCTGGCGCTGTCCGGCCGGCCACAGTTTCGATGTCGCCCGCCAGGGTTACGTGCATTTGCTGCCGGTGCAGAACAAGCGCTCCCGGGACCCGGGAGACAGCCGCGAGATGGTGGCCGCGAGGGCGCGCTTCCTCGAGGCGGGGTTTTACCAGCCGCTGGCCGCGGCGGTGGCGCGGGCAGCGCTGGCGGACTTGCCCGCGGATGCCTCGGTGAGTTGCCTGGACGCAGGCTGCGGCGAGGGCTACTACCTGCGGCAACTGGCCGCGGCCGCCGGGTTCGGACACTCGCTGGCCCTGCTGGGGCTGGATATTTCCAAGTGGGCGGTACTGGCCGCCGCGCGGGCCGACTCGCGCCCGTGCTGGGTGGTGGGGAGCAACGCGCGGCTGCCCGTACCGGCCCAGAGCCTGGACCGGGTGCTGTGCCTGTTCGGTTTCCCGGTCTACCCGGAGTTCGCCCGGGTGCTGAAGCGCGGCGGCGAGCTGCTGCTGGCGGATCCCGGCCCCTCGCACCTGCGTGAAATGCGCGAGCTTATCTACCCGACGCTGAAACCTGCCGACAATGATGCCGCAGTTGCGCCTGAGGGTTTCACCCCGGTGGCGGTGGACACGGTCACCTATCCCATGCTGCTGGGGGACAATCAGGCCATTGCCGACCTGCTGGCCATGACGCCGCACCTGTACCGGGCCAGCGCTGCCGGCAGGGAGCGGCTGCTGGCCCATTCCCGGCTCGCGGTGACCGTGGATGTGCGCCTGACGCGCCTGCGATACATGGCCTGAGAGTCCCGTGGTGAAGCGCGTGGTACAGGACGTTGGGGCCGACCGGGCAGCCCGCGCCGGTTCCTGCTAAAATTCGCCTCCCCTAGCGCAGCAACAGGACAAACAACACCATGGCCGACGTCATCACCGTCCCGGTTTCTTTCGGCGAGGTTCTCGACAAGATCACCATCCTCGAAATCAAGTCCGAGCGCATTGCCGACCCCGCCAAACTGAAGAATGTGCGCCTGGAGCTGACTGAGCTGAGTCGCACCTGGGATGAAGCAGTGCCGGACCAGGCGGCGATCGCGGAGCTGCGCCGGCAGCTGAAGGCGGTCAATGAGTCCCTGTGGGTGATCGAGGACGATATTCGCGACCGGGAGGCGGCGCAGGATTTCGGGCCGCGCTTTATTGAGCTGGCGCGGGCGGTGTATGTCACCAATGACCAGCGCGCCGCGCTGAAGAAGGACATCAACCTCGCCCTGGGTTCGCGCTTTGTCGAAGAGAAGTCCTACCAGGACTACACGGCGAAGAAGCCGGGCTAGTCGTTCGCCCGCGCCACCATCCAGCGGTCGAGCATGGCCGTGGCGTCGTTCACGGTGATCAGGTCCATGGCTCCGGGGAACTCCGCCTTTGCGCCCCAGCGCGCTTCCGCTACCGTCTTGCCGGTAAATTCCTGCAGCGCCTCGGGGTAGCGGTTCACGCACCATTCCAGTGAGCGGTAGGGGCCCGAGCGCAGCGGGTTGCTGGCGGCGAACAGGCCCAGCACGTCGGTGCCCACGGCGCTCGCGATATGGGCGGGTCCGGTGTCCGGGGCCACCAGCAGGTCGGCGTGGGTGAGCAGGGCGGTGAGCTGCTTGAGGGTGTCCTGGCCGCAGAGGTCCAGGGCCGGCTCGACCATCGCCGCGGCGATCGCCGCACACATATCCTTTTCGCTGGGCGCCGGGCTGCCCACCAGCAGCACCTGCATGTCGTGCCGGCGCACGGCGTGGTCGGCCAGTGCCGCGTAGCGCTCCGCCCGCCAGTTGCGCAGGGGGTGACTGGCGCAGGGGCTGATTACCAGGCTGCGGCGCGTCGGGTCCAGGTGACGGCGGGCAAAATCGTGATCGGTCTCCGCGAGCGGTATCGTCCACCGCGGTGCCGCCGCCGCCAGGCCCAGCGGCTCCAGGAAGCTGGCGAGGCAGTCGCGCACATGCTGCTGCGGGGCGGCGTCGATGCGTTGGTTGATGAACAGCTGGTGCAGGTCCTTGCTGCGGGCGCGGTCATAGCCGACCCGTACCCGCGCCGGAATCACGGCGGCGGCCAGGTTGGCCCGCAGCGCCACCTGCATGTGCAGCAGGGCGTCAAAGCGCCGGCCGCGCAACTGCCGGCGCAGGTCGCGGTAGCCGCGCCAGCCCGCCTTTTTGTCGAAGACGATGAACTCGACCCCGGGCAGATCCCCCACCAGCCGGTGTTCCACCTTGCCGATAATCCAGGTGATTTCGATGCCCGGCTGCTGCGCCTGCAGGCTCAGCACCACCGGGACGACGTGGGTCACGTCGCCGATGGCGGAGAGGCGCAGAATACAGAGGGATGTGATCAAGAGGCTGCCTGTTATAATCGCTGGCTGTGATTCTAACCGAGTCCTCCACCGAGGTCTGTATTGTGACGACCCCTGCAGAGCTGGCGGTAGCGTCAGGCACGTCCATGCTGCTGCGCAACCCCGCATTCCCCGCGGCCACCGCGCAGTGGCTGCAGCCCGGATTCTGGGGCGAGCAGGCCCGGCCCGTCGCGGTCGGCGGGCGCGGCGGTGCCTGGTTTGTGCACAGCGACGCGGGCGAGTTCGTATTGCGCCAGTACCTGCGCGGCGGCCTCGTCGCGCGGCTGTCGCGGGCCAGTTATCTCTTCACCGGTTACCGGCGCAGCCGGGCAATCGCCGAATTCCGCCTGCTGCAGCAGCTGCGCGAGCTGGGTTTGCCGGTGCCGGAACCGGTGGCGGCGCTGGTTTGCCGGCGGGGCCTGTGGCGCTATCGGGCGGCGATCCTGCTGCGGCGCATAGCCGGTGCCAGCCCCCTGCCCGAGGCGCCGGGGATGGACGACGCGCTGTTGTGGCAGCGCACGGGGCAGATGCTGCGCGCCTTTCACGATGCGGGCCTGGATCACGTGGATCTGAACTGCGACAACATCCTGGTTGCGGACGGGGCATTGTGGCTGATCGACTTTGATCGCTGCCGCCTGCGCCCGGCGAGCCGGGAGGACAAGCCCTGGAAGAGGCGCAATCTCGCCCGGCTCCGGCGCTCGGTCAGCAAGCGTTGCCAGGGTGTCGCCTGGCCCGTATTGTGGGCTGGACTGCTGGAGGGCTACCGGCGCTGAGCCGCGCCTTCCCCAACTGGATGGAAACCGTCATGAATGTATTGGTCACCGGCGTCGCTGGTTTTATCGGCTGCGAAACTGCCCGCCAGTTGCTGGATGCCGGACACACGGTGATCGGCGTCGACAATCTCAACGACTATTACGACGTGGCCCTCAAGCGCGCCCGCCTGGCGCGGCTGGAAGGGCGGGCGGGCTACAGCCAGGAACTGTTTTGTCTCTCTGATGCGCCTCGGCTACAGGCATTGTTCACCACCCACAAGCCCGATCACGTGGTCCACCTGGCGGCGCAGGCCGGGGTACGCTACTCGCTGACCCACCCCGAGGCCTATATCACCTCCAACCTCGTCGCCTTTGGCAATATGCTGGAATGCTGCCGCCACAATCCGGTCGCGCACCTGGTCTACGCCAGCAGCAGTTCGGTGTACGGCAGCAACGGGCGGCAACCCTTCAGCGTCAGTCACGGGGTGGATCACCCGGTGTCCCTGTATGCGGCGACCAAGAAAGCCAACGAGCTTATGGCGCACTCCTACAGCCACCTGTACCAGCTGCCGACCACGGGCCTGCGTTTTTTCACCGTGTACGGTCCCTGGGGCCGCCCGGACATGGCGCCGATGATTTTCTGCCGCAAGATTCTCGCCGGCGAACCCATCGAGGTGTTCAACCACGGCCAGCATCGCCGCGATTTCACCTTTATCGACGATATTGTCGACGGCATCATGCGGGTGCTCGGTGTGCCGCCGCGGCCGAATCCGGACTGGGACGCGCTGGCGGCGGACCCGGCCACATCCAGCGCGCCCTACCGGGTGTTCAATATCGGTTGCGAGCAACCGGTGCACCTGCTGGAGTTCATCGGCCTGCTGGAACAGCGCCTCGGCCGCGAGGCACGAAAAATCATGCTGCCCATGCAACCCGGGGATGTGCCGGATACCTACGCCGATGTCAGCGCCCTGCGCGAGGCCACGGGATACGCGCCTCGCACCGGCATCGTGGCGGGCGTGGAGCGGTTCGTGGACTGGTATCTCGATTTCTACGGGGCGGAAGCCAGCCGTTCCTGATACCAGGCGAAGGTGTTGGCGGCGGTCTGCCCGGCGTTGAACTCCCGGCCGATACGCTCCCGCGCCGCTGCGGCACGGCGGCGGGTGGCGTCTCGATCCGCCAGCGCCGCGTTTATCGCCGCGGCCAGCGCCGGGGCGTTGCGCGGCGGCACCAGCAGGCCGGTTTCCCCGTCCAGCACCAGTTCCCGGGTGCCGCCGGTATCGGTGGCGACCACCGGGGTGTCCACGCACATGGCCTCGATGACCACCCGCGGCAGGCCCTCCCCGCTTGCCGATGGCGACACCAGCAGGTCCGCCGCGCGCAGGATATTGGTGACGTCGTTGCGGTAGCCGGCAAAGTGCACCCGCTCCGGGTGCCGGCAGTGCGCGCTGCGTGCGCGCACCTTCGCGTTGCGGTCCACCGAGCCGACCAGCAGCAGATGGCAGTTGAGTTCATCCGGCAGGGCATCGAAGGCTTCGAGGAGGGTGAGCGTGCCCTTTTTCGCGCTGTCGCGGCTGATACAGCAGAGCGTGGTCGCGCCCGCGGGGACGCCGAATTCGCCGAGTGAAGCGGGCTCCACGTCATACCAGGCCAGCTCATGGCCCTTGTGAATGGTTGTCACTTTCGCCGCGGGCAGGTGCAGCCACAGCAGGCGCACGGACAGCAGCGCCTGACGAATGGCCTCGGCCACGCACATGATGCCGTCCAGCCGGGGGTTGAGGAAGGTGGTCCAGGCTTCCGGCTTGGTGTAGCTGACGCCGGTGGTGACCCCGCGGTAGGCCAGCAGCCGCGCGCGGTGGTCCTTTGCCGCCCGCAGCATGCAGCTGACGGCGCGGGAGTTGAAGGCGTGCACGATGTCGTAGTCGCCAGCGTAGACGGTTTCCCGGATCAAAGCGGTGGCCTGGCGGTCGAGGCGACTGTGGATCTGCAGGGGGATGACCTCCAGGCCCGCGTCAAGCAGCAGCCCGTGATAGCGCCCCCCGGGATTGCTCATGACCGCGAAGTTTCCTGCCTGCCGGGACAGGCGGATGAACAGCTCGGTCTCGGCGCGATCGGCGCAATCGGTTATGCACAGAACTTTCATGGTGCCGCGTCCTTTGTCGGCGTTGGAATCCGCGTGAGCACCTGCGTTATAGTAGCGGCGCGGCGGGTGGCCCGGTGGGCCGTGTTGACGACGTCGGCCACGCAGATTGACGAGAGTATACACAATGATTCCATCGGCACGAGGCCAACAGCTGCTGGCGGGCCTGGCGGTCGCCGGTTTCGCGGGGTCCCTGGTGTACTCCAGCCTGCTG
Source organism: uncultured Haliea sp. (assembly GCA_947258585.1). Taxonomy (GTDB): domain Bacteria; phylum Pseudomonadota; class Gammaproteobacteria; order Pseudomonadales; family Halieaceae; genus Haliea. The sequence continues at coordinate 42,932 of CAMYIZ010000070.1, read as the reverse complement.
ACGTCGGCGGTGGTCCTGCTCGCCGCGGCCGCCTGCGTACCGGCGCTGCGGCAACAACTTCGTGCCAGCGGCTGGGACCGTCCCCGCGAGCTGCGCCTGCTGCACTTCGCCTGCTGGTTCCCGGTGCTGGTGTACGGGCTGTTCTGGATCGACTCCGGCTTTGACTACCGGGCCCTGAAGGAGCTGGATGGCCCCGGTCGCCTGCTGCTGTTCTGGCCGCTGCTGCTGGCCCTGAGCTGGTCCGGGCTGGATGCCCGGCGGCTGTTCGCCGGGTTTGCGCTGATGGCGCTGGGAGCTGTACTGCACTCCGGGGCCAGCCTGTACTTCGCGCCGCCGACCGCGGAACCGCTGCGCACCGGCCTGTGGATCAATCCCATTACCCTGGGCAACCTCGCCCTGCTGGCCGCGGCGGTACTGCTGTCCGCCGCGCTGCTCTGGCACCGCCTGCAACAGCCCGGGCGGGTGTGGCTGGCGCTGGGGCTGGCCGGCCTGGCGCTCGCCGCCGCGCTGCTCACCCAGACCCGCAACAACCTGCTCGCCCTGCCGCTGCTGCTGGTGGTGCTGTCGCTGCAGCTGTCCGGGCGCCAGCGCGCCCTGGTGTTACTCGCGGGCGCCGCCCTGCTGCTGTTGACGGTGGCTGGTAACCACCGCTTTCTCGGCACCCTGACCGGGCTGCAGGCGGGCGAACTGGACATGCCGGTGGCGTCGCGCCTGGCGGTGTGGCAGATCGCCTGGGAACAGTTCAGCAACCACCCCTGGACCGGCAGTGGGCTGAACGGCTACCAGGCCGCGGTGCAGGCCGCGGTGGCGGCGGGGGAGCTCGCGCGGCCGGATTTCATCCTCAACTGCTGTGCCAGCCACGCCCACAACGATCTCCTGCAGAGCCTCGCCACACGCGGCCTGGCGGGCGGGCTCAGCTGGCTGTTGCTGCTCGCGGTGCCGGTCGCCGTGTTTGCCCGCCACCTGCGGGCCGCGGCGCCCGCGGTGGCCTTTGTCGCCTCGGTGGGGGTGATGTTGCCGGTGGGCTATGCAGTGTTCGGACTGACCGAGGCGGTGTTCTCCCGCAGCCTGTTTGTCACCTTTTTCCTGCTGACCCTGGCGGCTGCGGGCGCGGCGCTGGTGCTGGAGCTGAACCGCGCCTGCAGCCGGCGTCGGGCCGTCAGCGTGTCAGCCATTGTGATAACGCGGGACGAGGAGGAGCACATCGGCGACTGCCTGGCCTCGGTGGCCGCGGTAGCCGATGAGATCATTGTCCTGGACAGCGGCAGCACCGACGCCACGGCGGACATCGCCCGCCGCTACACGGACAAGGTGGAGGTGACCGACTGGCCCGGCTTCGGCGTCCAGAAGCAGCGCGCCCTGGAGCGCGCAACCGGGGACTGGGTGCTGTCCATCGACGCGGACGAGCGGGTGAGTCCGGGGCTGGCGGCAGAGATCAACCATGTGCTCGCCGACCCCGCGGCCGATGCCTACTGCCTGCCCTGGGCAGTGACGATCTACGGCAGCCGGCTGGATTTCGGGCGCAGCGGGCGCGCGCCGCTGCGCCTGTTCCGGCGCGCTGGCGTGCGCTTCTCGGACGCGCTGGTGCACGAGAAAATACTGCTGCCTGAAGGGCGGCGGGTGCAGACCCTGCGCGGCCGGCTGGTGCATTACACCCACCGTGACTTCGGCCACGCCCTGCAGAAAGGGGCCCAGTACGCCTGGCTGGGCGCCGGCGAGAAGCACCGTCAGGGCAAGCGGGTGCGCTCCCTGCTGTACCCCACCCTGCGCGGCCTGCTCACCTTTGTCCACGTCTATGTGCTGCGCCTGGGCTTCCTCGACGGCCAGGTCGGCTTTCTCTCCGCGGCGCTGTATTCGCAGGTGAGCTTCAACAAGTACGCGGGCCTCTGGACACGCGACCGGCCCCGCTACGGTGCCGACTGAGCGGTCGCCCGCAGGGCCTTGCGCAGGCGCTGGCGCATCTTCAGCTTGCGCCACAGGTTCAGCGGCTTGCGCCGCGGCGTGGGGCCCGCTGCCAGCACCTCATCAACCGCGTCCAGAATGCGCCCGCTGGCGCGGCCATCGCTGAACTCATGCAGTTCCCGGCACAGGGCGCGGGCAGCCTCCAGTAGCGCGGTCGGGCGCTCCAGCGCCGCCGCCAGGGCGGCTTCCACCTCGTCCACGTTCTCTACATCCAGCAACCAGGGGCCCGCCATGCGACTGCGGTAGGTCACCACCGGCCGGTCCAGGAACATGAATTCGAACATGATGGAGGAGGTGTCGCAGAGCATGACATCCGCCTCTGCCAGCAGCGGCAGCAGATCCGTGTCGCTGTCGATAAAGCGCAGATTGGGCCCGCTCAACGCGCGGTAGCGGGCCACCACTTCCGGGTCCATTTTCGGGTGCAGGGTGACGAGGAAACGCCAGTTCCCGCTGGCGGCCAGTCCGGCAATGACGCTTTCCAGGGCCGGTGCCGAGGTGATTGCCCGGCTGAAGGTGGAGGCGTAGAACACCACTGGCGGTTCACCGCCGCGGCGCGGCCTCGGTCCCGCGGGGACGTCGGCGGCGAACAGCGGGTCCAGCTTGGGCCAGCCGGTCCTGGCGACGCGAAAGTGGCCGTGGCGTTCCGCCAGGGCGGAAAATTTGGCGGTGTCCGTCTCAGCGTGAGTGCAGTAGAGATCGAACCAGCCGCGGATCGTGTAGTGGTCGCTCTCGGCTTCGCTGGCGTGACCGCGCTTGTTGCGCGCCAGGCCGTGAAAGACTTCCACCTTGATGCCCGGCAGGAAATGCGGGACCCAGTCCCCGGGTACGAAAGTGGCCACGGCCGGGTAGGCACGGGCCTCATCCAGTGTGGCCAGCAAGCGCTCGTCCGCCCGCAGTGGCGCCGTGCTGCAGCCGGCGACGAACCAGGCCGCTTCGTCGCCCCGGCGCCGGATCTCCGCCTGCAGTGGGCGCAGGATGGAGTAGGCATAGGGCTGGTTGACGAAAAACAGGTAGCGGCGCATGGGGGGCGATGTGGGCTCTGGACCGGGAAGCGCTGAGTCTAGCACAGTGCCTTATTCGGCCTGCTGGCGATAGGGGTTGGGCTCGCCGGGCGGCCGGTGGCGGAAACGCTTGTACTCCCACTGGTACTGCTCCGGAGCCTCGCGCACACAGGCTTCCACCGAGCGGTTCAGCGCGGTGGTCGCCACCACCGGGTCGGGATCGGCAATACCCTCGGTGCAGCGGCGCACCACGAGGCGGAAGCCGCTGCCGTCGGGCAGTCGCTGGCACCAGGTCATCAGCGGGATGGCGCCGGACTTCTGCAGTAGCTTCGAGACCAGGGTCATGGTGCGTATCTCTATGCCGAAGAAGGGTGCATAGGCGACGCCCGCGGCCCGCGGGCTCTGGTCCGGCAGGATGCCGGCGACTTCGCCTTCCCGCAGCATGCCGATCAGGCGGCCGAGGCCGCGGCGGTCACCGGGCACGTACTCGGTGCCCTGGCGGCCGCGCTGGGCGGTCATGTAGGCCTCGAAGCCCGGCAGGGAGGGCGGGCTGTAGAGCGCCGCCATGCGGTAGCGCGAGGAAAAATACAGGCCGCACATTTCCCAGTTGCCCAGGTGGGGGGCGAGCAGGAGCAGCCCCTTGCCGCTGGCGCGGGCCTCCGCCAGCAGTTCCTCGCCCTCGACCTCGCGCACAAGGGCCAGGCAGCGCGGTACCGGCCACTCCCAGATCAGCGGGATCTCCATGCCCACCATGCCGGTGTGGCGCAAACTGTCCCGGACCATGCGCCGGCGCTGTTCCGCACTGAGTTCCGGGAAGCAGAGCCGCAGGTTGACCTCGGTGACCCGGCGCGAGCGATTCGGCAGCCAGCTGGCCAGGGTCCCCATGGCGCTGCCCAGGCGCTGGGCTGCGGGCAGGCTCAGCTTGCTGACAAGCCGGATCAGGCCGATGAGAAGTCGCGCGCGAGTGATGGCCATGGTGCGGTTGGCTCCAGGTGCAGGGTCAGTGGGCAGAAACTATCATCCCGGGACGGGCAAGGCTATTGGCTGCGGCGGTAGGGGTCGGGATCATCCGCCGAGGGACGGGTCTTGAAGCGCCGGTGCATCCACAGGTATTGCTCCGGAAAGCGCCGGACCTCGCGCTCGATGGTCGCGTTCACCAGGGTGGCGTCCGCCAGGTCATCGGCCGAGGGGAAGTTTTCCAGTGGCGGGTGGAAATAAATGTCGTAGCCCACCGCGTCGCTGCGCCGGAAGTGACTGAAAGGCAGCACCGTACAGCCGCTGTGCTCGGCGATCCGCGAGGTGGCGGTGATGGAGGCGGTGTCGATGCCGAAGAAGGGCGCGAACACAATGCCCTTGCGCCCGTAGTCCTGGTCGGTGGCGTACCACACCATGCGGTTCTGCCGCAGCTGTCGCAACAGGCCGCGCAGGTCCTTGGCCGACAGCGCTGCGCCGTAGTGGCGCTCCCGAGCCCGGGTCATGAAGGCGTTGAGCAGGGGGTTGTTGTGGTCGCGCTGCATGACGTCGGCCTCGACGAAGCAGGTCACCAGGGTGCCGCAGAGATCCAGTGAGCTGTAGTGGCCGCCCAGGGCGAGGATGCCCTTGCCGCGCTGCAAGGCGGCCTCGACATGCTCCAGGCCGTGCACGCGGGTGTAGCGCAGGAACTGCTGCGGCTGGCGAAACCAGGCCAGCCCGATTTCCAGGATACCGATGCCGTTGGAGTGGAAGGCGCGGCGCACCAGCACGCCTTGCTCCTCTGCTGTCAACTCGGGGAAACACAGGCGAATATTCACCTCGGCGATGTGCCGCCGGCGCGGGAGCAGGCGCCAGGCCAGATCCCCGACCCCCTTGCCCAGCCACCACTGGGCCCGCAGCGGCAGCTGCGCCAACAGCCACATCAGGCCGATCAGCAGCCAGGTAGGCCACCAGCGGGGATGCAGGTAGCGGCTGTAGCGGGTATCGCGGGGCATTTTCCGGCGCTTGCTCACGTCGCGGGGTGCTCACTCTGGTTCCGGTTCAGGGCGCAAGTTTACCAGCCTGGCCCCGGTGAGCGGGAATACTTCGGCAGCAGTTGCCCGCCGCTTTCGGTAGAATGCCCTCTGCCCACGGTTGCGGACCTGTCATGTTGCGCGCGCTCTACTCCCTGCTGTTTCGCCTGGCACTGCCGTTCGTGCTGCTGCAGCTGTGGTGGTCCGGGCGCGGCAATTCCGGCATGCGCAGCGACTGGCGGCAGCGGCTGGGCTACCTGCAGGTGGCGCCGCGGCAGGTGATCTGGATCCACGCGGTGTCGGTGGGGGAAACCATCGCCGCCGCTCCCCTGGTCAAGGCTCTGCTCAGGGCTTATCCGGAGCAGCAGATCCTGATGACAGCGATGACCGCCACCGGTGTAGCCCGGGCCCGCGCCCTGTTCGGCGAGCGGGTGCAGGTGGCGTTTTCTCCCTACGATACCCCCGGTTCGGTGCGTCGCTTCCTCGACCGCGCCCGCCCCCTGGCCCTGGTCATACTCGAAACCGAGCTGTGGCCGAATATGGTCGGTTTGACCTGGGCCCGGGGGATCCCGGTCATGCTGGTCAATGCGCGCCTGTCGGAGCGCTCGGCCCGCGGCTATCGCCGTATCGGTGGCCTGGTGCGGCCCATGCTGGCGAGCCTGGACTGGATCGCCGCCCAGGCGGAGGAAGACGCCCGCCGCTTTATCGACATTGGCGCCCAGGCAGAGACGGTTACCGTGACCGGGAGCATCAAGTTCGATGTCGAGATCGACGCCGAGTTGCGCCGCGCCGCCGCCAGTCTGCGCCATGCCCTGGGCGCCAGTCGCCCGGTGTGGATTGCCGCCAGTACCCACGACGGTGAGGACAGCCAGATCCTGGCCGCCCACCGGGCGGTGCTGGCACGTTACCCGGAGACGCTGCTGATCCTGGTGCCGCGCCATCCAGAACGCTTCGAGCAGGTGGCTGTGGACGTGGCGGCCGCCGGTCTCACCCTGGCCCGGCGCGCCCGCGGCGACAACGCCCGGGGAGCCCAGGTGTATCTGGGTGACAGCATGGGCGAGCTGCTGCTGTTGTACGGCGCCGCTGATCTGGCCTTTGTCGCCGGCTCCCTGATCGAGCGCGGCGGCCACAACCCGCTGGAGCCTGCGGCCTGGGCCCTGCCGGTGATCACCGGGCCGCACGTGTTCAACTTCGAGGTCATCTACGACGCCCTGCAGCGGGGAAACGGCTTGTTCAGGGTGGCGGACAGTGCCGGTCTCGCCGACGCGGTGCTGGCGTTGCTGGCGGAACCCGAGCAGCGCCAGCGCAGTGGGCGCAATGCCCTGGCGATCGTGGAGGCGAAGCGGGGAGTATTGGAAAGCGTACTGGCGGGAATCGTCGCCCGCCTGCCGTTCTAGAGTTTGCCGAGCAGGGCCTCGCGCAGGGCGGGGCGGCTGGTATCCGGCGACAGCCAGATGGCGACGAAGTACTCGCCAAACGCGGCGTCTTCCATCATTCCCAGCTTTTCGCCGTTGAAATAGAACGTGGCGCGATTCTGCGTATCGAGCTCCAGGGCGATGACGTCATTCTTGCCGACATCCGGCCACAGCGCGGCAAGCTCCGTTAGCCAGGCGTCGCGCCGCTCGTGGGTCACCTGCAGGTGATCCCATTCCGCCCCGGTCTGCTCCACCAGCGCCCTCGCCTTGATGTTGCGCAGGTATTCGATCTCCAGGCGCAGGGGGCGCTGGTCGGGCTCGTAGCGGCCGTCCGAGGTGTACAGGCGGGAATCGTATACGGAGAAGAACATGACGTTGAGCCGGGCCTCTCCGACCATTTGCAGCGGCTCGGAGTACGCCGAGGTGGTGGCCGCGGCGAGCAGGGCGAACACGAGACTAGCGAGGTAGCGGATCATGGCTCTCAACCTCCATGGGGCTGAAAAAACGCCGGTGCAGATAGTATAGCGCGGGCAGCAGCAGGGACCACACCAGCGCCATGATCAGCAGGCTCTGCCACAGGGGCCAGCCGAACTCGACCGCGCCCAGCCGGGAGCCGGCGTAGTAGTTGAATGGCACGACCAGTGCGCCGGCGAGGGCCGCCAGCCAGGGGCGCGCGCCGAGGAACACCAGGCTGCGCCCGGGGGTGGTCGCGAAGGCCAGCCACAGGCAGCAGAGCCAGCCCGGCATCAGTACCCCGCCCTGGAACTGGAACACACCGATCAGGCTGAGGCCCGTGTCCACAGCGATACCAATGCCTCCCAGCAGGGCCAGCTGGCGCATCTCCGGGCGGCGCTGTGGCACCAGCATCAGGTGCAGGCCGATCAGGCCCAGGCTGACCGCCAGCAGGTCCTCGCGTCCCAGTACCGTGCAGAACCAGGTGCTCTGGAACCAGAGCGCGTTGAACCAGGCCTTCTCGCTGAGTTGCCGGGCGAAGGGCAGGGGGGCGGCTGCGCTGTCAACAAGCGGTGTTGTCATGCCATTTGGACCACGTGGATGGACCTTTGTTACGCTCCGCCCGGCGCCGCGGATCAGGCCGCTGCCTCAGCTGCCGTGGACACCGAGGTAGTGGGAACTGAGTTGGGGGGCCTTGTCCAGGGTCTCGTTGATCTCGTAGAGCCGCTCGTAGCGGGTCTCGCGAATCAGCCAGCGGCCGTCGACCTTGGTGTAGCGATCCCAGTACAGGGCGGTGCCGGTAGTGAGCGCATTGTGTTCCAGCAGCCACATGTGGTCGGCCAGATACCAGATGCCCGTGGCCTCGGTGTCGCCGAGGATCTGGATCTCGGGCTGGTGGCCGTTGTGGTGACCGATGGAGCGCGCGGTGAAGGACTGGCCGATATTGGCCAGGTAGTCGGCCTTGCCGCTGACCTTCCACTCGTAGCTGCCGCCGATGAAGTGGACTTCGACGTCGTCGTGGAACAGCCCGCCGAGTTCGTCCAGGTTGGCAGTGTCGATACAGCGGAAGTAGGCGTGCTTGAGTTGCTTGATGGCCTCGATGTCCATCAGGCGCTGGACGTCCTTGCGCAGGCCCTCGATATCGGTACCGGTGGCTACCAGGGGCAGCCCCTCGCGGATACCCATGGTGGTTTTGTTCAACTGCTGCCGCTGCGTGGTCATTGCTCGCTCCCTCCAGGCTGTTATTGCCGGCAAGTGTAAGCGTCGCACGGGCGGGGGTCATCCGCCGGGGGCTGAATAGTTAGGCCCCGCCGGGGAACCGTTGCAGCTCGCAGCCGAGTTTAGCGCCGGCGGTGCTTCTCGGCGCTGCGGATCACAGCTTCACCCAGCAACAGGGTGACGATCACGCCGATCAGGACCGGCCACTGCACGCCATCCGCCGGGGTGTACACGAACAGCACGATGGACACGGCCAGCACCAGGAAGCAGGCCCAGGCACACAGCCTGGCCAACGGCGTGCCGCCGGGGATGCGGTAGGGCCGGTGGCGGTGGGGGTCGGTGCGTCGCAGCTTGAGAAAGGTCAGCAGCATGCCGAGGTAGGGCAGCAGGAAGATCACGGCGCTGAAGGTAAACAGGGACCAGAACAGGTCCTCGTTGGACAGCGCCAGGAAGCCGTACATCAGCAGTACCACCGTGCTGACAATGCCCATCAGTACCGCGGCGCCGATCGGCGTGCCCAGGGACTTGTTCTCGAAGGCAAAAATGCGCGGCAATTCGCCCTCCATGGCCGCTTCCGCCGCCGCCCGGTTGCAGCCCAGGGCCCAGGTGACCCCGTTGGAGAAAAAGGTGTAGAGCGCGCCAATGCCCAGGGCGGTGACGAATACCGTGCCGGCCGCGCTGCCGCCGAAGAACAGCTGCAGGGTGTCGATCAGGCCCTCCACCAGATTGATGTCGGCGGCGGGGATGGCGGCCAGCACCGCCATGGTCCCGCACACATACAGGACCAGGATGATGACGCCGGAAATCAGGATGGAGCGGGGTACATCGCGGGCCGGGTCGCGCATTTCCTCACTGCCGGCGCTGACCAGCTCGAAGCCGAGCATGCCGTAGATGATGGCCGGAATGTAGTGGATGCTGTTGCTCCAGTCCGGTGTCAGGGTGGCGAGGGTCAGCGGGTTGGCCATGCCGTGGTTCCCCACGTGGATGATGGCGCCGACAATAATCGCAATGAAAATCAATACCTTGAGTATGGCGCCGAGGTTGGGTATCCACTTGCCGACCTCCAGGGTCACCACGTTGACCAGCACCGCCAGCCAGGTCAGGCCGATGCCGATGGCAATCTGCCAGCCCAGGCTGAGCCCGGGGAAGAACATCTGCTTGAAGACCCCGGCGAAGAGGATGAAGATCGCCGGCATCCACACCGCGGTATTGACCCAGTAGCACCAGGTGGCCCGGGCGCCCCAGCGGCCGCCGTAGGCATCCCGGATCCAGGCGTAGATGCCGCCCTGTTCCGGGTAGGCGCAGCCCATCTCGGCGCAGATCAGGGCGAAGGGCACGAAGAACACCAGCCCCAGCAGCAGCCACCAGAACACGCTGGGGGCGCCGACCGAGGCGGCGGCGGTCAGGGTGTCCAGCAGCAGGATGGCGGAAACCGTGAACAGCACCATGTCGCGCTGGCGCAGGGTCTTGGTGTGCACGATCTGCTCGCTCATTGCGGTGGTCCTCTGGCGGCGCAAAAAAAAGCCCGGCGGGGTAGCCAGGCTAAGGGGAAATGCTAACTGACGCCATAGTGCGCCGCGGTTTCGTCCAGCGCCTGGTGCAGCTTCTCCACCAGGATGTCGATTTCCGCGGTACTGCTGACCAGCGGCGGGGCGGTGATCATGGCATCGCCGGTCTGGCGCACCATCAGGCCGTTGCTGTTGGCGCGGTCGCGGCAATAGACCGCGGACTGGCTGTCGGGCGCGAGGCGTTCGCGGGAGCCCTTGTCGCGGACCAGTTCCACGGCCGCGAACATGCCGCGGCCGCGCACCTGGCCCACGATCGGGTGGCTCTCCAGTTCCCGCAGGCGGCGCTGGAAATGCGGCGCGATGTTGTCTGCCGCGCTCTGGATAATGTTGGTATCGCGCAGGGTCTGCAGGGTCGCCAGGCCCGCGGCGCAGGACGCCGGATGGCCGGAGTAGGTCAGGCCGTGGGTGAACTCGCCGCCGTGGGCCAGCAGCACATCGGCGATCTGGTCGCTGATCATCACCCCGCCCAGGGGGATGTAGCCGTTGGTGATGGCCTTGGCGAAGGTCATCAACTGGGGCTTGATCTGGTAGGTGTCACTGCCAAACCACTGCCCGGTGCGGCCGAAGCCGCAGATCACTTCGTCGGCGATCAGCAGGATGTCGCGTTCGTCGCAGATACGCTGGATTTCCGGCCAGTAGGTGTCCGGGGGCACGATCACGCCGCCGGCGCCCTGGATCGGCTCGGCGATAAAGGCGGCAACGTTTTCCTCGCCCAGCTCGTCGATCTTCTGTTCCAGCTCACGCGCCACCTTGAGCCCGAACTCCTCCGGGGACAGCTCGCCGCCCTCGGTAAACCAGTGCGGCTGGTTGATGTGGTGGACGTAGTTCAGGCCCCAGACCTGCTGGTGCATGGCGTTCATGCCGCCGAGGGAACCGGCGGCGATGGTGGAGCCGTGGTAGGCGTTCTTGCGGCTGATGAAGTGCTTCTTGTCCGGCTTGCCGAGCAGGTCGTAATAGCGGTGTACCAGGCGGATATTGGTGTCGTTGGCCTCGGAACCGGAGTTGGTGAAGAACACGTGGTTGAAGCGCTCGGGAGTGATCTCCACCAGCGCCCGGGCCAGTTCCACCGCCGGCTGGTTGGAGCAGCGGAAGAAGTTATTGTAGAAAGGCAGCTCCTGCAGCTGCCGGTAGATCGCTTCCGCGATCTGGTGCTGGCTGTAACCGAGGTTGCAACACCAGAGCCCGGACATGCCGTCCAGCAGCTTGTTGCCATCGGTGTCATGGATGTAGATGTGCTCGGCCCGGTTGACGATGCGCCCGCCGTGGGCGGCGTAGTCGCGCAGGTCGGTAAAGGGATGGAAATGGTGGGAGCGATCGAGATCCCGCAGTGCCTGTGAATCAGCTGTCATGTTGGGTGTCCTGAGTATCTACCCGGAAGTGGTATAGTCGCGCACGACCCCGGCGTAGTTTAATGACGTCGGCGGCAAGTGTGGCACAGCCCCCCGCCGAAGCAATTACCCCTAAAGTGGTGTTTTCCATGAATGACGCGCAGCAGAGCCTGCAGGCTTTTCTCAACAGCAATCCCGACATCGAAATCTTCGAGGTCATGCTCCCGGACATCGGCGGCGGCATGCGCGGCAAGTGGGTCACCCGGGACAAGATCCACAAGGTCTTCGCCGGCGAGGTCAAGCTGCCGGCAAGCTCCGTCGCCTTTGATACCTGGGGCCGCGATATCGAGGCCTGGGTGTTCAATGGCGGTGACGGGGACGGCTACTGCGAGGCGGATGTGCGTACCCTGGTGCGGGTGCCGTGGCTGCCGCGCCCCACGGCCCAGGTGCTGATGTCCATGCGGGAGGCCGATGGCAGCCCGGGGGTGCTGGACCCGCGCTTCATGCTGCGCAACATCATGCAGCGCTTCGCGCGTCTGGGACTGACGCCGGTACTGGCCACGGAAATGGAGTTCTACCTCTTGCACGAAGAGGCCGACGCCCTGGGCCGGCCTGTGCACACCCAGACCGACCGGGTCGGCGGGCGCCTGCACGCGGGCCAGACCTACTGTCTCGATACCATGGCGTCCATGTCGGAGCTGATGCACGGTATCCGCGACGCCTGTGAAATGCAGCGGCTGCCGGTGGACACCCTGATCAAGGAAGGGGCGCCGTCGCAGTATGAGATCAATCTCTACCACAATGCCGACGCCCTGCTCGCCTGCGACCAGGCGGTGATGCTGCAGCGCGCGATCAAGGGGGTGGCGCGCAGCCAGGGCCTGCTCGCCACGTTCATGGCCAAGCCCTTCGGTGAACTGGCCGGGAACGGCATGCATGTCCACTGCAGCCTGCTGGATGCCGACGGTAACAATGCCTTTGACGACGGCACCGGCAAGGGGACGCCGCTGCTGCGCCAGGCCATCGCCGGCTGCATGGCGAGCATGGCGGACAGCATGCTGGTGTTCGCCCCACACCTGAATTCCTACCGCCGCTTCCGCCGCGGCACCCACGCGCCCCTCGCGCCCTGCTGGGGCTATGAAAACCGCACCGTGTCCCTGCGGGTACCGACGGACCAGCCGGCGGCCACCCGGATCGAGCACCGTGTGGCCGGTGCGGACGCCCATCCCCACCTCGCGGTGACCGCGATTCTGGCCGGTATGCTCGCCGGCATTGAGCAGCAGCTGGAAGCGCCGCCGCCGATCACCGGCAATGCCTATGACCAGGTGCCCCTGTCACTGCCGCGCTACTGGCCGGACGCCCTGCAGCGATTCCGCGATTCCGCCTTTATCCGCGACAACTTCGGCCCGGAATTCCAGCGCGTAATGACCCTGATGAAAGAGCAGGAGATGGATGACTTCGACCGTCAGGTTACCGCGCTGGAGTATGACGCCTGCCTGTAGCGGGCGGGCGGAGCACGCTGCCGCTCATCTGGCAGGTATTTACTCCCAGGTCATCCCCAGGCGCATGCCCACAGTCCGCGGGCGCTGGGGCCCGAAGAAGTGCGAGGGCAGGACACCGCCGTTGTTGTTCTGGCCGTCCCAGGTGAACTCGTCGGTCAGGTTCTCCACGTAGGCCTCGACAAACCAGTTGGCATCGGCCTCATAGGCAATCCTCAGGTTGGACTGGGCCGATCCGCTGATCTTGGTTTCCTGCAGGTTTTCCCAGCCGCCGCCGCGCTCGCTCTCGTAGGTGAGTTCGAAATTGCCGGTGATGGCGCCGCCGCTGACCGGGAAGTTGGCGCTCAGCACCGCGGCCGCGGACCATTCCGGCGCCCAGAACAGCGGGCTGCCCTCGCAGCCGTCGGCATCTTCGAGGCCGCAGATTTCCTGCAATTCGGTGGCCTCCGAGTCCAGGTAACCTGCCGCCAGGTAGAGGTCGAAGTTGTCGCTGAGGCGTCCGGTGATCGAGCCCTCCACGCCCCAGGCTTCCACCTGCCCGACGTTCTCGACCAGCGAGGCGCCGCCGTCGAAGGTGACCACCTGCAGGTCTTCATATTCGTAGTAGAACGCGGTCAGGTCGACATTGGCGCGGCCACCCATCAGGGTGTCCTTGTAGCCGATTTCCCAGGAGTCCACGGTTTCCGGCTGGAATGCGTTGGGCAGAAAGCCGTCTTCCTGGCGCAGGTCGATATTGCCGATGGCCGGCTCGCCGTCGGCGTTGTTGGCCAGGTTGAAGCTGCCGAAACCACCGGACTTGAAGCCTTCCGTGTAGCCGGCGAAGAACATGCGCTCATCGGTGGGGCGCCACTTGGCCAGCACGCGCATGGTGACATCGTCCCAGGTCTCGCTGTCGCTGATGAACTCGGCGGTGGAGAAACCATAGGCCCAGTAGGGGCCCAGTTCGCTCTCGGGCGTCGGCACCAGGATGGAAAAATCCTTCTTGTCCTCGGTGTAGCGCAGGCCCAGCTCGACGTCGAAACTGTCGGTGAGGAAGTAGTTGGCGTTGACGTAGGTCGCCCAGCCGGAATAGTCACCCTTGATGCGCCCGGTCTCGACCAGGCGGCCGTCGGCCGAGGGCGTGAACTCGGAGCCGTAGTAGGCGTACAGGTCCTCGCAGCCCGAGAAGGTCATCCCGTAGTTGTAGTAATAACCGTAGTACTGGCAGAAGAAATCCTCCCGCCCGGAGAACTTGAAGCGGGTGTCGATCTCTTCATCGTAGTAGGAAACACCGGCATACCAGCTCAGCGGGCCCTCGGTGGTGGAGGTCAGGCGGAACTCCTGCTGGAAGTACTCGCCGGTCTGGTCCTGGCCGTAGTTGTTCAGGTCCAGCGGGGTGCCGTCGTAATCCTCGTTGTAGAAGTAGTCGTGATCCTTGTAGCCGGTGTTCGAGGTGAGCGTGGCGAAGTCGAGGTCGTAGTCCACGTGCAGGCCGAGGGTCAGGATGGTGGCGTCGTCGTTGTCGCCGCCGATGCGATCGGAATCGATGTCCTCGTCGCTGCCGCGCAGTTCCACGCCACCCAGCGCCGCATCGAACGCGTCCCAGATGTCGCCCCGGTCCACGGCCCGGTACACCGAACCGGATTGCTCGCGGTCCTCATATTCCACCAGCGTGCGGACCATGAGCCGGTCGCGCTCGTAGTTGGTGGACCAGCGCAGGGCCCACTTGTCGTGCTCGATCAGGTCCGGGGAGCCCGGAAAAGTGTTGTCGGCGAAGCCATCCTCGGTGGAGTAGTAACCGGCGAGGCGCGTCGCGAAATGGTCGGAGACCGGCAGGTTGATGGCGCCTTCGAATGCGCGCCGGCCGCGCTCGGCGACGTCGATTTCCGCATAGCCGCTGGGGTTGGCACCAAGTTCCGCGCGCCGGGTGTGGACACTGAAGGCGCCGCCGATGGAGTTGCGCCCAAAGAGGAAACCCTGGGGCCCGCGGAGGATCTCCGCCCGGTCGATGTCGTACAGGCTGGTGACCGCCGAACCGTTGCGACCTTCATACAGGTCGTTCTTGAAGAAGGCGGAGGAGGGGTCGCCGCCGACGCCGAAATCCTGGGTGCGCACACCGCGAACGCTGATGGCGTCGATGAAGCTGTCCTGGCTGTTGCCGGTCACGCCGGGGGTGTAGGACACCAGGTCCTTGATGTCGTCCATGTTGACCTTGTTGACGAAGGTCCCCGACAGCGCGGTGATCGCCAGCGGCACATCCTGCACCGACTCGCTGCGTTTGGTCGCGGTGACGATGACTTCTTCCAGTGTCTGTGACCAGGCCGGCGCACTGATCGCCGAGACCAGTACCGCGGCGGAAACAGCCCTGCTGAGTGTACGCTTGCTGCCAGAGAGGTGACTCTCAGAATGCCGATAACTGTTGGCTGCTGTCATGGTGACCCCTATATGTCTGGTTTGAACAGGACGGTAGGCGGCAGCAGATACTGCCGCCGCGATAAACACCTCTTGCAGGGCGCTTGCGCTGTCGTCGCGCATCACTCTGGACGATAGCCAATCGACGGGTACAGCGGTATAACCCTATTGGGTAGTAAGCCCCGCTCCGGTCAGCCTGCCGACATGATTCCCGCGGCGTCCAGTATCGAGCGCATTGGCTGGAGATGATCCGCATAGCGCCGCCAGCGATCGATCGAGCGCGTGTGTGCGGGTTCCCGCACCTGCACCGCGCTGGCGGTGGTTACCGCTGTGTCCTGCTGGTGGAACGCCAGGCAGGCGTCCTCCCAGGGCAGTTCCAGATGGCTGACAAGGGCGCGGGCATTGGGCTCGAGGTCGCGGGCGGTATCTTCGTAGACCATGTCGAAAATGCGCCCCGGGAAGCGTTCGCGCCACAGCGCCATGAGACGCCGGTAGCGCACGTGGTGGCGGGCCATCTCACCCTGCTCGTAGGAGTGCAGGTAGGCGTCGGCGAACAGCTGCTTGAAGCTGGCGAAACAGGCGTCCATCGGGTTGCGCACCAGGTGGACGATTTTCGCGTTGGGCAGCGCCGCCAGGATCAGGGGTATCAGCAGATAGTTCTGGGGCAGCTTGTCGACAAAGTGGGGAGTCGTCCCGCGCATGCGGCTGCTGGTCTGCAGGTAGAGGTTGCCCACCTGCCGCGGATCCAGCCCCCGGGCGCGGTGAAACAGTTCGGCGGAGAACCGCCGCGGATCCTGGTAGTTGGCCAGCCGGCGCAGGGCCAGGCCGAACTGTTGCAGTTCCCCGGCGGAGTGCACCCGGGAGTGGCTGCTGATGATCCGCTCCACCAGGGTGGTGCCGGTGCGGGGCTGGCCCAGCACGAAGATGGGTGACGGGTCCGGGTTGCCCGCTGTCTGCGCCGCCAGCCACTCCGGCGTGTACAGCTCCTCCAGCGCGGCGAACATGGCTTCTTCCGCCGCCTCATCGTAGTCCACGGTTGCCCGGCGGGCGGCGGCACCGGCACTGAAGGCGGCAAAGGCGGCATCCCACTGCTGCAGGTCCTCCTGTTCCTTGCCAATGGCGTAGAGATAGAACGCCCGCGCCCGGGGGTTGTTGGGGTGCCGGTGCAGCAGGGCCTGCATCGCCTCGATGTGCTCTTCATCGTGGGCTCTGGTCGAGCTGGCCAGGGCCCAGTGGGCCTGGGGGCTGTCCGGCTGGCGGCGGATGATGTCGCGGAAAATGGTGTCGGCCTTGTCGGTGTCGCCGTGGTAGACAAGGTTGTTGGCGAGATTGAGCATGAACGGCGGATGACCGGGCTGCAGGGTGTTGGCGCGGGCAAAGAAAGCCTGGGCGGCGCCGTGCTCCCCCATCAGCGACAGGGTGGTGGCGATCAGGTCCAGCACTACGGGGTCGCCGGGCTTGATCCGGCGTGTCTCCCGCAGCGCGGCGTCCGCCAGGTTTACCTGGCCCTCGCTCATGTACAGGCGCGCGAGCTGGGCCCAGGCCGCGGCGTGGTCCCGGTCCAGCTGCACCACGGACTGGAAAGCGCTGAAAGCCGTGCGCCGCTCCCTGGCTTCCAGGGCGACCAGGCCCACCAGGAAGTGGGCGGCGACCAGGTCCGGTTGTCGCTCGAGGGCCTGCTGGCAACAGCGCCCCGCAGTTTCGGTATCCCCCTTGCCCAGGGCCTCGAAGCCGCGTTGCAGCAGGGCTTGCAGCTGGTCGTCCACCGGCGGCGCCGGTCGCGTGCCGCTCACGGTGCGGTCCGCGGCGGCTGCAGGTAGGCCACCAGGGTGTCGCCGCCCGCGTAGTCGCCGGCGCTCATGAGCGAGTCCAGGAAAAGGTAGAACAGCTCCGCCTGGGAGCCAACCTCCAGCTTGGCGTAGGCGTGCTTGCGGTGCAGCTTCACGGTCTCGACCGAGATCGACAGCTTCTCTGCCAGGGTCTTGGTGCTGTGGCCGTGCAGGACCAGGTTGATCACCTGGGCTTCGCGCTCGGTGAGCAGGCTGCTGCCAAACTGGTTGAGGGCGGTGTTGAGCTGTTCGCGCAGGTTGACGTTGTCCTCCGGCCTGGCCGCCGCCGGGCGCAGCTGCCAGTGCTGTTGGCAGAGCACTTCGATCACCGGCCTGACCGCTACCAGCGCCTTGAACTGTTGCCGGGTGAAGCGGCTGTTGTCGCCGGTACGGCCCAGGGCGATGTTGATGAACCCGTTGGCGCCGTTGGGCAGCAGATAGCCGCACTCGTCCTGGTAGCCGCAGTTCCGGTACCAGGCCTTGTAGTATTCGCTGTCGCGAAAGCCCCTGGGTGCCAGGTCGCGAAGCCGGAACACACCGAAGCGCCCGTCCCGGCTGGCGGCCTGGTAGTAGGGGTCGAGGACGAACGCGCCGGCAACAAACACGTCCAGGGTGGAGCGGTCCAGCCCGGCCGGGACTTCGAAATATTCGATCACCGGCAGGTCGGTGTCCGGGTAGACCAGCACCGTGGCATCGTCAATCGGCACCAGGCTCTTCAGGGTTGCCACCAGCTGGCTGGCGAAGTCCGACCGGCCCACCCGGGTGATCAGGAGAGCCAGTTGCTGGTTGTAGCTGGATGTTGTTGGCATGGGGGGTCGGAAGGGAACTCTAGCCCGGGCTGATCGCACATCATAACTGCAAAGCGGCCCAATCCAGAAATGCCTGGTTGGCCAGGGAGATGGTGCGCTGTCGGCGCCGCGCCAGCACCAGGCGGATTCGCGGTTTTTCGGCAAAGGGCACGGCGACAATACCGGGCTCCTGATGCGCCAGCATCGCCAGCCCGATCGTGGTCCCCAGGCCCTGCTTCAGCATGCGGATCAACAGCGGCAGGAAATTGCTCTGCAGGCGCAGGTCGGGGCTTACGCCGTGGGCCGCGCAAAGCTCGTCCAGCCGGTTGCGGATGAAATAGCCGCTCTCGTAGACCACCATGGGGGAGTTGTGGAGCTCCGCCACCGGCAGGGCGCTGCGTCCGGCCCAGGGGTGGCCCTGGGCCACGCACAGTACGATCTCCTCGTCGACCAGGGGAACGGTGACGAAGTCGGCCTCTGCATCCGGGCTGGAGCCGCTGATGACACCCAGTTCGATTTCGTCGTCGAGCAACCACTGCCGGATACGGTCGGTGCCGGCCTGGGTGACATTGGTGCGCAGCTGCGGGTGCAGCACCAGGAATCGCCCCAGCAGGTCCGGCAGGTAGTAGGTCGCCAGCATTGACGGGCAGGCGATGGCAAGCTCGCCCGACAGGAGTCCGCGCAGGGCGCTGCCGGTGGCCCGCAGCCCCGCCACCTGCTCGAGGATGGCGAGCGCCTGCTGCAGCAGGGTGCGCCCCTCCGCGGTCAGCGACACCTGGCGTCCGCCGCGATCAAACAGGGTCAGGCCCAGCTCCTCTTCCAGTTTGCGCACCGCGATGCTCACCGCCGGCTGGGCCATGTGCAACTGCTCCGCGGCCCGGCTGAAGCTGCCCTGGGCTGCTACCTCGCGAAAGATGTCGAGTTTTCTCAGATCCATGTGCATATATTAAACATATGGTAATAATAGAAAACATATATTTTATAAATGAAGACTGAGCTGTTAGCGTATTGGTCACAGATCAATCCGGAGGAAATACCATGGCACAGGGTAAACAGTGGCAACGTCTCGACTGGCAGGACCCCTTCCTGCTGGAGCAGCAGCTGACCGACGAACAGCGTATGGTGCGGGACAGCGCCAGGTTCTACGCCCGTGACAAGCTGGCTCCCCGGGTGCGGGATGCCTTCCGCGCCGAGGAGACCGACATCGCCATCTTCCGTGAGATGGGCGAACTGGGCCTGCTCGGCAGCACCATCGATGGCTACGGCTGCCCCGGGGTCGACTACATCAGCTACGGCCTGGTCGCCCGTGAGGTCGAGCGCGTCGACTCCGGCTACCGCTCCATGATGAGCGTGCAGTCCTCCCTGGTCATGTATCCCATCTACGCCTATGGCAGCGAGGAGCAGCGGGAAAAATACCTGCCGCGCCTCGCCACCGGCGAATGGATCGGCTGTTTCGGCCTCACCGAGCCCGACCACGGTTCCGACCCCGGCTCGATGATCACCCGGGCCCGCAGCGTCGACGGCGGCTACCGGCTCACCGGCGCCAAGATGTGGATTACCAACAGCCCGATCGCCGATGTGTTCGTGGTCTGGGCCAAGACCGACGATGGCAAGATCCGCGGCTTTGTCCTGGAGCGCGGCATGGCAGGCCTGAGCGCGCCCAAGATCGAAGGCAAGCTCGCCCTGCGGGCCTCGGTCACGGGGCAGATCGTGATGGAAGACGTGTTTGTCAGCGAGGACCAGCTGCTGCCGAATGTGGAGGGGCTCAAGGGTCCCTTTGGCTGCCTGAACAATGCCCGTTACGGCATCGCCTGGGGCGCCCTGGGCGCCGCGGAGAGCTGCTGGTTTGCCGCCCGCGACTACACCATGGAGCGCACCCAGTTCGGTCGTCCGCTCGCTGCCAACCAGCTGATCCAGCTCAAGCTGGCGGACATGCAGACCGAGATCAGCCTCGCCCTGCAGGGCTGCCATCGCGCGGGCCAGCTCATGGATGCCGGCCAGATCGCGCCTGAGCTGATCTCCCTGATCAAGCGCAATTCCTGTGGCAAGGCCCTGCACATCGCCCGCCAGGCCCGCGATATGCTGGGCGGCAACGGCATTTCCGACGAGTACCCGGTGATGCGGCACATGGTCAACCTGGAGGTGGTGAACACCTACGAGGGGACCCACGATGTACACGCCCTGATCCTGGGCCGCACCCAGACCGACATCCCGGCGTTCTGACATGGGTGCGCTGTCCCATCTCCGGGTGCTGGATCTGTCGCGAGTGCTGGCCGGCCCGTGGGCAACCCAGATCCTCGCCGATCTCGGCGCCGAGGTCATCAAGGTCGAGCGCCCGGACGGCGGCGATGACACCCGTGCCTGGGGCCCGCCGTTCATGGCGGGCGGCGATGGCGAGCCCACGGCGGAGTCGGCGTATTTCCTCTGCACCAATCGCGGCAAGCAGTCACTCTGTGTGGATATCAAGTCCGCCGCGGGCCAGGCTGCGCTGCGTGACCTCGCCCGCGACTGCGATGTGCTGGTGGAAAATTTCAAGGTCGGCGACGCGGCCCGCTACGGCCTGGACTACAGCAGCCTGTCGGCATTGAATCCGGGGCTGGTGTACTGCTCCATCACCGGTTTCGGCCAGACCGGCCCCCTGCGCGACAGGCCCGGCTACGACTTCCTGGTACAGGCCATGGGCGGCCTGATGAGCGTCACCGGCCAGCCCGACGGCAGTCCCGGTGCGGAGCCAATGAAAGTCGGGGTCGCCCTCACGGATATCATGACCGGGCTGTATGCCACGGTCGGCATCCTCGCGGCGCTCACCGAGCGCGACCGCTCCGGACAGGGCCAGCAGGTGGACCTGGCGCTGCTGGATGTGACCGCGGCAACCCTGGCCAACCAGGCCAGCAATTACCTGGTGGGCGGTATCAATCCCGGCCGGCTCGGCAATGCCCACCCCAATATCGTTCCCTACCAGAGCTTTGTTGCCCGCGATGGGCACCTGGTTGTCGCGGTGGGTAACGATGCCCAGTTCCGGCGCTTCGCCGCGGTGCTTGGCTGTCCGGAGCTGGCGGATGATCCCCGCTTCCTGAGCAACCGCCTGCGGGTCCAGCACCGGGAGCAGCTGATCCCGCTGTTGCAGCTGCCCATGCTGACCCGGGACAAGGCCGACTGGCTGCAGCGGCTGGCAGCGGCGGGGGTGCCGGCCGGTCCGATCAACAGCGTCGCCGAGGTGTTCCAGGAGCCCCAGATCCTGGCCCGGGACATGCGCGTGAACGTGCCGCACCCGCTGAATCATGCCCTGGAACTGGTGGGCAATCCGATCAAGCTGTCGCGGACGCCGGTTGTCTACGCCTCGGCGCCGCCTACGCTCGGCCAGCACACGGAGTCGGTGCTGGCGCGACTGGTGCCCGATCGGCAATAATCGGGTTTTCTCTGCACGGTGCGCAGAATATGAAGACTCTCCTCAAAATCCTGCTCGCAGTCACAGTGGTGGTGGGTATCCCTGTCCTGGTACTGGTCAAGGGCAAGCAGCCAGAACCCTTTCCGCCCGGTTCGGAGAGCGCCTACCGCCTGCAGATGGGGCCGCTGCCCGTGGCGCGCCTGGAAACGGAGTTCGTGGATCCTTCCCGGTCCACCGCCGCCAACGGTGACTACACCGGTACCGGGGAGCGGCGCCTGGAAGCCACCATCTGGTATCCGCAAGACCGGGGGTACGCGCCCTACCCGCTGCTGGTCTACAGCCACGGTTTCTCCTCTTCGCGCCGGGAAGCAGCCTACCTGAACGAGCACCTTGCCAGCCTCGGTTACGTGGTGGTGGCCGCCGATTTCCCGCTGACCAACATGCGCGCGCCCGGTGGCCCGCAGGTAAAGGATGTGGTCAACCAGCCCGCGGATGTCAGTTTTCTCATCGACAGTGTGCTGGCGTTGTCCAACGGCGGCGGCAGCAGTCTGCAGGGCCAGCTTGACCCGGAGCGTATCGGCGCCCTGGGCCTGTCCCTGGGTGGGCTGACTACAACGCTGGCGGCCTTCCACCCCGAGCTGCGCGATCCGCGCATCCGGGCCGCGCTGTCGATCGCGGGCCCGACGTTCGTCTTCACACCGGCGTTCTACCGTCACCACAGCCTGCCCTTCCTGATGCTGGCGGGTGATATCGATGCCCTGGTGCCCTACGAGGCCAATGCGGCGCCGGTGCCGGAACAGGTGCCGGGGGGCGAGCTGGTCACGATTCACAAGGCCTCGCACACCGGCTTTGCGGGCCCCGCGGGGATTATGCGCTGGCTGGACAACCCGGATGTGGTTGGCTGCTGGATCGTCGAGCGCAATGCGGGGGATGCCATGGAGGAGCCCTGGTTCGATCTCATCGGGCCACCCGACATCGGTATAAATTACTCTGCCGAGGCCGATCTCTGCACGCTTGACCCGCTGCCTGAGGCCATGAACACCCTGCGGCAGCAGATGATAACCACGGTTGTGGTCAGGAGTTTCTTTGAGCGCTATTTCTCGCGCTCGGAGCGCGCCCGGGAGGCGGCCGACCGCTACCTGCGCGAGTTGCTGGCCCGGGAAATCCCCGAGGCCAGCTACACGCCGCCGGCGGTTGCAGAAGTTGCAGCCGGGAGCCCAGGCAGCTAGCGTGATTCGGCTGTCAGGATCTGCACCGGATGGATGGGGGCCAGCTTGCCCTGGGGATTCAGTTTGCGAACCTCCAGCGCCATTGCCGCCAGCGCCGCCTGCCGGTTTTGCGGTGCCGGGTGGGTGCTGAGGAATTCCGGCGGACTTTTGCCACCGCCTACAGCCCCCATTTTCGCCCACAGGCTCACCGCGGCGTCCGGGTCGTAGCCCGCCCGGGTGGCAATCTCCAGCCCCAGTTGATCGGCTTCCAGTTCCGCGGTGCGGCTGTTCGGCAGCTCCAGGGCCAGGGTGGCGGCCATGCCGGCGGCGCTCATGGTCATGTTGGGGTTTTCCGACATGGCCCCCACGGCAACCACGCCCAGGGTGGTGGCCATCGCCCGGGACATGCGCTCGGCGGTGTGGTTGGCGAGGGCGTGGGAAATCTCGTGGCCCATGATCTGCGCGAATTCGGCATCGGTGAGCTTGAGCTGCTTGAACAGGCCGGTGTACACCGCCATGCGGCCTCCGGCCATGCACCAGGCGTTGACCGTCTTGTCATCGTCGACCAGCGCCACGCTCCACTCCCAGTTCGCCGACTGTGGATACTCCGCGACAGCGACCGACACCAGGCGCCCGGTGATGTCCGCCACGCGCCTGGCGAGCACTTTATCGTTCGAGAGTTTGTCCTTGGAGCCGAGGTCGGAGACGGTGCTCAGGTAGGCGGTACGGGACTCCACAATGGCGGCTTCCGGTGAGATCAGCATCAGCTGCTTGCGCCCGGTGGGGCTGGTGACACAGGCGCTGAGCAGGCAGGTGGCTGTCACCAACAGGAATCGTTTCTTCATGGGGAAAACTCTCGCAATTCGAGGCTATTCTAGAGCATTGTCGCGAGGTTTTTGACTCCTTTCGGTGGCCGCCGTTCCCGCGGAAGCCTGAATGGGGGCAGATCCCGTACAGTTGCGCTCCACCGAGCGCCACCCTGCGAGACCTGGACCCCGGCAGGGGGCCTAGAACGGCAGGCCGTCGTCGATGGCGTGGCCCGCTTCCGCGGGTGTCTGCAGCCCCTCGGTGTAGTGCAGGCCGTTGATATCGCCGCGAATGTCGCTGGCGTCTTCCCGCGAGGTAAAGAACTGCGAGTACCACTTGCGGCCGGTGCGGAATGGCCCATCGGTCTTCATCTGCATGATTTTCAGCGCCGGCCGCTTGAATTTCCAGACGTTGAAGTCGGCAGCGAAGGCCTCCAGCGCGTTGGCCTGGAACTGTTTCTGGGCCTCCCGGTCTGCGGCGCTGGCGGGCGAGCTGGCGCCCCGGTACAGAACCGCGTGCCAGCATTTCACCAGGCCGTCATCCACCGGGGTATTGGCGATCAGCTCGAACATGACCGCGTCGCCGAACACCTGCTTGGACAGCAGAATGCCCGGGCCGGTGTACCAGGTTGTGGTGTACAGATAGGTTTTGTAGAGCTGCATCGGGCCGCCCTGGCGCTGGATATACACCTGGTCCTTGAACTCGTTCTCAAAGTACTCGCAGGGCGCGCCGTGGGTGGGCCCCAGGTGCCGGCAGTCGGCCATGTTGTCGAGGATTTCCTGGGGATGGATGGCCAGTTCCCCCAGGTGGTCCAGCTCCCACTGCACCCACTGTGGATCGTTCCACTGCTGGAGGAAAGGCGCGTCGTACTCCGGGGGCAGGCCGTCCGGGTCGTACCAGGCCATGACGCAGCCCATGTTGTCCACAACCGGGTAGGAGCGGATGGAAGCCGACTTGGGGCAGGGGCCGTCGCTGTAGGGGATGTCATCCACGTGGCCCTCGGCATTGTAGCGCCAGCCGTGGTAGGGGCAGCGAATGGAGTCACCCTCGATCTGCTCGCCGTTCTTAACGATCATGGCGCTGGTGCTGGCGGTCAGGTGGGTGCCCATGTGGGCGCAGTAGGCGTCCAGCAGCACGGGTTTGCCGCTTTCGCCCCGGTACAGCGCCAGGTCCTGGCCGAAGAACCGCACCGCTATTGGCCCGGCATCGAGCTCCTTGCTTTCCGCCACGATGAACCAGCCCCGGGGAAAGGTGTTGGGTCCCAGGTTGTAGTCAGCCGCTGTTGCCATGGTATTCGTCTCCATCGTACGCAATTGCCGACAGTATAGCGGGCGCGGCGCTTGCGGCCATGCCGCGGGAGGGCAGCCGCAGCAGGCAGTCCCGCCTGGCTCAACTATTTGGTGTGCTGGTCTGGCTGATTGTGCTCGCGGTGGAACCTGCGGCCCAGGTAGATCCCCGTTGCCCCCCAGCAGGCGGCGATGCCGGCGCCGATCAGGGCAACCGGCGCCATGCCCAGGCCCAGGCCCTGGGTCAGGGCAGTAAACGCCCAGGCGTTGACCATGTCCCCGCCCCGGTAGACGACGATATCGATCACCGGTTTGGCCTTGTAGCGGGTCTCCTGGTCCACGGCCGTGAACAGCATCTCCCGCCCGGGTCGGGTGATGGCGAAGTTGCCGGCACGGCGCGCGATCTGGATTCCCACCACCACCGCCACAACGGGGGCTGCGGCCAGCAACAGCAGCCCGCCGCAGATCACGACGGGTACGCAGGCGAGGGTGAAGGGCAGGCCCAGGTGTTTGGCAATGCGCCCGGTCGCAAAGGCGGCGATCACCACCGTCAGGGTGTTGACAGCGAGGTCCATGGCCGCCCAGATCCGGGTCCGGGTTTCAAGGTCATAGGGCTCGAGCAGGTTTTTCAGTTCGAAGTAGATGAACGAGCTGAGTGAGGTGTAGAGCAGGATGAACAGGGCGATGCCCAGCAGGTAGGGACTGCGCAGGAATTCGGTGAACCCCGCCAAAGGATTGCCGCCGATATAGTCGAAATCCCGGGCGCCGGCCGTGAGCCCCGCATTGCCGAGCTCCTCGACCTTGAGCCGCTGCAGCCAGTAGACCAGGGGCAGGGTGGCGACCAGGGCCGCGCTGCCAATCAGCAGCAGCGTGTCGGTGCCGGCGCCCGCCGCCAGCAGGGCGGTGAAGGCGGGGCCGACCATGGCGCCGATGCTGGCGCCGGCACCGATGAAACCGAACAGGCGCGTGGCCTGGGGTTTGTCCCAGGTGTCCGCCATAAAGCTCCAGAACACGGAAACATGGAACAGGCTGAAGACGCTGATCCAGACGTAGAAGGCCTGGTCCAGCAGGGTGCGCTCGGTCACCGTCTGGATGCCCGCGAAAAACAGCACGAAGGTCGCGGCGAAGAAGCCGTACACCGCCGGCACCAGATGTCGCAGGCGGATCCGGGTGACGGCGTTGCCGTACAGCGTGACGGCGACCACGCTGAAGACGAAAGTTAGGGTCCAGAGCACGCTGACCTCGGCATCGCTCCAGTCACTGGCCATCGCATCCCGCACCGGGCGCAGGACGTAGTAGGCGGCCATCAGGATCAGCACCAGGCTGAACGAGCCCAGCGTCGCGCGCACCTCCCGGGGGTGGATGTCGCAGGCGATGTCCAGCCCCCGCTGCAGCAGGGAGGGTTTCTGTTCGCTCATGAGGCCGCCGCTACAGGGCGGTGAACACGCGCAGCATCTCTGCGCGCTGGCGGCCGTCCGGCAACGGGCCGAAGTTGGCCTGCATATTGTCCTGCATGTGGTGGACCCTGGACGTTGCGGGAATCACGTTGGTTACTGCCGGATGGCCGAGGATCCACTTCAGGAAGAACTGGCCCCAGCTGCTGCAGCCGAGTTCACCGGCGACGTCGGGCAGCGCCTGGTCCCGGGTCTTGGCAAACAGGGAGCCGCGCTGGTAGGGGCGGTTGATCATGGTGGCAATACCCCGTTCCTGGGCCAGCGGCAGCAGCGCCTGCTCCGCGACACGGTCTTCAATGTTGTAGCTGAACTGGACAAAGTCCAGCGGCTCCCGGCGCATGATATCGAGCAGTTCCTCGTGGTTGCGGCCGTGGGAGGTGGTGATGCCGATATAGCGGACCTTGCCTTCCGCCTGCCACTGCTTGAGTGTAGCGAGGTGGGTGCGCCAGTCCTGCAGGTTGTGGATCGCAATCAGGTCGAAGCGTTCCACGGCCATGCGCTGGGCCGAGGTCTGCATCTGGGCGATGCCTTCCTCCCGGCCTCTGGTCCAGACCTTGGTGGCCGCGAATACCGGCGGCCGCGGCGACAGGCTGCGCAGGACGTCCCCGACCCGGGATTCCGCCTCGCCGTACATCGGGGAGGAGTCGATGACCTTGCCCCCGGCGGCGAAGAAAGCCTGCAGCACGGCCCCCAGCTCCGCCAGTGCCTCGGGACTGGCGGCCACGTCGAAGGTTTGGGAGGTGCCCATGCCAATGACCGGCAGCAGTTCGCCAGAGCTCGGGATGGGGCGCGTGTTCACTGCGTCTGCGTCTGCGTCTGCGGCTGCAGCTGCCGTGGCCGGCGCGGCCGCGCGGGCAATACCGCCCTGCAGCAAGGGCAGGGCGGCCGCGAGGTGCAGAATCTGGCGTCTGTTCAGCATAGCCTGCTCCTTGGGCCTGTGAGTGATCCAGTGTTCCAGTGGGCTCCAGGAAGGTCAAGCACAGGACTGCGTCCGGGCTGCCCCTAGCTGCTGGCCAGCATCCACTTGCGCAGGCGATTGGAATCGCCAAAGGGGGTGAGCTTGCCGAAGGAGTTCAGCAACACGATCGACACCGGTTCACCCTCAATGGTGGCCTGCATGACCAGGCAGCGCCCCGCCTCATTGAGGTAGCCGGTCTTGCTCAGGCCGATCTCCCAGCTCTGGTTCTTCAGCAGGCGGTTGGTGTTGTTGTAGTTGAGTGCGCCGCGGCCGGCAAAGGGGTATACCGCCATGCCCGGCGTGGTGCTGGCCTCGGCAATCAGGGGATAGCGACCCGCGGCGCGCACCATGACCGCGAGGTCCCGCGCGGTGGAGAGGTTGTCGCCGTGCAGCCCGGCGGGATCGGCAAACTGGCTGTTGCGCATGCCCAGGCTTTCCGCCTTCAGGTTCATCGCGGAGATGAAGGCCTTGAGACCCCCGGGATAGGTGCGGCCCAGCGCGCTGGCGGCACGGTTCTCGGAGGACATCAGCGCCAGCAGCAGCATTTCCCGCCGCGTCAGGGTGGCGCCATACTCCAGCCGCGAACCGGTGAGCCTGACCAGGTCGCGGTCGTCCCTGGTGACCGTGATCTTTTCCTCGAGGTCCAGTCCCGCATCCAGGATAACCATGGCCGTCATGACCTTGGTGATTGAGGCGATGGGGCGGACAGTGTCGGTATCCTTGCCGTAGATGACGTTGCCCTCGGCATCCAGCACGATGGCGGAGGCCGATTTCAGCCCGGGGTTGCCGTTGAGCTGGCCGAACTTGCCGGTGCCGGCGGCAAAGGCCGCAACCGGCAGTAGCAGCGACAGGCACACTGCCCACAGTGAATTCTTCATCATCCGGTTCCGAATTGACAGGCTTCGACCAACTGCCCCTGCGGTGGCAGGGACACATTTTCCGGCTCCATTCTGCACCAGCGCCCGCGCCGGCGCCAGCGCTGAGAGCCCTCCGTCAGCCCGGCTCCCACTCAGCCCCCGCGGAGACCCGCAGCAGGCCGCGGAAAATGCGCTGGGCGGAGGTTTCACCGCTCAGCACCTTGTAGACATCGCTGACGATGGGCATCTCCACCCCGTACTGCTCCGCCAGCGCCATCACGGCGGGCGCACTCTTGGCCCCTTCCGCGACCATGAACATTTCCGCGCTGATGGTCGCCATGCTCTTGCCGCGACCCAGCTCCATGCCGACGTGGCGGTTGCGGCTCTGGGGGCTGGTGCAGGTAGCGATCATGTCGCCCATGCCCGCCAGCCCGCCGAAAGTTTCCGGCTTGCCGCCCATGGCGCAGCCGAGGCGGCTGATTTCGGCCAGGCCGCGGGTGATCAGGGCGGCGCGGGTGTTGTCGCCGGCGCCGAGACCGTCGCCCATGCCGACGGCAATGGCGATGATGTTCTTCAGCACGCCACCCAGCTCGCAGCCCACGACATCGGTGTTGGTGTAGACCCGGAACAGGCCGCTGGTAAACAGGCACTGCAGCTCGCGGACGATGATGGCGTCCTCCATGGCGATGACGCTGGCCGCCGCCTGCCCCGCCATGATTTCCCGCGCCAGGTTGGGGCCGGTCAGCACCCCCACCGGGTGCCCGGGCAGGACGTCGGCGATGATTTCGGTCATGCGCATGCGGGTATCCAGCTCCAGCCCCTTGGTCAGGCTGATCACCGGGACCCAGGGTCGGATGTGTTCGCGCACCTGCTGCAGAACGCTGCGGAAATTCTGTGAGGGGATGCCCATGACAATGACATCGGCGCCCGCCACGGCCTCGCCGATGTCCGCGGTGGCCCGCAGTTTGTCCGGCAGGCGAGCCCCGGGCAGGTAGGTTTCATTGCTGTGCTGCGTGTTGATTTCCCGCACGGTTTCGCTGTTTCTGGCCCAGAGCATGGCCGGGGCATTGCGGGCCACCAGGGCGGCCACGGTGGTACCCCAGGAGCCGCCCCCCAGGAGACCGACCTTGAGATTGTTCATGACAGGGGTTCCTTGAATCGATCGCGGCCGGTCAGGCCGATGGCGCGGATCACCTCCAGTCGCCGTCTCAGCTCCCGCAGCTGGCGGGCCAGCTGTTGCCGCTGCTCGCCCTGCTCAGCGCCGCTGCCGCTGGTCAGGCCGCGGTGCTGCAGCATCTGGAAGCCGTTGCGGAACAGTAGCTTGCCGATGGAGGACTCGCTGCTGATGCGGCGCTGCAGGTACAGTTGCCGACCCAGCTTCAGCGCCTCGCTGACGCAGGCCTGCTCGTCCATGTCCTGGTCTGCCGGCAGTCTTGCGGCCAGGTCGGAGACCACGGAATAGGCTTCCACATAGGTGAGCAGGGTGACGTGGGCAACCAGCGGGGTGATCGCCAGCAGCAGCTGGGTGAAACCGCCGGGCGTGGTTTCCGGCAGCGACTCCCAGTCCGGGTTGTAGCGGGCCAGTTCCTCGCGGATCTCCCGGTGGAATTCGGCGCTGGGAGCATAGAAAAATTCGAACTTGAACAGATCGCGCAGCGCGTCAACCTCGGCCCAGAAAACCTCCAGCGCCTGTGCCTCGCTGCCTTCCGTGGCTTTCACCAGCGCCAGCTCGATGATCGCCTTGTTGACGAAAAAGTGAATGACCGTATTGCGATAGTAGCTGGCTACCGGGTGCTGTTCGAGGGCGATGCCGTAGACGATTTCGGGGCCCTGGTCATAGCGGGTGACGATACCCTCGTTGATCATGATGCCGAGCAGGCCGTCGATGTGCTCGGCGTAGGAGCGGTCGAAGTCCGCGGAAATACGCAGTTGCCGCGCCTCCGCCCAGGCCAGCAGGGCCCGCAGCTCCTCGATTACTTCCGCCTCGGTCAGCGCCTTGGGAGCGGCGCCCAGCAGGCTCATGGTCACCAGCGAGGGGAAGGTGATGGGGGTGACCCGGTTCGCCTCCACCGCCACCTCGAAGGCGATCTTGGACAGGGCCAGGCTGTCGTCGGGATGCGGGGCGCTTGCGAGCACCACGGGCCGGCCGATATCCATGTAGATCTTGCCCATGGGCCGGGCCAGGCTGCGCACATAGCCGATGAACCAGCGCAGGGACTCGGCGCCCTTGCCGCGACCGGTCTGCTCGGTGGCGTACTCCTCCACGTCCCGGATCAGGTCGTAGCTGATGGAGATGGGAATGATGTGGATGTTCCGCGCATCGGTGGCGTGACAGGCTTCCAGCACATATTTCAGCAGTCCGTAGCGCGGCGGCATCAGTTTGCCCAGGCGCGAACGGGTCCCCTCGAAGGACCAGTTCATCGGAAACCGCTTTTCCATCAGGTAGCCGATGTAGTGGCGCAGGGTCAATTTGTACAGGGTGTTGTCGCTGAAGCTGCGCTTGATGAAGATGCCGCCCGCCCGGCGCACCAGAAAGCCGATGCCGGCGAAATTGATGTTGGCGCCCCCGAACATGTGCGGCATCGGGAAGTCGTTGTCATACAGGACCTTGGGGACCACCATGCCGTCCAGGTAGGTCTTGTGGGTCCACAGCAGCATCGAGGGATGGTCGCGGACGATCTGCCGCATTTCCTCGATCGCCGCGGGATCGCAGACGATCTTGCGCTCGTAACCCAGGCGCAGGCAGAAACCGCAAAAGCTCGCCCAGACGTCCAGCCAGAAAGTGCTGGGGATGGAGATCATCTCCTTCATGTAGGCCGAGGCTTCCTTCAGCAGCGCGCCCCGGCTGCTGCCCTGTTCCGCCGCCAGCTGTTTCAGTGCCTCGTTGTAACTGCGGTTGGCGCGCAGGCTCTCCGCCACATAGCGGGGTACCTTGTAGCGACCGCCCTGCAGGCGGCGCTCGGCGATGTCCAGCACCACCGCCGCCTGGCGGGCGACAAAGATGCTGAACGCCTGGCTATCGGCGGCGCTGTCCTCGGCGTACTTGGCCAGGTAGCGTCCGCGGAGGTTGCCCAGGGAGTCAGATTCACCGCTGACCAGGTGCAGGCGTTCCGGTTCGCGGGCGGCGATACGCCGGGCCCGGCCCTGGCGGGGGCGCCGGGGATCGCCGAGGATCAGGTCCTGCAGGCGAGGGCCGGAGTTGATGGCGGCGGACGGCGGCGTCCAGGCTACCCGCAGGGGGGCAATGACGGTGTCATCACTTCCCGTCAGGTGGCGGTCCAGGCTGGCGGGATCGATGCCGCGGCGGTCGTCGCCCAGGTTCAGGCACAGGCGCTGGTCGGTCCGGCCCTCGGCAGCGGCCTCGGTGTGGCGTGCAATCCAGCGCTCCAGCAGGTCCTGCTCGAAGCTGTTGCGCGCGTCGAGCAGGAAGACAACCGGCGCCTTTCCGGCAGGCCAGGGGTTGGCCTGGAAGGTGTTGTCCAGGCTCACGATTTGCGGACCCGCGGACCGGCCTTGCCAACCCCCGCGCCCGCCTTGGCTTTGGGTCTGGTCTTGGGCCGGGCTTTGGGCTCGGTTTTGGCTTTTGCTTGCACCGCGGCCCCGGTTTTCGCCTTGGCCTTGGCCTTGGGTTTGGGTTTGGCCTTGGCTTTGGTCTTGCCTCCGGGCAGGGGTCGCGTAGCCGCCGCCCTGGCCGGCGCATCGTCCAGCGGTTGCCCCAGACTGCGCAGGAACAGGTTGCGGACCTCGCGCACGTGCTGGTCCAGGTTGGCGGCCTGCCAAGCCGATGTGTCGATGGGCTCCAGTACCTCCACGTCCACGGTGGCGGGCCGGAACACGAACTCGCCCTTGGGGGCCACATCGCCGGCGTTGCGGATCACGATGGGAACGATGGGGACGCCGGCCTGCATGGCCAGGTGAAACGCACCCTTCTTGAACGCGCCCAGCCGCGGCGAGACGCTGCGGGTACCCTCCGGTGCCAGTGCTACCGACTTGCCTTCCTTGCGCATCGCTTCGACCAGCGGGGTCATCGCCTCGATGGCGCTGGCGGAATTGGCGCGGTCGATCATGACCACGCCGCCAAGCTCCAGCACCTTGCCGATCACCGGCATGTCGCGTATTTCCTTCTTGCCCACCCCGGCCATATCGCGCCGCAGCAGGCTGGCCATGATCACCACGTCGGCCTTGCTCTGGTGGTTGAAGATGAACACGGCGGGGCGGTGCGACCACAGGTGTTCCTGGCCCCTGACCTTGAGGTCCAGGCCGATCAGCGCGCTCGCGGTGTCGGCAAACAAGGACAGGGAAAAGTTGAGAGACTGGCGCCTGGAGCGCGTCAGGGCGTAGACCGGCAGGCCCGCCAGGAAGGTGGGAACCAGGCTGACCGTGGCGGCGGCGGAGCGCAGGTACTGGGAGACCGATGGCCGCCCACGGCTGGTGAAGCGCGCCACCGGCCACTGCCGGTCGCGGGCTGTGCCCAGCAGTTGAGTGCTGGGGTTCAGTACACGCGGGAAACGGACCCGCTCAAGCAACAGCAAGTCATCCTGGCTGTCGCTGTAAAAGAAACTCTGGTCGAGGTCGACGCCCTGATCTGCCGCCAGCTGCTCGGCCGCGTCCACCTTGCCCTGGCCAAAGCAGGTGGGGCGTACGACACCGCCGGTGAATTTCCCGTCCTCGACCTCCAGCGCGGTGCACATGACATGGTCTATGCCGAGGTCCCGCGCCGCTGGCTGGACCTGGTAGCAGGTGGCGGAGGAGATGATGGCCACGGTGTGGCCTTTGGCGCGATGGGCATCAATCAGGGCACGGGATTCCGGGTAGACCCGGCGGGCAATCTGGTCCCGATACAGGGTTTCCCCGAACTCATGGTAGCTGTCTTCGTCGATGCCGCGCAGAAACTGGGCCGTCACGGTCATCATCGCGGAAAAACCCATGCTGCCGAGTCCGAAGCTGGTCATGGCCTGCACCAGTTCAATCAGCTCACGAGCGTTGAGGTCGCCCCTGCGCAGCTGTTCGCGAATGAACAGGGTAGCGGAGTAACCGGAGATGACCGTGCCGTCGAAATCGAAAATGGCGCCGACTGCTGGCCCGTTCGGCGCTGTCTCAATGTCCCGCAGTAATTGTCGGATGCTCGCCATGCCTCTCCCTGTAGCGCCCGTTACCCGGGATCGTTATTCTCCCGGCAAGCATACTGATCCCGTCGGGGATAGGGAAGCGCTCAGGCCAGCGCTTTCAGCTTGCCCTCCGCATCCACTTCCATGAGGGCGTTGCGCGGGTCGTCGGTCTCCCAGTAACCGCGCAGCGAGAGCAGCTTGCCCCCGGCGTCGACGTGGTAGGTGAAAATACCGTGAACCTTCTGCTGCAGGGTCTTGCCCTCGCCGCCATCAATGGTGATTGTCAGGTTGACGTGGTTGGCCACCTCATTGCCTGCAGCAAAGGATTCCAGGATCTCGATGCGGATGTCCACCGGGGCGATGAAATTGTCCCAGAAAGCTTCCCGGGCCGCCCGTCCCCGGTGGCCGTGGCCCTCCGGATCGATATGGGAAACCCCGATGGGGTCCTCGATAATCGCGTCCTCCGCATACAGGCCCAGCCAGCCGGCCTTGTTCTTGCTGTGGACATATTCCCTGGACAGCAGGGCCGCCCGGCGCGCCGGGTGTTCGTTCTCAAACATGGTAGATCCCTTTTTATTGGGGTGTCTCGCTGAGTGTATACCCGTCGCGACGGCTTGCCCGCGACCGCGGTTCAGACATCCTGACCGCGGGCGGGAATCGCTGTCCCGCTGCTGTCGAGGTGAGCGCGAATATTGGTGTAGTCCCGCACCAGGGTGGTGATATCAAAGCCGGGAAAACCCATGGCATCGACCCGCCCGGGCTCGAACACGGCCTGCAGCTCGCCCTCGGGGTTCAGCAGCAGCAGGGTCACCCCGTGGCTGACCCGGTAGTCGCTGTCTTCGAGGGTGCCGCCCTCCGCGGGTTCCAGCACGGACAGAATGCCCAGGCTGCTGGCAAAGGCGCTGGCACCGGACTCGCCGCCCTCAGTGGCGGTCAGGCCGGTGAAGCTGGGATCGAAAAAGGATACGTAGCTGGCGAGCTGCTCCGGGGTGTCCCGGCGGTGATCCACGCTGTAGAACAGGACCTGCAGGTCCCGCCGGTACTCGGGCGCCAGCCGCTCGCGGAAACTGGCCAGCTCGGACAGGGTCGCGGGGCAGACGTCGGGGCAGGTGGTGAAGCCGTAGCTGACCAGGTGCCAGCGTCCCTCCAGGTCCCGGTTGCTGAAGCCCTCGCCACGGTGATCGGTCAGCTCAAACGGCGCCAGCGCCCTCGCCTGGGACAGCAGCACGCCCTGGATCTGGGGCGGCGGCGCGGGTCGCCCCAGCAGCAGTGCGGCCGCGACCGCCGCGATGGCGCTGTTCGCCAGGACAAAGCCCAGCAGCATGCGCTGGCGGGGCCGCATGTTCATCCGCGATCAAAGAAGGCGTGCCGGGTTGCGAAGGTGTAATCGCCCTCGATCAGCATCAGGCCAATCAACACCATGATGGCGAGCGTCGGCAGCAGCAGGGTGTATTTCAAGGCCAGCCGCTCCCACTGGAAGTGCATGAAGATCGAGACGATCAGGCCGGCCTTGAGCAGCATGAAGGTGATGATCAGGGTCCAGCGCAGGTAACCCTGGACGTGGAAATAATCGACCATGTAGGAAAAGGCGCTGAGCACAAACAGCAGCAGCCAGATTTTCAGGTAGATGCCGATGGGGTGCTGTTCGCCCGCGGTATCGCTCATGCAATCCTCCTTACCACAGGTAGAAGAAGGCGAAGATGAAGACCCATACCAGGTCCACGAAGTGCCAGTACAGGCCGGTGATCTCGACGATCGCGTAGCCTTTTTTCTCGTAGTCGCCGCGCGCGACCTTGCGCGCGATGATGGCCAGGTAGATGACCCCCGCGCTCACGTGCAGGCCATGGAAGCCGGTGATCATGAAGAACGTGGAACCGAACTGGGCCGCGCCCCAGGGGTTGCCCCAGGGCCTCACCCCGTCGTGGATCAGCTTGCTCCACTCAAAGGCCTGCAGGCCGACAAAGCTGGCGCCGAGCACCGCGGTCGCGATCATCAGGATCACGGTGCGGCGGCGGTCTCCCCGGTAGGCGTAGTTCACCGCCATGGCCATGGTGCCGCTGCTGGTGATGAGAATGAACGTCATGATGGCGATCAACAGCAGGGGCAGGTAGACGCCGCCAACGGTGAGGGCAAAAATTTCGCTGGCGGGTGGCCAGGTGTCGGTGGCCGACAGCCGCACGTTCATGTAGCCGGTGAGGAAGATGCTGAAAATAAAGGTGTCGCTGAGCAGGAAGATCCACATCATCAACTTGCCCCAGGGCATGTCGAAGGCCTGCTTGTCGGCACCCCAGTCCCGGACCATGCCGGAGACGCCGGGTTCGGTGTAGTCGCTGGTGACGAGGGGTTCGGCTGGTTTCATGAGCGCTGCCTCAGAAGCCGCAGAGGGCTGCCAACAGGTTGATGGTTTCGACGCGGCTGGTGAGCAGGGCAAACAGCAGCAGCCAGACCCCGAGCAGGAAGTGCCAGTAGTGGGCACAGAGCGTCAGCGGACCGCTGAGCCTGGCCATGGCGCCGTCGTACCAGACCCGGAACACCACGTTGGCCAGCACCATCAGGCCGCCGAGGATATGCAGGCCGTGGACCGCGGTCAGCAGGTAGAAGTAGCTGTTGGCGGGGTTGGTGTTGACGTAGTAGCCCATGCCCTGCAGGTGTCGCCACAGTTCCAGCTGCGCCACCAGGAAGGCCACCGCGAAGAACACCGCCGCGCTGATGCCGGCCACCGCCCGGTTGACCTGTTCGCGCCGCGCCGCAACCAGGCCCCACTGCATGGCCACGCTGCTGAGGCCGAGGAGGGCGGTGTTGAGCCAGAGCCGGGTGGGGTCGGTGAAGGGCTGCCAGGGTTGTCCGGCCAGGGCCTGGAAGTCCGGATACTGGGAGCGCGACAGGAAGGTAATGATAAAGAGGAAAAACAGGACGCTGACGATACCCATGATGAAGCGCAGCGCGGTGCGGGGCGCTGCCAGCGGGTCGGCCGCCAGCGCGACACCCGCATTGCTGACCATGGTCGGGTCCAGCCAGGGCTTGGTGCCCAGTGTCTTGAAGAATCTCATCCTTCAGCTCCTTTGCCTTCGGGTTCGTTCTGGGGAATGAAATCCCGCTCCGCGCCCGGCACGCTGAAATCGTAGGCCCAACGGTGCACGACGGGCAGCTCCGGGCCCCAGTTGCCGTGGCGCGGCGGGACATCCGGGGTCTGCCACTCCAGGCTGGTCGCACCCCAGGGATTGTGCCCGGCGGGTTCACCCTTGCGCAGGGTGCGGATCACGTTGTAGATGAAGATCAGCTGGCTCAAGCCCACGATGAGTGCCGCCAGGGTGATGCTGGCGTTCAGCGCCTGGGCGGATTCGGGGATGAAATCAGTGCCGCCCATGGCGAAGTAGCGCCGCGGTACGCCGAGGAAGCCGAGGTAGTGCATGGGCAGGTAGATGGCATAGGTACCGAGGAAGGTGAACCAGAAGTGGGCCTTGCCCAGCCCCACGTGCAGCTGCTTCCCGGAGACCAGTGGGAACCAGTGATAGATCGCGGCGAACAGCACCATGATCGGCGATACACCCATCACCATGTGGAAGTGGGCGACCACGAAGTAGGTGTCGGACAGCGGCAGATCGATGGTGACATTGCCGAGGAACAGGCCGGTCAGGCCACCGTGGGTGAAAGTGAAGATGAAGCCGATGGCAAACAGCATTGGCACCGTCAGGTGGATGTTGCCGCGCCACAGCGTCAGGACCCAGTTATAGACCTTGAGCGCGGTGGGTACCGCGATGATCAGGGTGGTGGTGGCGAAGAAAAAGCCAAACGCCGGGTGCATGCCGCTGACATACATGTGGTGGGCCCAGACCACGAAGCTGAGGCCGCCAATGGCGACGATCGCCCACACCATCATCCGGTAGCCAAAGATGTTCTTGCGGGCGTGGGTGGCGATGACATCGGAGACCATGCCGAAGGCGGGCAGGGCGACGATATACACTTCCGGGTGGCCGAAGAACCAGAACAGGTGCTGGAACAGGATGGGGCTGCCGCCGGTGTAGTCCAGGGATTCACCCAGGGATACCAGCGCCGGCATGAAGAAGCTGGTGCCGATAACCTTGTCCAGCATCATCATTATCGCGCTCACCAGCAGGGCGGGGAAAGCGAGCAGACCCAGTACGGTAGCGGTGAAGATGCCCCAGATGGTGAGTGGCATGCGCATCAGGGTCAGGCCGTGGGTGCGCGCCTGGAGTACGGTGGTTACGTAGTTCAGGCCACCCATGGTGAAAGCGACGATGAAGATGGCCAGGGACGCCAGCATCAGGATAATGCCCCAGTCATAGCCGGGCGTACCCTGCAGGATGGCCTGGGGCGGGTACAGGGTCCAGCCTGCCCCGGTGGGCCCGCCGGGGACGAAGAAACTGGCCAGCAGGACAATCACCGACAGCAGGTAGGTCCAGAAGCTGAGCATGTTGAGATAGGGGAATACCATATCCCGGGCACCCACCATCAGCGGGATCAGGTAGTTGCCGAAGCCGCCCAGCAGCAGCGCGGTAAGCAGGTAGATCACCATGATCATGCCGTGCATGGTGACGAACTGCAGGTAGGCGCTGGGGTCGATGAAGTCGAAGGTGTCGGGAAAACCCAGCTGCAGGCGCATCAGCCCCGACAGTACCAGTGCCACCAGGCCCACGAAGACCGCGGTGATCGAATACTGGATGGCGATGACCTTGTGGTCCTGGCTCCAGATGTAGCGGGTGACGAAGCTGTGTGGATCGTGCAGGTCTTCCTCGATCTGGTCGGCGATTGCAGTGTGTTGCATGCCTATTCCCTCAAAGCGTATTCAGATAGGAGAGCAGGTCATTGATGGACTGCTCGTTCTGCAGCGAGCGAGCCATCAAAACCATCTGCTGGCCATAGCGGTCGTCGCTGTGTCCACCGCGTATACCCTTGCGAAAATTCTCCAGCTGCTGGCGGATGTACCAGTCCTGCAATCCGGCCAGGCCCGGCGCCTGCAAGGCTTCGTTGCCCTGGGCCCGGTTGCCGTGGCAGGCGCCGCAACTGTTGTAGTGCGCCTTCCCCCGGCCCGGGTCGCCGCTGACCGTACCCGCAGGCTGCGTCGGTGGCAGGGAGGACAGCCAGGCAGAGACATCCCGCACCGCCTCCCGGCTGCCCAGGATGGCGGCCATGGGCGCCATTTGCTGGCCGAAGGTGTCGGCCTCATGTGCGCCGCGAACACCCTGCTGGTAGTGCTCCAGCTGGCGCTGCAGATACCAGGCCGGCATCCCCGCCAGCTGCGGCGCATGCATGTCCTGGTTGCCCTGGCCGCTGCCGCCGTGGCAGGCGGCGCAGACCGTGTACTGTGCCTTGCCGGCCACCGGATCGCCCCTGGCATCGCCCTGGATCTCGGCCCAGGTGCGCTGCTCCGCGAGCCAGCGCTCGAAATCCTCCTGTTCCTCGACGATGACGTTGCCGCGCATGGCGTAGTGGGCGATACCGCACAGCTCCATGCACATGACGTCGAAGCGGCCGGTGCGGGTGGGGGTGAACCAGACGTAGCTGACGGTACCGGGGACCATGTCCATCTTGACCCGGAACTGGGGGACCGCGAAATTGTGCAGCACATCGCGGGACCGCAGCAGCACCTTGACCGAACGGTCCAGCGGCAAACGCAGGTCTTCTCCCCGGATCAGGATGTCGTCGGCCCCGGCCGGATCGTTGGGGCTCATGCCCAGCGGGTTGTCCACGGACATGAAGCGGGCGTCGACCTCGCCCAGCTGGCCGTCGGCGCCGGGGTAGCGATAGCTCCACTGCCACTGTTCGCCAAATACCTCGACGATATCGGCGTCCTCCGGGACCTTGACGAAATCCGCCCACACCGCCAGTCCGGGCGCCAGCATGGCCACAATGCCGACGGTGGTGATGCCGGTGAGCCACTTTTCCAGCGAGGCGTTTTCAGGTTCGTAGTCAGCGCGCCGGTTGGCGGAGTGGCGATAGCGAAAAACCGCCAGGGCGAGGAACAGATTGACGGCGACGAACACAAAGCCGGTGATGTACAGGGTGATGTCAATAGTGGTGTCTATGGTGCCCCAGTTGGATGCCAGCGGCGTAAACCACCAGGGACTCCACCAGTGAAAGGCGAGTGAGCCAAGGACCAGCAGAACAAGGGCGATCACGATTTTCATGCCACCTCCATGTATGCTTGCGGCGGGCGACCGGTGTCTCCCGACTGTAGCGGAGCGATTATTCTTATGTGTGGGTCACTGGTGTCGCCAGGCGGTGCCCTTCATCATGGTTTCTATGCGCGCCCTGGTACTCAGGAACCAGCCGGGCGCCGCGGGGCCTTCGCCGGCTGCTGTCAGTTTGGGATGGGCGCTGACGATGCGCCGCAAGATGTCTTCCTGGGAAGTGCTGACATCGACAAACAGGACGTGCTTGCCGCTGCGTAGGTCATCGGTAAAGCGCTTGAAATCGGAGTGCGGTTCCTGGATACCGATCAGGCCCCCCTCCCAGGTGCAAAAACCCAGCACAATGACGGCAAGAAAAATGACGGGAACCCAGGTAATGGTTGCGGTAATACCCGTTGCCCAGCCCGCCGCCAGCACAATCACCGCGCCGATTGCGCCGATCACCGCTCCCCGCTCGGTCCCGTGAACCACGTCCTTGCGCAGCACGGCTTCCACGTCATTGAGTTTGTGGGCCTGAACACCCGCATCGTCTTCGCTGAGAACGTGAATTTGCGGGGTGGAGACGCCCGCCGCCTCCAGATCGCGTTCCACCTGCTCGAGGTCATCGAGGTCTTCACTGAGATAAAAGTGCCGTTTCATTATAGGAATACTCCTCAACGGATCGAAGGATTTGCACCTCTCGCAACCGAGTATAGCACCGCAACTCCGGCGCACGAGTGGGGTCCGGCACCGGTGATTTTTTAAGTTCCTTATGAGCTTAAAATGCTCTCGCTATAGAAATAAAAGTGCTTAAAAATAGTGTTTTTCGTCCCGAACAAGACTGTTCAGCGCTGTTTCTGGTCGCTTTTTCAGCGCTCTGAGACTGTTTTCTCATAAACAGAATTCTTTTTAGCTCCAGATGACCTAAGTCGAAGTGGAGCTCGCAGCGGTGTCCGGATCTGGCCCGCCAGCGCTGGCCCTGTGGATTTTTCTTTTCGGTATGCGCCCGGCAGCGGTTAGGATGGGGGCCGTACAGCGCAGGGACGGGAGTTGCAGGCATGGCAAAGGCAGGTGACAGGCAGGAACCGCAGGAAGGGGATGGGGACAAGACCGTGGTGGCCGGCAGCGCGGACCAGACCGTGGTAGCCCCGGAATCCGCCCCCGATGCCCTGCCACCACTGCCCGAGGGCAACGAGGACGAGACTGTGCTCGCGACCCCCGCGACCCCCGCGAGCGCAGCGGGCCCGGGCCTGAATACCGCTGCCGAGCTGCCCACCCGGGCGATCGAGGACGACTCCACCCGGGTCAATACCAACCCCGGCGCCTCACCGCTGACCGGGCGCAGCTACGTGCCCCACGCCAGCAACGTCATCAAGGACCGTTTTGTGCTGGAATCGCGCCTCGGCAAGGGCGGCATGGGGCAGGTCTATAAAGCGCGGGACCTGCGCAAGGAAGAGGCCAACGACGACAACCCCTGGGTCGCCATCAAGTTTCTCGGCGAGGAATTCAGCCGTCACCCCAAGGCGCTGATCAGCCTGCAGCGGGAAGCCAAGAAATCCCAGCAGCTGGCCCACCCCAACGTCCTGACCGTGTACGACTTCGACCGCGATGGTGACCGGGTCTACATGACCATGGAAATGCTGTCGGGTGACGCCCTGTCCGGTCTCAAGAACATCAAGTTCGACGAGGGCAGGGAGCCGAGCAACGAAACCCTGATCGAGCAGATGGCCAGCGGCCTTGCCTACGCCCATGAAAACGGCCTTGTGCACTCGGACTTCAAGCCGGACAACGTGTTCGTCACCACCGATGGCCGGGTCAAGATCCTCGACTTCGGCATCGCCCGCATCATGGACTCCGCGGTGCAGAAGGACAGCTTCGACGCCGGCGAGCTGGGGGCCATGACCCTGCGTTACGCCTCCCTGGAGATGCTCCGCAGGGAAAGCGACCCCCACCCCGCGGACGATGTCTACGCCCTCGGGCTGATCGCCTACCAGTTGTACGCCGGTGTGCATCCCTTCGGCGGCAGGACCGCCCTGGACGCCCTGGACCAGGGCCTGAAACCGCAGCCCATCAAGGGCCTCAAGCGCCATCAGTGGCGAGCCATTGCCGCCGCGATCGCGCTGGAGCGTGCAGACCGGACGCCGACCGCGGAGCAGTTCCTCAAGGAGTTTTCCGGCACCAGCCGGCGCAACCGGATCCTGATGGCCATGGTGCTGGTGCTGGCGCTGGCCTCCGGCTATTTTGCCTGGGAGGCGAGCAAGCCGGAGGGGCCGGCCGTACCCTTCGCGGAGCTGCCGCTGCAGGTCCAGAATGAGTTTCGCGGGCACATCGACCGCGGCCAGCAATCGGCGGAAATCGGCGACTGGGACGGCGCCTCGCGCTATTTCACGGCCGCCTATGCGCTGCATCCCCGCAACCCGGAAGCGGAACAGGGGCTGCAAATGCTGGTGCAGCACCTGGTCGACGTCGCGCCGACCATGGTCACACCGCGGCAGCAGGGCTATTTGCTGAAACTGATGGATGCCTATGCGGATGAAAACGAGTACCTGGCCAACGATTCCCGACTGCTAAAGCTGCGGGACAGCCTGCGCGCGCAGCGCAATCCGGACTAGGCATCTGCCGTTGGCGCCGGGCATCCTGCCGTCCTGCCGTCCTGCAGCCCGGGTGTCAGTTGTCCGCCCCCAGCACCCTGGCCAGCAGCTCCGGCCACTCTCTGACCCAGCAGCAGCTGTGATCAAACCCCGGCAACAGATGGTATTCGGCGTCGGGGTGGCGCTCGCGGTAACGCGCCGTGGTCTCGGGGGGGACCACGGGGTCCTCGCTGCCCGCGAAATGCACCTGGCGAAAGGCAGTGCCGGGGGCAATATCCAGGGCCGGATTCAGGGAGTCGCGCAGCGGCAGGTGCCGGTGGTACTCGGTCCAGGCGGCCGTATCCAGGTTGCTGGCCACGGTCACGACCGTGGTCGGCAACGTCTGCTGCTGTGCCAGCAGCAGGGCCAGCACGCCACCGCCACTGTGACCCACCAGCACCAGCGACCCGGGTTGATACGCCGCAAGCAGTTGTTCCAGTGCGGCTGCCAGCGCGTCCAGTACAGGCTGCGAATAGCGACCCCCGGTCCACAAACCCGGTTCGCAGGGGGGAAGAGGCACCCCCTGCTGGTGATAGCAGGGCCGGCCCAGCAGCAGCGCCGGCTGCGGGTCCGCCAGCATCAGCTCCAGCGCTATCGTGCCGCGGCCGGTGGGGTTGGGCGCGCGCTCCCGCTGCAGCCAGGGCCGGCCGTCGCCTTCCAGATAGACATGTAGCGGCCGCCCCGGCAGCAGGCCCGGCTGCAGCAATACCGGGAGAACAAACGGGCCCCCCGCGACCTGCTCCAGCAGGAGTTCGTGCCGGTCGGCAAGCTGTCGCGCATCCGGGATGCCGCCGCAGGCAGCGAGGAGCGACACAGTTAACAAAACCAGCCACTGCCGGTTGTGGCACATCCACGAATGAACTATGTTCAGTGCTCCCATGAAAT
The DNA here is from genome assembly GCA_947258585.1 of uncultured Haliea sp. Lineage (GTDB taxonomy): Bacteria > Pseudomonadota > Gammaproteobacteria > Pseudomonadales > Halieaceae > Haliea. Next base: position 786 of record CAMYIZ010000070.1, on the reverse strand, counting down.
CAACAGCGGGTTGCTTCACCATGACCAGAGTAGAACCGCCATCCCTGCGAGCGGCTGGCCGCAGGGCGCGCAATGCCCTGCTGGCCACAGCGGCCTCTGTCCTGCTGGCCGCCTGCGCCGCAGGTCCCAGCGGGCCGGTCGAGATTCCCGAGGGTGCCGCGGTGGCGGACCTGTACATTGTAGACTGCCTGTTGCCGGGGCAGGTACGCCAGTTGGGCAATTCCACCTACCTCACGCCGCGGCGGCCGACCCGCACGACGGCCCAGGACTGCCGCCTGCGCGGCGGTGAGTATGTGGCCTTCGACCGGGCTGACTACAAGACCGCGCTGCGGGTCTGGCTGCCGGCGGCCGAGGCCGGCGATGCCGATGCCCAGAACTCCGTCGGTGAAATATTCGAGCGCGGCCTGGGCACGGAACCCAACTATGAAGTGGCGGCCCTGTGGTTTGAGAGGGCCGCCCGGCAGGGCCACAAGGGTGCCCAGTTCAATCTCGGCACTCTCTATGAGGCCGGCAAGGGAGTGCCGCAGGACAAGACTGTGGCCCTGAATTGGTACCGTCAGGCCTGGGGCCTTGCGGACGATCAGCTGGTCTACAAATCCGATGCCGAGCAGGCACTGCTGGCCAAGGCAGAGGAAAACGTGGCCCTGCAGGCGGAGAACGTCACGCTGGCGGAACAGATGGCCCAGGCCCGCAGGGAGCGGGAAAAAGCCCGGGCCGAGGCGGCCGCCGCAAAGGCCGAGGCAGACGCCGCCAGGGCGGCCGCGGCAACCCCGGCTCCCGCAGCTG